>JAZSHC010000040.1:0-9791 GCA_045533065.1 Acutalibacteraceae bacterium
CAAAGGATGTATTCGTCATACTCCTCTGCGAGGGCTTTTACGTGAAGCTCCAAGCCTTTAAGCACTGCCTGAACCTCAGATTTGTCACTTTCGGTTATAAATTCAAGATAACCTTCATCGACTGTTGCCTCACCGTACTCACCGATGATTTCGGTTACGGTGTTTACAGCCATATATGCTGCTGATGAAACAGAAGCACAGATTATATCCGAGCCCTGCTCTGCATAGCCGCTGTGACCTGAAATTTCAAAGCCGCTGAGCTTATTGCCTTTTCTGTAAAACGTTGCCCTGATCATTAAGCGTTGATAGCTGCGATTTCAACCTTTGTATAGGGCTGTCTGTGACCCATCTTACGCTTAGCGTTCTTCTTGGCCTTGTAGGTGAATACTACAACCTTCTTGCCCTTACCGTTCTTGATTGCCTTTGCGGTAACTGTTGCGCCGTCAACATAGGGAGCACCAACCTTGATGCCGTCGTCTGCGCCAACTGCGATAACCTTGTCAAAGGTAACCTCGGAGTCTGCTTCAACGTCAAGCTTTTCGATGAAGAGAACGTCGCCTGCTTCAACCTTGTACTGCTTGCCGCCTGTTTCGATAATTGCGTACATAGTTTCTTTCCTTCCTTTATTATGGACTCGCTACTTTGGGGCGGATTAAATCACTTTTGGCGCACCGAAACACGCCGCCCGTAATATGCGGTATGAATGAGTTTATCACAGATGTAAAGTATTGTCAAGAGTTTTTTCAATATATTTTAAAAAAACAAGAGCTTATATATTCTCTACCTTGATAAGATTTGTGTTTCCGCTTTGTCCGTTGGTAACACCGCCGGTGATAATGATTTTATCGTCCTTGGTAAGACTGAAAACTTCCTTGGTGAGCTTCTTCGCGGTATAGAAAAGCACCTCTGTTGAAGGAAGCTCCTCACACATAATAGGTGTTACACCCCAGGAAAGATTCAGCTTACGCCAGGCTTTCTCATCGGTTGTAAGACCTGCAATATCAACAGGTGAACGGAATCTTGAAACCATTCTTGCCGTAACACCGGAAATTGAACATACAGCAATCGCCTTTGCTCCTATATCAATTGACATATTACAGGTTGCGTGAGAAATTGCATCAACGGTATTTTTGATAATGAATTCAGTTTCAAGGAAGCGCTTTTTATAATTGATATTCTTCTCTGTCTGCTCCGCTATTCTGGACATAGCCTCAACAGCTTCAACAGGATGCTTGCCAGCAGCAGTTTCACCCGAAAGCATAATTGCACTTGAACCGTCGTAAACCGCATTGGCAACATCGGAAATCTCTGCCCTTGTGGGGCGCTGGTTTGTAATCATACTTTCCAGCATTTCCGTTGCAGTGATAACTCTTTTACCTTTGAGGCGGCATTTAGTAATAAGATATTTCTGAATTGCCGGAAGCTCCTCATAAGGAATTTCCACACCAAGGTCACCTCTTGCAACCATTACGCCGTCGCATTCAGCCATAATCTCTTCAATATTATCAACACCGGAACGGTTTTCTATTTTTGCAATTAACTCAATACCACTGATACCGTTGTCGGCAAGGAAATCCTTCACATCTATCAGGTCCTGAGCGCAGGAAACGAAGGAGCAGGCTATAAAATCCACATCCTGTCCTGCACCGAAAAGAATATCCTTTTTGTCCTGTTCACTTAAGTAAACCTGCTTCAGCACCTTACCGGGGAAAGCCATACTCTTTCTGTCGGAAAGTCTTCCGCTGTCGAGAACGTTGCAGACAGCATCAGTCTTTGTAAGCTCCTTTACCCTGAAACGGATGAGTCCGTTATTGAGAAGGATGGTGTCACCGACGTTGAGTTCTTCAATCATACCCTTATAAGAAACGGAAACTCTTTTCTCATCTCCGAGGATATCCTCCGTCGTAAAGGAAAACTCGTCTCCCTCCTTAAGATCAACAAAGCCTCCTTTGAAGGTAGCTATACGGTATTCGGGACCTTTTGTATCAAGCAAAAGCGCAATGGGTAATCCGAGCTTTTCTCTCACCCTTTTTACCATGGCTATTTTCTTTTCATAGTCCTCGTGAGTACCGTGGGAAAAGTTAAGGCGTACAACATTAACACCCTTGCGGCACATTTCACTGAAAACAGCCTCATCGCTGCACGAGGGACCCATAGTTGCAATAATTTTTGTTTTTCTCATTTGTAACTCCTGATATACTTGTTTTCAATATTTAAAGGCGAAGAGGCGGTACACCTCTTCGTCTTTTAGTTTGTGCATATTTTAATTTAAAATAGTACTATCAGCTCACTTTTTTGTAATTTGAGGGAATTTTAAAGAATGATGATTTAGGTGTATCGGCAACACTGAAATACTTGTATTCCTCTGTGCTTCCGTCCTTGTATTCTATCTTAATTCCCGCTACCTTACCTTTTACAAAATAGTAAGTCTTCTTGAAGCCGTAAACCTTATCGGTATAAGTTTCAGCAACAGCAGTCTTTCCGTTGAAATAAGCTGTTTTGGCTTTTACGGTGCCAACATTCTGAACCTTCATAATTTCACTGACAGTATACATACTGTTTGCCATGTAATAAGCTTCCTCATCTGAAAGCACTGCGTACTTTTTCTGGGAATCATCTATAGCATAAACCTTTTCTTTTTTGTCAAGATAAAGATATTTCACAACGCCCTTTTTGCCGTAATCGTATCTTGCAAAAAGATCATCTCCCTTACCTGCAACTGAATATGTAAATTTATTACCTGCATCGTCCTTCATGTTTTTTATTTTAATGAACCAATCTCCGTCACTGAAAGACTTCTGCAACTTTTTAATTCTGCTTGCCTTAACTGTTTTTGAACCGGTTACTACAGAATAGGCATCACTGTACGGATACCATTTTGTTTCACCCTTTACCTTCGCATAGCCTCTTACTTTGAATTGGTACTTTGTTGAAGCTTCAAGGCCTGTAACCTTATAGGATGTACTTTTGGTAGTTTTGACAGCCTTCCATTTTTTATCTTTATAGATAAAAACTCTGTATCCCTTTGCGCCTTCAACAGCCTTCCACTTGAGCGTTACACTTGCAGAGTCCTTTTTGGCTGATGTTATTTCGGTTTTTGTGACATCCCTGAAAACAAGCTCCACTGTTTTAAGAGAACCGAACTTAGTGCCTTCAGTTCCTTTGGCAAAGGTTTTTATACCGAATCTGTATTTTGTTCCTACCTTAACATCTTCATAAAGGTAAGAGGTTGTATCCTTTCCGTAAATATCCTTCAGCTTAACCCACTTGCTGTTTTTTCTGATGTATAAACGGTAGCCCGAAATACCGTCATTATTATCCCAGGTAAGCTTGATTCCGTTTTTTGTTGACGTTGCTTTTATTGTTGATGAAGGAATATCTGTTGATGTTTTTATAACACCTTCACAATATTCTTCACTTTCATATTTCTTTCCGTCAACAATCTTATAGGATTTTACTGACACTTCATATTTACTGTTCTGAAGAAGGTCATAAACATATTCACTGTTTCCCGTTGTTGAAGACTGAAACACCCATTTACCTTTTACCTTTTTATAAACATCGTATCCGTCCGCATCTTCAACAGGATCCCAGTGTATGCTTTTGAAGCCGAAGCCTTCATTGCCTGTACTTATTTTTAAAGGAGCAGACGGTACAACAACTTCAGGCTGTACCGGCTCAGTAACTGCAGGTTCGGATGTGGTTTCTTCCGGTTCTGTTTCAGTTGCAAGAGTATTAAAACTGAAAACCGTAAGAAGAGCTAAAATAACCATTAGTGTTTTCATCATCTTTTTCATAACGTTTCTCCTTTTTATTTATTTTTTTGAAATGCGGAAGACATGGCATAAACACGAAATATGTACACCTGTTTTCCTGAACTTCTCTCGGTTAATTATACCATATAGAGTAATATGTGTCAACAAACTGTAATCACTCAATGCCAACTGTAATAATCTCAAAGGGGTTATATTCAATCACATCGGTTTCATACTCGAATTCTTCAAGCATATTGAGAATTTTCACCTTACGGCCAAGCTTTATCTGTCCCCTTGTTCCTTTTTGCTCTGAAAGGCGGATAACGGTCATTTTACCGTCCTCACTTTTCTTTGCAGCCTGCAGATATAAAGGTGCAAAATGAGGAAGTGTCCATTCAGCATCGCTCTTAATAAGCGGCACATTATATTGGAAAGCAATTTCGTTCACCTTTGCACTTACGGGATCACCCTCATGAGGCAGAATCATATAACAGAAACTGTGCTCACCCATATCAGACACAACATCGGGACGGATGGTTGCACGAAGAAGCGAAAGGCTCATTGTGTTTTCGTCAAGACCTACACCGTATTTACCTTCATTGATAAGTGAAATACCGCCGCCGAATTCACTCATATCGCACCATTTATGGTGACAGCACTCAAAGCGTGCCTGCTGCCATGTTGTGTTGCGGTGGGTATCTCTTTCAATATAGCCCGCTGAGGTGTCACACAGCGCCTTTCTTGTAAGAACATTGCATGAAAATTCAGCTTTTGCAAGAATGTGCTTTTCCTGCCAGTTGACTTTATTTTCAACCTCAATACCTCTTGACCTTCTGAAAAGTCTTACTGTCATTTCCCAGGTTGATTTTTCGGTGCTGAGAGTACAGGCGAAGGATGCGCTTTCACCGTCTTTTTCTGTAAGGGTAAGCGGGGAAACAACTCTGACTTCAATCTGCTTATCCTTGTAATTCGGAAGAATGTCCCACGCATCGTAATTACCGGGATTATCGGTATAAAGCTTCAGCTTATTGAAATCACCCTTTACCCATTCTCTGTTAAGCTCTTTATCGTAAAGGCTTTCAATTGAGCCGTCGGGATTGAATTTCACAAGGTAATAAGGTGTTTCAACAGTGTCACCCACGGTTATCCATTCACCCTTGAATTTAGTGCTTCTGAGCACTGCTGAAGAAAGCGAAGGCATATCGGGAATGAGCCAATTGCCCTTTTCACCCTTTCTTGTTGCAGTTCCCTTTTTATTCTGCACAAAGGTAAGTGCATCACGCTTGAAATTAAGGGTATTGAAATATCTTGAGCCTGAGCCTATGATTCCGTCAAGCTCTTTTTCAATTTCACGGTAGTCCTCCATGGCATCCTTGAACACGGGATGAATATGTGAACCGGGAAGAATATCGTGGAACTGATTGATAAGAAGCTTTTTGTAAGCTGATGTGATTTTTTCGGTGTTGTCTTCACCTTTCATAAGTGAGACCATTTCAGCTGTTCTGAATTTATATTCGAGGCGGCGGTTGATTTTTTTAAGGTCGCTTTTTGTGGTGAATGTACCTCTGTGCATTTCAAGATACAATTCCCCATCCCAGACTTCAAGATCGGGATTATCCTTGAGATTTTTTTCAAGAAACTCAGCACCACCCATGTGTTCACACTTGGGCATAACGGAAAGCTTATTGAAACGGTGCATCATTTCAACCATTTCTTCCGTACAGCCTGAGCCACCGTCACCGTAGCCGAACATATTCATCGTCTGTCCGCCACGGTCCTTATCTATGTACGCCTCCCAGTTTTCCTGAATCTGAGAGGGCATGTTCCATGTTATAAAGTGTGTGGGAGGCACACATGCATAAACCTCACTGCCGTCTATACCCTTCCACCTGAAGTTGTTGTGAGGGAAACGGTTTGTATCGTTCCATGTTGACATTTTGTTTGAAACAAAGTAATCAACACCGCTTTTTCTGAGAATCTGAGGCAGAATCCAGCTGTTACCGAAAACATCGGGCAGCCATGCATTATTAACCTTTTTGCCGAACATTCTTTCATAGGTCTTCTGACCGTAAAGGCATTGTCTGATAAGTGACTCCGCAGAAGGCACGTTACAGTCCGGCTCAACATACATTGCACCCACAGGCTCAAACTGACCGTTTTTCACCTTTTCTTTCAGCTCTTCAAACACTTCGGGATAATACTTTTCCAGTGTTTCGTAAACATATGGCTGAGTGTGAGTATACCTGAAGTCGGGATATTTATCCATAAGACGAAGCTGAATGAGAACAGTTCTCAGATTTTTCTGCACTGCATGTATTCTTCTCCAATAATATGCAACGTCAAGGTGGGAATGGGCAATGAGAGCCACATCACCGCTGCCTTTATAGGTATCGTTGGCATAAATCACTTCGTCAACGTATTTTTTTGCTTCTTCAACACCTGAAATTTCATCACCGTCAAAGCTGATAAGATTCATGGCATTATTAAGCTCACGGTTGAGAAAAGCTCTGTAATCCTCATTAAAAAGCTCACTTTTTGCAATGTCGAGAAGCAACTCAAAGTCCCACACTAAATCCTGCACTTCGTGATTCACGGTGCAGATGTATGCGCCCTCAAAAATCTGACGGCAGCCTCTTACAGAAAGGGATTCGGGATTTCTTTCGTCGTCGGGCTTTGAACGGTTGTAGCCCATCATTTCAAAGTGAAGAACTTCGTTATCATTTATGTAGGGAGAAAGGAGCATTCTTTCTCTGTTCGGGTCAACACCGCCAACATATTTACCGTTGACCTTCACACAGATTTCTGCGGCAGTTTTAAGTGAAAACCACAGCTCCTTACCCTGCAGATGTTCAGGAATGTTCACCTCTGCCTTTATGAATGCAGTGCCGTCGGGTGTGAAGTACATATCGCCCTTTTTAAGCGGTCTGTAATTCTCGCTGTAATATTCAAATTCCATTTCGGACACTTGTCTTGCGTCACGGATAAGGAGGTTTTCAATTTCCCACTTTGATGAATAAATGTGTCTTTTAAGCCAGCCGAAGCGCAAATCTGTCCATTCTTCGGGACGCATAGAACGTCTTACAACTTTTATATGTGCCATCGGTTCTATACCTCCTTATGTATCCTGAAAATACGGCTTTTTACGAATAGCATTGACCTTAACAGCTTTGTTAAGGTCAAGCTTTATCTGCTGTTCAATCCACGCTGTACAGCGGTGGAGAATGAGGCATTTTGAGCACTCCCCCCTGAAAATCAGGGTAAGCTCACTGCCATTCAAATCAACATACTCCACCCAGCCTCCGTCGCCCTGAAGCTTTGGCTGAAGCACTTGTTCAACATAATTCTGAACTGTCATTTTTAGCCCTCAATTACTTTTGAAATCTCTTTTCTGTATTCGTTAAGTCTTGCCTGTGACATTTCCTTGGTTTTATCCTGTATTGAATAGTAAACCTTGATTTTAGGCTCTGTACCTGAAGGTCTTACTGCCATCCATGAACCGTCTTTCCAAAGATATTTGAGCACATTCTCCTTAGGAAGGTCACGCACACCCTTTTCAAAATCCACAACCTCTTCTATACCCTCAAAAAGAGCTGTACCCTTGTTTCTGAAATAAACCATAAGCTGCTGGATTTTTTCAGCACCGTCCTTACCCTTGAGAGTAAAGGAATCAAGGTGGTCAAGATAGTAGCCGTATTCATCATAGATTTCGTTAAGTCCGTCAACAAGAGTCATGCCTCTGTTCTTGTACCATGCAGCCATCTGGCAGATAAGCATTGAGGACACAACAGCATCCTTATCTCTTGCATGGGTACCCACAAGATAGCCGTAGGATTCTTCGTAGCCGATAATAAATTCCTGCTCACCGGATTCCTCATACTTGTTCATCTTGTCGCCGATATATTTGAAGCCTGTAAGGGTTTCTTCAATCTGAAGGCCGAAGGCCCTGCCGATATTTGCACCGAGTTCAGAAGTTACAATGGTCTTTACAAGTGTTGACTTTTCCGAAAGGGAATCCTTCTTCATTGTAAGAACAAAGTTAACAAGAAGGGCACCTGTCTGATTACCGGTGAAAAGAACATAGTTATCTCCGTCTTTTACCGCAATACCGACTCTGTCGCAGTCAGGGTCAGTACCGAAAACAAGGTCTGCGTCGATTTCCTTTGCTTTTTCAATCGCAATTGTGAGAGCATCTTTTTCTTCAGGGTTGGGGCTTCTTACGGTTGAGAAATTGCCGTCAGGAAGCTCCTGCTCTTTGACAACAGTAACATTCATGTTCTCAATCATATGTCTTACGGGGATATTGCCTGTGCCGTGAAGAGGTGTGTAAACGATTTTGAGGTCGCTTTCCTCTTCATAAAGGGACTGCTTTTTAATTGCTTCATAGTAGTCGGCAAGAACCTCTTCACCAACCATTGTGATATTTTCATCACTGTCTGAGAAGGGTATTGATGAGAAGTCTGTGATTTCGTTGATGAAGCCGATTGCTGCTTTTGCATCGTCAGTGCAAAGCTGACAGCCCTTGTCGTCATACACCTTGTATCCGTTATATTCCTTGGGATTGTGAGATGCGGTGAGCATCACACCTGCTGTGCAGCCAAGGTGCTTTGTTGAAAATGAAAGAACGGGCACGGGAACAAGAGTTTCGAAAAGATAAACCCTGAAGCCGCAGGATGCAAAAATACCTGCTGCAGTTCTGGCAAAATAAGCTGAGTTATTTCTTGAGTCATAAGCAAGAACTACCTTTATTTCGCCGTCATTTTTGCTTTTAAGATACTTTGCCAGACCGTAAGTAGCTTTACCAACGGTATATTTATTCATTCTGTTGGTGCCAGCACCCATGATGCCGCGCAGGCCGCCTGTGCCGAAGGCTAATTCTTTATAAAATCTGTCTTCAATTTCTTTTTCGTCAGTTATGCTTTCGAGTTCCTTTCTGGTTTCCTCGTCAAAAGTGAGCCACTGTTGATATTTTGCCTTGTAGTCCATTAAATCACAACCTTTTTATAAATTTGAAGCTTATTGCAAGCCTATTCATAGTTATTGTAACACATAATAAAATATTATACAAGAATGATTGCAACAAAAATGTCAGGATAATTTAATATTAATCTTGCTTTTTACCGGTATGCATAATTCTCAATTGTGTATATTCTTCCTGCAAGCCAAACCGTTAAAATACCCACAAATATATTATCAAAATTGATATACTAATTGTAGAAAATAGTTATTGACTTTGATTTTTTATAAGCCTATAATATCGTGGTTGCAAAAAGAATTAAAAGCAAAAGAAGGTAAAAAACTATGGAAACTCTTTTATCAATCGCAATAGCTCTTTCCGCCGGACTTTTAATGTCCCGCGTTGTAAAGCCTTTAAAGCTTCCTGCAGTTACGGGATATCTTATTGCAGGTATACTTATCGGTCCCTACTGCTTGGGTAAATTAGGCTTTTCGGGTCTTGGATTTATAAATCACGACGAGGTTGCTGCACTGAGCGTTATGAACGATATGGCTCTCGGATTTATTGCATTCGCAATAGGCGACGAATTCCGTCTTTCACAGCTTAAGCACACAGGTAAGCAAGCAACAATAATCGGTATTCTTCAGGCAGTTATCACAACGGCTGTTGTTGATGCAGCCCTTATCGGACTTCATTTCATTCTTGGTGAAGACAAGCTGCCGCTTTCAAGTGCAATCATTCTCGGTGCAATTGCTTCAGCAACAGCGCCTGCTGCAACACTTATGGTTGTACGTCAATATAAAGCAAAGGGTAAATTAACCAACCTGCTTCTTCCCATTGTTGCCCTTGACGACGCCGTAGGTCTTATCATTTTTGCAATCTCCTTCGGTGTTGCAAAAGCCCTTGTAAACGGCGAAGCAAACCTTGTTTCAATTCTTGTGGATCCCCTTGTGGAAATTGCAGCTTCACTTGTTATCGGTGCAATAATAGGATACCTTCTTGCATGGGCGGAAAAGTATTTCAAGTCCAATTCAAAAAGACAGGGTCTTGTTGTAACAGCCATTTTCTTTGGAGTTGCAGTT
>JAZSHC010000007.1:0-62319 GCA_045533065.1 Acutalibacteraceae bacterium
CCGAAACCAATATGCTCGAATTTATTTTCTTTTTGTATTGTCTGTAGTTTTTGTCGAGGAAATTTTTAGGCGCAACAAGGAAACAAACGCAGAAAGGCTGACGCCTTTCAAGGCTTTTTGACGAAGTTGCGACAAAAATATACCGACAAAAACCATGTTGGGTTCGGTTTTCTTCTGCTTGTTTTGGCGCCTGACTGTGCCAAAGTATGTGCCCCAGCGGCATGAGCGCTCCGGGGAAGGTTGCAGTGAAATGGAACATAGTTAAGGCAATCACCGGCTGACTTAATCGGCAAGGATGTAAAGGTGAACCACGGACCGTCGGGGACGCCGGTCCCTACAAATATAATTAAACAAAGGGGTGCCGGACAATAAATTCAGCGGGTAGATTGTACCCTTTAGTGCTATGTTCGGCGCAATTCTGCACTTTGTACTTTGCATTCTGCATTTAAAAAAGGACGACCATTGGTCGTCCTTTTTTGAGTAAATTCAGTGGGCAAATTGTACCCTTTATGACTTTGTTGGGCGCAATTGGGAATTGGGAATTGCGAATTTAAAATTCGCGGAGCGATTTTTAATAGTATTCCTTGCCTGTGAGATATCTCCATGCAGCAACATATTTGTTGGGTGAGCGGGGGATGTGACACTTGATATCAAGGAAAATTTTGTCGTCAACAATCAGAAGAGTATCCTTATTTGCGATTGATGCCTGCTTGATTTTTGCCATATCCATAACGATAGGCTCGCTGCTGTCGCCAAGCTCAACAACAAACTTTTCGGGATAAAGAGAAATTGTTGCGTTGTCGGAAAGGTCGGTTTCTTCTTCGCCGTCAACCTTTTTAACAATCTGTCCGTCTTCACAGAAAATGCATGTGCCTTTTTCTGCAGAAAGAACTTTTTCTTTCCATACTTCTCTTTGCCACAAATCCCAGTCCAGAACATTGTCGTGAATGTTGCCTGAGCCTGTGTCGTGGAAAAGACCGTCAGTTCCCATGTCAACACTGTAGCCGCAGTCACAAGCGAGGGTGTTGCCTTTTGAGTGGAGCTTACCTACTTCACCGCATTTGGGGCATACATAAAGAATACGCTCAACACATTCTGCAAGGTTTTCGCCTGCATATTCCTTGGGATCCTTTTTCTGTTCATCGTAAACGTTTACATATGTATCACGTCTTATGAGCTCTGTAATTTCCTTAACGGACATCTTTGCAAGCTCTTCAGGTGAGTATTCACCAACAAAGTGACCTGTGATGGGGCCGCTTCGTGCTGTGTTTGCCCAACGGGGCTTTCTTAAGTATCCGCCAACAAAACGGTAGGTGATAAGAGCAGCACCTGAATCCTTTACAAGCTGACCTGTGTGCTCTGAGATGAAGCCTGTCTGTCCGTTGACGGACATAGCACCCTCTGCGTGAAGACCTACGGGTATGCCTGCTTTAAGGTTTCTGATAATTTCATCGGTGAGAATTTTTGAAGGCTTGTCTCTGTGCTTGATGATAACGCCGCCCACAATTTTGAAAACAGGGCCCACACCCTTCATTCTCACAGCGTGGTCGCTTGAAACATAACGGATATATTTTTTCATTGCAGCCATTTCATAGCCCGGGTCAAGTGCCTCGGTATGATTTGCAATGAGGATAAAGGTCTTGTGCTTGGGCTTGTAATATTCAAGATGAACGTTGTTTTCCTGAATAACCTTTTTCTTAAGGATGTTTATAATAGTAGTTGTGGTAAAACGGTTGAAATCATAACGTGGTCTCATTCTGAGCTTTTCTAAGGTGTTCATACCGTTACAGTCTCCTTTTCTTCGCTGAGCTCTTTTTCAGCCTCTTCTTCAAGTGAATGGTAGGCAACCTTGCCTACAAGAGTTTTGGGGAGCTCGTCTTTAAAGATGATTTCCTTCGGTCTTTCAAAAACATCAAGATAGGTTTTGCAGTAGTCAAGAATCTGCTGCTTTGTTTCATCGCTTTTTTCAAAGCCTTCTTTAAGAACGATGTATGCTCTTACTCTCTGCATTTTGTAGGGGTCTCTTACGCCGATAACACAGGAATAATCAACACTCTCATGCTTGTCAAGAATGTTTTCAATGTGGGTGGGATATACATTGTAGCCACTTGTAACAATAAGGCGCTTCATTCTCTGCTTGAAGTAAACAAAGCCCTCTTCGTCCATAAGACCCATATCACCTGAGAACATCCAGGTTGTGCCGTTTTCATCCACTCTGAGCGTTTTTGCGTTTTCATCGGGGGCTTTCATGTAGCCGAGCATAAGCGTGGGGCCTGAAATGATAATTTCGCCTTTTTCTCCATAGGGAAGCTCGTTGAAGGTGCCGGGCTCAACAATTTTGTAAATCATGTCACGAAGGGGAAGACCGATTGAGCCTTCCTTTGCTCTGTCGTGAGGAGTTACGCAGGACGCCGTAACACATTCGGTAAGACCGTAGCCTTCACGGATCTGCACGCTTGCATTGTGCTCTTTAAGGAACTTGTCAGCTCTCTTTTTAAGCTCGGGGCTGAGTGAGTCACCGCCTGAGAATACGCCCTTAAGGAAGGAAAGGTCTGCACCGTTGAACACGTCAACCTTTAAAAGAGCCTCAAAGAGTGTAGGTACACCTGCGATGAAGTTGGGCTTGTTTTTAAGAACAGCCTTTGCATAGCTTTCCTTTGTGAACTGAGGAATAAGAATACACATAGCACCGTTTTCAAGCACGGTGTGAATGCCGATGCCAAGGCCGAAGCCGTGGAAGATGGGCATAACTGAAAGGAACTTTGTGCCCCAGTCAAGCTTACAGCCTGCGATTTCACCTACCTGCATACCGAGAGCGTTGAAGTTGAAATCTGAAAGCATGATGCCCTTGGGAGTACCGCTTGTGCCGCCGCTGTAAAGAATAACAGCAGTTTTGTTTTTGTCAAATTCAACATCAGGCAGAGTGATACCGTCTGTAGCTTTCACAAAGTCGGACCAGATAAGGTCATTTTTGCCTTCGGGGATGCTTACGATTTCCTTGTTCTTAACTGCTCTGAAAAGAATATTTTTCGGGAAGGGGAGCTCATCGCGGATTCTTGCAACAAGCACCGTAACATCGTTTTCAGCCTCGTCAACGGCTGCTCTTACCTTGTCATAGAACTGAGCAAGGGTAAGAATCATTTTGCTCTGAGAGTAGTCAAGATAGAAGGTGATATTTTTCTGTGAGGAAAGGGGATGTACCATGTTTGCCACAGCGCCGATACGGTTAAGAGCGTAAAGGCAGATAACACCCTGAGGTGTGTTGGGCATACAGATGGTTACAACATCGTTCTTTTTAATGCCATATCTGATGAAGGCTTTTGCAGTCTGCTCAATTCTTTCAACAAATGTTCTGTAAGATGTGATTTTGCCTTCAAAAGAAAATGCGGGAGCGTCGGGAACTCTTTTCGCAGACAGCTCAATTGCACCGAACATGGTGGTCATCGGATAGGGACGACTGACGGGAGTCATGTCAATGGGGGGTAATTTCATTGTAATATCCTCCGGATTTAATCATCTTTGTCTAATTTGTCTAATAGAGATTTTTCATAAAACTCCAAGAATGCATTATACCATAATATTATAGAGATTTGTACCTGACGGTGTGAAATTTTCGAATTGTTAATAATTTGGTATAAGTTTGCCGTAAAAGGCACATAATTTTTAATTCGTATGAAATATTCAGGCGGATATACTGCATAGGTGTTGAAAACAAGCACTGTGATGTCGGAAAAATACTGTTGACAGAAAAGTCAAAGGATGATAAAATGTACAGGACTTATTAATAGAATACATTCGCCTTCTTAGTTCAATGGATAGAATAAACCCCTCCTAAGGGTTAGATGTGGGTTCGATTCCCGCAGAGGGTGCCAGAAGCGGCGAGTTAACACTCGCCTAAGATAAGAGATAATATAGAATAGATAAAAGATATTTTGCGGCTCATCGCCGCTTCATCTATTAGTTATTATCTATTATCTCTTATCTATTATCTTAAAGGGAGCGCAACCGTATGGCGAAAAACAGTATCTTATTGGATAAATCTCTCCTTTTTGCCGCAAGAATTGTTAAGCTTAACAAATAATAAAAAATCCGAATCCTTTTTTCAGGATTCGGATTTTTTTTATAACTTTAACCGTGCTTAATGCTTTTATTCCATGCCTATACTTTCTTTATAATCAACAATGATTTTCAGGTTTCTGTGTTCAAGCTTGGAGAATTTTTGCGATACAACCTCCATTGAGGGCTCGTATCCGTTATACCATGAGCGTTTTGAGAAATATCTCTGAAGCTTTTCGGATTTGAAAATGTAGCCGTGACGGGCGTAGATTTCATTTGTGAGAATTATGATCTGCTCCCTGTTGAGGGTGGAAAGGTATTCTGTTGTAAGCTCCTTTGTGTCTGTGGGATACATGTACTCAACAGTTTCGTTATCGTAAGCACTGGTTGTGCCCTGAATGGGTGCCGAGGGTGCCGATGTGTGAACGGCGGTGGTTGTGTGAGTTGTACTTACTTGTGCTTCTTTTCTGGTTACTGAGTATTCATTAAGGATATATGTACTGCGGTTATAGATGTCTGTTGCCTTGATTTTTGCAGTACCGCTTCCAAGCTTTGCAAGGCTTGAGTTTTCTGAAGAGGAAAGCTTTTCTGCCTGAGAGGGTGTCATGTTGTAATTGTGTGAAACGCCGTCGGAATAAATGTCAAAGTGGGCAATGTAAAGATTTGACTCTGATTTTTCAAGCTTTGAAACAACAGTGTAGCCGTAATCCTTAAAGTCAGCGCTGTTCGCATAGTAGTATCCGTCAGAATAGTTGAGGAACTGCTGATGGAAGGAGGGCTTAACACTGATATCAAAATACTTTGAAACAGTTTTTTCAATTTCATCTTCACTTATTCTGATGTTGCAGGAGCGTCCGTCATAGCTTCCGTATGTACCTTTTTCATAAACATCGGGCTTGTTGATGAAATTATAAGAAAGGGCATAGTAAAGGATTTCATCCTTTTCGGGACTGCCGATGAAGGTGCCGAGCTTGGATTCTGAAAAATTGCTCAGGAAAATATTCACATCATACTGAAGATCTGAAGTGATATCAATGCTGCTGTCGGCAGGCTCTGTAGCTTTTTGTGTTTCCTGTGCCTTTGTTTCTTCAATCCATTCATTGCGGTCATGCTCTGTTGTGTCTGAGGGAAGCTCAAAGCTTTTTGTTTCTTCGTTATAGCTTTCCGTTTCACCGGAGGTGCTTTCTGTTGTGGAAGCAATATCCGTGTCTTTTTTGTCACCGTCGGAACGAAGCAGAAGAAAAACAACAAGGAAAACCAGCACTGCCGCAACTGAAATAATAACCGGCAGAATAATCTTTTTGTTTTTATCGGTTGAAGCAGACGGTGGTGTTGTGCCTGAAGAAGGCGGTTGTGCAGTTGAATCATCCTGTGTGTCTGAAGGAGTATCTTCCTCTACGGTGTCGGGTGTAGGGGGAGCGGGTTCTTGTGCAGTTTCTTCATCTTCAAAAAGAACTTCACCGCATTCATCACAGAAACGGGCAAGCTCGTCATTAATTTCTTTTCCGCAGTTCGGGCAAAACATATATGTTACCTCCCACATTTTTTAAAAAATTATAGCACTGCCTTTTCAATGTGTCAAGAAAAGGCATAATTTTACGCTTTTTGTCTTATTTAAAGCTGCATATACTGATTTTTAAGGTTGGTTTATTTGACATATCTTAAAATTTGTATTATTATATAATGAATCGATTAATTTGAACTTATCATCAGGAAAGGTAGTGTATATAAATGAGTTCATGTTCAGGTAACTGTTCATCCTGCTCCTCATCCGATTGCAAGGACAGAGATCCTCATCTTAAGCAGAATGAATACAGTAATATTAAAAAGATTTATGCTGTTGTCAGCGGTAAGGGCGGCGTTGGTAAATCCTCGGTTACATCAATGCTTGCATCTGCTGTGCAGAAAATGGGCAATCAGGTGGCAATTCTTGACGCTGACGTAACAGGTCCCTCAATTCCCAAAATGTTCGGTATTGAAGGCAGAGCCGAAGCTGATGCATCAGGTATCATTCCCAGAGAAAGCAGAACAGGTATCCGTGTTATGAGCATCAACCTTCTGCTTGAACAGCCGGAGCAGCCTGTTGTGTGGAGAGGCCCGGTTATCAGCGGTGTTATTCAGCAGTTCTTCACCGATGTTGCATGGGGTGATGTTGACTATATGTTTGTTGATATGCCTCCGGGAACAGGTGATGTGCCTCTTACTGTTTTTCAGAGCCTTAAGGTTGACGGCATCATCGTTGTAACAACACCTCAGGACCTTGTTGGTCTTATTGTTTCAAAGGCAATCAATATGGCTGAAATGATGAATGTTCCTGTTGTGGGACTTGTTGAAAACATGAGCTATTTCATGTGCCCCAACTGCAATGAAAAGCATGAAATCTTCGGCAAAAGCAAAACTGAGGAGGTTGCTCAGAAGTTCGGTATACCCGTTCTTGCAAAGCTTACCATTGACCCCAGAACTCCCAACCTTGCCGATAAGGGCGCAATTGAGCTTGCTGACACTGATGCTTTTGCAGGCGTTATTGAAAAGCTGAAATAAATTATTCACAAAGAAAGTATAATTTTATATTGCTCAGTTCATATAAGTTTTACAGCAATTACCTTGACTTGTAAATGCATTTTGCTGTACTCTTAAATCAGAGAAAATTTAGCGTTAGGAGAACTTGAAAATGAAAAAGATTCTTCAAAGAACCTTCATTGTGTTGGGTGTTTTTACCCTGGTGATTGTTGCTGCAGTTGTGTCTCTTACAAAAAGCGGCAATGATAATACGGGTAACGCAATTGTTACCGATGCCGCGGGAAGCACCTACTATATTTATGAAGATGAAGAAAAGAACACGACCTATGCCGTTGTTACAGATAAGGACGGAAACAGATTTGCTGCTGAATTCGACGGCAATACTGTGGGTAACACTGTTGAGAATATCAACGATAAGCTTAACATTGAGGATGTTCCCACAAACTATACAGGTCAGCATACAGAAATTACTGCAAATGTAAACGATTACACAGGTGCAGTTGTTATCACACCCACCACAGGTGTACCTACAACCAACGCAAAGCCTCAGGATACAGAATCAACAACAGCACCTGATAATCAGGTTCCTTCAACAACTGCTCCTGCCGGTTCTACCGCTCCGAATGCCACCACTGCACCTAATAATGCTCCTACCGCTCCCACAAATCCGGCATTGGCTGCATACCGAATCAACAAATATCAGCAGCTTTTTGCAGGCGGTACATACCTTATGGAGTTTACCGACAAGGATCTCAGCGAAGAGCCTGTTACAATGGCTATAAAGAACGGCAATATGTATGTTGATGTTTCAATGGAAGGCATGGCACTCAAGATGCTTTACAAGAACGATGTTAAAACCATGTACCTTATCATTGATGAATTTAAAAAGTATTGCAAATTACCTGAAGATCTTCTTGGTGAAGATATGGATATCGGCTCAATGCTTTCAGATTTCGGAGTAACCGCAGTGAATGACATTTCCGTTTCAGAGGTTGAACTCAACGGTCAGAAGCTTATTCTTGAAAGCTATACCGACAGTGAGGGTGTACAGTACAACTATTACTTCAACGGTGAAGATATGGTAAGAAGGGACACAATCTACACTGACGGTACAACGGACTCCATGTTTATTTCAAGATTCACAACGGATGTTCCGGACTCGCTTCTTCAGATTCCCGACGGCTACGGCTACCTCAACTTAAGCTGGATGGGCGCAATGATGTAAAAAACAAAAAGCAGGAATTTTCAAAATGAAATTCCTGCTTTATTTTTTTGCTGAAGCTTAATCGCAAAGCTTTTTAATGAATGCTAATTCTTCATCGGTGATTTTTCCGTCGACGGCGAAAACAAGACTCAGAAGATGGCTGAAATCATCCATTTCTTCCCTTGTCATGCAATTTGCAATTTCAACAAGGTTTGAAACGATTTTTTCGTCCTTTCTGATTTGAGCAATAAAGCCGTTGAAATCCTTTTCACTGACACCGAAAACCTCGTTTACAAACTCAAGCTCTTTTTTTGAAAGCTCATCGTCAACGGTTGCAGTGTAGGCAGCAAGACCAACGAGAGTAATGGGTGCTGAGTCGCTGTCTGAGTATTTTTCAATAATATCCAGAACACGGGAAACCTTTTGCTTTCCTTCAGTTACCATTTGCTCATAGCTGAGCTTTGCTATCGAGTGTAATAATCTTGACCAGTCTCTCATAATTTTTCTCCTGACTTATAAATTATTTTTGATAGCATTTATGCTATTTTTTTATTATATATTTCCAACATGGAACAGGTTGTCATTTTCGTATTCCGGCTCATAGGTGAGATGAAGACCCAGTTTCCTGAAGAACAAGGCATCAACACTTGAGGGAATAACTGAAATGTGAGCTTCACAGCCCTTGAGATTTGAAAGCTGTGAAAGTGCCTTTGCAGCGTTTTCGTCTGTTGCGGCAGAAACTGAAAGGGCAACAAGAACCTCATCAACGTGCAGTCGGGGATTTTTTGAGCCGAGATAATTAACCTTAAGGCTTTGTACCGGTTCAATAAGTGAAGCGGGAAGAAGCAGAAGCTCATCAGGAAGACCTGCAAGGCTTTTGAGCGCATTGAGTATAGCCGCTGAGGCAGCACCGAGAAGGTCTTTGGTTTTACCTGTGATAAGGGTACCGTCATGAAGCTCTATTGTTGCTGCAGGTGCATCGGTTTCTTTTGCAGTTTTGTTGGCTTCAACAGCAACAGCTCTGTCACGGATAGTGATTGCACACTTGTTCATCAGAAGTGAAATCTTTTCGCTTTCCTTGGAGGTGTCAGCGCCGTTTCTTGCATCGCAAAGGCAGCTGTAATATCTTCTGATAATTTCCTGGTGAGCCGCCTCACAAACAACCTTATCGTCGGTGATGCAGTTGCCAACCATGTTAACGCCCATGTCTGTTGGTGATTTGTAGGGTGATTCACCGTAGATTTTTGTGAATATAGCCTTAAGCACGGGGAAAATTTCAACATCACGGTTATAGTTTACCGTGGGAATGCCGTAGGCTTCAAAATGGAAGGGGTCCAGCATATTCATATCGTTAAGGTCAGCCGTTGCCGCTTCATAAGCAAGGTTGACCGGATGATTAAGCGGAAGGTTCCAGATGGGGAAGGTTTCAAATTTTGCGTAGCCTGCTTTGATTCCGCGAAGATTTTCATGGTAAAGCTGTGAAAGGCAGGTTGCCATTTTTCCGCTGCCGGGGCCCGGGGCGGTAACAACCACAATGTTTCTTTCGGTTTCGATATAGTCGTTCTTGCCGTAGCCGTCTTCGGATACGATAAGAGGTACGTTTGCAGGATAGCCGGGTATTTTATGGTGAGTGAAAACCTTGATACCAAGCTCCTGAAGCTTTTGCTTAAAGGAATCGGCAGATGCCTGACCGTCATATTGAGTGACAACAACACTGCCCACAAAAAGTCCGACACTTCTGAAAAGGTCCATAAGGCGGAGCACTTCCTTGTCATAGGAAATGTTAAGGTCACGCCTTAATTTTTTTTCTTCAATTGCTTTTGCAGAAACTGAAATAACAATTTCAGCCTCATCCTTGAGACGAAGAAGCATACGAAGCTTACTGTCAGGCTCAAAGCCCGGGAGTACCCTTGCGGCGTGGTTGTCGTCAAAAAGCTTACCGCCGAATTCAAGATAGAGCTTACCGCCGAATTGAGAAAGACGTTTTCTGATATGCTCGGATTGGGTCTGAAGATATTTATCGTTATCGAAACCTGTTTTCATAAATAAAAACCTCCAAATAAACTACAAAAATAAATATACCACAAAGATAAAAGTTTTTCAATAATAAATCTATGATTAAGTTGCATTTTATGTTAGAATATTTATGTAATAAAGGAAGTGATTTTTAAAATGACTGATAAGAAATATGACAGATTATATAAAAGGGCAAAAGGGATAATCGGTGACAGAACTCCGCTGAAAAAGGATTGCGGACTCGTCTGCGGTAACGCCTGCTGTAAGGGTGACAAAAACACGGGAATGCTCCTTTTTCCACACGAAAAGACAAGCCTTGATGTAACGGAAAAAGAGGATGTGAGACTTGCGGTTTGCAGCGGAAAATGCAACAGAGAGGAAAGACCGCTCTCCTGCATGATTTTTCCCTTCTTCCCTTACCTTACCCAAGAAGGGAGAGTTAAGGTTATTCCCGATATCAGAGGATATAATATCTGCCCTCTTGTCAGAAATTTTGAACAGACACGCTTTGACAGAGCCTTTCTCAGAAGGGTCAAGGAAGCGGGCAGGCTTTTAATTGAAGATGAAGAATGTAAAGAATTTCTTTATGAAACAAGCCGTGAAATTGATTCTTTTTTGAATATTTTAGGCTGATTATAGCCCTTGCAACAGATTGTTGCGTGACTTTTTATATATGAAGGTATAAAATTATGGCACAAGGATAAGCTGGCGGATTACACCCGCAGGCTTAAGAATCTCCCTTGTAAAAGGAGGAGACAGAATGTCAAAAATATCGAAGAATATAAAACAGCTCCGTCAGGAGCGGGGGATGACTCAGGATGAGCTTGCTCAGAAGCTCTTTGTTACAAGGCAGGCAATTTCCTCCTGGGAAAATGACAGAACACAACCCGATGTGCACATGCTCGGAAAGCTGCGTGAGGTTTTCGGTGTTTCCATTGAAGAGCTGCTTTACGGCAAAAAAAGGAATACTGTCCTTGAGCTTGAAAAGCCTTCCTATACGGGTAGCCTGATAACGGTGTTTTCCGTTCTTGGCAGCATTCTTGTAACAGCGGGACTTATTCTTATTTTTGTTACCTGCTGGGAAGAGATGCCTGAATTTTTCAAAAAGGGACTTGCGTTTTTGCCTCTTTTCATCGGCCAGGCGGCAGGCATATTTGTTCTGATCAAAAAGAAGGACAAAAAAGCCTGGTGTGAGGGCGGTGCCGTTTTCTGGGGCATAGGTATTATTGCAAGCTGTATTATGGTGCAGAGCGTTTTTGATGTTTATGTGTACGATCAGAATTACTATCTTATAATGGCTCTTGCACTGCTGCCTGTTGTTTTTCTTATGAAATCCGTTTGTGCATTGGCTGCCTTTTATGTTACGGGACTTTTTCAGATTTATTACTTTGCGGAGGGGGTTGCGTATTACCCATACGGAGCAGTGAAGTTTATAGGCTGGGGGCTTTGCTCACTTCTGATTTTTGCTGTCGGCATTTACTTAGCTTATATTCTTAAAAAAACAGACAGAGAAAGTCACAGAATAAGCATTGTTCAATGGATAACCGCAATTGCATTTCCCGTTTTTGCGTTATTCTATGTGATGCTTGGAAAATTCGATACAGGCAATGCCGTACTTTTTGTTTCCGCAATTCTGCTTTCTTATTTCATTCTGGGACAAAGAGAAAAATCCATAACCTCACCCTTGAGGTTTTTAGGCTTTTTCGGAACGGCGGCTTGCATATGCCTTTCTTCTTATGTAAGCTTATTGGATTTCGGGTATCGTTCCGGTATAGGGCAGGTTGCACTTGTAACCGTTCAGCTTATAATGGTCTGCATAGCACTGCTTATTATCAAATGTAAATTTGCTTCAAAAATTCAGCTCACGATGTCGGTCATTTACCTTGTTATACATTTCCTGTTCCTTGCGGTTATGATTCTTGATGATATTCCTCACCATGCAGAAACCCCCGAAGCAATGGCCGCGTTGTATGACTTATGCTCCAAGTGGGAGGACATAGCCTTCGTAATAATGCAGATTTTTGCCATCACCTTCTTCAGTCTTCTGATAGCCCAGGGAGCCATGGATAAAAAGCTAACCGTAATGAACACGGGATTTATAGGCTTCACCCATCAGATAATTTTCTGGGTAGCAGGCTCGGGACTGGGTATGTTTACTAACGGTATAGTGCTCCTTGCTTGCGGCGGTGTGCTGCTGTTCGTAAATCTTAAAATAGCAAAAAGCAAAAGTCAGGGAACACAGCCGCTTTCCTTAAAAGAAGGAAAGGAGGTCGAAGCAGATGAAAAATAAAAAGTTAAGCCTTATTTTAGCTTTGGTAATTGTTTTTCAGCTTGTGCTTATAATCAGCCCTCCTGTTTACGAAAGCATAGCCTTCTCAAGGTGCGAAAAATACGGTAAGGAATATAAAATTCAGATAAGCTCGCTTCAGATTGACATATTTGACCCGGAATACCGTGAAGATTACTTATATATCAATATAAGAGAGCATTATGAGGACTTTTCTATGGTTGAAGACAAATTAGGATTCATGCTCAATGATAAAGGCTTCTGTGTTTATGACCTTTACGGTAACAACAAAGATAAGCATGTTGATTCGGTTAAAAAGCAGTTTTTATACGGCAGAGGCTACCATGAGGATGACCTGATATTCTCAGATGGCGTTTCCTTCAGAAGCATATCGGAATATCTGAACAAAAAAACAGGACAGTCGGATTGGGATGAATACCACAGCTATGACTTTCTTGACAGCTACGGCATTGAGGCCTACATAACCGTTAGGGTTTACGGCGGAGTTATGACTCGTGAGGCTTTTTACATTGACGGAATAAAGCTTTTTGAATTTAAAAATTAGAAATGTTGCAAATATGTCACATCAAATTTAAATCTTATTACAAAAAACTTACAAATGATAAATAATGCTTTACTTTTATATTTAAAGTGATATAATACCTTCTGCAATAACATAGATTAATGTGGAAGGTATTTGTTATTTCTTCCGATACATAAAAGAGGTAATTCAAAAATGAAAAACAGATATAAGGTTATGCTTATTTTTGTGGTTGCCGCAATTTTCGGCGGAGTTATCGGTTTCGGCTTTGATATAATGGAAAAATATCCTGAATATGACATTTTTCTTCAGGCACTTTCAGGTGTGCTCGGTGTTGCACTCGGTTACTACATAACTATTGGCCTGCAAAAGCCGAAAACAAAAAATGAACTGACCTTCACAGCCTTTTGTGCTCTTTGCATTTCGGGCACAGTAACAGCCGTGAGAAAGTTTGTGCAGTTCTTCATTGATTTTTATACAGGTTCAAACCTTCTTCACTGCGAAACGGTTGAAGATGACCATTGGCTTTATCGGGTTTTCGGCTTCGGTATGAGCCCCGATGCACAGCGTCCGCTTCTTGATACTGATGAGGATTTCACAATCTCAATTCTGTTTTCGCTCATTTCAACAGCCGTTCTTTATCTTTATATGAGAATCAGAAACAAGTCGCTTTTCATCCGTGAAAGGAAAAAGGATAGCTTTTGTCTTAAGAGCATACCCTCACGCCTGAGGGCAAGGCTTGAAGGTGAAATTGAAAAGGTAAGAAATGACTGCAGTATATGGGATTTGCTTTTGTGGTGGTGCACAAGAACAGTTATGGTTTATGCCTTCATCACAATGGAAAACCGTGCAGAAGCAAATCTTCTTCTTGCAAACCTTGTTGCAACCTTTGCAATTACTCTGGTCCATTTCATACTGCCGAAAAACTCAGCACTGACAAATGTCAGTTACAAAGCACAGAGTCTTATTACAATAATTGTTTTTCTTGGCTCATGGTGCGGAAATTATGTTGGTGTTTACATGATAACACCACGGTTTGACCTGTTTTTGCACCTTGTTTCAGGTTATCTGTGTGTTATGGGCGGATATTATATTGCTCTTACCCTGTTTAAGCCTGACAGCAAAAAGAAGGTGCTTCTTACTGCTTTGTTTGCCATGTTCTTCTCATTTTTTATTATGCCCTTCTGGGAGGTTTCCGAATTTATCGGAGACTTTATCTGGGGAACAAGTAACCAGGGCTTTTATTGGACTCCTGCAGGAAGCAGCTTTTTCTTCAGAGTTTTCGGCTACGGAATTGAGAACAGACAGCTTTACTACCTGTTTGACACAATTTATGACATGCTCCTTGCCGTTGTAACAACTCTCGGCACCTTTGCGGTGCTTTGCCTTGCTCTTGGTTTAAAGCTTAAAAGGACAGCTTTACGAAACGGACAAGAAAACGAAAAGAATGAAAAAGTCATTTCTCACTGTTGACAAAATTTGTAAACGGTGATAATATAGTGTTGTAAATTAAATAAGCACCCCAAAGGGGAGTAGCTGTAAGTTGCAAATCAACATTCGCCTTAACGGCTGGTTTGCACACCTTTCATGGTAGCAAGACCTTTAGCAGACTTAAATCTGTTAAGGGTCTTTTTTAATAAACAACTCAAAAAAGGAAAAAATATTTAAAACAAGAAAGGAAACACATTATGAAGCATTATCTCCACAGTGCCGATGAGGTTTTTGCTGAGGTTAAGTCTTCTGCTGAGGGCCTTACAAGTGCCGAAGCAGAGAAACGACTTGAAGCAAACGGTAAAAACAAATTGGCAGAAGCAAAGAAGGATTCGATTTTCAAAAAGTTTTTCGATCAGATGAAGGACCCCATGATTATCATTCTTATTATTGCTGCTGCAATTTCTGCCGTAACAGAGTATATTGAAGCTTCTTCCGCAGGGCACAGCTTTTTCCCCACAGACACATTTATTATTCTTGCTGTTGTTATCATCAATGCCGTTCTCGGTGTTATGCAGGAAAGCAAGGCGGAAAAGGCTGTTGAAGCACTTCAGAAAATGTCTGCGGCAACCACAAAAACACTCCGTGACGGAAAGATTGTAACAGTTAAGAGTGAAGATCTCGTTGTAGGTGATGTTATTCTCCTTGATGCGGGTGATGCAATTCCTGCTGACTGCCGTATCTTTGAGTGCGCAAGCATGAAAATTGAGGAAGCAGCACTCACAGGTGAATCTGTTCCCGTTACAAAGCTTGTCAATGCTCTTATGGGCAAAAAGAACGAGGACGAGGTTGCTCTCGGTGACCGTAAGAATATGGCATACATGGGCTCAACTCTTGTTTACGGCCGCGGTAAGGCAGTTGTTGTTGCAACAGGCATGGATACCGAAATGGGTAAAATTGCCAACGCCATTTCACTTGCAGAAGAAGGCAAGACTCCTCTTGAAATCAAGCTTGAGCAGCTTTCAAAAATTCTCACAAAGCTCGTTCTCGGCGTTTGTGTGGTTATCTTCGGTTATAACATTGTTATGCACTTCGTCACCGGCTCACAAGGTCAGTTCTACGAGGTAGCACTTGACTCCTTCATTACTGCTATTGCCCTTGCAGTTGCGGCTATACCTGAAGGTCTTGTAGCTGTTATGACAATTGTTCTGTCTATCGGTGTTACCAACATGTCAAAAAAGAATGCAATTATCCGTAAAATGAATGCTGTTGAAACCCTCGGCTGTACACAGATAATCTGCTCAGACAAAACAGGTACTCTTACACAGAATGTAATGACTGTTGTTGACCACTATGCTCCTGACGAAAAGCAGCTTGCAACAGCAATGGCTCTTTGCACAAATGCAGAGGTAGCAGAGGATGGCAAGGGTACAGGCGAACCTGACGAGGTTGCACTTATCAACTATGCCGCTTCCATTGAGCTTCCGAAGGATGAGCTTGTTAAGGTATATCCCCGTGTAGGCGAAATCCCCTTCGATTCAGGACGTAAAATGATGTCAACAGTTCATAAGAAGGATGCCGGCTTCGTTCAGTTTACAAAGGGTGCACCTGACGAAATTCTCAAAAAGTGCACACATGCAGACATTAACGGCGAAATCCTTGAAATGAACGATGAAATCCGTGAAAAGATTATGAGCGAGAACATGAGAATGGGTAACAAGGCTCTTCGTGTGTTCGCCGCTGCATATAAGATTTATGATGCTGAGCCGTCAGCTTACGAATCAGAAGCACTTGAATGCGATATGACCTTTATCGGTCTTACAGGTATGATTGACCCGGTACGTCCCGAGGTTAAGGACGCTATTATTGAGTGCCGCGGTGCAGGTATCACGCCTATTATGATCACAGGTGACCACATCAATACCGCCAAGGCTATCGCAAGAGAGCTCGGTATTCTCACCGATGACTCACAGGCTATGATGGGTGCAGATATTGATAAGTACACAGATGAAGAATTCGAAAAAATTGTTGAAAACATCTTCGTTTATGCCCGTGTTCAGCCCGAGCACAAAACAAGAATTGTCAATGCGTGGAAGAGCAAGGGCTATGTCACTGCAATGACAGGTGACGGTGTTAATGACGCTCCCTCAATCAAGAGCGCTGATATCGGTGTCGGCATGGGTATCACAGGTACCGACGTTACAAAGAATGTTGCCGATATGGTTCTCACAGACGATAACTTTGCAACAATCGTTTCAGCAGTTGGTGAAGGCAGAAGAATTTACGATAACATCCGTAAGGCTATTCAGTTCCTTCTTGGCTCCAACCTTTCAGAAGTTGTTTCAATCTTCTTTGCAACAATTATGGGCTTTACTATTCTTGAAGCACCACACCTTCTTTTCATAAATCTTGTAACAGACAGCATTCCTGCTCTTGCACTGGGACTTGAAAAGCCTGAAGCAAACATAATGAGAAGAAAGCCCCGTAGCAAGACTGACGGTATTTTTGCAGGCGGTCTCGGCTTTGACTGTGCCTACCAGGGTATTCTCGTAAGTGTTCTTACAGTTGTGGCATTCTATATCGGTGAGTGGCTCGAATGTCTCGAAACAGGTGCAGCATTTGCATGGACTAACATTCACGACAGCTCAGAAGGTATGACAATGGCATTCTTCACAATGGCTATGTGTGAAATTTTCCATTCCTTCAATATGCGTTCACAGAGAGGCTCAGCAGTTGCTTTGGTCTTCAAGGGCCGCCACAACGTTGCTCTTTACGGTGCTATGATAGGCTCATTCCTTCTCACAACAGCAGTTGTTGAGATTGACTTCCTTTCAAACATCTTCGGCTTTGCACATCTCGATCTTACAGCATATCTTATTTCTCTTGGTCTTGCATTCCTCGTTATTCCTATTGTTGAAATTGTTAAGGCTATTCAGAGAGCAGCAGATAAGAAGAAATCAAAATAAAAAAAGAAATCCGTCGAAAGACGGATTTTCTTTTTTTGCAAAGCTGATACCGTTTATCACCCGACCTCATACTTATCTTAACCTTATGCCATTTCACCGCAATTTCATAGGACGGCTCATGCCGCCGGGGCACATACTTTGGCACAGTCAAGCGCCAAAGTATGCAAAGCGCCCTCTTTTGTCATAGGCATGGTTCTTCCTTGTGCCTTATATCCGCCGCATTCACCGCATACGCCCTTCGGGCTTACATACGTGTCAGCGTCGTAGTTATTGTGTACGGGAATTTGTGCTGATATCTTTTTTGTGTGCAGTAAATTCAGCGGGCAGAGATTATCTTTTATCACTTTTTATCCTGCAATTCCGAATTCTTGTCGCTTTCTTCGATGCAGTTTTGCGCTTTGCATTTTCATCTTGAAAAACTCTTTCTTATGTGCTATCATAAATTCATCAGAGCTTCGGCTTTAATCAAGGAGGAAAATATGGGCTTGAAAGAAAAGAAAAAAGCTTCCGGCTTTAAAATGTGGACCCTTGTGTGGGGGCTTGGCCTTGCGGGGCAGATTTGCTGGAACATGGAAAATCAGTGGTTTAACACCTTCGTTTACACAAAAATAGGCAAAGACCCGTCAATCATCACAGGTATGCTTATCTGTTCAGCCCTTGCAACAACCTTTGCAACCTTCTTTTTCGGCACGTGGGCAGACAGAACAGGCAAAAGACGTGTCTTCATTTCCGTCGGTTATATTCTCTGGGGTATATTCACTATCGGATTCGGTCTGACGGAGTTTATCAGTAAGGATATGTACCTTCTTGCAGGTATAGCTGTTGTTCTTGCAGATACTGTTATGAGCTTTTTCGGCTCAATGGGTAACGATGCGGGCTTCAACACATGGACAACGGATATCATGACAGATAAAAACCGCGGTCAGATTGGTGCTGCTCTTGCAACACAGCCTGTAATCGGCACAATTGTGGGTACCGTTGTAGGCGGCATGCTTGTTGGCAGTGATAATAACTATATGCGCCTTTTTGTTGTGATGGGTGTGTTTGTCATTATCTTCGGTGTCATGTCCCTTGTATTTCTCGGTAAGGCGGACGATGTTAGCCCCAGTGTTAAGGGCTCCTTTATCAAGCAGTTTTTGTCTGTTTTCAATTTCAGAAACTTCTTTAAACTGAAAGAGCTTGTGTGGGTAAATGTTACTGTTGCAGTGTTCTTTATCGGCTTCAATATTTATTTTGCATATATAGGCAATTATATCATTTATTATCTCGGCTATACTGCAGACCAGATGGGCATTATTGAGGCAGTGCCTCTTGTGCTTTCAATGCTTTTTGCAATACCGGCTTCAATGCTCATCAACCGTAACAAGCATATCCCCTTGACAATTTTTGCAATTGTTATCAATATCATCGGCCTCATGATTATTGCTCCCATTACCCCTGACATGGTGGACAACACTCAGCTTTTCGACCTCAGACTCTGGCTCGGTATATTCTGTGTGGGCGTTGGCTACATCACAATTCTTCAGGTTACCAAGGTGTGGACAAAGCAGCTTTATCCCAAAGACAGTAAGGGACAGTTTGAGGGAATATGGATTTTGTTCTTTGTGCTTATTCCTATGATAGGCGGCTCTGTTCTGGGCGAGGTTGTTGTCAAGAGCTACGGTGAAACCTTCCTTAACACCGTTAGCGGACAGATGGAATATATCCCCAACGGAAACATTTATCTTTACGGTGCAATTCCCGTTGCGCTCTCACTGGTGCCTCTTCTTATGACTGTGAAGCACTTTAAAAATAGAGTGGCACAGGAAAAGCAGGACAAAGAATAATCAGTCAAAGGAGAAAAATTTATGGACGCAATAGCAAAAGTGGTATCAACCTTTATGGCGGTGCTTTTCACACTCACTGCCGGCATTAACGCAATTTTCAACGGAGATATTTACCCCTATGAATATGCCACAAGAACAGTTGGTGTTGAAACCCTTACAAGAAGTCAGGGTGTTACAAATGACGGAGAAAACTGGTATTTCAGCGGTAAGACCACACTGACAAAGGTGGATATTGAAACCGGTGAAACAGTTTGTAAAAATGTAAATCCCTTTGAAGGTCTTGAAGAGTATAATCCTCAGCACATAGGCGGCATCAGTTACTATAACGGCTTTATTTATGCAGGCCTTGAAGACAGCGGAGATTACAATTATCCCATGGTTGCAGTTTACGATGCCGAAACACTGGAGTTTACGGGCAGAAGGGTTGTGTTTGAAACCTCTCTTATGTCACACGGTTGCCCTTGGGTGTGCTGTGATGCACAAAAAGGTGTTTTCTATATCGGTGAGTGCGATGACACACAAGAGCTTTACTGTTACGACCTTGAAACTCTGGAGTATGTGGACACTGTAAAACTTGGCGGTACTGTGGATGAAATTCAGGGCGCTGAGATGTATAACGGTGTTATGTATGCGGCAACAAACGATATAACAAGGGCAGTTTATAAAATTGACCTTGACGGCGGTACCGTTGAAAAATATTTCGACAGGATAATGTATGAATATAAGCTTATAGATAATTTCGGCGGAGAGGGAGAGGATATTACCGTTCTTCCCATGGAAGACGGAACGCTTTTCCATGCGCTTGATATCGGTGCGTTGTTCATAGATTCCAATCTCAGACACTATAAGGCAATAGAAGAATAAAAAAATAACGGAGTCGGTTGACTCCGTTATTTTTGTGTGCTTTTCATTTTCTGCCAATTGTAAAAGCCGTAAAGGTCATTGAACAGGAAACAGATAAAGCAAATAATCATGGGAAGATAGTAAGCATCCTCTTTTGCTGCGAGAATCCACAGAATTATCAGAATGATATCGTTAAGGCTGTATGCAATTGCGTAATAAGGGCTTCTGAAAAAGGTGAGGTATGACGCAAGGTAGCTTGTTGTGACAGACAGTGTGCTGAAAAACAGATTCTCATTTCCTAAGGCGGAAAGAATGAAATAAAAGATTACAGTTACTGCGGCGGCAGAAACAAACATGAATAAAGTCTGTTTTTTTGTCAAACGGTGCACACGTACCTGACCGGAGCTTTTATACGGATGCTTCAACCAAGAAATTACTGCTGCAACTGCTGCAGGCGCTGACATGCAAAGGTAGGTTATCATTTCACCGTAATATCTGAATTTGAAAGAAATGATTCCGTAAAAAACAGCAAACACAACTGTAAGCACCTGACCTATAACATAACCCTTGGCAACAAAAATCAAAGCTGTTGTACCGATAAGGGATGCCGTGAGAGTAAGGATATCGTCGCTTTTTGAAAGGGCAAAGGAAATTACGGTTGCACCAAGGGAAAATATCCACAGTATCAGTTCGAATTTTGTAAGTGCGGAAAGGGGATTTTTAATTTTCATAACAGCCTCCAAAAAACAAAATGCATCCTCGGTGTATATCTTCTCAGACCTAACGATATACACGAGAATGCAAATGCATTCGTTACCCGGTGGCAACATAAATATTTTTTTATAATTTTAACACCGATGAATAAAAATGTCAATGCAAAAGCTCAGCTTTTATCCTATGTTATCAACAAGAGCCTTCATGGTTTTACTTGCAACAGGGATTGCATCGTTAAAGCCCATGCCTCCGTTTTCAAGGCACACAACAATTGCATAGGGCAGGTCTGCTCTTTGAGAAAATCCTACAAACCATGCGTGACTTTTTGCTCCTATTACTTCTGCTGAGCCTGTTTTTCCGCACATTTCAAGGTCGGGGAATTTACTGTCACCGTAATAGTTTTTTACATTTGAACGAAGAAGCTTTTTAACCTGATTTGCAGTTTCGGCAGAAAGCTTAATTGCAGTGTTCTGCTTGCCTTTGATGTCGATGATTTCCGAAGAGTCCTCTACAAGATAGGGTGTCATTGCGATGCCGTCATTTGCAATTGCGCCCATGAGCATAAGCATCTGGCAGGGATTTACAAGGGTTGTATACTGACCGATACCTGCCCAGCCGAGGTCAAGAGCTGTTGTGTCTGATACATCAAAGGTGCTTCTGACAGCTTTTGCCTTGCTTATTGTTACATTTTTGGCAAAGCCGAGATTTCTTACTGTCTGAGTAAGAATGTCACTGCCAAGCTCATTTGCAAGGGCGGCAAATACACAGTTGCAGGATGCGTTGAGCCCCTTTTCAACATCAACGGTACCGTGAACGCCGTAGCAGATAACCTCACCCACACCCGTTTCGTACTTTCCGTTACACTTGAATTTCTTAGAATACAGGTCAGGCAGGTTTTCAATTGCCGCAATTGTTGTTACAACCTTAAAGGTAGAGCCGGGAGTAAATACCCCTGAAATTGCTCTGTTAAGATAAACACCGTTGTAGCTTTCGCTTTCAAGAGTTTCTTTTGATGGCTTGTATTTCGGGTCGTAGGTGGGCGCAGACACCATGCAGAGTGTTTCACCGGTTTTATAGTTATATACCGTAACAGTGCCTTTTTTACCGTTCATGGCTTCGTATGCTGCTTTGCTGATATCAGCATCTATTGTGAGAGTTATGTCACAGCCTTCGGCATCGGTGAGTGTGTTGTAGATTCCGTCAATAAAATTATATCCCACAAGGTTGGAGCGGTAGAGAGTCTGTATTCCTGTTGCAATATAGCCTGCATTGTCACCCACAACATGCAAGGTAGCTTTTCTGACGGAGGAATCTTCGTTATAGATTCTGCTTGAGTTTTCAGTTGAAACAAGAGTTTCACCGTCTCTGTCATATATTGTGCCTGCAACGGTGAGCTCACCGTTTTTATAAAGATGCGCATTTGCTCTGTTTGCTACCCATGTGTCGCCGTTTGCAACAAAGGTGTAAAGCATTATTCCCAGTCCGATAAAGAAAGCACCGATGAGAAAAAGTATGATATATGTGCGTTTGGTTGTGTTTCTCATAATTTGCCTCCTTTAGGTTTTATATATTTTGGGATAGGCCCTGATGTCTGCCGCTTTTATAAAAGCAAACAGTGCCCAGCAGCAAACCATACTCGAGCCGCCCTGACTTATAAATGGCAGGGTAACACCTGTAAGCGGCAGAAGGTCTGTTATGCCGAAAATGTTGAGGCAGGTCTGGAAAAGTATCATTGCCGCAGCAGAACAGGCTGAAATTGAATAGAAGGTGGAGGGTGCGCTTTTTGAGCTTTTAACAGCATAAATCGCAATAAAAGCAAAGGCGATAACGATTGCAAGTGCAATGAGAATACCCATTTCCTCGCATATCATGCCGAAAACAAGGTCTGTTGTTGAAGCGTAAACATGCCTGAGATTACCGTTGCCAACTCCAAGTCCCTGAAGGCCACCGCTTACGGCGTACATCAGCACACGTGTCTGCTGATAGCCTCTTCCGTAGGGGTCATCCCAGATGTGACGGTAGTTTTCAAAACGTGCCATAACATGAGGGCGGAAATACAGAATCAGAAGTGCGCCGAGAACTGCGGCAACACAGATGAAAATGATTGAACGGATATCACCTGAACGCATGAATGCAATAACAATAAAGGTGAAAAAGAATATGAGAGCCGTACCGAAGTCCTTCATGAGAAAGAGAATACCTATACAGCACATGGCAAAAGTAATGTAAAGGTAAATATTCTTTGCGGTAAGCAGCTTGTCGAGGGTTGCGGCACCCACAAACACGAAGGCAATTTTCACAAACTCTGAAGGCTGAACGGTGAGGCTGCCTATTCTTATCCAGTTATAGGCACCGTTTATTGCGCCAACAAATTTCCATATATAAACAAAGCAGCCTGCAAAGAAAACAAGGGTGAAGACCATAAGGAAGGGCCTTATGGCAATAACTCTTTTAACATCCTTTATATACCACAAAAGCACATCGTAAACTATAACTCCGCCAAAAACCGTAATCATCTGCTTGAGCATACTGCTTTCATTTATACTGGCAGTAAGACAAAGTCCTATTCCGCTGAGAAAGAATGCAATCAGCTCAAGCTCAAAGTTAACCTTTTTAACAACGGAGTGCATGAAGGAAACATAAATCCATTCAAAAAGGATGTAGCCAAGAAGCATGAATGCGGTTTTAAAGTGAATTTCACCGTCTGCAAAAATTACGGGTGTGAAGGACACCACCTGAAACAGAGTGATAAGGAAAAGAATGAAGGAGCTGTCAACATAACGGTATTTACGCCTGAGCTTGTCTCTTGTGGAAGTTTTTGCGTTGTCTGACATGAATCCCTAGCCTCCTTATGGTGACGGATTATACTCATCACCTTATTTCTTAGTTTTGTAATAAAGTCTTTCATCTCCGATTGCAATAACATCTGAATCAAACAGAAGCTGAGCAGAGGTTATTCTGTAACCGTTGAGATATATCGGTAATTGAGGTGAAACCTGTTCAATTGCCCAACCGTCCTCATAAAGCACAAGCTTAGCATGATTTTTTGCAACCTCGCGGCTTTTCAGTCTTATATCGTTTTTGTGCCCCGCGCCGATTGTAACCTCGTTTCCGCAAAGGATAAAAACCTCGTTGGCATCCTTGTTGATAAGCCTTGGTTGAAAAGCGACTTTGCGGTTGGATGCCGTTTTAGGTGTTTCGATTGTATATGAGTCGTTGCCGGAATATACATCTTCCACAACAGGAATGTAGTAGCCGCCTGTTTTTCTTATGTTGATTGAGGGCTTGTTTTCCTCGTCATAGAAATCTTGCTCGCTGATAAAATCCTGTTCACGGGTATCTGCCTTTGCAACAGGTGGCGGTGCAGGAGCTTTCTTAATCGGAGTGTCTGTTGCGGCAGCTTTATTTTTCTTTCTTTTCTTTTTGCCCACACGCTGCACAGGGTCGTTCACAATTTCAAAACGGAAGGGGATACTGCTCAGGGATATAATGTCTCCGTTTTTTACGGTGGCCTGTTTTTCACAGGAAACACCGTTTATTTTTATGCCGGATTTTGAGTTGAGGTCATAAACATACCATCCGTCAATTCTTCTTGAAATAACGGCATGGGAACGGGATACGGTGTTATAGGAAATAACAATATCGCAGGAATTGCTTCTGCCTATGGAGGTTTCCCACATGTTAAGCGCGTATTTTTCGCCTGTTCGCATATCGATTATGTATCCGTAAATTTTTTCCTTCGGATGCCCTAAAAGAAGGGTCATGATACATTTTGTGAGAAGAATAACCGTAATGGCAGGAAGAATATATCTTGACAAGGCTGTAATAAATTCCATATTTCTCCTCCTTATATTTAATATATTCTGAATAGCTTAATTAAAGATAAGTTTATGATATTCTACTTGGCGTATTTTGTCAAGGTAGGGAAGGTGTATAAAAAAGATAAAGCCAACACAGCTTTACCGTGTTGGCTTGTTAATATTTTTTGTTTAATCTCAGTAAGCGATTGTGTAATCCTTTTCGAATGTCATACCAACCTGAGCACTGATGCCGATTTTGGTGTCAACCTTCATGATGATGGGAGTTGTGAAGTTAGCTGCTACCATGTTGCCTGTTGCCTTGTCAATCTTACACTTAACAATACAGTCATAGTATTCTGTGTTGAAGCCCTTAACGATGAAGCCTGCAGCGTTCATAACGTCTTCTGACTTGATGATTTCAAAGCCTGCACCAACGCCTGAGCCGAGTGTGGGGTCAGCCTGAGTGTTTGCCTTGATTGTGATTTCATACTGAGTACCGTTGTCTGTGCAGGTTGCTTCAGCAATGTCAGCTTCTGTGAGCTTACTTGTCCAGCTTTCACCGGGAATGGGGAATTTTGCAGTGATGTCTGCACCTGTGTAGGTTTCGGGTGTTTCGTTCTTCTTAAGGAAGGTTGAAATGAGCTTTTCACCTGCTGACTGAAGAGCACCGGGAAGCTGAAGCTTGTCTGTATCGTGACGAAGGTCTTCGTAGTTTCTGGTTACGCTTGAAGCGGCAGTTTTGATTTTGTTTGCACTGTCGTTATAAAGCTTGAGAATGTCAGCCTTTGATGTGGGTGCACCGTTTGAAGGAGCTGCTGTTGTGGGTGCTGCTGTGGTTGAGTTGCCTGCAGGAGCAGCTGTTGTTGTGTCACCTGAGGGTGCTGCAGTTGTAGGTGCGGTTGTTGTAGGTGCTGCAGTTGTTGTGGGAGCAGTTGTTGTGGGAGCTGCTGTGGTAGTAGGCGCAGTTGTGGTTGTTGCGGGTGCTTCACCGCTTGCGTTTGCAGCATGGTCATCAAGCTGCTTGTCAGAAGTGAGAACTGAGCCCAGAATGCTGCCTGATGAGAACAGGAAGATGATAACAAGTGCAATAGCAACGCCCTGCTTTATTTCCTTGGGAATTTCACTGAAAAAGTCCTTAATATTCATAACTGATTTCCTTTCTTTAATGCGAATAGGATTTGCGCATAATTTTTTACTATTATAGTATATTTTTTTTGATACTTCAAGATGTTTTGTAAGAAAATATCAGTTTTATTTGTGATATTTTTTTCAAAAGCTTATTTTTATGTCTGTAATGAAATAATTTGGCTTAAAATATAGAAAAAGATATTTATATATGATATAATAATTAAGATTATGCAATAATGAAATACCGAAAAAGGAAAATGCTTTATATGAAAAAACTCAGAACTATCAATTCTCTTGGAAAAGCCGAGCAGATCACATGGTGGGTTTGCAGAGCCCTGCTTTTTATCTGGGGCGTATGGGGAATGATGCACGGATATACATCGGAATTTATTCAGGCAACCTTTGCCATTATTTTCACTCATCTATGGGATATGTTCCAGATGTTCGGGGGTAAATCCTTTATCACAAGGGTTCCGTCCTATCTTCAGACAATGCTTAACGTTTTCATCTGCTTTGCATGTGTTGTGGGAACAACCCTTAACACACGCACGGATTTTACGGGTATTGACCTGCCGGAGCACATGTTTGCAGGCTATCTTGCAACAACGGGCGCTTTTGTTGTTGCTGATATTATGCAAGGCGAGGAAAGGCCCATAAAGATTTCCGTTCAGGCACTGTTCAGCCTCGGCTTCGGTGTTGCTCTTCTTGTTGCGTGGGAATTTTATGAATTCACCATGGACAGGCTCTACGGCTTTGTTATGCAGCACGGACATATTCCCGAGGCCTACGGACTTACAGACACAATGATTGATCTTATTGTGGGTACGGCAGGATGCTTTATTGCCATGTTTGTTGAAGCCTTCCGTAAGGTAGGATATTTCGGAAAAGGCAAGGAAGAAAGAAGAGCTGCTTATAAGGCTGAAAGAGCAGAGGTTAAAAGAAAGAAAATGCTTATGAAAGCTCAGGAGGAAGATATCTGATGAAGCTGAGTGAAGTTTTGAAAGACCTGGACTATAGGGCGGAAAATTTGACTGATGTTGAAATAAAGGATATAGCCTACGATTCGCGTAAGGCAGGGGAAGGTATTGTTTTTGTCTGCCTTCAGGGTGCCTTTGCCGACGGACATAAATACGCCGGTTCCGCTTACGAAAAGGGAAGCAGAGTTTTTGTGTGCAGCAAGGATATTGAAGTGGGTGAGGATGCCACTGTTATAAAGGTTGACGATACAAGGGCTGCTCTTGCAAAAATGAGCTGCAATTTTTTCCGTAATCCTTCAAAGGAAATTGCAGTTATCGGCATCACGGGCACAAAGGGCAAAACAACGGTTGCCCACATTTTAAAGTTTGTTCTTGAAGCAGGAAACATAAAAACAGGTATCATCGGTACGGTGGGAGCATCTTACGGTGATGTTGTGCTTCCCACGGTGAACACGACCCCCGAATCCTATGAATTGCAGAAAATGCTTCGTCTCATGGCTGACGGCGGCTGCAAGGCGGCGGCAATTGAGGTTTCGTCCTTGGGCCTCAAGGCTCACAGGGTTGACGGTACCGAATTTGCCTGCGGTGTGTTCACAAACCTTTATCCCGATCATATCGGCACAAATGAGCATGATTCCTTTGAAGAGTACGCCTATTGGAAAACACAGCTTTTCCCCATGTGCAAAAAGGCTGTTGTTAATATTGATGACCCTTTTTCAAAAACAGTGCTTGAAAACTGTAAATGCGAAAAAGTAACCTACGGTGCCGAAAAATCCGACTATCAGCTTACGGATGCTGCAAAAATCCGTGAGGGCAATATTCTCGGCATGAAATTCATAATGAAAAAAGATGGCGCAGAAAAGGAATACAAGGTTGCTCTTCCCGGTGATGTGAATGCCTACAACTCACTTGTTGCAATTGCTGTTGCAGATATGTTCGGTATAAGCGATGAGGATATCCGTAAGGGTCTTATGAGTGTGTTCGTCAAGGGCAGAGGCGAAATTGTGCGTGTGAGTGACGATTTTACAATTATAATTGACTATGCCCACAACGGTGTGAGCCTTCGCAGCATTATTGAAACGGCAAAAAGCTATGAGCATAACAGAATAGTAAGTCTTTTCGGCTCTGTTGGCGGAAGAACAGAATGCAGACGCGAGGAGCTGGGTACTGTTTCAGGTGAGCTCAGCGACTTTACGGTTATAACAAGTGATGATCCTGATTCAGAGGAGCCTCAGTCAATCTGCGAGGAAATTGCATCCTACTGTAAGGGTGACTATGTTATAATACCTGACAGAGGTGAGGCAATTGAATATGCAGTGCTTAATGCCCGTAAGGGTGATATAATTATCCTTGCAGGAAAGGGACATGAGGAGTTCATGAAAATCAAGGGTGAAAAGGTACCCTTCAGTGAACGGGAAGAAATTTACAAAGCTATGAAAAAAAGAAATGAGGCTTGATTATGTATAGATTCACAATTGCAGAGGATATGAAGGCATACGATGCCTTTCTTTGTGAAAACGGCGGACAGTATATTCAGTGTTCACGCTGGGAAAAGGTAAAAACCACATGGAAGTGCAGATATTACTGCGGCTATGAAGAGGAAAAAATGGTTCTTGCCGTTCTTGTTATGGAAAGAAATCTTCCTGTTGCGGGAAAAATCTGGTACGGTTCAGGCGGTGCAGTGTGTGATTATGAAAACACTGAGCTTTTAAAGCAGTTCACCGAATTTATGAAAAAGGAGATTAAAGGTAACGGCGTTACTTGCTTTATTATGGACCCTCCCGTATCCTTGCGTATAAACGGCGAGGACTGTGAAAAGGGACATGAAATTCACAAAACACTTACTGATTTAGGCTATGAACTGAATACTTCCATTGAGAATTATACATACAAGCAGCCTGTTCAGCTTTTTGTACCTCTCAAGGAAAACGGCACAGCCCTTGAAGCTCAGAAGATACTGAAAAAATGTGACAAGGGTGTCAGATATTCAATCCGTATCGGTGAACAAAGAGGTCTTGTTGCAAAAACCTTTCACGCAGATGATATTGAAAAAGACCCTTCAATCATGGAGGACTTTATGGCTGTTATGCGTGACACAAGTGAAAGGGACAGCTTTGTTGAAAGAAACGGCGATTACTGCTTAAAGCTTCTTAAGGAATTTGAAGGTTGCAGTGACCTTAAGCTTGTATATTACGATAAGGAGCTTGACAGAAAGCTTCAGGCAGAAAGACTTGAAAAGAAGGAAAAGGCTCTGGCTGAACTTGAAGGTGCCCACGAAAAGAAGGCTCGTCAGCTGCAGGAAATCATTGACAGTGCCGATAAGCAGACAGAGCATTTTGAAAAAAGAATGGCTGAAGCAGAAGAGTTTACAAAGGAAAACAGAATCTGTGTTGCAGGCGGACTTTCAATTTATTATGCAGGAATGGGCTCCTGCCTTTTCGGCGGCACAAGGAATGTTATAAGAAACAACACCCGTTCAAGCCATTACCTTAATTATTTAAGACTTTGTGAAAGTATTAACAGAGGCTGCGATATCCACGATTTAGGCTATGTTATTGTTAAAACCCCCGAGCTTAACAGTGACGGTACTCTGGGTGAGCTTATACCTCAGGATAACTTCAAGGGAATATACGATTTCAAAAAGAGCTTTTCTGCCGATTATCATGAATTCATCGGTGAATATGTTCTTGTTGGAAACAAGATGAAATACTATTCCTATGCGAAGCTTATGCCTACGGCAAAGAAGGCAAAAATCAAAGCAATAAAAATGCTCAGAAGATAAATCAAAAATGCAGATACCCTGAAAAGGGTATCTGCATTTTTATTTGCTGTTTTTACGCTTTTGGTTTTTCTTGTAAGCTTCACGTCTTGAAGCAATGACCTTGAATCTTTTTCTGAGGCCCTCTTCGGTTTTTTCAAAATGATAAGGGTCTTTTTTGTTTTCGTCCATAATATCACCCTTATTTATGTTGCCCCTGAGTCGGCAACGGTATGCTACATGTCAAAGGCAATTTTTTCTGCTATCAGTTTTTTGTAACTGAGAAATTCTTCGGTCATAACATCCTTGTTTGACCTGGGCTTTGGCAGTGAAATTTCAATTTCGTCAGTTATCTTACCCGGTTTTCCTGAAAGAATGTAAATTCTGTCTGAAAGAAGAATCGCTTCGTCGATATCATGAGTGACGAAAATTGTTGAAAGATTAATCTTTTTCATTATGTCCAGATACCATGTGTGGATTGCACTTTTTGTAATTGTGTCAAGTGCACTGAAGGGCTCGTCAAGAAGTGCCACACCCGATGATGCAAGATATGTGCGAAGAAGTGCCGCTCTTTGTCTCATGCCGCCTGAAAGCTCGTCAGGGTACTTCTTCTGTGTACCCTCAAGTCCGAATTCAGCAAAATACGGCTCAGCTTTTTCACGGGCAATTTTCTTTTTTTCACCTTTTATAACAAGGGGAAGGGACACATTGTCTATAATTGTATAGTGAGGCAGCAGCAAATCCTTCTGAAGCATATAGCTGATTTTGCCGGGCTTTCCTGTTATGTCTTCGTTTTCAAGCATAACACTGCCGCTGTCCGGTGCATAAAGACCTGAAAGCACATTGAAAAGCGTTGTTTTTCCGCTTCCGCTGACGCCTAAAAGGGATACAATTTCTCCCTCCTTCAGCTCAATGGATATATCTTCAATGATTTTCTCACCGTCAAAGCTCATGTTGATTTTGTCTGCTTTGAGTTTTGCCATAATTATCAGTCAACCTTTATAAAATCGTTTGTAAAGCCCGTGTTTTCGGGAATTTCTTTTTCAATAAGCTTCTTTTCCAAAAGCCATGCGTAAAAGCTGTTCCATCTGTCAGTGTCGAATACGCCCCATGAGTCTGCATCGGCTGTGTACTGCTTTGAAATCCATTTCTGGCTTTCTGTAACAAGCTTTTCTGAGCCGACAAGAGAGCCTGTTGTGTCGCCTTCAATAAGAATTTGAGCGGCAGCTTCAGGGTTTTCAATTGCATATTCATAGCCTTTTTTTGTAGCCGCAAGAAAAGCCTTTGCTGTTCCGGGGCTTTCTTCAAGATATTTGTTGTTTGCAATGATAACCGGTGTGTAATAATCAAAAACAGGGTCAATGTCAATGAAGTTGAAGTAGTCAAAGGGAAGCTCTGCTATTTCACAGGCAACACCTGCCCATGCATAGAAAATCCAGATAGCATCAGTATCCTTGTTGCGAAGGGCCTCGGCTTCGTTTGTAACAACATTCGGAATAAGCTCAAGCTTTGAAAAATCTCCGCCGTCATTTTTCATCACGGTTTCAACAACGGCAAGCTCAATGGGTCCGTTCCAGGTGGAATAGCGTTTGCCTTCAAGACCCTTGGGGACCGACATGCCTTCGCCTTTTCGGGAAATGATACCTGATGTGTTGTGCTGAACAATTGCTGAAACTGCTGTGATGCCCATAGGCTCATCGGTGGCGAAAATCGGTGCAAGGGAATCCTGGAATGAAATTCCGAACTGTGCCTGACCTGACGCGGTCATAAGCTCTGCGCCGTCCTCGGGCGGCTGTACGATGTTAACCTTTATTCCGGCTTCTTCGTAATATCCGAGAGAATCGGCGACAAAAAAGCCTGTGTGATTTGTGTTGGGTGTCCAGTCAAGACAGAGTGTGATTTCGTCTAAGCTGTTTTCATTTTTTGTGCCTCCACAGGCGGTGAAAAGAAAAATAAGAGTAAGTGCGAGAAATATTGATAAAAATTTTTTCATGATGAATCCTTTCTTTATTTAATTCGCAATTCGCAATGCGCAATTCGCAATTGCGGGGAAATATGGTGGTAAAGGATAACATATCCCCTTTGAATGCAAAATGTAAAGTGCAAAATGCAGAATTGCGCCCGACAAAGTGATAAAGGGAAATCTCTGCCCACTGAATTTATTTTGTAGGGGTGACGTCTTCGTCATCCCTGTTTTTTTGTGGGCGTGACACCTCTCCCTTTGGGAGAGGTGTCACGCAGTGACGGAGAGGGCGTTCTCCACCCATCACTCGACTAAGTGGTTCACCTTTACACCATTGTCGATTAAGTGAGCTACTGCTTGCCTTAACGATGTTCCATTTCACGGCAACCTTCCCCGGAGCGGTCATGCCGCTAGGGCACATACTTTGGCACAGTCAAGCGCCAAAGTATGCAAAGCGCCCTTTTTTGATATACGCATGGTTTTTCCTTTAGCCTTATATCCGCCCCATTCACCGCATACGCCCTTCGGGCTTACATACGGGCAAGCGTCTTATTGTCTTATATTGAAAATTTCAGCAAATATTTTTACTGCTTGCTGATTTTTATTGGGTAAGGGTTTATCTGCACAGTAAATTCAGCGGGCAGATTGTGACCTTTTGCACTGAAGTTCGGCGCAATTTTGCATTCTGCACTTTGCGTTTTGCATTTACTGAGGCCCTCAGCCCTCGGCCCTCGGCCCTTTCTTATACGGCATCGCAATTTTTTTCAAAAGCGCCACAAGTGCCATCAGCAAAAGAGATACAACGGAAATGAGAATAATAACTGCAAACATTTTGTCAAAGGCATAGGCTTTTTTTACTCGTGTCATATACACGCCGAGACCTTCAAAGCCTCCAAGCCATTCGGAAATAACTGCACCGACAATTGAATAGGATGCGGATACCTTGAGACCTGAAAAGAACTGCTCCGTTGCCGAGGGTAATTTGACGTGACGGAAGATCTGCCGACGTGTTGCACCCATACTGCGAAGAAGACTGATTTCATCCCTGTCAGCGCTCTGAAAACCGTCAAGCAATGAAATTGCAATGGGGAAGAAGGTTGTGAGCACAACAAGGGTAATTTTGGGCGCCATTGAAAAGCCCATCCACAAAACAAGCAGAGGAGCTATTGCAATGGTGGGTATGGTCTGAGTGATGACAAGTAAGGGATAAAGTGCCTTGTTTAAAAAAGCAAATCTGTCCATGAGCACCGCAATGATAAAGGCAAGTGCAGTGCCGATTAAAAGGCCGTACAGTGCCTCTTGAAGGGTGACAGCTGCATGAGTGCAGAGTATCCCGAAGTCATTCACGAATGCTTTGATTACAGCTACCGGTGAGGGTAACATGTAGGACGGAATTATTTCGCCCTCGCTGACAAAAAGCCATGCAGCCCCAAGAACTGCAAGGGAAATCAGCGGTGCCGCCTTATTTGTGATGCTTTGTAACTTTTTCGTCAATGGTGAGCACACCTTCCTTAGGGTTGTAACAGATTTTCACATAGGATGATATACTGTCGCAGCCTTTTTCAATTGCAACCTTCTGACAGTTTTTTACAATTTCCATAAGCTCGTCGTAGCTGTCACCCTCAATTGTGGTTTCAAAGGGACCAACATAATAATTATAGCCTGTTGAAGCTATGTAAGCGATAACCTCGTCAACGATTTCAACAAGCTTTTCTGTTGAATCGGTCTGAGGTAAAACCTGAATTGCAACACTTGCTTTCATAAAAAACACCCCGTATAAAATAATATTACATATAAGTATTACTCGATGATTATGAACATTGAAAACTGTCTGCCGGCAAAAAAAATCACCCTATGTCTTAAAACACGGGTGGAAATTACAGCTTTCTTTACTTAGCCTACGTCGGTATTATCCGAATCAGGTTATGGGTATAATCTCAGCCGAAAAATCAGCACCCCCAGTAATATTCATATGTTGATTGGATTATAGCACTCATTCGGCGGCTTGTCAAGTGTATGACGGAAAGAAGGACAACTAAAAAGGTGCATAGAGTGGGGCAAGAAAGAACAAAAGAGCGGATCTGAAAACAAAAATCTTCAATATTCAGTGAAGTATGGCTTCTCCAAGCGAAGCAGCGGTGATGCCGCTGTGAAGCATCGTGCGAATGTACGAAGGAGTGTTTTCGTGGCGCAAGGCACACTTAGTTGAAAAGAAAAATACCCTTTGTCATCAGACAAAGGGTATTTTTTTTGGTGACCCGGACGGGAATCGAACCCGTGTTACCGCCGTGAAAGGGCGGTGTCTTAACCGCTTGACCACCGGGCCTTATATGTAAAAGAGGAAGGAACGCGTTATCCAACACTCTTTATTTTAAAAACTGGTAGCGGCAGTGGGATTCGAACCTACGACCAATCGGGTATGAACCGAGTACTCTAGCCAACTGAGCTATGCCGCCACATCTTCGCCGCTGTTCACAACGCTAGGACATTATATTATATAAAAAATGATTTGTCAATACTTTTTTGAAACTTTTTTTAAAAAGTTTTTCGGCTTATATTTTTGCCTTCCTCAAAGAGGAAAAGAAGTCTGCAAGAAGCTTTTGTGCTTCATCTTCCATATAACCTCCGATGATTTTGGGCTTGTGGCCTAAGGGGAGCTCTGTAAGATTTGTAAGACCGCCCATGCAACCCGCTTTTTCGTCATAGGCACCGAAAACTACGGTGCTGATACGGGCGTTGATAATTGCGCCGGTACACATGGGGCAGGGCTCAAGGGTTACATACATTGTGCAGTTGTCAAGCCTCCATGAGCCAAGATATTGGCAGGCTTGGTTTATAGCTTCAATTTCCGCATGACTGAGTGCATTGTTCAGCCTTTCTCTTTTATTGTATCCCACAGCAATTACTTTATTCTCACAGGTGATAACAGCACCCACGGGCACCTCACCTTCTTTGAAGGCCTTTTCAGCCTCTTCAAGAGCCATGGACATGAAATTCCGATTATTCGCTTGTGTCATTTTAAGCTCCTAATTCCGTAATATATATCAGTGTAACTACTAACATAACAAGCATTGAAGCAAGCATGGTAGGTGTGGTCAGGTAATAAAGATAGCATTTACCCGTTGAAAGTGAGGTTGTGTTTTTCCTCAGTGTAATGTGGGCTGTTTTCTTTTTGAAAATGAAAAAGCATACAGCCCCGAGGCCTATAAGCGCATAAATAAGAAGACCGAAAACAAGGTTAAGGTCATCTTCGGGAACAACGCCGTTGAGGTAGGTAACACATACGGAAATAAGGTTATTGAGAATGTGGATTATAACACCTGTCCACAGCGAGCCTGTTTTAACGGAAAAGTATCCGAGTCCGAAGCCTGCAACAAGTGCAAAAGGTGTCTGAATAAGATTGCCGTGCATGAAGGCAAAAACAAAAGATGAAATAATAATTGCAAAGCTGTCACCGTAACGGCGCAGATTGCCCATAACAAAGCCTCTGAGTGAAAGCTCTTCAACAACACCTGCCATAACTGCAATTCTTGCAACCGTAAGACTCACACCAAGGACACCTGTAGGCATTGCGATATCAGGGGTGGTAGCTTCAAGGCCGAAAACGGCAAGCATCGCACTTACGATTGATGTAACATAATTTGCAAGCATACACATGCCGAGGCCTGCAATAACAGCAAGAAAAGCCGCAGAGCCGCTGACAGGCTTTGTAAGCGGTACGGGATTTGTCTCGCCGCTTATTTTCTGCATCTTTCTGCCCATCAGGGCAAAGGGAAGATACATGCCGAAAACGGTCAGAAGAATGTCAAAGGAGCACTGAAAAAGCTTGTTGTTAAGGTACAGATCAATTGCGCCTGCAGCCTGAAGGCACATAACAACACCGTTCTGTATAAGGAACATCAGAAGCAAAGCGCCGCCGGCATACAGACTCAGTTTTTTCAGCTCTGATTTATCCTTTTGCTTCTGAAAAAATTGCTGTGCAGCGGAATAGTCATAATTATTATTGAAATTATAGGGATAAGGGTTGCCGTTCACTGTCATCTTCCTTTGAAAGTTATTCCGAATCGGTATTTTCTCGTTTTGCGGTTTTCTGGTTTTCTCCTATACCCTCGGTGCTTGAGGGTACAAACAGGATTTTAAAGGTCATCAGCATAAGCCTGAGGTCTTCAAGAAGGCTCTGATTTGCAACATACATAAGGTCCATCTGCACCTTGTCATAAGGGGGTGTGTTATATTTTCCGTAAACCTGAGCATAGCCTGTAAGCCCTGCCTTAACCTGAAGTCTGAGGGCAAATTCGGGCATATCCTTTTCGTATTCACGGGCAATTTCGGGCCTTTCGGGTCTGGGACCTACAAAGGACATATCACCCTTAAGAATGTTGAAAAGCTGAGGCAGCTCATCAAGGCGAAGTGCTCTTATAACCTTACCTACGGGAGTAATTCTGTCATCCTTTTCGCCGGCAAGTCTTGCAACGCCGTCTTTTTCCGCATTCTGAATCATACTGCGGAACTTTATGATTTCAAATTCCTTGCCGTTTGTGGTAAGTCTAACCTGCTTATAGAACACATCTCCGCCGTCATAAGCCTTGATTGCAATTGCGGTAAGAATCATGAAGGGTGAGGAAATGATTATTGCAATAAGGGACAGAAGGATATCGAAAAATCTTTTTGTCCACTGATAAATAAGGCTTGCGTCACTTCTTTTGCAGCGGTAAACAGGCACATTCATAAGCTGGATTGTTTTGCCGCCTCTGATGATTGTGTCTGAGATTTTAGGCTTTACATATGCAACCTTGCCGTTAGCAATGCAGTATTTGACAACCTCGTTACGGTAGTCGGAATGAACGCCGCAAAGGAAAACTGCATCAACTGATCTGATCTGTTCAAAAAGCTCAGAAAGTGAGGTTTTGTCCGTGTTGAAGGTACGCACAACATTAAAGCGCTTTTCCATGCTTCTGATGCCCTTGAGTGACAGATAAGAATCAACATTGCCGAAAACAACAACGGTTTTTTTAGGTGCGTGGAGCCTGAAATATATATAATCGGCGGCGATGCACCATAATGCGGAAAAAAGAGAAAAGACAACAAACATTATAATGAAGGGCATAATCTCAACAAGTCGGTAGCTGAGAAGCGAGAAAACAACATAGCATACGCCCTGTAAAAAACCGATTGCGATAATCTGCGAGAATATCAGATCCCATACCGGTGAGGTGCCGACCATGAAGCCTCCGTAAACCTTGACAAAGGCAACATAAATAACAACAAACAGCACACCCAGAAGATAGTTACCGAGCCTGAAGAAGGGGGTGGGCAGATACGGATTGTAAAATTCAAGCCACACACAATAAAGAGCTCCCGAAAAAACTGCTGTTATCAGAATTTTAAAAAAATATAAAATAATCTTTTCTTTTATATATCTGTTTTTATTCATAAAATATCCCTCTGTTTTATTATCTGTAAAGATTCCGCAGAAATTTATTTTGTGTTATCATTCTGCTTTATATTGTTAAAAATTACCTTAAGACTTATATACATACAGAAATATGATACCACAAAAGAGTGCTCATGTAAAGATTAGGTAAGTATAATAATTAGCCGAAGGGATGAAATTTGACTTAAAAACCGTAATGTGTTATAATTGCCCCATCAAAAAAAGAAAAAGGATTGCTTATGGATAAGTTTTTAGATAAGCTTTTTAACAATGAGATTGTTTATGCTGTGAGGGATTTTTTCTCCTTCATAGCGGAAAAAATTGAAAACACAGCCCTGTTTAACAGAACTCCCAGTAAAAGGTTTCTGTTAATCGGCTTTTCTGTTATAATCGGTGTGCTGATTCTCATTTCCGCTGTTTTTGTTATCGCAGATAACCGTGAGGCACAGGACGATACAACAACAAACGCAGTAAGTGAAACACAGGCTGCCGATGTGACAGTGCAGAGTACAAAGGAAATTGATGCAAGCTTTCTTCTTGCAATGACAAATGACGAAAATCAGGTGCACTCCATTGTTGTTGCAAAATTCAATTCCGAGCAGGAGACCTTGTCCCTTGAATTTGTTGACCCTTCCGTGAGCGTAACTGTAAACGAAAGCACGGGCAGTATTCGGGAGCACCTTATAAGAGGCGGCATCAGTGAATTCCTGTGGGCAATCAGCGAGCATACGGGTCAGGGCTTCAACCGTTATTTTATAGGTGATGAGGACAGCTTCACGGGCCTTATGTCAATGCTTGGTGAAACCACAGTTGAAATCCCTCAACAGATTTACTATGACCATGACGGAATCAGCTTTATCATTGACAGCGGTAAGCAGAGCCTTACAGCAGATATGATGCTCAAATATTATCTTTATCTTGTTGCTTCACCCGAAACCAATGCACAGCAGATAAAATTTGTTCTCACAGACATACTTTCAAGACTTTTCACTGCAGAAACCGATGAGCTTCTTGAACAGCGCTTCTGCAAGGCGATCGGTCTTTTCACAACGGATATATCTGCAATTGATTTTGCAGAGCATAAGGATGCAATAAAAAGAATTCCGTCCATGCAGCTGACAGACTAATGAAAAAAAGGACTTTCCGACGGAAAGTCCTTTTTGATTATTTCATGAGTCTTCTGATAACTGCTTCGCAGTCTGCTGCGTTCATAATCTTCGGTACGGGATAAAGAGGATTACCTTCCTTAAGTGCACGCTTAACAATTACGGGGATATCTTCTTCCTTGATGCAGTCAAACTTATCGGGGATGTTCATGTTCTTATTCATTGCTTTGATTGCTTCAATGAAAGCTTCTGCCTTTTCCTTGTCTGTACCGTCAAGCTTTACACCTGAAATAACAGCAAGCTTTGCAAGGCGTGCGTGTGCGCTTTCGCCAAAGTATTCAAGAACATAGGGAAGAATAACTGCATTTGCAAGACCGTGGGGGATGCCGTAGTGACCGCCGAGGTTGTGGGCAATTGCATGAACATAACCGACGTATGCTCTTGTGAATGCCATACCTGCATAGTAGGATGCCCAGAGCATGTTGTTTCTGGCTTCAATATCCTTACCGTCTGCGTATGCTTTTTCGAGGCTTTCGAAAATCATCTTTGTTGCCTTTTCAGCATAAGCCTCTGTTGATTTAACATTACTTCTGCCTATGTATGCTTCAACTGCATGGGTAAGAGCATCCATACCTGTTGTTGAAGTGATGTGAGGGGGAAGACCTACTGTAAGCTCGGGGTCAAGCACTGCATACTTGGGGCGGAGCTTCGGGTCGTTACAAGCATTCTTTTCGTGGGTTTCGGGGTCGCTTACAACTGCTGCAAGGGTAACCTCGGAGCCTGTGCCTGCTGTTGTGGGAACTGCAAAAAGAGGGGGAAGCTTGTGAGTGATTTTAAGAAGACCGCGCATTTTCTTAACAGGCTTTTTGGGGTTTGTAACTCTTGCTGCTGCAATCTTAGCACAGTCCATGGGTGAGCCGCCGCCGAAGGCGATAACACCGTCACAGCCGTTATCAAGATAAAGCTGCTTTGCATCCTCAATGTTCTGGATTGAGGGGTTGGGCTGTGTACCGTCGTAAACAACATAGCCGAGACCGATTTTGTCCATTTCCTCAAAAAGAGAATCAAGAAGGTGGATTCCCATAAGACCCTTGTCGGTTACAACAAGAACCTTTTTGAGTCCCTTATCCTTGATGAACTGAGGAAGCTTACGGATTGCACCGGGGCCTTCAAGCACCTGAGGCTCTGACCAGTCAAAGAAGGGGGTTGAGGTTGCAAATTTGAAAATGACCTGATATGTTCTGTAATAAGCCTTTTTAATCTGCCACATTGTGAAAAACATCCTTTCAAATATTTATTTATCCCATAAATGATACTATTATTTTCACGTTTTTTCAAGACATAAATGTAAACTTTATATATTTTTATCTGCTTGTTGTGACTTTTTTCGGGCAAAATATGGATTAAAATAAAAATGGCTGTTAAAGGTTTACTATAACGGGCAATTTGTGATACAATATATAGCGATGTTTTAATATGTGTTAATAGGAAGTGACAGCTATGATAAGTACAAATAATGTTACCCTGCAGTATGGCGGCAGGGAGCTTTTTAAAAGCGTTTCAATCAATTTCACAAAAGGTAACTGCTACGGTCTTATAGGTGCAAACGGAGCAGGTAAAAGTACATTCCTTAAAATTCTTTCAGGTGAAATTGAGCCCAACAAGGGTTATGTTACAATCACGCCGGGTGAACGCCTTTCAGTTCTTAAGCAGGACCACTATGCATACGACGAGTATGATGTAATCCGTACCGTTCTTATGGGTAACCCCAAGCTTGTTGAAATTATGGATGCCAAGGAAGAGCTTTACAGTAAGGAAGAGTTCACCGAAGAGGACGGTATCAGAATCAGTGAGCTTGAAGAGGAATTTGCGGAAATGGACGGTTGGAGTGCAGAAAGCGATGCAGAAATTCTTCTCAACGCTCTTGGTATTCACAACGAATTCCATTACAGCCTTATGAAGGAGCTTACAGGCGAACAGAAGGTTAAGGTGCTTCTTGCACAGGCACTTTTCGGAAACCCTGATATCCTTCTTCTTGACGAGCCTACAAACCATCTTGATGTTGCGGCAATCAACTGGCTTGAAGAATTCCTTCTGAATTTTGAAAACACCGTTATTGTTGTCAGCCATGACAGACACTTTCTTAATAAGGTGTGTACTCATATCGCAGACTGCGACTTCGGCAAAATTACAATGTATGTAGGTAACTACGATTTCTGGTATGAATATACACAGATGGCACAGCGTCAGCTCCGTGAGCAGAACAAGAAAACGGAAGCCAAAATGAAAGAGCTTCAGGAATTTATTGCACGATTCAGTGCCAATGCATCAAAATCAAAGCAGGCAACAAGCCGAAAGAAGCTGCTTGATAATCTTGTACTTGAGGATATGCCTGTTTCATCAAGACGCTTCCCCTTTGTTGAATTCAAGCCCGACAGAGAAATCGGTAACGATATGCTTATTGTTGAAGGCCTTTCAAAAACAATCGGTGACAGAAAGGTGCTTGATAATGTATCCTTTACCATAAGACCTAACGAAAAGGTAGCTTTTGTTGGTACCGATGCTGTTGCCAAAACCACCTTTTTCAAAATTCTTATGGGTGAGCTCGAGCCTGATGAAGGCTCATTCAAGTGGGGCATCACAACCTCACAGGCATATTTCCCTGCAGACAACTCTGCTTTCTTTGACGGTGTTGAGGAAAGTCTTATCGACTGGGTAAGAAGATATTCAGACCTTCAGTTTGAAACCGATGTAAGAGGCTGGCTCGGCAGACTTATGTTCTCAGGCGAGGAAGCAACAAAAATGGCAAAGGTTCTTTCAGGCGGTGAAAGAGTACGCTGTATGCTTTGCAAAATGATGCTCAGCGGTGCTAACGTGCTTATTCTTGATGAGCCTACCAACCACCTTGATCTTGAATCCATCACAGCACTCAACAATGCTCTTATAAGATTCAAGGGCTCCCTTCTTTTTACATCCCACGACCATCAGTTTGTGCAGTCCATTGCAGACAGAATTATTGAATTCAGACCTGACGGCCTTTATGACAAGAAGGAAACCTATGACGAGTTCCTTGAAAATAACGAACTGCTCATTACAAAGTAAATTCGCAATGCGCAATGCGCAATTCGCAATCGCGGGATAAATAGCTCTAAAGGGCAATATTTACCCGCCGAGTTTACTGTGCAGGCAATCCTTGCTCAATTTTACAATAATAGGACAATACGACGCTATCACGTATGTAAGCCCGTAAGGGCGTATGCGGTGAATGCGGCGGATATAAGGCTAAAGGAAAAAACATGCGTATAGCAAAAAGGGCGCTTTGCATACTTTGGCGCCTGACTGTGCCAAAGTATGTGCCCCAGCGGCATGAGCGCTCCGGGGATTATTGTTGTGAAATGGAACATAGTTAAGGCAATCACCGGCTCACTTAATCGGCAAGGATGTAAAGGTAAACCACGGACCGTCGGGGACGCCGGTCCCTACAAAATAAACTCAGCGGGCAGATTGTGCCCATTTGCACCACGGCTCGGCGCAATTTTGCATTTTGCACTTTGCATTCTGCATTTTTATAACACTATTGAAAGGAAATTGTTTATGACATATGTAATCGGTGATATTCACGGTAATAAAGAAAAATACGAGCAGATGCTTGAAAAACTCAACCCCAAAGACACAGATGCCGTTTTTATTCTGGGTGATGTTATAGATGTGGGAGACAACGGTATTGAAATTTTACAGGACATGATGTACAGAGCCAATGTATATCCTGTTCTTGGTGAGCACGAATACATGGCAAAAAAATTCCTGCCTCTTATTGCCGAAAAAGGAAGTGCCGAAAAAGCACTTGAAGGTGTTGAGGGTGATGAAAAGGAGCTTCTTGCAAAGTGGCTTACAATGAAAAGCGAAAAAACAATTTCCGATTTTCTTTCTCTTGATGAAGAAGGCAGGGAAGCAATTCTCGATTACCTTACAGAGTTTACGCCCTATGAAGAGCTGGAGGAGGGCGGAAAGGTGTTTGTTCTTGCCCATGCGGGCATTAACGGCTTTGGAGAGGATAAAAACCTTGACGATTACAGCGAGGAGGATTTTGTTTTTGCAAAAACCGATTATTCCGTACCCTGCTTTACAGACAAATACCTTGTAACTGCACACACGCCCACAGTTGCAATCGGCAAGGAGTTTGCAGGCAAGGTATACAGCAAAAAAAGGCATGTGGCAATTGACTGCGGTGCCGCATACGGCGGACGGCTTGCGGCAGTGTGCCTGTCACCGCTTAAGGTGTTTTATTGCTGAGAAAATATATATAAGTTGAAAAGCAACGGAGCAATCCGTTGCTTTTTGTTATATGCTGTTTAGCAGCTGTTGTGTAAAGCTGCTGCAGAATGAATTCATTGAATCAAAATCCATAGCTTCAATATAGACTTTTTCAAGCTCATCGTGAACGGATTTTGCTTTTTTCAGCTTTTCCACACCTTCTTTTATCAGCTCATGCTTCAGCTTTTTGTCAAAGCGGAGAAGGGAACGGTTTCTTTTTATTCCGTCAGTTAAAAAACGGCTTGAGTGTATAATTCTGTCACAGGGCACTGCTATCGGGTGCTCACTTTTCAGTGTTACAACGGCAAGATTGATTTTGGGAATTATCACATGCTCACATTCCTCGGGCTTCATGGGGCAGTGGCAGAATATAACATCATATCCGTTCTTTACTGCGTTTTCACCTATCTGCTGCAAAAGTATGCCCGAAGCTGCTGAATGCTCATCGTCAATGCCGATGATTCTTGTGCTCAAGGCGTTAACGGTATCGTTCATAAACACAGTGCCCTTCGGAGTTATGGCACTCAGAAAGCATCTTGTTTTTCTGCCCGGCGGAGACTTCTTTTTGCGGGGTGTTTCTCTCATTGAAAAGCGTACAGCAAAGCTGTTGATTTTTTCTTCGTTTACAAAGGGTGAGCATATCAGTCTTATTTCATTGTCAAGCTTTCCCGCCGCTGAAAGATAGCCTGCGCTTCTTCGGTGATAAAGTGAATTTTCCAGTGTGAGTGAACGGATTGTATCTGCTTTTGATTTAAGCTCCCTTTCGTTCCAGAACTGCCCCAGATTTATTATGTTTTCCGCACAGCCGGGAAAGCGCGGCTCGAGTGTGTGCGGTGAAGTACCGTCAGCAATTGCAAAGCCGATATCCTCTGCGGTGATTCCATCAAGGCTGTCAGGGTCCGAGGCACAGTAAATCCATTGAGTTGAAACTCCGTGAAGATGAAGTGCAGAACCGATTTTTTTCATGAATGTGGATTTTCCTGTGCCCGGACCGCCTTTTATAATGTAAGCGTTTGTGGTGGTATAGGGATTATACAGCTCGTCAAAAAAGGACACAAAGCCCTTTGGCGTGTTAGCTCCCAGAAAAGAGGAGATTCTTGTTGGCATAAGGCTACCTCCGATTGAATGTAGTTTTTTATTATCATTCTATTCTGCGGTCTCTTTTCTGCCACAATATTAAGGTTAATTTTTCTTTTTTCTTGATTTTATACGGTGTTTGGTGTATTATGTTAATGATTATGTAACTAAGAATTAAAGGGGCGTCAGATATGATAAACAAAAGCATAAAAAAGCTCATCAGTTATGGCCTTGAATCAGGTCTGATTGAAGAAAGCGACGTTATTTATACCACTAACAGAATTCTTGAGATTCTTGACATTGACGAGTATTCACATCCCGAAGAGGAATGTGTGTGCGAAAGCCTTGAGGAAACCCTTGCAGAGATTCTTGACTACGCTGCTGAAAAGGGACTTATTGAAAATGACATAACAAACCGTGATCTTTTTGACACAAAGGTTATGAGTGCTCTTGTTCCGAGACCTTCAGAGGTGATTGATACCTTCAACTGCCTTTATAATGAGCTTTCACCTCAGGCTGCAACTGATTATTACTATAAGCTCAGCTGTGACACGGACTACATAAGACGTTACCGTATTGTAAAGGATCTTAAGTGGAAAACAGAAACACAGTACGGTGAGCTTGATATTACCGTTAACCTTTCAAAGCCGGAAAAGGATCCGAAGGCCATTGCAGCGGCAAAGCTTCTTCCCCAGAGCTCATACCCCAAGTGCCTTCTTTGTGTTGAAAATGAGGGCTACAGAGGAAGACTCAACCACCCTGCAAGGCAGAATCACAGAATCATCCCCGTGACAATCAACGGCTCACAGTGGGGCTTCCAGTATTCTCCTTATGTTTATTATAATGAGCACTGCATCGTTTTCAATTCTGAGCATACTCCCATGAAAATTGATGAAGGAGCTTTCGGGAAGCTTTTCGATTTTGTAAAGACCTTCCCTCACTATTTTGTGGGCTCAAATGCTGACCTTCCCATTGTTGGCGGCTCCATTCTTGCTCACGAGCATTTCCAGGGCGGTAATTACGAATTCCCCATGGCAAAGGCTCCCGTTGAAACAAAAATCACCTTCAAGGGCTATGAGGATGTTGACGCAGGTATTGTAAAATGGCCCATGTCCGTTATCAGAATCAGCAGTGAAAACAGCGATAGGCTTGTGTCCCTCGGCGGAAAGATTCTTGATGCATGGAGAAGCTACACTGACGAAAAGGCCTTTATTTTTGCTTATACAGACGAAACACCTCACAACACCATTACTCCCATTGCAAGAAAGCGTGGGGACAAGTATGAGCTTGACCTTGTGCTTCGTAACAACATTACAACCGAAGAGCATCCCGACGGTGTTTACCATCCTCATAAGGAGCTTCACAATATCAAGAAGGAAAACATCGGTCTTATTGAGGTTATGGGTCTTGCTGTGCTTCCCTCAAGGCTTAAAACAGAGCTGAAGGCAGTTGAAGAAGCAATTCTTGAAGGTAAGGACCTCTCAGCAGATGAAGTGACTGCAAAGCACGCTGAATGGGTTGCAGCCTTCAGGGATAACTATTGCTTCACAAAGGAAAATGCACAGGATATTATCCGCAAGGAAGTTGGTCTTGTTTTTTCAAAGGTGCTCGAGCACGCAGGTGTTTATAAAACCGATGCTGAGGGCAGGGAAGCCTTCCTTCGCTTTGTTGAACATCTCAACGCATAAGATAAACCCAAAAGTGTAAAAATAAAAGTGTTCTTTACTCAACAGGAGGATAAACAGATGGACAGTTATATTGTCAATGACGGAAAAAATGAAATTATTGAGGTTGACGGCGTAGCATATCGCAGACTCTGCCTTAAAACTCACGTTATAACAGATAAGGATGACATTGTTGATGTTACCGTGAAGTATGCAAAGCCTTATCTTGAAGAAGGGGACATCCTTTTTATCACTGAAAAAATTGTTGGCTGTACTCAGGGCAGAGCAATTCCCCTTAAGGATATTCACCCCAGAAGGCTTGCTGTTATTCTTTCAAAATTCGTACTCAAAACACCTTACGGTATTGGTCTTGCAATGCCTGAAACAATGGAAATGGCACTTCGTGAATGCGGCACAATGAGAATCCTTTTTGCTGCTGCAGTTTCTGCTGTGGGCAAGCTTCTCGGCAAGCGCGGATGGTTTTATAAAATAGCAGGTGAAAAGGCAAGAAGCATTGACGGTCCCTGCGACTGCACCCTTCCGCCTTATAACGAATGTGTATCTCTTGCTCCCCTTGACCCGGATGAGGTTGCAAAAAAAGTAAGCGATGCAGTCGGCTGTGAGGTTATCATCACTGATATCAATGATCTTGGCGGTAACATTCTCGGCACTTCAAAGCAGGGGGCAGATACAGAGCTTTATGTAAAGATTCTTAAGGATAATCCTCTCGGTCAGTCAAGTCAGCAGACTCCTATGGGAATTATAAGAAAAAGCGTTGAGGCATAAGAATCGGCACTGTAAAAAACATAACGTAAAAATAAAAAGGACTGTTTCCGAGAAACAGTCCTTTTTAAATTGCATGAATTAATAGTTTTCTTTTCTTACTTCAAAGTAGCTCTGAGGATGTGCACATACGGGGCATACCTCAGGAGCCTTCTTGCCCATTACAAGATGTCCGCAGTTGCGGCATTCCCACATGGTTTCTTCACTCTTTTCAAATACCTTCTGCATTTCAACGTTGGAAAGAAGTGCGCGGTATCTTTCTTCATGGCTCTTTTCAATGTCTGCAACCATTCTGAATTTTTCTGCAAGGTCTGTGAAGCCTTCTTCTTCAGCCTCCTTCGCAAAGGTTGCATACATATCTGTCCATTCGTAGTTTTCGCCTGCGGCTGCTGCTGCAAGGTTTTCTGCAGTTGTGCCAAGCTCACCGAGTGCCCTGAACCACATTTTTGCGTGTTCCTTTTCGTTGTTTGCGGTAGCTTCAAAAATGGCTGCAATCTGCTGATAGCCTTCTTTTTTTGCTACTGATGCAAAGTAGGTGTACTTATTTCTTGCCTGAGATTCACCTGCAAAAGCTTCCATAAGGTTTCTCTCGGTTTTTGTTCCTTTAAGATTCATGATAAAATCCTCCTTAAGATGATGTGAGACTTTCCGTCTTCAAGGTATAATTTAACACTTAATAGTATTTTTGTCAAATGGCCTGTCTTTATTCAAGGCTTTCAAGGGGTACTGCTTCAAGCCTGTAAATAGGCTGACCAAGGTCTGAAAAACGCTTTTCATATTCCGTTACAACATTGCCTTCAAAGTCACTTGCGTGAAGGTCAAGGCTGACATTTTTAATTCCGAAGCCGCTTTGAGAAAATTCCTGAACGGAAAATTCAAAAAAGTGCATGTTATCGGTTTTTTGGTGAATTTCGCCGCCCTTTTTCAGAAGCTTACGGTAGATATCAAGGAAGTATCTGTGAGTGAGCCTGTGGCGGGCATATTTTGCCTTGGGGAAGGGACAGGAAAAGTTAAGATAAATCAGCTCAACACTGTTTTCGGGAATATAGTTGGGAAGATACTCCGCACAGCAAGCCATGAAGCGCACATTGGGGAGCTGTTCTTTTTTTACCTTTTCGCAGGCGGCAACAATAACATTCTGAACCTTTTCAATTGCGATAAAGTTGATGTCGGGATTTCTTTTAGCAGTTTCAAGAATAAACTGACCTTTACCGCAGCCTATTTCAAGGCGTACGGGGTTGTCGTTGCCGAAAATACTTTTATAGTCAAATATTTTTTTGTTTTCACCTGCTTTGCTGAAGTCCTTGATTTCCTCTTCGGTTTCAAGAAGATATTCACGGCACTCGTCAAGGCGGGAGTCAAGATTTTTCTTTTTTCTCATTCGCATAAACAAAACCTCATTATTTTATCTTTTTAACACATTCAAAGGCGCTTCTTGTTGCATCGGCAATTCTGCCGACCTTTTCACCGTCGCCGATGAGATAAAGATTCTTAACAGAGCCTCTGAGCTCTTCAAAAAGCCTGTTATCGCTCTTGGCACCGAGGGAAAGCACAACAGAATCGGCGGAAAGCTCTGTTTTTATACCTTTTTTGTTTTCTATTACTATGCCTTTATCGGTGATTTCTGTAAGCTTGCTTGAAGTGAAGAATTCGGTGCCCTTTTCCTTGAGCCTTGGCATGATATCGTTAACATGCTGCATCCACACACCCGGTGCAATTTCATCTGCCATTTCAACAACAAAAACACTGTTATTGAAGGTGGTGAGAAGCTCTGCTGTTTCAAGTCCGGTCATACCGCTGCCGATAAGGGCAACCCTTTCGTTTCTGAGAACAACACTTCCGTCAAGGATTGCTGTTGTTGTGTATACATTTTCTTTGTTGTGGCCTTTGATGAATGCGGGCTTTGTTGCATAAGCACCCGTTGCAAGAATAACTGCATAGGGATTCATGTCCTTTACCGTTTCCTTTGTAACCTCACAGCCGAGCCTGAATTCAACACCAAGCTTTGTGCAGGCTGTGTGAAGGTCTTCAATGCACCAGTAAAGCTTGTTCTTGTGGGGTGGCTTTACCGCGAGGTCAACCTGACCGCCCAATTTGTCGCTCTTTTCATATACGGTTACGCTGAAGCCTCTTTGGGAAAGAAGCTCTGCTGCGGTGAGACCGGCGGGGCCTGAGCCTGCAACAAGCACTTTTCTTCCGTTACCGTCTTTCTTGAATTCATAATCCTCACTGCCCACAAAAGGGTTCACTGCACAGTAACCGTGGTCACCTGTATAGGCATTGTTCTGCATGCTTTCAATGCAGTAAAGGCAACAGATGCATCTTCTGATGTCTTCCGGGTGTCCGCTTTCTGCTTTTTTTGCCCAATGGGGGTCTGCAATATGAGGTCTGCCGAGGGAGATCATATCCTGTATGCCTTCCTGAAGCTGACTTTCTGCCTGCTCGGGACTTCTTATGAGGTTTGCGGCAATTACGGGAATTGAAACTGCATTTTTGACTGCGGCAGCCATATGCTTTCTCCAACCGCACTCAAAGGAAGTGGGCTCAAGCCAGAAATTGAAGGTGTCATAGGCAGCAGAGGAAACGTCAATGGCATCAATTCCTGCCTTTTCAAGAAGCTGTGCCATTTTCACGCCTTCTTCAAGGTTGTAGCCCTTGCCCGCTTTGCCGATTCTGTCGTAACACTCATCAACGGTGAGACGGACTATAATCGGAAAATCCTTGCCGCACTCTTTTCTGATGCCTTCAATGATTTCCAGAATAAATCTCATTCTGTTTTCAAGACAGCCTCCGTATTCGTCCGTACGCTTGTTTGTGTTGGGTGAAAGGAATTGCTGAAGAAGATATCCGTGAGATGCGTGGAGCTGTACACCGTCACAGCCTGATTTTTTAACTCTTACTGCAGCGGCAACAAAGTCTTCTATAAGACCTTTGATTTCCTTTTTGCTGAGAGCTCTGTTGTTACCGTCGGAAAAATAACTATTTTCGCATTTTGAGGGCGCAACAACTCTGGGTACGAGGTGCTTTTTCATAAGAAGCTTGCCTGCGGGCACAACCTTATAAAGCATATCCTTGAAATGAGGAATGATTTTTTCGCAGGTAATGCTCAGGGGAAGCGTACCGATAAGAAGGCCCATATTCTGTCTGCCGGGGTGATGAAGCTGAACAAAAATTTTTGACCCGTGAGCGTGAATGCGGTCAGCAAGCTCACTCATGCCTTCAATCTGATAATCGTGGCTCATGCCGAGCTGTGCAAAGGCAGAGCCGCCCGTAACATCGTTTACTCTTGTGATTTCCGTCACAATGAGACCTGTGCCGCCCTTTGCTCTTTCCTCGTAATAGTTCATCAGCTGCTCTGTTGTTCTTCCGTCAAACTGACCGAAGTCCATAAGCATGGGCGCCATGCAGATGCGGTTTTTGATTTCCACATTTCCTATTTTTATCGGTGAAAAAAGTTTGTTATATTCCATAATGAAAAAATCCTTTCAGTTTTTCATTTTGTCATCATATATATTAACATTTAGCAAGGGAAAAGGCAACCGTTTTTTGTTGACTTTATGGCTTGTTTAGACTATTATAGTAAAGAAGAAAATCATTTTTTCAAAGGAGAAAGGGATTATGATTCGAGAAAAGAAAATTGTGCTTACGGGTGCTGACAGCGGAATAGGCTTTGAGGTGCTGAAGCTTCTTGCGGCTGAAAAATCAAACAGAATTCTTGCCGTTGACATCAATAACAGAAACATGGGCACTCTCGGCGATAACGTTATCACTTATCAGTGCGATGTTTCCACAAAAGAAAATGTTGATTCCATTTTTGAAAAGGCCCACAAAGAGCTTGGCGGTATTGATATTTTTTACGCCAATGCGGGCTATCCCTATTATGAAATCATTGATTATGTTGATTGGGAAAGAACACAGAGAATGTTTGAAACAAATGTGTTTTCACCAATTTATACATACGAAAAATACAGGGAATATCTTAACGGTAAAGAAGGTCACCTTGCAATCACAATTTCAGCAATAGGAAAAATGGCAATGCCGGGCTTTACCACATACTCTGCCTCAAAATTCGCTATGGAGGGCTTCCGTCAGGGCATTATGTTCGAAATTCCCAAGAACATGAAGCTTACCTGCCTTTATCCCATTGCAACGGATACAAACTTCTTTGCGGCGGCAAATGAGGTGGAATTTGAACGTCCGTTCCCTGTGCAGAGCCCTGCTGTTGTGGCAAAGAAAATGGTAAAGGGACTTGAGAAGGGTAAAAAATGTGTCAATCCCAGCTTTCTTTTCACTCTTTCAGGCGTACTTTTTGCAATTCTGCCTCCCGTTAAAAAGGTGTATCTCGGTCTTGAAAAAGCAAAGCTCAGAAGATTTGCCAAAAAGGTCGGCAAGCATCTTGATTAAAAAAGATATGGCTGCTACATTTTTTGTAGCAGCCGTTATTTTTTTGTTTTACTTTTCAACAGGATAGCTGTATTCATGGCCTTCAAGCCAGAGCCCGTCATAATAATCCCTGATTCTGACAAGAATCTCCTTCTCGTAAACCTCAACCTGAGCACCTATTCCGGTGTCATAGCCTTCTGCTTTCCATTCTGTACAGCGGGGGAGGTTAATGCAGTTAACACCGTTGAGGTTGTATATACTGTCTGAGGAAATTTCATGGTGTGTATGTCCGCAGAAGTAAAGAAGGTTATCGTAATCCTTAAGAATGTCTGTAAGCTCGTCAGGTTCTCTGTCTTCAAGGTAGTCTGCAGGGTGGTGTGATATGACAAAAATCGGAGCGTCTGCTTCATCTGCCTGCTTGAGAATATCCTCAAGCCACAGAAGTTGTTCATCTGAAAGGTACATGGTGTCCACAGTTGTTTCTTCTGATGAAAGCATGATGAAATAACAACCGTTTATAATTCTGAAGAAATAAGGGGTTGTAAGCTCTGCTGACAGGAAGGAGTTGCTGTAGCCGATGAAACGGTCAACAAATTTGCTGTATTCTCCCTGATCGTTGCTGAGGTCGTGGTTGCCTGCCGCAACGATTATTTCTTCAGCGGGTCTGAGCATTCTGACACCGCCGAAAAACAGCATGTTTTCAATATTCTGACCGTTCATTGTGTTGTCGCCGAGAAAGACAATTGCATCGTTTCCGTTGTTGGCTTTTTTAGCGCCGCAGAGTATTTTTGCAAAAACTCTGTAGGTGTCAAGGAAAGTGAATTCAACATCAGGTCCTTCAATGTGACAGTCTGAAATTACGGTGAAATTAAGCTTTACCTCATCAGGCTTTTTTGTTTCATAAGGCTCTGCACTAAGGTGAGTGATTGAAAACAGCAGCATAATTGCAGTGAGCAGTGTTGCTGCCACTTTTTTTAAAAGATAGAGGATTGACATGTTAATTCAACTTCCTTTTATACCTTGAATATTGTCAGACTTTCAAAGGCTTCGCCCTTTTTGAAGGTGCACTGGGGGAATGAAGGCTGGTTGGGTGTGTCGGGGTAATACTGAGTTTCAAGGCAGAAACCGTAGTGCTGATTGAGGACTATACCGTCCTTGCCTGTTTCAGTGCCGTCGATGAAGTTGCCTGTATAAAGCTGAACACCGGGAAGGTCAGAGTAAACCTCAAGCTTTCTGCCGCTTTTTTCGTCTTTTACCTTTGCAACGGGACGCAGCTTGCCGATTTCACCGTTAACGCAGAAGTTGTGGTCATAGCCGCGGCACATTATAAGCTGTTCATCATCTGCTTTGATGTCCTTGCCGATTTTTTTCGGCTCTCTGAAATCAAAAGCAGTGCCTTCAACACTTCTGAGCTCACCTGTGGGAATGCTGTCCTCATCGGTGGGTGTATAGTAATCGCAGAAGAGCTGAAGCTCATGGTCAAGCACATTGCCGCCGGCTGTGGTGCCGAGGTTGAAGTATGCGTGGTTTGTCATGTTGATAACAGTCTCGCAGTCGGGAATTGCCTTATAGTGAATTTCAAGCTCGTTACGGTCTGTAAGAATGTATGTAACAGTTACATCAATATTACCGGGGAAGCCTTCCTTACCGTCGGGGGATTTATATGAAAATTCAACTGCATCGTCATCAATTATAATTGCTTTCCAGATTGCGCTGTTGAATTCTCCGCCGCCGTGAAGACAGGTCTTGCCTTTTTCGTTTTGTGTTATCTGATATTCCTTGCCGCCTACGGTGAACTTACCGCCGCAGATACGGTTTGCATACTGACCGATGATGTTACCTGTGTATGTGCCGGAAGCCATGTGACCTGCAACAGTGTCAAAGCCCATGATGATGTCACCTGTTTTACCGTTTCTGTCAGGGCAGTTGAAGCTCTGAAGTGTTGCACCTCTTGTGATAATACCTGCCGAAACACCGTTGTTGTTTTCAATTGTGAAAAGGTGTACTGCGGTACCGTCGGGCATTGTGTCGAAAAGTGTTTTTGTAACGCTCATGTATTTTCATCCTTTCAGAAAAAGAAAAATTAACCGACAAATTATCTGTCGGTTAATTTTAGCATATTATTATTGCTTTGTAAAGACACTGTGGTGTGAGTTAAGATGAGCTGAAATCAGTTGTCATCGGGTGCGATTGCGCATTGCGAATTTGAAATTGCGAATTCAAAATACGCTCTGTTATTTTTGCTTCTCCGGCAATTGTGCCACAATAATTGCAACGAACATCAGCGCACAGCCTATACCCTCACGCAAAGTGGGTACCTGATGAAGAATCACCAAAGATGTAAGTACCGCAAAAACAGATTCAAGGCTCATTATCATTGAAGCAAGAGTCGGCTCAGTCCTTTTCTGTCCCACAATCTGAAAGGTGTAAGCGACGCCGCTTGAAAAAATACCTGCATAGGCGATTGAGGGTGCGGCAGCGAGAATTGCATCAAGGTCAACGCCTTCATAAATAAGGGCAGGGAGAAAGCTTAATACGCTTGCAACGGCAAACTGCACTGCAGAAAGGCGTACACCGTCAGTGCTTGCGGAAACCTTGTCTATTACAAGAATATGTACCGAATAAAGAGCGGCACAAATCAGCACATAAATGTCCGAAAGGCTTACGGAGTTATCCTCTTTAACGCAAAGAAGATAAAGGGCAACAACAGAAACGGCAACACAGGCCCAGATAAGGGGACGGACTCTTTTTTTGAGAAACAGGGAAAAAATCGGCACAAGCAGAATGTATAAAGCGGTTATAAAGCCGGCTTTTCCCGGCTCGGTACCCTTGTCAATGCCTGCCTGCTGAAAAACAGAAGCAAGGCACAGTGCAATACCGCAAACGAGTCCGCCTGAAAAAAGAGCCTTGTAATCCTTTTTTTCGGGCTTATGATATGTACCGTTTTTCTTTTTGATTGTGTCAAGGGTGAAAATTACGGGCAGAAGTATTACCGCACCCAGAACATTACGAAGGCAAATGAAGGTGAAGGGGCCCACATGCTCTGCACCTGTTGTCTGTGCAACAAAGGCGCTGCCCCATATAAAAGCGGCAACAAGCAAAAAGGCTGAGCCGATAAGATTATTTTTTTTGTATGTGTTCTGCATTTTCTTAGTCCTCTTAATCTGTAAATTTATAAGTGAATTCTGCGGGTACAAATTAATCCTTACAACCGAGCTTCACCGCAGTTCCGCATTCCGAATTAAGCAAGAGCCGGAATGTACTGCCCGAGAAAATCAAACAGATAGCACACCAAAGGTGCAAAAACAAGGGCAGGTGTGTAATTTGCAACCTTGAATTTTCCAAGGCCCGTAAGGTTGAGACCCAGTGCCATAATCATAAGAGAGCCCACGCAGGTGATTTCTGCAATTGCACCGTCGGACAGAATCGGTGCAAGAAGTCCTGAAAGAAGCACAAGACCGCCCTGAAAAATCAATACGAAAACCGCTGCAAAGGGTACACCTATGCCAAGGGATGCGGAAAGCATCATTGAAGAAAAGAAGTCAAGGGTGCTTTTTGTGTAAATCATTGTGTGGTCGCTCTTGAGACCTGAGTTCAGTGAGCCGACGATTGTCATTGCTCCCACGCAGAAAACCAGGGAAGCGGTGACAAAGCCCTCTGTTACACTGACTTTATCAGAGTTGCCTTTTTTCAGCTTTTTTGAAAGAAGGTCTCCGACACCGTTGAGCTTACCGTCAATATCGGCGGCAGTGCCGATAATTGCGCCAAGCACCATTGAAATTATGGCAACAAGAACATTTTCGCCCTTGAGCATACCCTGTATGCCGATGAGAATTGTGCAAAAACCGATGCCCACCATAACAGCATCACTGTATTTTTTTGAAATGCCTTTTTTGAAAATGAGGCCTATAAAGCTGCCAAGAAGAACAGTTGCCACATTAACTATAACACCTATCATTTATTTCACTTCACTTCTTTAAAGTATGAATATGAAATGTATTGTAGCACAAAAATCTGCCGTGCACAATAGAAAAAGAAAAAATTGCAAAGCAATTTTGAAATTCGCAATTCGCAATTCGCAATCGCGCCATTTTCAAATGCAAAATGCAAAGTGCAAAATTGCGCCAGACAAGGCGGTGAAGGATACAATCTGCCCGCTGAGTTTACTGTGCAGATAAACTCTTACCCAGTAAAAACCAGCAGGCAGTAAAAACATTTGCTCAAATTATCAATATAAGCCAATAAGACGCTTACCCGTATGTAAGCCCGAAGGGCGTATGCGGTGAATGCGGCGGATATAAGGCTAAAGGAAAAACCATGCGTATGACAAAAAAGGGCGCTTTGCATACTTTGGCGCCTGACTGTGCCAAAGTATGTGCCCTAGCGGCATGAGCGCTCCGGGGAAGGTTGCCGTGAAATGGAACATAGTTAAGGCAATCACCGGCTCACTTAATCGGCAAGGATGTAAAGGTAAATTACGGGCCGTCGGGGACGTCGGTCCCTACAGCACAAATAAAAATAGGGCCGACCAATCCGGTCGACCCGATAATTTTTTATTAAGGTAAATTCAGCGGGTAGATATTACCCTTTAGTGCAATGTTCGGCGCAATTTTGCATTTTGCATTTTGCACTCTGCATTTATTTAGTTGCTTGTGCAACAGCCTTTGCGAGCTGGTCGGGGCATGAGGTGCCCTTAAAGCCGCAACGGATGCCGGAAAGTCTGTTGATGATTTCTTCTGTTGTCATGCCTTCTGCAAGAGCGGCAACCCCTTGTGTGTTACCTGCGCAGCCGCCTGAAAAACGGATATTTTTTACAATTCCGTCCTCAATGTCAAATCTGATTCCTCTTGAGCATACTCCGCTTGGTGTGTATTTATATTCCATTTGTGTTTTACCTCCGTTAATGATAGTTCTGAACGCTTAATATCATAATATAGGCGGCGCCTTTTGTCAAGAGAGAACATATAACAGTGCCATTATCAGCAAGTCATCTCCACCGTCGCTTAAAAGAAGCGTTATCAGTGCGAAAATCAGTGCAGAGTCGGGGTCAGTGTGCTTCAGAGGGATACCGAAGTGCATGCTGTTTTTTTCTTTTTTACGCATCTGTATCCCTCTCCTTTGCATACTCTTGACTGAAAAAAACGGGGACGTCCACTCTCTTACTCCTTGAGAAGAGGAAGAATGGTCATTATCCTGAGCATCTGTACGGCCTCGTCTATTTTGTGGCGCCTTTTTGGTGTTAGCATTGGCTTCAGGGCATAAAGGAACCGTATTCTGTTGTCGTCGGGCTGATTTTTAAGCTTGTTGAAAAGCCGCATTATTTTCATTATGCTGTCGGCGTCAAAATCAAAGCCGTCAAAGCCGAAGCCGGTTGTGCTGCTGTTACGGTTATCTTCTTTTGCTTTACTGCCTGAGTTGCTTTCTGAAGAAAAAAACTGTTCTGCTATTTTGGAAAGATTTTCAACATCGTCGGCAGAAAGTGTGGAGAGAATATCGCTGATTGCATCCGGGTTGAAATCGCTTAAATCCATTTTAGCTTTTGTCCCTGTTTTCCTTCATGGCTTGCATAAATTTCTGCGCAATTGGTGACTGCATGAGCTGACGGAGCTTTTCAGGGTCACCAAGGATACCTTTTACTTTTTGCATCTGTTCTTCATTGAGATGTTTTTTCATAAGCTTTTCGGTATCGGTGTTGCCTTTTTTTGCATCGCTGATAATGGAATTTATCTGTTCTGAGGAAAGTTTTGCTTCATTATCCATTGAAAAACCACCTGACTTGTGATAATATATATTAAATTATATTGGCGATGGGGGCGAATTATGAATGGACATTCTTGTCTGGTCTGACTCTCACGGTCACAAGGAATATGTTATGCGTATGCTTGACAAAGAGCCGGGGTGCAAAACAGTGTTTTTTCTGGGCGACGGACTGGGTGAAGCCGAACACGTTGCAAAGCTGTATCCTGACAGAAAGTTTTATCTTGTAAAAGGTAACAATGACAATCATTATGATGCAGAAGCTTACGCCTATGCTCACGTTGACGGTGTTACCTTCATGGCTTGTCACGGTCATACTCTTTCAGTCCGTGTTACTCTCCGCCACCTTTATGATAAGGCAGATTCTGTAAGAGCGCATGTGGCTTTATACGGACACACACATAAAGCAAATGTGCTTATGGATTCCTATACAGGTGTTTGTGCCATAAATCCGGGTGCTCTTGATGAAGGTAAATACTGTGTTGTTTCAGTGAACAAGGGTGACTACACGGTACAACACAAGGAAATATGGTAACGGTGTAATTTTTGCCGCAAGGCTGAAATAAATATTATAAAATAAAAGAAAGAAGGAAATAACATGGCAGAATTATTTGATGTTTTTCTTAATTTCGACCTGAGTGTTTTTGAATGGATACAGTCTATCCAGAGCGGTATTCTCAACACAATTATGGTTGTAATCACAACATTGGGTGACGAAGGTATTATCTTTATTGCAATGGGACTTGTTCTCATGTTCACAAAGAAGTACCGTAAGGCAGGTGTGGCAATGCTTGTGGCTCTTCTTGTTATGGAGGTGGGTAACAACCTCATTCTCAAGGAGCTTATTGCAAGACCCAGACCCTTCTATATCTTCAGTCCCGATGCAATTCCCGCTGACCATAAGTATTACGGTGAAATTTTTGAAAAGGCAACGGCTGCAGTTGAAAGACTTCCCGAGCTTGCTGCAAGATGGGTTGATACTTATCAATTCCCGAACCTTGTTCATGCACCTTCAAGCTGGTCCTTCCCCTCAGGTCATACATCGTCAGCCTTTGCGGCTGCAGTTGCGGTTCTGTGGTATGACAGAAAGATAGGCATCCCTACCGTTGTTTTTGCAGCTCTTATGGGCTTTTCAAGAGTCTATGTTCAGGTTCATTACTGCACAGACGTTATCGCAGGTGTCCTTGTAGGTATCGTATATGCGCTTATCGGTGTTCTTATAGTAAAATTCCTTTTCCCCGTTCTTGACAAATACATTTTCAGCAAGATTGAAGAAGCTATCAAGAATAAAAAAGCAAAAAAAGCAGCGTAAGTAACAAAAAAATCCTCCGAATTTTTCGGAGGATTTTTTTGTTGAATGCAAAGTGCAAAATGCAGAATGCAAAATTGCGGGGAAGCATAGTGCACAAGGGTACTATCTGCCCGCCGAATTTACCTGCAGTATGCAGAGTAAAATATTTGCTCAGATTTTCAATATAAGACAATAAGACGCTTACCCGTATGTAAGCCCGAAGGACGTATGCGGTGAATGTGGCGGATATAAGGCTAAAGGAAAAACCATGCGTATGACAAAAAAGGGCGCCTTGCATACTTTGGGCCTGACTGTGCCAAAGTATGTGCCCTAGCGGCACGAGCGCTCCGGGGAAGGTTGCCGTGAAATGGAACATAGTAAAGGTAAGCTCTTGATTGGGTGATGGATGGGTAACGCCCTCTCCGTCACTTCGTGACACCTCTCCCAAAGGGAGAGGCAAGACGCCCACAAAAAAACAGGGTTGACGAAGATGTCAACCCTACATAATTAAATTCAGCGGGTATATTGTGCCCATTTGCAACACGGCTCGGCGCAATTCTGCACTTTGCACTTTGCGTTTTGCATTCAAAAATTCGCTTCACCGAGAAGCCTCATTTCATGAATCTTCTCTCTCAGATTCTGAAAATCCGAAAGAGCAGCAGGCTTGTTGGTTTCGTTCCTCAGAAGGGCAGAGGGGTGGAAGGTGCCCATGAAAAGCACACCGCCTTTTTGTATGAACTGACCGTGCTGTGCTGTGACTCTGAAATCGGGAGAAATGATTTTCTGTGCGGCAATTCTTCCAAGGCAGACCACGATTTCCGGACGTATGATTTTAAACTGCTCGCGCAGCCAGCTTATGCATATATCCTGTTCCTCGGGCTTCGGGTCTCTGTTATGAGGCGGACGGCATTTGACAATGTTGGCTATGTATATGTTCTTTTTTCTGTCAAGACCGATAAGCTCAAGGTATTTGTCAAGAAGCTGACCGCTTTTTCCGACAAAAGGCTCACCGAGTATGTCCTCCTGCTCACCGGGGCCCTCGCCTACAAACATTATTTTTGATTCGGGGTTACCGACTCCGAAAACAACCTGAGAAGCACCGCTTCTGAGTTCACATTTATTGCATCCGAGACACTCTTTTTTCAGCTTTTCTATTGAGCTTTCCATATGGTGGCTCCTTTCACAAAAGGTTTACATAATATATTTTACCACAAATTTATATTTTTTCAATTTGATTGTTGAATTTAACATAAATATGTTGTAAAATATGTTTTGCATAAATATATTTAAAATGTTGGAGGACAGTTAAAAATGAACAGACCTGTTTTAGTTGAAACATCAGCAAGACACATTCATGTAAGCCGCAGAGTGCTTGACATACTTTTCGGTGAAGGCTATGAGCTCACAAAGAAAAAGGATCTTTCACAGCCCGGTCAGTACGCATGTGAAGAAAGAGTTCAGGTAATCGGCCCCAAGGGAAGCTTCCCCGGAGTATCAATTCTCGGCCCCGTACGTCCCGAAACACAGGTTGAGCTTTCAGCAGGCGATGCACGTTCAATCGGTGTTAAGGCTCCCATCCGTGAATCAGGTGACCTTGAAGGCAGCGGTCCCTGTAAGCTTGTAGGCCCCAAGGGTGAGGTTGAGCTTAATGACGGTGTTATTATTGCAAAAAGACATATCCACATGACACCTGCCGATGCAGAAAAATACGGTCTTTGCGACAAGCAGATTGTTTCTGTTAAGGTTGAATCAGACGGACGTGCTCTCACTTTCGGCGATGTTATTGTAAGAGTAAGCCCCTCTTATGCACTTGCTATGCATATCGACACAGATGAAAGCAACGCAGCTTCATGTGTACCCGGTATGGAAGGCGACATTATCTGATTGTAAAACTTACGGGCTGTTGCACAAAAAGGTGCGGCAGCCTGACTTTTTTTGAAAGGAGAGTATATAATGAAAAAGATACTTCAGCGCACAGCACTGTGTATTGCAGTTCTGACAGTTGTTCTTGTTTCTGCTTTCATAGGCATCACCGTTAATTACGATACTCTTTTTTCAAAAGAGGAAACAACAACCGAAGCACCGGTAGAAACCACAGAGCAGACAACTGAGGTGACCACAACTGAGCAGGAAACCACACAGCCGCCCACAACAGCAGAGCCTGTTATCGACTTTGAGGACTTTTCCGTAATTGATATAGTTCCTCTGTCTCTTGCAAGCGGCTCATGGGATGCAAAGCATTGTCAGGGTATAGCCGTTGACAAAATGAAGGGATATATCTATTACTCTTATACCACTGCCTTTGTAAAGTGTGACTTCAACGGCAATGTTGTGGGTTCAATAAAGAAGATAAGAGGCCACCTGGGAGATATATGCTTCAATGAAGCCGACGGAAAGGTCTATGGCTCATATAATCCGCCGGGGAAAAAGGCTATGTATACGGCAATAATAAACGTTGATGAGCTTGATGAAATCAACCTTGATGCGGTGAAAAGCGGGCTTATAAGCACGGTGCATCTCAGAGAGGTTTATGAATATTACACAGGACAGGTTACCGTTGACGGAAAAACATACCAAAGAAGGTACGGCGTTTCAGGCTCAGACGGAATCTGCTTCGGGCCTTCCATGCAGACGGGAAATGGCAACTATCTTACCGTAGCCTGCGGTATAACACCTCAGCCTGCAAGAACGGATAATGACTATCAGATTATTCTGCAGTATGATGTTTCTTCCTGGAGCAGCTATGCAAAACCGCTGAGCTATAAGCAGTATCATCACAGTGGCCCTTCAAAAGCAGACGGTCAGTATTTTCTGTTTACGGGAAACACAAATTACGGAATACAGACAATGACCTATTTTGATGAGCTTAACGTATGGCTTCTCAATGTTTATCCGGCAACAAAGCCCGGTTATAAAAAGTATACCCTTTACGTTGTTGACGGTGATGTAAAGCCCTATAAGGGTCTTGTTGCCGGTCAGCCGGAGGAGGATGAGCAGCTTATGCTCACGCTCTACAATGACGGAGATGCTGACAAAAAGAACGGAACAAGAGGCTGGTTCAGTGAGTTCGGTAATCTCGGAATCGAATATATGGGCGGCGGTCTTTTTTACATCATACATCCGTTTATGACATGGTACGGAACAGAAACGGCTGTTGCATACCTCTATGTGTGGACCCCCGAGAAAAAATCACCCTTTACTCTTGCGGCGGGAATCAGCAAGGATTACACAATTTCAAAAAAGAAAACACAGCCAATTGTAAATTGAAGGAGAAATATATGAACAGTAATTTTTTTGCAATGCACGGCAGAATGAAATATATTAACCGTTGGGCGCTCATGCGTAATACACGTGAGGAAAACATCAGTGAACACAGCGGCGATGTTGCCGTTATTGCCCATGCTCTTGCTGTTATGGGAAATATCCGTTTTTCGAAAAATCTTAATGCCGAAAGGGCAGCCTTCCTGGGACTTTATCACGATATGCCTGAAATTATAACAGGTGATATGCCCACTCCCGTTAAGTATCACAGTGAGGAGATGAAAAAAGCATATCTTGAGGTTGAAAACATGGCAAGTGAAAGGCTTCTTTCAATGCTTCCCGATGATATGAGAGAGTATTATGAAAGTGCTTTTTTCAAAAAGGAAGAGGATGACTATCTGTGGAAGCTTGTGAAGGCAGCAGATAAGATTTCGGCACTCATAAAGTGCATTGAAGAAAAGAAGGCCGGAAACGGTGAATTTTCCGACGCTCTTGAAAGCACACGTGAGGCTGTTGAAAAAATGAAGCTCCCCGAGGCTGATGAATTTATGAAGGAATTCATTCCCGGATTCTATCTCAGCCTGGACGAGCTTAACAAATAAAAGGTGAAAAGCGGTGAGCATCAGGGCGTATTGGTGCTCACTGCTTGTTTGTTTTTAGTGAGAGTTACACCAAAAACCGATATAAAATCTCAGATTTTGTTGAACATAACAAATATTGGTTTTCTGTGGAAAATATTTCGCAAAAAGGTTGAAAAATTAAGATAAATCGGTTAATATATTAAAGGTAAAAATTTATTTTTCAATTCAATTTTTGGAGGTAAATCATTATGTCAGTAAAAGTTGCTATTAACGGTTTCGGTCGTATCGGTCGTCTTGCTTTCCGTCAGATGTTCGGTGCAGAAGGTTATGAAGTTGTTGCAATCAATGACCTCACAAGCCCCAAGATGCTCGCTCATCTTCTTAAGTACGACACAGCTCAGGGCAGATATGACGGCCACGAAGTAGTTGCCGGTGAAGATTCAATCACAGTAGACGGCAAGGAAATCAAAATCTACGCTTGCAAGGATGCTAACGATTGCCCCTGGGGTGAGCTTGGTGTTGACGTTGTTCTTGAATGCACAGGCTTCTATTGCTCAAAGGATAAGTCAATGGCTCACATCAACGCAGGTGCTAAGAAGGTTGTTATTTCAGCTCCCGCAGGTAACGACCTCAAGACAATCGTTTACTCAGTAAACGAAGGCACTCTTACAGCTGAAGATACAATCATCTCTGCTGCATCATGCACAACAAACTGCCTTGCTCCCATGGCTAAGGCTCTTAACGATTATGCTGCTATCCAGAGCGGTATCATGACAACTGTTCACGCTTACACAGGCGATCAGATGGTTCTTGACGGTCCTCACAGAAAGGGTGACCTCAGAAGAGCTCGTGCAGCTGCTGCTAACATCGTTCCCAACTCAACAGGTGCTGCTAAGGCTATCGGCCTTGTAATTCCCGAACTCAACGGCAAGCTTATCGGTTCAGCTCAGAGAGTTCCCACTCCCACAGGCTCAACAACTATTCTTGTTGCAGTTGTTAAGGGTGACGATGTAACTGAAGACGGCATTAACGCTGCTATGAAGGCTGCTTCTTCCGATTCTTTTGGTTACACAGAAGAATATCTTGTATCTTCCGATATCGTTGGTATCAGATACGGCTCACTCTTCGATGCTACTCAGACCATGGTTACAAAGATCGAAGACGGTCTTTATCAGGTACAGGTTGTTGCTTGGTACGACAACGAAAACTCCTACACAAGCCAGATGGTTCGTACAATCAAGTACTTCGCAGAGCTTGCATAAGTTAAAAGTTAACTTTAAAGAGGTTGCAGAAATGCGACCTCTTTTTTTGTCTGCTCTGTTATTTCAAGGGAGACAAACTCCTCCGTCACACTTTGTGTGTCCACCTCCTGCTTTCAGGGTAGGCAAAGCTACCTTAAATTCGTAGGGGCGGATATTATCCGCCTGCTTTTTGTTGTTTGCAACTAAAAGGAACAGCTCATCACACACTACAGCTTCTGCTGACTGTCAAATTGACAAATAAAATCGTTTATGCTACAATGCAAATATAATATGGTTTTAGAAAGGGGCTGAAAAGCTTGACTTATGCTAACAGGAAAAAATTGTTCAGTATTATCGATAAAATTGCGGCTCTTTTTATTATGACATATTTTATTTT
>JAZSHC010000038.1:0-20001 GCA_045533065.1 Acutalibacteraceae bacterium
CGCAAAGCTTCACTGCGGTATCTGCGGTGAACACGGCGGTGACCCCACATCAGTTGAATTCTGCCACAAGATTGGCCTCGACTATGTATCCTGCTCACCCTTCCGTGTGCCCATCGCAAGACTCGCTGCAGCTCAGGCAGCTATTGCAAATAAATAAGCTTATTGCTTAAAACAATTTATCCCCATCGAGAAATCGGTGGGGATTTTTGTGTATATGTCAGCAATAGCACCACAGGCAGCTATTGCCGATGGCAGGAAATAAGTTATACTCAATTCGCTGAGTTCACTCTGGCGATTGAGGATGCACAGGAATATGTATATTCCATCTCCCCGACAAAGCGTGTAAGAGGCTGGCGAGATATTGAAGTAAAACTCTATATTTAAAACGAACTCCTCATCGAGAAATCGGTGAGGAGTTTTTGTGTGTATAATAACTATTACCATACTAGAAATAAATTCAAATTTTTACCAAATATTATAAATGCAACCTAGGTGGGTTGCAAAACGGAAATGCAACCTAGGTGGGTTGCAAAACAAAAATGCAACCTAGATGGGTTGCATTTTTTGGGGGAGTGTGATATACTTCGTGATGAGGTGATAATATGAAAGAATATGCAGCCTTAATAATTGATCTAAAGGGTTCAAAAAAATATAATGTCAGGGATAGAAATAGTATTCAAGAATATATTATTCATGTTGTTGAAGTTCTAAATTTCATTTTTAGGGAGTCTCTGGAAAAAGATGTGAGTTTTAGTGCCGGAGATGAAATTCAAGGATTATTTTCATCAACTAAGGCATCGTATTTATATTTTAGAATGTTTAGCTTGCTCGTTTCACCTGTTGAGATCAGGGCTGGCATTGGAGTAGGAACTTGGGAAGTGGTTATTAAAGATAAAGGGACTACTGTACAAGATGGAAGAGCTTATCATCATGCACGATATGCAATAAGAACCGTGGAAGAATCTAAAGGTTATTCTGTTTTGCTTTATTCTGGTAGATCTAGTGATATAGTAGTAAATTCCTTGTTGAATTCTACAGCACTAATCATAAACAAACAAAGCACCTACCAAAATGAAATCATGTTGCTTTCGGAACTTTTATATCCAATTAATGATGATAATATAATTAATACTTTTAAACTGCGAGAAATATTCGAGTTGTTGAGATTTAAGAATGATTTCTTCTTATTTGACTACCCAAAATCTATTTATATGAGAGGAAAGCAAAAAGAATCTCTTTTCCACAAACTAAACTACTTGGATATTGAAATTGAAAGCAAGCCTATCAATTTCATGTATGACAATTCATCTTTCTTTGTGGATGAAGGGCGAGTAAAAGGATTGTCAAAACAGATTGCAGAAATAATCGGAGTGTCAAGGCAAAGTATTGAAAAAACAATTAAACTCGGTTCAATTTATGAGGCGAGAAATTTAGCTATAACAACTTTAACTTATTTAGAGGATGTGAAAATGTGAAAAATCTTATTGCAATATTTTTAATAGGACATCTTATCGCAGATTTCTTATTACAATCTGCGAACATGGCTGAGTTAAAAAAAGAGAAGAAAAGATATTGGATAGGACATAGTGCAATATATGCTGCTATATTTATCGTTTTGAGTTTTGTTTGTTTGAGGCCTAAATTTGCAATTATATATGCTAGTATTATCGCAATAACACATTGTATTGTAGATCTTTTAAGAATCATCTTGGATAAAAAAAGCACCAATAAACCGCAGATGCAATTCACTTTATTTGTAATAGATCAGATCATACATATAAGCATAGTGATTGCATTATGCTTTTTACTTAATCTTGATGGACATATTAGTGGTTTCTATTGCAAACTTATAGAATTTTCAAATTTTTCAAATATAGTTTTATATAGTCTATTGTTTTTATCATTAACAAACCCGTCAGCGGTTTTAGTAAAAAAATTATTAAATATGCTTTTTGCTAAAGATGAAGATAAAGAGCAAATTCAAACTTCTTCAAGCAAGAAACAGGATAAAAAACAAACTGCCCCAAAGGGTACTGAGCAAGAAGATAACGAAACAAATGATAACCCCAATATCGGTTTTACAATAGGCATTTTAGAACGCGTAATAACAGCTGTTTTGCTGTTATGCAATCAATATTCAGCAATCGGTTTAGTCCTTACAGCCAAAAGTATAGCTCGGTTTAAACAGTTGGAGAAACGAGATTTTGCTGAAAAATATTTAATAGGAACATTAACTAGCTTGTTGATTTCGTTATTGGCTACTATAATAATTGAAAAACTGTTATAAAGAATCAAGTATAAAAATTCCACACATTCGACAAAACACAGACCTCCTTGTAAAATGGTATTACCAAATACAAGGAGGTCATTTTTATGTTCAGTAAGAAAACCAAACTGAAGCTCACGGACTTTGAGTGTAACCTTTTAATCAATGGAATGAACGAGTTCAGAAATATGCTTCTCTCAGACGGCATCCCCACAGAAGATGTTGACGAACTGCTCCTGAAAATCATCAACCAATCTGAACGGTAATAGTGCGTGCTATTGGATAATTATTCCCCCTTGGAGAAATCCGAGGGGATTTTTTGTATAAAATCAAAGTTGATTATTGATTCTGCGTTGTTTTTATGGTATATTCTTGGTACTACAAACAAGGAGATTGGTATGAATAAAATAACAATAAAAAGAGATAGCAAAATTTTGTTTCTCGGAGACAGCATAACAGACCCGAAGTTTAATTTCCGTATGATGAAAGACATCAAGGGAAGAAACATTTATGCTTTGCAGCTTAAAAAGAGATTTAAAAAATACAGCAAGGATATAAAGGTTGATATTAAAGGTATCGCAAGCAACCGTACATACCACGTTTATGACAGACTTACAAAAGATTGTATAAACTTAAAGCCTGATATAATTATTATGCTTATCGGTGTTAATGACGCTTGGGAGAATTATGTGCCTGAGGATTATCCTCCGCTGCTTCGTCCCATGGAGCCGCACATTCGCGAAATTTACAGAAGATTAAAAACAGAATTGCCTGATACACAGATTCTTTATCTGATGCCGTTTATGATTGATTCAGTAGAAGCCAAGCTTCCGTTCCATAAAAAGCTTGACGAATACCGTGAAATACTTAAAAATATCGCCCTTGAAAACGGAATTGCGGTGCTTGATATTCAGGAAGTTTTTTATGAGGCTCAAAAAACAACAGCACCAAAAGACCTTGCTGTGGACGGAATACATCCGACAAATCTTGGCCATAAGGTTATGGCAGATGCAATTGAAAAAATGATCGATTATAACTGAACAGCTTTTATAATAAACTATCCCCATCGAGAAATCGGCGGGGATTTTTTGCTGATAAAAATAGCAAAGATTATCGACATTTGACAATTTTCCACACATAATGTATAATTACAGTTAAATCAAAATACCACTTTTATCATATAGAGAGGATGAAAAAATTGAAATCAAAAATTATTCTTTCAAAACCGCTTTGCATCGGAATTTTGTTCTGTGCCTTTGTTTACGGACTGATTCTTCCCTTCTGCTGGGGTAATAATCCCGCCTCGGAGCTTGGCACACTGTCGCTTCTTTGTGAAGACAGAAAAATATGGTTCTGGCTGTGGGGTATTCTCACCTCGGGCGGAATACTGATTAACACACAGTATATGTATAACAAATTTAAGATGAAAAGCAAGTTTCTTAATGTTCTTTGTATTCTCGGCTTTATCGGTATGTGCCTTGTTGCGCTTACCCTCGGTCACAGCATTGAGGATTGGAACCCGAAAAGAATTGCCCATTGGGTTGCAACGGGCTTTTTCATTGCCGCTACCGTGGCATCAATTGCACTGTTTTTTATCATCAACCGTAAAAAGCACTCTAAGTTCAATATGCTTGCAATATGCACCTTCCTTATTTTAGGCACATTTGTTGTGATTTTTGCAACGGTCGGTAAGAGCGCACTTATGGAAATGATACCCCTTGCACTGATTGAAATTTTCCTTTTCGCAGTGAATTTTACGCCGTGGATTAAAGAAGAAACGGAAGAAAAAACTGTTCCCGTAAATAATTAAAATTCTTTTGGATACTTTTCTTATAAGAAAAGTATCGCCATGCGGCGAGCCCATTTAAAGGTTAAAGTGAAAACATATTCTACATTCAAAAACGCATAAAAAAACTCTGCTGAATTCAGCAGAGTTTTTTCTTTAATTATCTGTGAAGCTTCAGGATTTCTTCAATGGGACCCGAGAAATCCTTTGAAACATTGGGAAGCTCCTTGTCACCTTTGATAAATGCGCCGAAAAGCATACCCTTATAGTCTGTTGACATCTGGAATTTTGAAATAACATTTGTAAGAGCTGTCTTTTCATCCTCATTTTTAAGATATACGCAATTTTCAAGGGAAACTTCAATTTTTGATGAGGGCTTTGCAGCAACGGTAACCTCAATGGTTTTACCGCAGGACTTAACCTCGGCCTTTGCAGCTTTTCCGTTTACGGTAACAGTCACATCGGCTGAAACTATATCCTTAAACTTAATTGTATAAGCTCTCTTTTCGGGAACAACGCTTACTTCACCGTCATTCTTTGCGATTGTAAGCTGCACCTTATCTCCGTTTTCAGTAACGCTGAAATCAGTTTTAAGATATGCGCCCTGCTGGTATGAAAGGGTTTCACCGTCATCCTCGTAAAGAGTAAAGGTATTGTTTCCGCGGTATACCAATACCTCAAGCTCTTCAGGGTTGGAGCAATCGTTTGTTCTGTCGTTGCGGCTCATGGGAATGATTGCGCCCTCTTTTGCAAGAACAGGGATATTGTCAATATCACGGTACATTTTAACAAAGCTGTTACCGCTGTAAATTCTGCCTGTGAAAATATCAGTGTATCTTCCCTCGGGAATCCATACATTGACACCTGCAAGGTTTGTGTCTTGTGAGGTATGCTCTGTTATGGGAGCTACAATAAGCTCTGTTCCGAAGAAGAACTCATTTTTGCACTTGTAGGCTCTTTCATCTTCGGGGTAAGCGTAATACATAGGCTCACAGATTGCTCTGCAGTCCGTATGTGTACGGTAGTTCATTGTGTAAATATAAGGAAGAAGCTTGTGCCTTAAACGAAGTGCATCTGTTGCAATTCTCTGCACGGGACCGCTGTAATTCCAGGGCTCCTTACCTGCAAACTCATTGTTGGTTGAATGAAGTCGCATAACGGGGCTGAACACACCAAGCTGTACCCAGCGCAGATAAAGCTCGTCATCCTTTTTGCCCATGCAGTGACCGCCGATATCATGGCTCCACCAAGGATATGCAATGTTGGAGGCAGTTGCAGTAAAGCCGGGCTGGAAATCAAGGCTGCCCCATGTCTGAGTGGTGTCACCGCTGAAGCCGAGAGGATATCTCTGAGAGCCGGCACCGCAGAAGCGCGAAAGAATAAGAGGTCTGTGGTTGTCCTTTGCATTATCAAGGAAATGGTAGTGGTTGAGTGCCCACAGAGGGTCAAGGCCGGGAACTGCTGTTCTTGTGCCCTGCTGCCAGTCAATCCACCAGAAATCAACACCCTTTTCTTCAAAGGGACGGTGAAGAATGTCAAAGTAATTTTCGGTAAACTTCTTGTCTGTTATGTCAAACTTGACAGGCTGCTTTTTCGAGCTGTCCTGACCCATTGCACGGCACATATCTTCATACTGATCCTCAAACCAGCGCACACCCATTGAAGGATGAATGTTGAAGGTTACATGATAATTATCATCCTTGAGCTGCTTTAAAAATCCGTCGGGATCGGGGAAAAGGTCTGTGTTGAAGCTGTAGCCTGTCCAACCTGTTGACCATACGTCATAAACATACTCCATAAAGTTGCGGTGAGGATGCACCTTGTGACTGTCCTGGCCGAACTTTTCCTTTATATTTACCCAGTGCCAATCCATATCAACGGTAGCAACAGTGATGGGAATTTCCTCCTGCTTGAATCTGTCCATAAGGCTCAGATATTCTTCCTGAGTATATGCCTTATAGCGGCTCCACCAGTTTGAAAGGGCATAACGGGGAATAAGGGGCACCTTACCTGTTAATTTATAAAGGTCTGTTGTGGCACCGATATAGTTATAACCGTAAGCAAAATAATACTTGTCATTTTCTTTGTTTTCTCTGGGAAGAATTGTTCCGTCTTCCTTCAGCACAAGGGTGTCGCTGTCGTCCATAATTGCAACACCGCCCTTTGAGCATACACCGTCAGTCAGGGTAATTATACCTGCAGTGATGTCAAGGGTACGGCAGGTGCCTTTAAGGTTGCCTGATTTGTAATCGGTAACCGTTCTGCCGTCACGAAGCTTGATACGGAGCATTTTTTTAGTTTTGAAGCAGTAAAGAAAATTTGCCTTGGTTGTTTTAATTTCGATTGTGTCGTTTTCTTCTTTCAGTTCAAATTTCGGCATATCAAAGTCTCTGAACCATACACTTTGTGTGGGCTCATCACAGAATTTTCCTTTTGACTGAACTTCAACTCTGAGAAGGCAGGGAGAGAGAACGGTGAATCTTGTGTTGCCGCGCACAACGGTGTGGCTTTCATGAGCTTTGGGAGAGCAGTCGATTTTAAATCTTTTTGCAAAACTATCCATAATTATCTCCTTTATATATTTAATTTACATTTTCCTTTTCATTATAAATTTAATTATATCACATTAATAAACATATAACAAGTTGAAAGAATGCAAAACATTTTCAAGTGTCAAATATTTTTTATTAAAACCTTGAAATTGAAGCATAAAAGCATTACAATATAATCAGTAAAAAAACAAAAGGAGAAAATGATTATGGAAACACCGCGTACCTACGTTCCTTTTTGGGATTGGAAGGAAAAATCAAAGCAGACAGAATATACTGAAAGCACTCCCCTGCTTTCGCCTGACGGAACACTTCTTGCAAAGGGCTGGGCAAGACACAATGTTTTTGATTACAACAGAAACTATGTAAAAAAAGGCAGCCCCATGAGCAAAAAGGAATGGGACTTCTATCAGGTAGCTGACGGCAACTATATGGTTCAGCTCAGCTTTGCAAACATCGGCATCGGAGGATATGTTGCAGGCAAGCTTATCGACCTGAAGGCAGGCAAGGTTATTGCCGATGCAACACAGCTCTTCCTCGGCGGCAAAAAGCATCTTCCTCCACCCAAGGGTGACGTTCCCAACCGTTATAAGGATAAAATCGGCAAGGCTGAATTTGACTTTGACACAAAGGAAAACTCAAGAACTCTCTGGTTCAGAATGCCACTTAAGGATAAGATGGTTGAATGCAAGTTCGAAATGGATATTATGCCCGGCCTTGAAAATATCACAACTGTTTTACCCTTCAATGAAAGCCCCAAATATTATTTCATGACCACAAAGCAGAACTGTATGCCCTGCGAAGGCTATTACAAATTCGGCGACGATGTTTATGAATTCTCAAAGGACACAGCCTTCTGTGCACTTGACTGGGGCAGAGTAAATACCCCCCACAATATGGTTTGGTATTGGGGTAACGGCTCACAGTACATAACTGACGAAAAAGGCGAAAAGCATCTTTTCGGCTTTGAAATCACATGGGCAATCGGTGATGAAAGCAACGCAACGGAAACCTGCATTTTCTATGACGGTAAGGCTCACAAATTCGGTGCCGTTGATGTTGAAACCTTCCCCAAGCCCGATAAATTCATGGATGACTGGAAGTTTATTTCCGAAGACGGTCGCTTCAACCTCACAATGAAGCCCACCTTCGACCACCATTCAGACATGAATCTCGGTATTGCAAGAATGCATACCCATCAGGTACACGGCATCTGGAGTGGTGACGTAACCCTTGATGACGGTACAAAGCTTGAAATCAAGGATATGTACGCCTTCTGCGAATATGTTGAAAATAAATGGTAAAACAAAAGACCGGTGCTGCAGCAACGGTCTTTTTGAATGTTAAACATTAACTTCTTCTTTTTCAGTTTCGGGTGTCTCTTCAACCTTCACGGTAAGAGCCTTTTCTCTTTTTTCCTTTTTCACAAGATATATGAGAAGGGCGATTGAAGCAGGAATCGCACCCAGAACAGCACAGAGCATATCAACATTGGTGTCGAAGACTGCCCATTGTTTTTCGTTCTGTGCACCGAGACCGAAAATTGCCTGAAACCATGCATCACGCTCCGGTGATATATTGTATGCCTGATTGTTTGAGTTAATCCAGTAGTAGTCAACAAAAAACTCAAAAACTTCCCAGATTACAATTGCCATATAAGAAAAGCCGACTGCCGTAAAGGTGCGGAAAAGCGGAGAAATCCTGTCAGCTTTGCGTATGAAAACTTCTATAAACTCGTTTCCGATAAAAACAATGAAGCAGCCTGCCAAAAAATGAAGAATTTTATCCCAGCTTGTCACTTCGTGATTCCAGCGAAGTCCCTGTGCAAGAAATGAGCCGAAAAAAATCATAACATTAAGCCAGCTCTGCGCTCTGTAAGATACCCTTTTTGTTATTTTTATGGGGGAAAAAATTATTCTTATAAGAGGGAAAGTGAAGGTGGCAATAAGATTCACTGTCAAAAGAAGAACATTACCGTCTTCAGGATTTGTTTTTATAAGATGAATAAGAGCACCTGTCTGAAGTGCCCTCAGCACCCACCATAGTATGTATTCAGCAACTGTAACACTTTTTTTCAGTGCGCTTATTTCATCAGTAATAAATTGTTTTATTTTGTTCATTTTGATTCCACCGTTTATTGTGTTTTACAGCTTCTATGCTATCACAAATGTATATGAAAATAAATAACAATTACAAAAATGTAATAAAATCTTCACTATTTTACATAATCTGACACACCATGCACAGCCTTGTAAGAATGTGTTTTTACTTTTCATGAAACAAGTAAGCATTGACAATAAAATAAAAAATCTGCTATAATAAAAAAAATATGTTATAGGAGTCTTTTTTATGAAGAAAATATTTATTCCCGTTGCAATTGTTGTTCTCATTCTCATGGTTGTTGCCGTTATTTTAAGCAAAACAACACCCACAAACGATCCCGGCTATCATGTTCACGATGACGGTGAAACCCATTATTATGAAACAACATATCACGTTCACGATGACGGTGTAACACACTACGACGAACACTGATAATCGCTGATTAACAGCAAAAAAAGGAAGTCTTGCGACTTCCTTTTATTTTTTTATATAACTTATGCTTTGTCAGCACAGCCGAGAACTGTTTCAATCTTGTGTGAAACAACGCCTTCAATTGCATCTCTTGCAGGTGTGAGATACTGTCTGGGGTCGAAGTGCTTGGGATTTTCGCTGAAGTGCTTACGAACTGCAGCTGTCATTGCAATACGGATATCTGAGTCAACATTGATTTTGCAAACTGCCATTGATGCTGCTTCACGAAGCATATCTTCGGGGATACAGATAGCATCGGGCATTTCGCCGCCGTATGCGTTGATTGTTTTAACATCATCCTGGTTAACTGATGATGCACCGTGAAGAACGATGGGGAAACCGGGAAGCTTTTCTTCAACTTCCTTAAGGATGTCAAAACGGAGCTGGGGCTTCTGACCGGGCTTGAACTTGTAAGCACCGTGGCTTGTACCGATAGCAATTGCAAGTGAGTCAACACCTGTTCTTGTTACGAAATCGTATACCTGTGCAGGATCTGTGAAGTTTGCATCTTCTTCGCTTACGTTAACGTCATCTTCAATACCTGCAAGCTGACCGAGCTCGCCTTCAACAACACAACCGTGTGCATGAGCGTAGTCAACAACCTGCTTTGTAAGGGCAACGTTTTCTTCATAAGGAAGATGTGAACCGTCAATCATAACTGATGTGAAGCCACCGTCAATGCAAGCCTTACATGTTTCAAAATCAGGACCGTGGTCAAGATGAAGAGCGATGGGAAGACCTGTTTCTTCAGCAGCAGCCTTAACCATAGCAACAAGGTAACCGTGAGAAGCGTACTTTCTTGCACCTGCAGAAACCTGAAGAATAACGGGTGAGTTGTGCTTCTTTGCAGCTCTTGTGATACCCTGGATGATTTCCATGTTGTTTACGTTGAAAGCACCAACAGCATAGCCGCCCTTGTATGCATCTTCAAACATCTTTTTTGTTGTAACTAATGCCATGATAAAAACTCCTTTTATTTAAATTGTATTGATTTACCGTAAAAAAGTATACTCTAATAACCGACTGTTGTCAAGTTACTCAAATTACATATTTCTATAACATCTGTGATATATCAGTTTGAATCGGGGGTGTAGGTGATAATGAAGCAATGTGAACGGAGCCTGCCTTCCATTACCTTGATTCTGAAATCGTTACCTGTCATAATCTTACCGCCTACATTTATGGAGGATACATAACCGATGTTGCCGTCAACAGCTCCGTCATGAGAAAGAATTGTAAGCCATGTTGCAGGGTCGCCCGTAACATCAATACCCGTGTTATCCTTGATGAGCTTTTTAAGGTCTGCACTTGAAATTGAGTATGTTGATGCGTACTCCTGTTCAAGGTAGTCACCGTAGCTCTTTCTTGCGCCACTGAGATAGGGAAGGTCTGCACTGTATTCCTTACCCCATACGTTATAATAAGCTGTTGTGTTACCTGCACTCATGGCGTGGAAGGGAGTGAGTGCACAGGTTCCGCCATAGGAAATGTAAGGTGCAATCTTCATCATTTCATCAACAACTGCATAGGTGGTTGCAGACGGTGTTTGTGTGCTTCCAAGAATTGCACAGGCATCCTTGTTTATGTTATATGAATAATACTTGATAAATGTATAAAGGGCAACAACCTGAGCTTTAAGTGCCTCAGTGTGCATTCCTGTTCCCATTTCAGCTTCAAGAGCAGAAGCAAGGAAGTCCCTTGTATTATAGCTGCTTCCTGCGTAGGTAATGCTTTTGGGATAAGTATCACCGGTCACAATTACAGTGTTAGCATTGTAATAGTAATGGGCAAGAATTTCAGCCCAGCTCCAGCCCTGCTTGGCAAGATAGTCTGCACCCTCCTGGCTCATACCAACACCGTGACCGTAACCGAACACATTGAAGGTAAAGGTTCCGCTTGTTGAAACAACAGAGGGAAGAGTTGTTACATTGCTTATATCTGATGCTGAAGGCTCTGTAACTGTTCCGTTATTTACCTGACCGGGCAAAGCCGAGGTCGTTGTAAAGGGATTGTAATCGGTAGACGGCTGTGTTGAAGACACCGTTGCATTCACATTTGTTGAAGGGTTATAGTCCGTTAAGGGTCCATTCTGTGTTGTTGTGGGCTCTTCAGTACCGCCAAAAAAGCTTACAGCAAGAATAATGGGACAAATCACTGCAAAGGCAAGCATAACAATTGCAAAGGCTGTCATGCTTTTGCTCATCTTCTTTGATTCTTCAGCCTTGGCAGGAGCACCCGCATCCTGCTTGTCAGAATCAAGTGCTGATTTAAGTGCATCAACCTTCTGACATACAATGCCTGTGAGCACTGTTACTGCGTGGGGAAGAATTGCAGCAAGGTCATCATAATTCATTGTGTTGATTTTCTTTGCCTTTGCATTGCCTCTGTCAACAACAGCGGCATAAGCAAAATACACCGTCTGACCTGCTTCGTTTTCCGTAGAATAAATTTCAGATATTGCACCGCCGAAGTCACTGCCCGAATTAATCATAGCTTCTCTTGCATGACGGATGATACGGACGGATTCACTTTCAGCAGTTGTTTCTTCTGCTTCTTCTTCAATAACTTCAACAAAACGAAGGGCATCGTTGAAGTTTTCCACTCTGTCGTAAAGGTTATAAACCCACATGGTGGCTTCACTTGTTGCAAGAGCAATTGTTTTGTCAAGCTCTGTGAGAGAATTTACCATTTCACTCACTGCAGGCACAAAGTCAAAGTCCGGCATTTTAATGGGTGCCTGCTCACCGTTTTCTGCTGCAGCAAGAGGCACAAGAACATCTTCTCTGAGAGCCTCAATAACAGCATCGATTCTCATGAAATCAAGGGGAACACATGAAAGGCGGCCCATGAGAGCTTCACAGGTAAAACCACTGTAAAGGCCGTCTGTGCTAAGGTGATAAACACTGTCACGGGGAAGCAGTGAATGACCTGTAAGGTCAATTTCAGAAACATCATCCCCTGCATTCATTGCAATAGCTTCCGTAAGAGAGGGGCATGAGGATTCTTCAAGAAGTAATTTGCCGATTAAATCTCTTTTGACTACATTATAATCTTCATTTTCAGCTGCAACGAGTATGTATTCCCCTCTTTCAAGGGCAAGCATTGCCTCGTCAAAAAGCTCATCATAGCTGTCGAAGGTGACTGTCTTATCCTCTGTAAGGCCGAAGTCTTCAAGAGAAAGACAAATTTTATAAACAGCATCCGAAGCGTAATCTGAAAGATTCCTGATTGTGAAAAGCTTAATCATTTCAACCTCCGAATTAATCTTATTTCCTTATTTACATTATCCTACTTCCCATCGGCTTGCATTTTTATAAGGGTTTTCCTTGCCCTTTTTGTCATAGTAAGCCTGAGGATATCTGGGATTTGTATTTACTATTGCTTTAGAAACGTCAACCTCTGCTGTTTCGCCGTTTCTTACAAGTCTTGCAACAACAACAAAACGTGCATCCGTAAATTCATGAGAACAGGTTGACAGGGTGAGAATTTTATCTGTGGGAAGAACATCAACGCCTGTGTCATAAAGAGAACGCTGACTCAGCTCGCTGAGGAATGCGGAATATCTTTCCTCTGTTGAAAGGGATGTGAAATAGTATCTGAAGATATATCCGTTATCATCCTTTTCGTAAGCGTTTGTAACAAAGGCGGCTATAACCTTCCACTGATAATCCTTATACATGGTATTGAAGGTAATTACGGGAGCCTTTTTAAAGCCTTCAATTGACTTATACTTATCAAGAGCACCGAAAACCGTTCCGTTATTCATATGATGACCGAAAATTACGGTGTTCATGTCAAGCTCTTCAATGTTGTTAAGATGTGTTACAAAGGGGCAACCGTATTTTGTTGTTTTACCGTAGAAGTTTTTGTTCATATAGTCCTCATCGTTATCTGTCTGAACAATGGGGAGACTGAGATTTACTCCGTCAGCTGAAAGATAACCCACAAAATCCTGATTTGTGGCATACAGCTTTGCATATTTAAGCTGAAGATTAACGGGGAAAATCACATTGGGGTATTCACTTCTGAGCTTTTCCCACTGCTGGGCAGGTGTAAGGGCAACCGTTGTGCTTTCAGCAGGCTTCGTTGTTTCATTCTGTTGCTTATCCTTGTCCTTGTCCTTATCTTTATCCTTGGAGGGCTTTTTTGTTGTGGGCGGCTCTGTAACATCAATAATGAGATTGGAAATTTCATCCTCAAGCTCCTTATTTTCAGCAGAAAGTCGCCACTGATTGAGAAGCGTAGCCGAGGCAATAACAATGAGAAGGATTGAAATTGCCAGAACGGTACGGCGTATTATTTCATGGGTGGGAAGCTTCTTTTTGCCCTCATTTTCCTCAATAGGGTCAAGAGCTTCGTCTTCACCGAAATCTTCAAATTCTTCTTCAGAGTGTTCATAATCCTCAACGTCAACGCCGGTTTTGTGTGAGCCGGGCTGACGCACAGGTCTTACGGTTGCAGCCTTCTGCGGACCCATGGCATTGAGTTCAAACACACTCATTTCAACATCATCTTCGTCAAAGCTGACCGCTGACGAGGTACGTCTGACTGAGGGCGCCTTTCGCGGAGCTTTGCTCACCTTTACGGGAACAGGCTCATCGGAATAATCCACATCCTCGTGAACAATGCCGCTTTTTACCACAGGTTGACCGAAAGGCATTACGTTTCTCTCCCTTTCAGTCCTGTCAAAATCGGGACTCTGGTAAAGCACTCTTGTTCCGGGGTTGTGTTCTCCAACAGGCGTTTGCTGAACGGGAGGCTGAGGCTGATAGGGCATATACTGTGGCGGCATATAGCCTTGAGGCATTCCCTGCATTCCGGGATACACTGCATATCCCTGGGGATACTGCTGTTGCATTGCCGCAAGCTGTTCAGGCGTTGGCATATAGCCCTGAGGATAAGGCTGAACGGGTATGTAGCCCTGAGGTACGCCCTGCATATAAGGATTTGAAAAAGCGGGCTGGTGAACACCTGTAAACTGCGTGGGCTGTTCAGGCTGTCCTGCCTCTTCTTTTTTTTCTTCTTTTTCCGCGGTCTGTCTTAATGTGGGAGCAGGACGGTGCACAGGTCTTACAGGCTTTTTTGCACCGGGAGTGCGCACACTGTCGCTTGAAATATCTTCAAATTCAAAACTACCGCTTGAAACCTCTTCGGCTTCGTTACGGTCGTTTCCGTCTTCGTAAATAATTTTCATAGTTACCTTTCTCCTTGATAAGAACGGATGTATTCAAAAATATTCACACCCTCTGACCTTTTTTCAGGGTGGGCCGCCACACAAAGGCGGACTTCGTTAATTACATTTGATGCACTGACAGTACGGTTGTAATCACGGCAGGCATTACCCTTGCTGTGACCCGTATTCAGCTTTTTGAGCCATAAGAGCTCACCGTCGGTAACGGCGATATAAATAAGTCCCACAGGGTCCTCACAGCCCTCAAAAGAAGGACCTGCAAAGCCTGTTACGGAAGCTCCGAAATCAGCGCCTGAAATGTTTTTGACACCCAGCGCCATTTCAGCGGCAACAACAGAACTCACCGCACCGTATTTTCTAAGATTTTCTTCCGAAACTCCGAGAACCTTATTTTTAATTTCATCGGAATAGGAAACCACGGTACAATGAAACACCTCGGATGCCCCTTTGACATCGGTAATTCTTTTTGCACAAAGTCCTCCTGTGCAGGATTCCGCAAAAGCTACCGTCAGCTTCTTTTCTTTTAAAAGAGCTACCGTAGCCTGTTCAATTGAATCGGTGTCTGTTCCGTATATATATCCACCGAGCTTTTCCCTGATTTCGGAAATTATCGGCTTCATCAGCTTTTCTGCCTTTTCTTCAGAAGCTGCCTTTGCAGTAACTCTCAAAAGAGCCTCACCGCTTTTGGCATAAGGTGCAACGGTGGGGTTTGAGCTTTCAAGAAGATGCTCCACAGCTTCACTCATGGCACTCTCTCCTATACCGAAGGTACGGATTGAATGTGAAATTATTACTTCGTCCGTATATTTTTTAAGATAATCCTTAACACTGTTTTCATACATAGGCTTCATTTCACCGGGAGGGCCGGGAAGAATAACAATAATTTTTCCGTCCTTTTCCAGAATAAAGCCCGGGGCTGTTCCGTTTTTGTTTTCGAGTATAATGCTGTTTTCGGGAACAAGTGCCTGCTTTTTGTTACACTCAGGCATTTTTATATTTTTGTTTGCAAAGTAGCTTTTAATATCCGAAAGAATGTTTCCGTCTTCATAAAGTCCGAGACCGAAAAATTCTGCACAGGTCTCTTTTGTCAGATCATCGGGGGTAGGTCCGAGACCGCCCGTAAGAATAACCAGCTCACTTCTTGTAAAAGCAAGCTTGAGAGCATCTGTGAGCCTTTGACTGTTATCGCCCACTGTAGTGTGATGCATAACACTGATGCCGAGCAAGGCCAGCTCCCTTGAAAGATACTGAACATTGGTGTTGAGTATATCACCTAAAAGTATTTCAGTACCCACACTTATGAGCTCACAATTCATACCTTCACCTCAGACTTCATTTTTTAACGGTAATAATCCGAAACCTACATTATAGTATACCACAAATTATTGTGTATTTTTAAATGCAACTGATAACAATCGGTAAACGAAATATTAATCAACAGACATATATCTGACGCTTTCGACAGCTCTGTCTATCATCTGACTGAAATCGACAGCGCTTTCAGCTTTTTCAATAAGCTCAATTGTGGGTCTTGTTCTGGGGTGCTTTGGAGTGAATACCGTGCAACAATCCTCATAAGGAAGAATTGAGGTTTCAAATGCGCCTATCTTTCTTGAAATTGTTACAATTTCATCCTTATCCATACCGATAAGAGGGCGGAAAACAGGCATATCAACAGCAGCGTCTGTGCAGGCAATTGCTCCCAGAGTCTGGGATGCAACCTGACCGAGACTTTCACCTGTTACAAGAGCACCGCAGTTATCCTTTTGTGCAAGACGGACTGCAATTTTCATCATAAGTCTTCTCATAATGATTGTGAAAAGCTCTTCAGGGCATTTTTCCTTGATTGTTTCCTGAATTTCTGTGAAGTTAACAACTGCAAAATTTACTCTGCCGCTGTATTTTGCAACAATGGAAACAAGGTCGTGTACCTTCATTTCGGCACGCTTGCTTGTGTAAGGCGGTGCGGCAAAATGGATAGCATCAAGCTGTAAGCCTCTTTTTGCCATCATCCAGCCTGCAACGGGAGAATCTATTCCTCCTGAAACAAGAAGAGCCACCCTTCCTGCAGAGCCGACAGGCATACCTCCTGCACCCTTTATCTGGTTACCGTGAATAAACACGTTATTGTCGCGCACCTCAACGGTTACTGTAATATCGGGGTTATGAACATCAACGCTCAGAGAGTGAATATTGCGAAGAAGATGAGCACCCACCTCACGGCATATTTCCGGAGATGTCATGGGAAACCTTTTGTCACTTCTTTTTGCATTGACCTTGAAGGTTTTAACCTGTCTGAGCTCGTCACCCAGATACTCAAGCGCCACCTTCTTTATATCATCAATATCCTTCTGAGCAAGAGCAGCCCTTGAAAATGCAGCAATGCCGAAAACCTTTTTCAGGGTTTCAACAGCCTGTTCAAAATCAAGGTCTTCACCTTCTGCTTCAGCGATGATTGTTGACTGTGATTTTGTGAAACGGAACTTACCCACTGATGCGAGAAGCCTGCGCTTCATGTTTTTAACAAGAATATCTTCAAATGTTCCTCGGTTGAGCCCTTTAAGTGCAAGCTCACCGTTTTTGATAAGTAATACTTCTTTCATTTCTTACCTCTTCATAATTACTTTCATTGCCTTTGTGATTCCCTGTGTGAAATATTCAAGCTCCTGCTTTGTTGTAAACCTTGAAAGGCTCACACGAAGGGATGAATCAATTGTTCTGTCACTCAGACCCATTGCTGTGAGAACATGACTTTTATGCCCTTTTGCACAAGCTGAGCCCGATGAAATATAAATACCCATATCCGAAAGGAAGTTCAGCACTGTTTCCGAGCGCAGCCCCTCAAGGGAAAGATTGACAATATACGGCAGTGCGTTTTCAGGACTGTTGATTGTGACACCGTCAAGCTTTCTGAGCTCTTCAACAAAATTGTCACGAAGTACAGTTACCTCGTCAAGACTTTTTTTAACACTGAGGGCTTCAACTGCACCGTAAAAGCCGGCAATTGCAGGCATAGGCTCCGTACCCGGACGGATATCGCCTTCCTGTCCGCCGCCCACAGCAACGCTTTTAAGTCTTACGCCCTTTTTGATAAACAGTGCGCCCACGCCCTTGGGACCGTGAATTTTATGCGAGCTTACGGTCATAAGGTCTATTCCCCATTTTTTAGGTGCAAGAGGAATTTTTCCGAAGGCCTGAACCGCGTCAACATGAATAAGCGCAGGGGCATTTTTTCTTTTAACTATTTTGGATATTTCCTCAACAGGCTGAATAGCACCCACTTCGTTATTAACAGCCATAATGCTGATGAGAATTGTTTTATCGTTTACTGCGTCTTCAAGAGCCTTCATATCCAGATGTCCGAAGGAATCAGTGCCGATATATATAACCTCAAAGCCTTCCTCAGATAAACGCTCAAAGGCCTTCATTACACTGGGATGCTCTACCTTTGAGGTGATAACCCTGTTGCCTTTTCTTCTGTTCTGATAAGCGGCGCCGAAAACAGCAAGGTTGTTTCCCTCTGTGCCGCCGGAGGTAAACACAATTTCCTTTTCCTCTGCTGAAAGAGCACTTGCAACACTCCTTCTGGCAGAAAGCAGAAGCATGTCTGCTTCAATTCCCTTTTCATGAAGGGATGAGGGATTGCCCCACAGACTGTCTATTGCCTCAAGCATTTTTTCTTTTGCCTGACTGCATATTTTTGTTGTTGCACTGTTATCAAGATAAGCCGTCAAAGGGCACACCTCCTCATTTTAAACCATAATCGTCAACTATTATACTATAATAATAAGAATTTTTCAACGGCATTAAGAAAAAATAAGGCATATTTTTACGCTGCTTTCACAAACTATTTTAGTAAAAATGCACTTAAAACACCCCATTCATGCTCTGCACATGTTTTTTGAGTGCAAATCAATCCGCAACAAACACAAAGAAAGGCAGGAATACCATGCAAAACAAGGAAAGAAGGATGTATATAAGAATAATCAGCTACCTGACTTTTTTCTCTCTTATTTTCAGTGTGGCAACCATTGTTTATGCAGGAAAAGCAGACCGATATGAATTCGCAAATGAAATCAACAACCAACGAGCCGTAAATGAGCTTTGTGAAAGCCTTGACAGTATTACGGTAAGCCTTCAGAAAAGTCTTTATTCAGGCACACGTGACATGCTGGAAAGCATAGGTAACGACCTGTGCCGACAGGCAACCGTGGCAAAGGAAAGTCTGAGCGAGCTCACTCAGGAAAACAGCGATACTGAAGAAATTTTCAAATTTCTTTCTCAGGTTGGTGACTACACCGTATCACTGAGTCAGGGCGACGACAATATGCTTTTTCTTTCAGCTGAAGACAAAAGCTCTCTTGAAGCGCTTTACAGATATTCTTCAGAGCTTTCTTCGGAGCTGAGCTCAATTCTTTCTGATTACAACGGCAATGCAGTCAGCTTTGAAAACGGCATTAAAACAGTGGACCTTGACCAAAGTGAGCTTCCTGAAAGCTTCCGATCAAGAATGGAAAGTGCGCAGCAAACCCTTACTGACTATCCCACACTTTTATATGACGGACCCTTTTCCGACAGCATTCTTACAAAGCAGTCACGGATGCTGAAAAAAGAAAAGGAAATAACAAAGCAGGAAGCAAAAAAAATTGCCGCAAGGGCCATGGGCGAAAATGAAGGCTCTCTCAGAGAGGACGCAGATGTAAATTCCGCCATTGAGCTTTTCTGCTTTTCCGTTGGCAACAAATCGGCTTCTGTTACCAAAAAAGGCGGATACCTTTGCAATCTTACCGACGAGGTTTATGCATCAACGGCAACAATATCTGCTTCAGAGGCAGTGAAAAGGGGTAAGGAGCAGCTTGAAAAATTGGGCTATGTCAACATGAAGGACAGCTATTATTCCCTTTACGACGGTATCTGTACCGTGAATTATGCCTTCGAAAAAGACGGTGTCATTTATTACAGCGACCTTATCAAGGTGAGTGTATCCCTTGAAACAGGCAAAATAACAGGCCTTGATGCAAGAGGATATCTGATGAACCACCACGAAAGAAAGCTGCCTGAAATCAAAGCAAGCGAAAAAGGCAGTGAAAACATTATTTCCGAAGCCCTTGATATATTATCCTGCCGCAAGGCCATGATCCCCCTTGACACAGGTAAAGAAGCTCTTTGCTATGAATTCCGCTGCAGGGACAAAAACAAAAAGGAAGCTCTCATATACGTCAACTGTGCAACAGGAAAAGAGCAGGACATCATGCTGCTTTTATATGAGGACGGCGGTGTTCTGACAAGATGAGGAGCAGTCAGCAGCCGGAGGTCAGGGATTAGTAGCAAATTCCCACTATAAAAATAAAAAATCATAAGTTAGCAAATGATATGAAAAACGAAGAAAAGCAAAGAAAAACGAAGCAATTGAAATGTAAATTAAAAAAATATAAAAAAAGGTGTTGACATATCGGAAGCCTTGTGATAATATATCAAGGCAATTTGACAAAATATTATTTGGAGGTAAACAGATATGTCAACTTATATGCCCAAAGCAGGCGACATCACTCGTAAGTGGTATGTAATTGATGCTGAAGGTAAGCATCTCGGACATGTAGCAGCAAAAGCAGCTGAACTCCTCAGAGGTAAGCAC
>JAZSHC010000018.1:0-28562 GCA_045533065.1 Acutalibacteraceae bacterium
AAAGATGCTTTATGCAAAGGGTATTCAGATGATGCAAAAGCCTTTTTCAGTCGGAGCAAGAATCGAGCATCCCAGAGAGCTTATTGATAAAGCTCAATACGGAAGCTTTGCAGGTCACAAGGCACTTGGTGCGGCTGATTATAAGCTTGCATGCCACGGTAAGCACGAAAGAGGTGCATACACCTTCTGTATGTGTCCCGGCGGTACTGTTGTAGCCGCTACAAGCGAAAAGGGCGGCGTTGTGGTTAACGGAATGAGTGAATGGGCAAGAGACGGCAGAAACTCAAACTCCGCACTTCTTGTCAATGTTTATCCTGAAGATTTTCCTTCAGAGCATGTTCTTTCAGGCTTTGAACTTCAAAGACAAATGGAGCAAAAGGCTTTCATCCTCGGCGGCGGTGATTACAGTGCACCCTGTCAGTTAGTGGGTGATTTTCTCAAGGGTGAAAAATCAACCAGGCTTTCCTTTGTCGATCCAACCTGCCCGACAGGTGTAACACCGTCAGATATCAGACAGGTTCTGCCTAAAAAGGTGACTGATACAATGGCTGATGCAATTGTGCAGATGGATAAAAAGCTTAAAGGCTTTGCTCTTTATGATGCTGTGCTCACAGCACCCGAAACAAGAAGCTCATCCCCGGTAAGAATTCTGCGTGATGACATTTATCAGACAAATATAAGGGGTCTTTACCCTTGCGGTGAAGGTGCTGGCTATGCAGGCGGTATCGTATCCGCAGGTGTTGACGGAATTAAATGTGCCCATGCTGTTCTGGGCGACGAGAGATAAAAAACAGGTGACTTCATGTGAAGTCACCGTTTTTTTAATATTATACTGTTTTGCATCCGTTTTTAACAGTTTTGCAAAGATATGAATTCTCGTAATCCTTTTTGAGCTCCTCAAGGCATTCTTCTGCTTTTTCTTTTTCTTCAAAAATGCCGAAAATGCTTGGTCCGCTACCGCTCATACAGCAGCAAAGGCAACCGTGTTTTCTCATTGTTGCTTTGATAACAGCTCTGTCAGTAACTTCAATGAATTGTTCAAAAACATTCCCGACTCTTTCGCTGATACCTGTCCAATCACCATTCACTGCTGAAAGCAGCATTCCCTTTGTGTCAAGGTGGCGGACTCTCTCAGCCGTGTCAAAGGCGGCATAAGCCTTGCCTGTTGAAACATCCTGCTGAGGCTTTACAATAATTACATATTTTTCTTCAAGATCCGGCAGATGTGAAAGCACCGTACCTGTATACTGGGCGAGCATTGTTCCGCCCAAAGCGCAGAACGGAACATCAGAGCCTACCTTAGCTCCAATACTGATGATATCTTTATCAGTAAGATTTGTTTCAAAAAGCTTGTTCAATGCAACAATCACGGCGGCACCGTCAGCACTTCCGCCCGCAAGACCTGCGGCGTGAGGTATTCTTTTTTCAATGTGAATTTTTATACCGCAGTTTTCCTTTTCAGTACCTTCAAAAAAAGAAACGGCTGCTTTGTGGGCAATGTTCCTTTCGTCGCAAGGGATATCGGGAACATCACAGGTGATTTCAATTGTTTTTTTATCAGTTTTTTCAACAGATACAGTATCATAAAGTCCAACGGATTGCATTATCATAAAAAGGTCATGGTAACCGTTAGGAAGGGTTGACAGTATATCAAGCATGAGGTTTATTTTTGCATAAGCCTTAACAGTAACTTTCATATTTTTACCTCCTGGTTTTTCTATAATCATATTATAATCAATATTTAATTACTTAGCAACTAAAATTTAATAAATAAAATAATATAATATTCATTTTTTGCATTGACTTTTAATTTTATGTGTGATAGAATAATTCGAAAGAAAACAGCAAAGAGAGAAACCGGCAAGGTTGCTAAGGCTTTTTTGTCAATGCTTCATATTTGTGAGTTGATAAAAACCTTGCTATGCAGGGTTCTTTTTTTATGAATAAAGTAATTGCAGGAGGTTATCATGAACGGATTGTTTAAAGGTAAAAAGGTTTATCGTTCAGGTGCTTTTGCTTCTCATTTATTAGCTGTTGAGGACGGAATTATTGTTTCTGAAAATAATGATAAAGACGTTATTGATTTCGGTAATGCGTATATTTTTCCCGGTCTCGCAGATGTACATGTTCATTTGCGTGAGCCGGGTTTTTCTTATAAGGAAACCATAAAAACAGGTACTGAAGCCTGTGCACACGGCGGATATACCGCAGTATGCTCCATGCCGAACCTCAATCCTGTTCCTGACAGCAAAGGGAATCTTCAAAAGCAACTTGATATTATTGAAAAAGATGCTTGCATAAATGTATATCCCTACGGCTCAATTACTGTGGGTCAGATGGGTGAAGAGCTTTCTGACATGGATGCAATGAGCGAAAAGGTAATTGCATTTTCTGATGACGGCAGAGGTGTTCAGTGTGACAAAATGATGGAACAAGCAATGCTTAAGGCAAAAGCTTTAGGGAAAATGATTGTTGCTCACTGTGAAGTTAATGACCTTTTAAAGGGCGGCTATATTCACGACGGTGAATATGCAAAAGCACATGGGCATAAGGGCATCTGCTCAGAAAGTGAATGGGCGCAGATTGCAAGAGACATTGAGCTTGTTAAAAAAACTGGTTGTTCATATCATGTTTGCCATATTTCAACAAAGGAAAGTGTTGATATCATAAGAAAAGCAAAGGCTGAGGGTGTTGACATTACCTGCGAAACTGGTCCTCATTACCTTGTGCTTTCCGATAAGGATTTACAGGAGGACGGAAGATTCAAAATGAATCCTCCTCTCAGAGCGGAAGAGGACAGACTTGCGCTTATCGAAGGAATCAAGGACGGTACAATCGATATGATTGCAACAGACCATGCACCTCACAGTGCCGAAGAAAAGGGCAGAGGGCTTGAAAAAAGCGCAATGGGTATTGTTGGTATAGAAACTGCATTCCCCATTCTTTACACTGAGCTTGTCCTTAAAGGTATCATTTCCTTGGAAAAGTTAGTGGAGCTTCTCGCAATTAATCCGAGAAAGCGTTTTGGTATAGATGGCGGCACTGATTTAGGACAGTCGGCTGACTTTACCGTGATCGATCTGGATAACGAATACGAAATCAATCCCGAAGAGTTTTACTCAAAGGGCAGAGCAACTCCATTTGCCGGATGGAAGGTGAAGGGTAAAGTTCTGCACACGTATGTAAAAGGTGAAAAGATATTCTGATTTGAAAGGAAAGGGACATGAAACAGGGAATTTATAAGGTTCTTAAAAACGAACAGCTTACACAAACAGTTTACCGTATGGTCCTTGAGGGTGACACATCGGCTCTCACAGCGCCGGGACAGTTTATCAATCTTACCGTTGAAGGCTGTTATTTAAGACGTCCTATTTCGGTTTATGACTGGGACGAAAATACAATTACAATCATCTATAAGGTTGTAGGTGAAGGTACCGAAAAAATGGCAAAGTGGGAAGAAGGCTTTGAATGCGATGTTCTCACAGTCCTCGGTAATGGCTTCGAAATGTCAAGAAGCGGTGATAAGCCTCTTTTAATCGGTGGCGGTGTTGGTATTCCTCCACTTTACGGTCTTTGTAAAAGGCTTATTGCACAAGGAAGAAAGCCTGTTGTTATCTTAGGCTTCAACAAAGCAGATGAAATTTTTTGTAAGGAAGATTTTGAAAATATCGGAGCTGAGACAATTGTTACAACTGTTGATGGCTCAGTGGGTGTAAAAGGTTTCGTTACAGATGCAATGAAAGACCTTGACTATACATATTTTTACACCTGTGGCCCTATGCCTATGTTCAAGGCTATAGAAAAAACTGCTGTGGGCAGCGGCGAATACAGCTTTGAAGAAAGAATGGGTTGTGGCTTTGGCGCGTGTATGGGCTGCAGCTGCAAAACAAAATACGGTAACAAGAGAATCTGCAAGGACGGTCCCGTTCTCACAAGGGAGGAGATAATATGGTGAACACAAAAGTAAATTTATGCGGTATCGAGCTTGATAACCCTGTTATCCCCGCCAGCGGTACCTTCGGCTTCGGCTATGAATTTGCTGAGCTTTACGATATCAACTGCCTTGGCACATTCTCATTCAAGGGTACAACTCTTGAATCACGCTTCGGTAACCCCACTCCCAGAATCGCAGAGTGCACATCAGGTATGATTAACTCTGTCGGTCTGCAGAATCCCGGTGTTCACGGTGTTATTGAGCATGAGCTTCCTGAACTTAAAAAGGTGTTCAATAAGAAGGTAATGGCAAATGTGGGCGGATTCTCAATTGAAGAATATGTAGAGTGCTGCTCACTGCTTGATAAAGAGGATCAGATCGGCTGGTTTGAAATTAACATAAGCTGTCCTAATGTTCATGCAGGCGGTGTTAATTTCGGCACAAACGCAAAAAATGCAGCTGATGTAATTTCAGCAGTAAAAAAGGTTGTCTCAAAGCCTGTTATTGCAAAGCTTACACCTAATGTTACGGACATTACAGAAATTGCAGTTGCTTGTGAAGAGGCCGGTGCAGATGCAATCAGCCTTATCAATACTCTTTTAGGTATGAGAATAGACCTTAAAACAAGAAAGCCTGTAATAGCAAACAAAATGGGCGGTTTTTCAGGCCCTGCAATAATGCCTGTAGCTCTCAGAGCGGTTTATCAGGTTTATGATAAAGTAAAAGTACCTATAGTCGGTATGGGTGGTGTTTCAAGCGCAAAAGATGTAATTGAAATGATGCTCGCAGGTGCAACCGCTGTTGAAGTGGGTGCCGCAAACTTAGTAAATCCCTTTGCTTGCCGTGATATCATAAATGAGCTCCCGGCTGCAATGGAAAAATATAATATAACAAATCTTTCAGAAATTATCGGAGGTGCTCATTAATGGGAAGAGATGTAATTATCGCATGTGATTTCAGCAGTAAGGAAGAAGTGCTTAATTTCCTTGATAAGTTTCAGGGTAAAAAGCCTTTTGTAAAAATCGGTATGGAGCTTTATTATGCTGAAGGTCCTTCAATTGTAAAAGAAATCAAAGAAAGAGGCCACAAGATTTTCCTTGACCTCAAGCTTCACGATATCCCGAATACAGTCAAAAAGTCAATGGCTGTTCTTTCAAGACTTGACGTTGATATCTGCAATCTTCATGCAGGCGGCACAAAGCGTATGATGGAAGCAGCTCTTGAAGGTCTCACAAGACCCGACGGTACAAGACCCCTTCTTATTGCCGTAACACAGCTTACATCGACAGATCAGGAAAGCATGGAAAATGACCTTCTCATTAATGAACCTATTGATAAGGTTGTTATGCATTATGCAAAGAATGCAGCGGATGCAGGTCTTGACGGCGTTGTGTGCTCACCCCTTGAAGCACAGAAGGTTCACGAAACCTGCGGAAAAGATTTCCTTACAGTAACACCCGGTGTTCGTTTTGCAGACGGTGATATCGGTGATCAGAAGCGTGTTATGACTCCCGCAGAAGCTAACAGAATCGGTTCCGATTACATTGTTGTGGGCAGACCCATCACAGCTGCTGAGGATCCCGTTGCAGCTTATGAAAGATGCCTGAGCGAATTTGTTGGCTGATTAAATTTGTAACATAAAAGAAAGGATAGATGAATCATGAAAAAACTTATTGCCAAAGACCTTCTTTCCATCGGTGCGGTTTTCCTTCGTCCCGAACAGCCCTTCACATGGGCAAGCGGAATCAAGAGCCCTATTTACTGTGATAACAGACTTACTCTTACCTCACCTTCAGTGAGAAATGATGTTGAAACCGGTCTTGCTAAAACAATTTTAAAATACTTCCCCGAATGTGAAGTTGTTATGGGTACCTCAACAGCAGGTATTGCCCATGCTGCTATTGTTGGCCATATTCTCGGTCTCCCCATGGGATATGTACGCTCAGGCCACAAGGACCACGGCAGAGGCAACCAGATTGAAGGTAAGCTTGAAAAAGGTCAGAAGGTTGTTGTTGTTGAGGACCTTATTTCAACAGGCGGCAGTGTTCTTGAAGTTGTTGAGGTTCTTCGTGAAGCAGGTGCTGAGGTGCTCGGTATTGCTTCAATCTTCACCTACGGTATGAAGAAGGGTATTGACAGAATGGCAGCCGCAAACGTTGTAAACTACTCACTTTCAAACCTTGACGCAGTTGCTGAAGTTGCCGCTGAAGAAGGTTATATCAAGCAAGAGGACATTTCACGTCTTCTTAAATTCAGAGATAATCCGTCCGACGAAAGCTGGATCGGAGGCGCAAACTGATGAGAAGCCTTATAAATATCCTTGATCTTTCAGTTGAAGAAATCGACGGTCTTCTTAATGTGGCTGACGATATTATTGCTAATCCCGCAAAGTACAGCGAGGCTTGTCACGGCAAGAAGCTTGCAACCCTTTTCTTTGAGCCTTCCACAAGAACAAGACTCAGCTTTGAGGCAGCAATGTATGAGCTCGGCGGTAATGTTCTCGGCTTTTCCGATGCAGGTTCATCTTCTGCAACGAAAGGCGAAAGTGTTGCAGACACAACAAAAATGGTTAACTGCTATGCTGATATCATTGCAATGCGTCATCCCAAGGAAGGTGCACCTCTTGTAGCATCAATGCACTCAAAAATTCCTGTTATCAATGCAGGTGACGGCGGTCACAATCACCCCACACAGACTCTTACAGACCTTCTTACAATCAGAAGAAAGAAGGGCAGACTCAATAACTTTACTATCGGTTTCTGCGGTGACCTTAAATTCGGTAGAACTGTACATTCACTCATTCAGGCACTTTCAAGATATGAAAATGTAAAAATTGTTCTTGTTTCTCCTGAAGAGCTCAAGCTTCCTTCATATGTTAAAAAGGATGTTCTTCAGAAAAAAGGCATTGAATATGTACAGACTACAGACCTTGAAAGCGTACTTCCCGAACTTGATGTTCTTTACATGACAAGAGTTCAGCGTGAACGTTTCCTCAGTGAAGAAGAATATATCCGTCTTCGTGACAGCTATATTCTTACAAGGGAAAAGCTCGTTAAAAACGCAAAGGATGATCTCACTATCCTTCATCCTCTGCCAAGAGTTAACGAAATCTCCGTTGATGTTGACGATGATCCCAGAGCTTGTTATTTTGAGCAGGCACTCTGCGGCAAATTTGTCCGTATGGCTCTTATCATGGAGCTTCTCGGCATTCATATTGATTGAAAGGAGAAGGTATAAATGCATATAGATTCAATTAAAGACGGTATCGTCATTGACCATATTACTGCAGGAAATGCTATGAGAATTTATAATCTTCTCGGTTTTGATAAGCTTGAATGCAGCATTGCAATCATCAAGAATGTTTCAAGTAAAAAGATGGGCAAGAAGGATATCATCAAAATCGACAGCAATATTGAAATTAATCTCGAAGCTCTCGGTTACATTGATCCGGGTATCACAATCGATGTTATCCGTGACAGCAAGCTTGTTGATAAAAGAAGCGTTGATCTTCCCGAAAAGCTTCACGGTGTACTTAAATGTAAAAATCCCCGTTGTATCACTTCATGTGAGCAGGAGCTTGAACAAATCTTCACACTTACAGATAAGGAAAACAGAGTTTATCGCTGTATGTACTGTGAAGCAAAAGCATAATAAAAAAGGACTGTCGCAAAATGCGACAGTCCTTTTTGGTGAGGATGAGTGGGCTCGAACCACCGACCCCTTGCATGTCAAGCAAGTACTCTGACCAACTGAGCTACACCCTCAAGTGCCCGATTATGATAACATATACAAAATGTTTTGTCAATAGTCGGTTTATTAAAACCTGGTCACTGTTCTTTGAACAAAGAAAAAAGAGGCGTGAGCCTCTTTTGTTTATTCATAATATCTTTTACTCATTCCGTTAACAACATCAGGAAGGTCAGTGATGATGCCGTCAACACCGAGACGGAGCATTTTGTCAATAACCTCAGGAATATTTACTGTCCATGGGTTGACCTTAATTCCTGCTTCGTGAGCCTCTTTTACATACTTTTCGTTAACAAAAAGGAAATGCGGATGAAGTGCATCGCAACCGATACTCTTTGCATACTTAGCGGCTCTCCAGAACATTTTCGGTGTTGTGGGACTCTTGGGTGAATAGAGAAATCCTGTTTTACAGTTAACGTCAATCATCTTTGCTTCAACAAGAAGCTTAGGGTCAAAGGATGAGATGAGAAGCTTATCAAAAAGACCGTGTTCCTTTGCTTTTTCAATTGTTTTTTTCACAATTCCCGTTTCGTTTTCTTTTGGAGATTTGATTTCAATGTTAAGAATTTCTATATCTGTATCTTTAACGAATGAAAGGAATTCGTCAAGAGTAGGCATTTCAGTTCCTTCGAAATTCTTGCTGTAATACGATCCAAAGTCAAATTTTTTAAGCTGTGAAAGCGTCATGTCGGCAATTTTGCCTTTGCCTGTTGATGTTGCATCAATTGTATAGTTGTGACAAATTGCTATTTCGCCGTCCTTTGTAATATGAACATCGGTTTCAAATCCGTCAGTACCGATTTCAACAGCCTTTTTAAAAGCGGGAAGAGTATTCTGAGGCGCATATTTATTAGCTCCTCTGTGAGTAATTACAAGTGGTCTTGCCATTATAATTCATCCTTTTTCTTCATATTTTAATTAATTATAACACCAGATTATCAGAAAATCAAGTTTGTTGTATATATTCATTAATCTATAATTTTTTGTAATAAACTCAAAAACAGTTGACCTTTTGTAACTTATTATGCTAAAATGAAATGAAAAATATTCCTAAACAACATAAGGAGATGGAATCATGACAAGACAGGCCTATATACATAAGATTATTTATCGTATTTCAATTCTTATTTTTGTAATGACTACAATATCCGGTTGGTTCGGCATGAAGGCTGAAAATATCTTTATGTCCTTCAATCCCGTGTGCAATGAGCAGGAAATCACCGGCTGGGGAACTTCATCATGCTGGTGGAGTCAGATTGCCGGTAAAAGTGAAAATGCCGAAGAAATTGCAAAGCTTCTTTATTCCGAAGAAGGACTTGCTCTTAATGTTTACCGTTACAATGTAGGCGGAGGCGAAAAGGATAATCCGAACACACGCCTTCCCGGTAATGAGTGGAGAGCAACAGAAAGCTTCCTTGTTTATAATGAAGCTAAAGACGAATATGAATATGACTGGTCAAAGGATGCCGCAGCTCAGAAAATGCTTGACATTTCCCTTGAATACGGTTGCATTGATACAGTTGTTCTTTTTGCAAACTCACCTCATTATTCAATGACAGTTTCAGGTTCGGCGGCAGGCGGTTTTGAACCTGCACAGAGTAACCTCAGAAAAGATTGCTATGATGATTTTGCCGAGTATATGTGTGATATTGCTGAATATTTTATTTCAAAGGGAGTTCCTGTTAAATACATAAGCCCCATAAATGAACCTCAGTGGGATTGGGGCGGCAGTTGGGTAGGCCAGGAAGGCTGCCATTATGAAATTGATGAAGTTATTGAACTTGCAAAGGTTTTTGCTGCTGAAATCAAGGAAAGAAATCTTGATGTAAAGCTTTCCCTTGCAGAAAGCGGTCAGGTTGGTGACCATGCAATGGATTGCATTGATAAAATTTATGAAAATCAGGATATTGTTGATGTTCTCGGCACATATGCATATCATAGCTATTGGACAAACGATATGCTTTTGAAGAAGGCATACGGCGATTATATTAAAAAGAATTATCCCGATGTTGAACTTGAAATGAGCGAATGGTGTGAGCTTCCTAATGAGCATAAAATCGGCGACATTGAAGCAGCGCTTATTATGGCTCGCACAATAAGTGAGGATGTAGGCTTAACCGGAGTTAACAGCTGGTCATCATGGGTTGCTGTCAATGACGGTCTTGAACATGCTGACAGTATGATTGGTGCAAACGGTGACTTCTCTGAATATATTGTGGGTAAACGTTATTATGCAATGGCACACTTCTCAAAGTTTATCCCTGCAGGCAGCCATATGGTTGATTTCGGTATCAGCATTGCTGATATCAAAGCTGAAAAAGCATGGTGGAAAGATACTGTTGACGGTAAAGAATATGACCATTACATTGTTGAAAACAACATGAATGTAACGGCATATAAAACTCCTGACGGCGATTATGTTGCTGTTATTGTAAATGAAGGAGCAGAAAAGAAATTTACCTTCTCAATGCTCGGTTACGATATGTCAGTTTACACAACTGACGCTGAGCATAACCTTGAACTTACTAAGGAAGGTAACGGTATCGGTACTGCAGTAGTTCCCGAAAACAGCATTGTAACAGTTGTTTTTGAAAAATAAATGATATCAAAACAGGTATTTTAATCAAAATACCTGTTTTTTCATTCGGTTCTATTTTTATATTTGACTTAAGTTTAAGATTGTATTATAATCGTCATAAATACCGAAAAGAGGTGACAGAGTGAAGAAAAAAGTTTTTATACCTTTTTTATCTGTAATTCTTTTGCTTTTTGCATTCGGTGCTTTGTTTTATTTGTCATCTGTTAACAAGAATGAAAAGAGGCCTGAAATTATGGAATTGGCACAAAGCTCTTTTAAAAGATTCAACCCCTCTGATTTGTATGTAAAACCTATTGGCAGAACTCATTATTCAGACGGAAAAAGATATATATCGATGTCAGGTAGCGGTGTGGAATTCCTTTGTAAGGGGAGTTATGCTTACATTACACTTATCGGCGACAATGCCGAAAAAATAAATGAAAACCATCAGGCTCGTTTTGCAATTTATAAAGACGGGGAACTGATTATTGACGATACTGTCAACTTTAAGAAGAAAAAATATCATATTGATATTAACGATTTTGACAATGGTGCTGTTATAAAAATTGTGAAGCTCTCTGAAGCAAAGCATTCTGGCTTTTATGTCGGTACTGTTGGTGCATTTTGCATCGGAGATATTGAGCCTACTGCGGCTAAACCTTTAAAAATTGAGTTTATTGGCGATTCACTTACCTGCGGATACGGTATTGATGCAGGTCCAGTTGGTGAGTTTTCAACTGAAACTGAAAATTTCACAAAAACTTATGCGTACCTCACTGCTGAAAGGTTAAATGCGGATTACAGCGCAATTTGTTTTTCCGGATACGGACTTCTTTCAGGGTATACACCAAACGGCGTAATCAACCGAGAAAATACAGTAGGTAAATACTATGACAAGTCTGCATTGTATAATGACGGTGGTAAAGCATTCTGGAATTTTAACGATTTTGTGCCTGATTTTGTTGTAATTAATCTTGGCGCCAACGACAGTACTTACTGCACAACAGTTCAAAGGCAGCAGGTATTTATGACAAAGTATTATGATTTTATTAAACAGATAAGATCCAATTATCCTGATGCATACATTATATGTGCTCTCGGTGATGTGAATTACAGTCTTTATCCCGCAATCGAAAAGGCTGTTGAGAATTACAGAATCAATGAGAATGATAATAAGATTCAGTCTGTTGTGCTTGAATTCAGAATGGGCGAAAATGAAATTGTCATTGACGGTCATCCGGGTGCAGACTCAAATATTCTTGCTGCTGACAGTCTTACCGTGACTATACTGAATATTCTTGAAACACAAAACTGATCATATTTTTTAGGAGTTTTGAATGACTGAAGTATTTATGTTTTCTTTCAATGCAGTTATGCCTATACTGCTCATGATTTTTACGGGTTACATTCTGAACAGACTTCATTATGCCGATGATACATTTTTTAAAAAGTTGAATTCACTTGTTTTTAAGCTGTTTTTACCTATTATTCTTTTTTTGAATGTGTATGAAATTGATTCACTCAGTCATATAAATTGGCCGGTAATAGCTTATTGTGTTTTTACTGTTGTTCTGATTTGTTTAATGGGTTTTGTTGTTGCAAAAGTATTCTTTAAAAAACGTAATCAAATCCCTGTTATTACTCAGTGTGCATTCCGTTCCAATTATGCAATTATAGGGATACCCCTTGCGCAAGCTATCGGTGGTGCTGAAGCTGTTGCTTTTGCGGCTGTGTTGTCTGCATTTTCAATTCCTCTTTTCAATACCCTTGCAACCGTAATACTTTCTCATTACAGTAACAAGGAACACAAGAGTGAATGGAAGCAGACAATCATTAAAACAATAAAAAATCCTTTGATTATAGGTGTTTTTGCAGGTATAGCCGTTGTTGCAGTCAGAAGCATGTTGCCTGTTAATGAAAGCGGTGAAATTGTTTTTAGTATTGAAAAGAATTTACCTTTCCTTTATTCGACTTTGTCGGTTCTTTCAAAGGCGGCAACACCAGTAGCACTTGTTGTTCTCGGTGCAAGGTTTGATTTCAAGGCTGTCAATAGCCTAAAAAAAGAGATTTTTGCCGGTACAGTCATGCGGCTTATTGCTGCCCCTGTTATAGGAATTGGTCTTGCCTATATTCTTTCGGTTTATACACCTGTTCTTACAGTTACCGCAACGGAGTATCCTGCTCTTATATCCTTGTACGCCACTCCGATCGCTGTTTCAAGTGCAGTTATGGTTGGTGAAATAGGCGGTGATGAACAGCTCGCAAGTCAGTATGTTGTGTGGACAAGCTTGTTTTCAATGATTACAATGTTTGTGATAATATTTATTATGAAAACTTTAAATCTTATATAGAAAAGGAGAAAAAATATGAACGTCAAAAAGACAATTGCAACCGTAACGGCTGCGGGCGTTACCGCAGGTGCAGGTATTGCTGCTAAGAAAATCAGTGACAAAACTTTTTGCCCCATATGTACAGTCAAAAAGGCTGTAAGCAAATTAAAGCTCACTCAGTGTGCTGAAAGGGGATACAATAACGGCGTCGCTCTGACTCCGCCTATGGGTTGGTCAAGCTGGAACCTTTTCAGGCATAAAATCAGCGAAAATCTTATTAAGGAAATTGCTGACGCGATGCAAAAAAGCGGACTTGCCGATGCAGGATATACCTATGTTAATATCGACGACTGCTGGCAGGCATCAACCCGTGACGAAAACGGCAGACTCCAGTGTGATAAGCTCACATTTCCAAGCGGTATCAAGGCTCTTGCTGAATATGTTAATGAACGCGGTGTAAAGCTTGGTATTTATTCTTCAAACGGTACACACACATGTGAAGACTATCCTGCAAGCCTTCGTAATGAGAGAATTGATGCTGAAACCTTCGCATCCTGGGGAATTGAATATTTCAAGTATGATTTTTGCCATAACGTGCCAATTCCAAGTCTTGCTCCCAGAGTTATTGCAGTTTCTTTTGCAGAAGAAGGAACTGGTGAGCCTTTTGCGTATTTTACTTCAGCTGAAATGAAGCTAAAGGGCCTTGCAAGAATTGTACCCGATGATGTTGTGGATGCAAAAAGCTATATTGACGGTCTTGATGCAGGTAACGGAAGCTTTACCGTTGAAGTTGAGGCTAAAAAAGCAGGGGATTATATTCTTCATATTGATATCAGAAAGGATGCGAGAAAGGAAAAGTTCTTGATGGCTGTTGTAAACAGTCAAGAGGAATATCATATTTACTGCGTAAGCAGAAAAAACTGGACTCCTGAAGGAAAATTACAAACAACGGTACACCTTGAAGAAGGTATTAATACTGTAGAGTTCTCTAATCCGGTTGGTTCTAGAATGGACAGTGCAGCCATTCAGTATAAGCTTATGGGTAGAGAGCTTAAAAGAGCAACAAAAAAATATGCTGAAGAAAACGGTGTTGATGAAAAGCCGATTATATTCTCACTTTGTGAATGGGGCTATAACCGACCCTGGAAATGGGGTGCAGAAGCAGGCAATCTCTGGCGAACAACACCTGATATTCAGGCTGTATGGGGCTCTGTTGTCGGCATCTATGAGCATAATGTAAGACTTGCAAAATATGCAGGCATAGGTGCATGGAATGACCCGGATATGCTTGAGGTCGGTAACGGCAAGCTGACTCACGAAGAAAATAAAAGCCATTTCAGCCTTTGGTGTATGATGAACGCTCCTCTTATTCTCGGAAACGATGTAAGAAAATTCATTAAAGCAGACGGTTCTGTTGATACTGAAAGCAAGGTTTATCAGATTCTCACAAACAAAACAATGATTTCTATAAATCAGGATCCTCTTGGTGTTCAGTGCAGGCGTGAAAAGGCCGGCCTTGTTGATATACTTGTGAAACCTCTTGAAAATTCCAAGGCGGCTGTTTGTATTTTCAATAAAGCCGGCAGTGAAAAGAGTGCCAAGGTTAACATTAAAAAGCTTTGTAATCTCGGTTATCTTAACCTTCCCAAGAAAGATGGCTATACTGTATCAGATGTATGGGACGAAAAAACGACTGAAAATGCAACCGAAATTGTAGCCTCGGTACCGAAACACGGTGTTAAGGTTTATATTGTTGAATAAGTATATAAAAAGGAGTTGAGCTTTCAAAACTCAACTCCTTTATTCTGCTATTTTGAATGTAAAAATGTGCTATGTACGGATAAATAGAAATTGCTTACTTCTTACTGAATTTGATTGCCAAGACAGCACACACTATAATGCAAAAAATAAACGGAATGGCGTACAGAAATGCTGTGCTCGCAGAGCACTAAAACCTGCGTGTTCAATGCCGCAAAGCATATCACGATAATTATAGGCAACAACCAAACACATAATATCGGATAGCACAATCGCAAGCGCTGTAAATAAATTGCTCAACTTTTTCGTACAATCACACTCCTTTGCCAAATTCTCGTTTTATAAACTTATTATACTACAAAATTATGGATTTTTCAACCGAATGCAAAAACCGCCATGATAAGCTTCTGACAGCAGAAGTGATTTTATGAAGTTTAGCTTCGCCCAGCGAAGCAGCGGAGCTGTTTTAACTTCACGTTATGAAGCATCGTTTCACACACCAAAGGTGCGCTTATCGTGCTGCAACGGAACACTTATTGGAAAAGAACGACTAAAAGTAGCATAAGTAGGGGTAAGAACGACCAAAAGTAGTGTGGCTACCATGTGCGATCTAAACGCAGATTGTTCCAATAAAATGTAGCATTAGTATTAGGTAAATATAGCTCACATTCTCTGTAATACGGCTTTTTGTTGGAGTGAATTACACATTGCCACATCTGCTCACTATAGGTTCTGTATTGTGTAATAAACTCGATAGTACATTTCCCGCTGTTTATTGCAGAAATAAGCTGCTCCATATGCCAGATTTCTGCAATTGTTTTTCGGACCAACACCATGTGTTTCTGCTGAATACACGAACCGTTATTTCATCAATATCGTCTATTGAGAAATCAACTAAAGAAGCATCGGTTCGTACTGTCTTTTCAGAAGAATTTTCTTCGTGAAGAGATGTTACCCAAAAGCCGTCCGGAAAATGGAAGCGAAGTATACCATCTACGTACGAAATACGATTCGCTACACAATCGTGCAAAGTAAGTTCTTTGTCATGAAATTCATCCGGTTCAATATGTTTGAAGTTTTCATTTGCCACCATACATCGCCTCCTTTTTAATTTATTATATCATAAACAATTATAACTTTCAATGAAATCGCGCAAGCGCGATGAAATCCGAGCAATGCTCGGATGAAATCTGCTACGCAGATGAAATTAAATCCACCCATCCGCTGTCGAGGCGGATTTCATCCCCGCAGGGGATTTCATCATCGAAGATGATTTCACCCACCCGATAGGGTGGATTTAGTTGAAAAGAAACACCATTTGTCTACTGACAAATGGTGTTTCTTTTCTGGTGCCGGTGGCGGGGGTCGAACCCGCACGGTATCGCTACCAACGGATTTTGAGTCCGCCTCGTCTGCCAATTCCAACACACCGGCAAGTTGTTAAAACACTTGAATATTATATATTACCCGTTAGATATTGTCAAGAGATTTTATCTTATTATTTTAAAGAGTCTGCCGTAACAGACAGACTCTTTATAGCGTAATCAGTTAGTTGAATAATAGAAGTAGTTTGCGATGTTGAGGGGGCGAAGTCTGTAGAAAAATCTGAAGAGACTCTTCTTGACAGGATTATTTTTGAACTCAATGTTATTGGCACAAGTAATTCTGTATTTTTCTGGCTTTTCACTAAAATGAACAACTGCCTTTTCGCCCTTTGCGAGTGAAAAATAATTCCTGTCTGCGGGAGTGTCACTTTCGATGAACATATTATATGCAAATCCGTCACTTGTAACAGTAAGCTCATTACCGTTGAGTTCGTGAGAAATGTTTACTTTCTTGAGTCTGAGATTTGTGGGTGAAGTGAAAATTTCCGTAATAACTTCTCCGTTAAAGCAAAGCTGCATTACAGTATTTTTCTTAACCTTAACCTCATCAACCTTGCTGAAGCTGTTGCCTTTAAGATTAACATTATATTTTTTTTCACTGTCGGGGTTGTATGTTTTTACGGTAAGCTCAAATGAAACATCTTTCAATGTATCATTGTGTGCAAAAATTACAGCTTTCCCTTTTTCTTTTTTACAGCTTACTGTAACTGGAGCAAAAAATTCCTTTGCTTTATACTGTAAAGCTTTCGGTATACCCTCAAAATCGACTGAAGACCAGCTAGGGCAATTCCACACATCGTTAAACTGCCAGAAAAGTGAGCCGTTGCATCTTCCTTTATTCTGTCTGAAATGAACTGTTGCATTTTTAATACATTCAGCCTGTACAATACCTGTAAGATAGGGGAGATCTTCAAAATTCTTTGGAAAGCTGAACATTTCAGTCAGGTAGAAAAGCATCTTCGGGTTACCGCCGATACATTTCTGATGTCTGTTAAAAGCTTCGGAGTTGATATCAAAATCTTTTTCTGTGGCAAAAGTTCTGATTGCCTTCATTGAAGGGAGAGATTCTAGGCCGAACTCTGAAAGGAATCTTGAGTATCTTGTTGCGTAATAATCGAGCTTTTTTAATCCGTGCCAAACATTCCACATATGAGTGTCGCCGACATCATCGCTTGAGCAGTCCTTGAAGCAGCTTTTTCCGATTGGTGAAGAAGGAATATATGATATATCGGTAAGGCTCTCAATGAAATCGGGAAGAGTGTGATAGAAGAACTGTTCATAAGCTTTAACAATCTTCATTGTTTTGGGAAGGTATGAGAACATTGTTTCAATTTCATTGTTTCCGCACCATAAAGCAAGGCTTGGATGAGTTGTCATACGTTCAACATTTGCTTTAACTTCTTTAAGAACATTTTCAGTGAAATCATCGTTGTAAAACGGATACATCTGACACGCAAAACAGAAATCCTGCCATAAAAGGATTCCGCGTTTGTCACATTGCTCAAGCAAATAATCGCTTGCATAACTGCCGCCACCCCAGACTCTGAGCATGTTGAAATTTGATGCTTGTGCAAGGTCAAGATAATAGTCAACAGTAGAATTGTCACTGTCTTCATATATTGCTGAGAAGGGGATGAGGTTTGCGCCTTTTGCGAATATTTTTTCACCGTTAAGAACAAAGCAGAAATTGCTTCCGTATTCGTCGTCACTTCTGTCGAGATAAATTGAACGAAGACCGATTTTTTTCTCTACTGCTTCTTCACTGTTTTCAAAAACAACAGTGTAAAGAGGCTGTGTATCAAGTCCTGATAATTCGCGTGTGTACCAAAGCTGCGGATTTTCAATAATTACTTTACCGTCTTCATTGAAATTTACGGTGTTTCCGTCAGGGGTAATCATGTAAATTCTTTCTGCACCCTTTGCGTTTGCATATACAACGGCTTTCTGTTTTGTTGTTTCCTGGGTTATTTTAATGCATTCAATTCTTTTATTGAAGCATTTAAGCTCAATTTTTTCTACAATAGCAGAATAGGGCACACATGGGCCCCAGTCCCAGCCAAAATGACAGCCCGGTTTTCTAATGTAAGGAATACCGTCGATACCGTTGGGATTTTTTGGCAACGGATTTTCTTTCTGAAGCTTTGTTATGTAATTTACGGCTGAACTGAAATGAAACATGATTGTGTTTTCGCCTTCAATTAAAAACTCCTTGATATCTCTGTCGATGGGAATGTAAGCATTGTTGCTCTTGAAGGCCTCTTTTCCGTTAACATATACGGTACAAAGAGTATCAAGACCTCCGATTAAAAGATGGATGTGTTTATATTCAAGTTCTGCTTTTGTTATTGTAAAAGCTTTTGAAAACTCATAGTCCTTTTCACCAATTTCAATTCCTTCTTTTACGTTTCCTGAAACAAGGGGATTTACGATTGCGCCGTTTCTGATAAGATTTCCAAAATCGCTTCCGGGAATTATGGCACTGTACATTTTTCCGTCGCTGCAATTTTTTAAATTCCAATCGCCTGCAAGGTTTAATGTTTTCATATTATTCCTCCGTTTTTTGCTTTTATAAAAGAAAAAACCTCGTCACAGGACAAGGTCTTCTTTCTGGTTGCGGAGACAGGATTTGAACCTGCAACCTCCGGGTTATGAGCCCGACGAGCTACCGGGTTGCTCCACTCCGCGATATATCACTTTCTCAAGTGCTTTGTTATTATATACTATTCACTTGAGAAAGTCAATATGTTTTTGAAATTTTTTTCAGAATTATTATTCATCCTGTGTGGTGGTTGTTTTTGAGGATGTAGATTTTTCTGTGGTTGTAGTTGTTGGGGCTTTAGTTGTTGTAGGTTTCGTGGTTGATGATTTTGTAGTTGTGGGCTTAGTTGTGGCAGGTTCAGTAGTAGTTTCCGAAGTTGTTGTTTCGGGAACTTTGTCCCATACTGTAAGAACTATTTCCGTTCCTTTATCAACGGACTGACCTGCATCAACGCTCATTCTGTAAACTTCATCAGGTGTTTTATTTTCTTCGTTTTCAATAAGCTCTTTCGATACCTTGAGTTTGGCGTCTTCAAGAATTTCCTTTGCTTCATCATAGGTTTTGCCCTTGACATCAGGAACAACAATCTGCTCCTTGCCGGTGCTGACAACAAGAACAATCTCTGTTCCAACGGGAACACTCTCACCTGCGGTGTAATCCTGGCGAATAATTCCGCCTTTTTTAACGGTGTCACTGGCCTCTTCCTTGAATTTAAGCACAAAATTTCTTTTGAAGGATTCATTTGAAATAATGTATTCGTAATTGAGCTTGGTGAAGTCTGCAACTGTGGCATAAGAAGTTTCCGTCACGGTAGGAAGAGTGCTTGTTGTTGCATTAACATCTTCGGTTACGTCTTTATCATTTTCTTTGTTGATCGGAAGAAATGTCATAGAAGAAAATGCTTTGTTTAAAAAGGGAATATCTACGCTTTTATATAATACTGTTGTATAAAGAGTACAGAAAAGTATTGAAATTACAACAACAGCTGCCACAAAGGTTACGATACCCAAAGCAAACAAAGGAGGATCATTTTCTTTCTGATTTTTTTTGTTTTGCGTTTTGTGTTTTGTAGACGTTTTAACGTTTTTGTTCTGAACCTGTTTTTTAGCCATAGCTTCTGTTTTATTAATTTGATTATGATTTTTGTTTACCGTGTTTGAGTTTTGTTTTCCTGATTCAGTATTATTATTGTCGGGTGCTGTTGTTTTTAAACAACGGATAAGCTCCTCGACAGAAGAAATTCTTTTATGCGGATAAACTGCAAGTGAACGTGCAAGTGCATCAAGCACGTTTTTAGGGATTACCGATGCAATTGATGAGGGGAGAGAAAGCCTGTTTGTCTGAGCTCGCTCCGTAGCCTTTGGAAGTACTGTGCCTGTTATTGAATAGTACAATACAGCCATAACTGAATAAATATCTGATTCCATTTTTGCCTCGCCGGTTTCATAAACCTCAATGGCAGAAAAGCCTGATACGGGATTTGATGCGAGCTCCCTTATCTGTGAGCGGCACTGAGGAATTGTAAAGCCCGTAAGATTCAATCTGCCGTCAGTTCCGACCTGAATTGTTGATGGCGTGATACTGCCATGAACAATTCCTGCATTGTGAAGGGATTTCAAAGCGTTGAGAACAGGCATAAAAGCCGCAATTGCTTTGGTGTATGTCAAGGGTTTTCTTGTTTTGGCAAAATAATCCTTGAGTGGCATACATTCTTTGTTTTCATAAATGCAGTATGCTGTGTCGTTTTCTGTAAATATATCTGTAACATTGGGGAGACATCTTATTTCACCGAACATTTTAATGCCTCTCCAAAGGCCGAGAAAGCTTTGTAAACAGCTTGAGTAAAGCTCGTTATATCCGTTGAGGGGACTTACAAAACTGCTGTCATTTGCACGGTGTGCGATTTTATGAGGATAGTATTCACAAATGTTAACAGACTCACCGGTATTTATATCAAGTCCGATATAGGTTACTGAATCATTCGTCATGCTCATAACCTTACCGACCACATATCTTTGTGCGATTTTACTGCCCTGTGAAAGGTAGGGTGAATCCTGACGGGAATCTGCCGGATAACGGCAGTGAGGACACACAGCGGCATCGGCGTCTATAAGCTTCATGCAGCTCATGCAATAGCGCTTGTTGTCTGACATTATAATTCCTCCCGAATAATTTTATACAATTTATTGTATTTTACAGAAATTCGGGTCAAAAGTCAAGTTGTATGCTTTATGCTCAGGCAGCAAGTCCGTGCTTTGTGCTTCTTACGGCAGGTTTTGTTAACTGCTGTTTCTGTGCGTGCTTTGTTTTCTGAAGGTTGACAGCTTTTTTTGCAGCTTTCTTCTGAGCAATTTTTCTGTCTATTTTCTTTTCAAGACTTATGAGCTGTTTATCAAAGATAATACCGAGTAAAAGAAGTGCAAGACTTGTGAAAAAGAAAATTGAAAAAGATTCTAAGCTTGTAAACATAATTATTTACCTCCAATAACGAACATACGTTCTTTTGTTATGCTTTAATTATATCAGCTTTTTTTGAATTGTCAATACAAATGTTCGAATAATTTTAATTTACAGTCCCAAAAAGAGGACTTGACAGAAAAATTGTAGAACTTTATGTTGTTCTGTAAAAATATATAAAAAAATTTGGTTATTTTGTCACCGAAGCTATTTTAACAAAATAAATGACATTATCGATAAATTATGTTATAATCATCAGGATAAAATATATTACCCAGGAGGAGATAATATGTCATTCATTAAAAAGGAGTTTACTTTTGAATCAGTTTCATCTTTAGCGGATATTCACGCTGCTTCATATCTTCCCGAAAACGGCGAAGTAAAAGCCGTTTTACAGATTGCTCACGGTATGGCCGAGCATCTTGAGAGATATGAAAAGTTTGCTTCTTACCTTTGCGATAAGGGTATTGCTGTTTATATCAATGACCACCTCGGTCATGGTTCCAGCATCAAAAATAAAGATGAACTTGGTTATTTCGGAGAAAAGGACGGCTGGAAAAACTTCGTTGAAGATTGTCACAAGCTTACATTGATTGCAAAAAGTGAAAATGCTGACAAGCCCTTCTATTTCTTCGGTCATTCCATGGGTTCCTTTGTTGCACGTGCATATAGCCTGAAATATGCCGATGAAATTAACGGAGCTGTTTATTGCGGTACCGCAGGTCCTAATCCCGCAGCAGGCGCCGGAATTGTAATTGCAAATCTCATTGCAAAAGTAAAAGGTAGCCATTACAGGAGTAAATTTATTGACACAATGGGATTTGGTACATATAATAAGAAATTCGAAGGCAGAACACCCTTTGATTGGCTTTCAAGAGATAATGATGAAGTTGATAAGTATATTGCTGACGAGCTTTGCGGTTATATTTTTACCGCTTACGGCTACCGTGATCTTTTCTCGATTCTCAATTATGTATCTTCCGATGAATGGTTTAACGGTCTTTCAAAGGAGCTTCCCGTTTTAATGGTTGCAGGTGCTATGGATCCCGTCGGCGATTACGGTGCAGGTGTTAAAAAGGTTGAGGATAAGCTTCTTGCAGCAGGTAAAAAGAACATAAAAACAGTTCTTTATCCCGATGCGCGCCATGAAATTCTTAATGAAAGTGCATGCTTCGAAACTGTTTGCAAAGATGTTCTTTCATGGATTGAAGAAAATAAATAATAAATTTATAAATCAGGAGAAACTATGTCAGTTACAATTTCAGAAAAGTCATGTAAAATTGAAAACAAGTTTTTAGTTAAAGAATTTTTTATAAGTGATAACAGGATTCATGCAACAAAGATTATCAATAAGCTTACTGACAGTATTCTTAGTGGTAACGGAAGTGCTAAGGAGTTTGCGATTAATTTCAAGTGCGGTTTTTTCAGCAATATTGTTGTAAAAGCAGATGAGCTTACAATTGACAAAATTGAAAACGAAAGTACGGAAGGCTCAGACAAGCTTATTATTGTCTTTAAAAAGATTCCCTTAAGAGACAGTGAGATTATTATCAGAGTAATTTTTGAACTTTCCGAGGCTGACAGCTTTTTTAGAAAGTATATCGAGCTTTCTTTTGCTGATAAGGGAAAAAAGAGCATTGTACTTGATTATATCGAGCTTGGCGGAACTGAATTCAGTTCTGATAAAAAATCATGGTGCTTACCCGAACAGAAAAAGTCTCATGTACCCGGCTTCGCCATGAGTATGGGACAGCCCGTTTATGTTGACAGCTTTTATTTCGGTTGTGAATTTCCTGCATCAATCAATACAATTGAAAATACCACCGTAACTATCCGTAATTTCAGCGGTAAGACTCTGCATGAGCTTGCAGGCAACGGTAGCTTTAAAAGCTATAAATATGTTTGCGGCGTGAGCGAAAGCGATAATTTTGCTGAAGTGCAAAAAGCCTTCTATTCATATATAAGAAGTATATCCAAGCCTGTTAAGCTCAGAATTCAGTATAACTCATGGTTTGATAATATGCTTAATATCACAGAAGAGAATGTTACTTCTTCATTCCTTGAGGTTGAAAAAGGGCTGACAAAATACGGTGTAAAGCCCATTGATTCCTATGTAGCCGATGACGGTTGGAATGATTACAGCAAGGGCTTCTGGACCTTCAATTCAAAGTTCCCTGACAGGCTTACGCCCTTTGCAAATCTTTCTGAATCCCTTGGTTCACGCTTTGGTGTATGGGTAGGTCCAAGAGGCGGGTATACCAACGACACAATTAAATTTGCAAGACAGATTCAGAAGCACGGTAACGGATACGTTAATAAGCAGGCTCATGATATTTGCGTTGCAAGTGAAAAGTATTCTTCAAAAACAGGGGAAATGATGCTTGAATTCATGGATAGCTTCCATCTCAATTATTTCAAGCTTGACGGATTTGCTCAGTATCCTTGTAAAAACAAGAAGCATGACCATATGGTCGGCGGTTATAAGGATATGTATTATTACACTGATGTATGGGAAAAATGGATCGGTGTGTTCGAAAAAATGAACAAAAAGGCAGAAGAGAATTTCTGGATAAATCTTACATGCTATGCACCTCCGAGTCCATGGTTTTTGCAGTGGGTCAACAGTATATGGATGCAGATAAGCAATGACGTTGATTTTATCGGCAAGGAAAAGGAAGTTTCCGATAAGGACAGAATGCTTTCTTACCGTGATGAAATGTACTTTGACTTTTATAAAACCCGTCAGTTCCAGCTTCCTCAAAGAGTTCTTTATAACCATGACCCTATTTACGGTAATGAAGTTAAGGTTAAAATGACCGACGATGAATTCAGGGATTATCTGTTCACAATGGCAACAAGAGGTACAGCTTTCTGGGAGCTTTATTACAGCCACAATCTTATGAATGAGGCAAAATGGCGCATTAACAGAAGTGTGTTGAGTTTCCTTGAAGATAATATGGAGGTTCTTTCACATTCCGTTATTTTTGGTGGTAGACCTTCACAATCGGAGGTCTACGGTTTCAGCTGTTTTAACGAAAATGAAGGTATAGTATCCCTTCGTAACAGCTCAGGAAAGGATGCAGAGTATACCTTCTGTCTCAATGAAGAAAAGGGTGTCAGTAAAAGATTCCCAAAAAGTGTTGCAACTGCTATTCTTCCTTACACAACAGAGCAAAGCGCTGAAAAGTACGGCTTCGGTGACAGCATGAAGGTAACGTTGAAACCTTATGAAACAAAAATATTCCATTTTAACAGACCTTTCAGAGCTCCTGAGGTTACATATGTAAAAGCAAGAAGTGAAAGAGTTCTCGAGGTATCCTTCAATCAGTTTGTTGATGTTAAAAATATCAGTTGTTCTGGAAATCATATTTCCTATTGCGAACTTCTTGAAGATTATATGACTGTTCTTATAACCTTTGAAAACGGGTTCGCGGAGGATAACAGTCTTATACTCAAGGGAATAGGCGATATATCAGGCCATACATGTGATGCTGAATTAAGCTTTGACTTTTACCAGAATAACCGGGTTACCGGTGGTGTATCAGGTGCGACTGATTTTGCTGTTACGGCAGCCGTTGAAGATGAAAAAGAACTTGTACTTATGAAGCAAGGCAATGAGATTCTTCTTGAAGTCACTTCTGAGGGCAAGATTCGTTTCAGAGTTGGAGATGATGTTCTTACAAGCCGACGCACAGTTAAAAGGAATGTTAAGGTGACTGCTCTCAGAGAGCGCAACGGCATACTCAAGCTTTATATTGACGGAAAACTTGATAGTGGTATGAGAACTGAAAATATCAGCTTATCAGGCGAAACTGCCCTTTGTAGTAGTGAAAATGTTATAATTTTGAATAAAGCACCGGCTTTTAATGAGGTGTAAAAAATATCAGCAGAGAGTAAAAGCTCTGCTGATATTTTTTATGCAAACAATTTTTACAATGAAACAAACAGTCCAGACCCGTTTTCGATTCAGATTAAGATATTCTTAAGATTAGACTCGTTTGTTGACATTTTATTCAGAATATGGTATATTGAAAGCGCAACGCAACCGAATAATTCTTCAATTTTGGGAAACGCTTTGAAAAAAAGTGTATCTCTTAATAACTATACCCATTTTTGGAGAGTTTGGTTTGTGTTGCAGCAAATGAGATGCATTTTTTAGTGCGCTCATTTGGGCGCACTTTTTTATTTTATTAAGGAGGTATTATTATGAAAAAATAATTTTGCTGAAATGATTTGATTTTAAGCTATAGATTATAAATTGATATGGAGGAAATATTATGAAAAAGTTTAAATCAGCTTTTATGTTTTGTTCTGTAGTTATTGCCTTAGCTGCAGTTTTCTGCTTTAACGCAAGTGCGGCTGAGTGGACCGATTATGCTATTAAATACACTTTTGACGAAGATACAGGTGTTATGGTTGTTCGCAGCGGTGAGACATCTGTTATAAGCACACACCGCTTTGGTATACATTGTGAATATTGCTCTTTAGAGGAGTGCGACTGTGAATTTTCGTATGATGACTATGACGGCGATGAGCTCGAAGCCGCAATAAATAAAGCTGCGAAAGCAACAAAAACTCTTATTATTGAGGAAGGAATTACCGCAATAGAAGACGGCGCCCTGTCATTTTTTGTAAATGCAGAAACAATTATTCTTCCTCAGTCAGTTACCGTTTTGCCTGACGGATTGTGCTATAATCTTGAAAAGCTACGTAATATTGTTGTGTCATCTTCATTAACAAAAATCGGTGATGATGCTTTTAGCGGTTGCACAAACCTTAAAAATCTTTACATTCCGGACAGTGTTAAAGTGATTGGTGATTCAGCTTTTCACGGCTGTATGAAAAATTCCGTAAGATTGCCTGAAAACATTGAAAATAAAGGAAACAGTCTGTTCTCTTCGTCAATTAAAGAACTTGAGGTAATTGATAAATCGTACCACTCTTTTACTTTCAGAGTATGGTTTTATGAAGGCAGTGCTTCTGAATTTGACGGAATAGTTGCCTACGAATACAATAAAAAGAATAATCAATATAAAAAACTTACCGAATCAAAAGATAATAAGAAGTTTGTGGTTGATAAACTCAAGGAAGGTGAGGAATATAATCTTGCTTTCCGCACATACACTCTGGTTAACGGCGAAAAAATATACGGTGATTATACATATATCACTGTGAAAACACTGCCGTATGTTCCTGATAAAGCCAAAAATTTACAAGTAGTGTATAAGAAAAACAATGAAGTATATCTTCATTGGAGTGGAGAAGCAACAGGCTACAGAATCTATCAGTATAACAAAAAGACTAAAAAGTACACTAAAGTTAAAACTCTCAAAGGTGTAACATATCATATAATAAGCGGTCTTGATGCCGGAAAAGAATACGGATTCCTTGTAAGAGCCTATAATAAATTACCTGACGGAACCACAAAGTGGGCACCATATACTTCAAAAGATGTTTTTTATGTGACAACGCACTTTACGTCCGCAAAGCCCTCCTTGAAACTTTCATCAACATCCAAAGGCAAGGTTACCGCAACATGGAAGGATATTTCAGGTGAGACCGGTTATCAGGTATATTATTCTACCAATAGCTATTTTGACGGTCAGAAAAAAATTGGTAATTTTAATGCAAATACAACCAAAATTTCTAAAACAGGACTAAAAAGCGGTAAACGATACTACTTCAGAGTAAGAGCTTACAAAAAGATTGATACAGGTTATGCTTATAGTGATTGGAGTTTGCCTGTAAGTATTAAAGTAAAATAAAACTATGTAGCTGTAAAAAAACTTTCGTTTTTTTACAGCTACTTTTATATATAAACCTTTCTGTGGCTTTTGATTTTATCAAGGGCACCCTTTTCTAGCCTTGACACCTGAGCTTGTGAAATACCGATTTCTTCAGCGACCTCAGTTTGTGTCATTCCGTTCATAAATCTTAAAGACAGGATTTTCTTTTCTCTTTCGGGCAATTCATCAATTGATTTTTTCACAAGAATCTCATCAATCCAGTTTACATCACTGTGGTTGTCACCAATCTGATCCATAACATATATCGTGTCACCTGCATCAAAATATACAGGCTCGTAAATTGAAACGGGTTCAACAATTGCTTCAAGTGCAAGCACAACATTCTCTTTCTTAACACCCATTTCCTTTGCGATTTCCTCAATAGTAGGTTCTCTTTGTGTCTCTGCTGTAATTCTTTCCTTAATCTGCATCGCATGATAGGCTGTGTCACGGATTCCTCTGCTGACTCTTATCGGGTTATAATCCCTCAGATACCGCCGTATTTCACCTATAATCATCGGCACGGCATAGGTTGAAAAGCGTACATTCTGATTCACATCAAAATTATCAATTGATTTTATAAGACCGATACAGCCAACCTGAAAAAGGTCGTCGGGATTTTCGCCCCTTGAAGTAAAACGCTGAACAACACTCAGTACAAGTCTTAAATTACCGTTTATAAGCTGTTCTCTGGCGTTTTTATCACCTTCACGGCATTTCTTCAGAAGCTCTGTTTTTTCGCTTTCTTTTAAAACCTTGAGCTTTGAAGTATCTATTCCGCAGATTTCAACCTTATTATAATACAAAAAAATTACCTCCGAATGCTTAAAAAATCCTGTCGATATAAGTATTGTCCTTTATTTTAATATTTAGTAATTGAAAAATTTTCTAATGTATGATATTCTAATAGTTAAGGTGAGATATTCCGTATCAATATTTACATACCGGAGGTAAAAAAGTATGAAATATCAGATTAAAAAGCTTTTTATTAACGATTTTGCAGTTTTTGAAAAAAATAAGCTCAGGGAAAGAAGTTATTTCATACCCTGCAAAGCCAGAAAAGACTTTGAATCCCTCAATGCTCTTACTGAAAGATATTCAAGTTCAATGGTTCAGGTGCTTTCAGGTGAGTGGAATTTCAAGTATTACTCAAAAATTTCACGTTTACCTGGCAATTTTGACAGTGAAAAAACTGCTATGGATACTGTCAGAGTGCCCTCAACCTGGCAAAGAACAGGATACGAACAGCCTTGCTATCTCAATACACGTTATGAATTTCCCATGACACTTCCCAATGTTCCCGAGGAGATGTCAGCCGGTGTGTATGTAAAAAAATTCAACCTCTCATCTGAATCAAAAAATCCGATCATTACCTTCCTCGGTGTTTGCTCAAGTCTCACTCTTTACATAAACGGCAAATTTGTCGGTTACAGTGAAGGCAGCCACAACAGTGCTGAATTTGCTATCAAGGAGTTCGTTCACGAGGGCGAAAACGAGCTTATAGCAATAGTGTCAAAATGGTGCAACGGTACATATCTTGAATGTCAGGATATGTTCAGAGAAAACGGTATATTCAGAGACGTTCTTCTTACAGAAAACGAAGAAAACTATATCTTCGACATTTGCTATACACCAAAGAAAATCGGCGAAAATGAATATTCACTTACTGTTATGACTGAAATTCACGACGCAGATGATAACGACCTTAAAATCGCAATCTATGACGGCGAAGAATTAAAAGCAGAAACTTCACTCAAAACAAGTAACGAGCAGATTATCGGCGAAAACGAAAATACATATTATGCTTTCTTCCCCTCACTCAAAGTAGAAGAATGGAATGCAGAAAAGCCCAGACTTTACACTGCAATTGCAACACTTTCGAAAAACGGCAAAGATTTACAGTTTGTAAGAACACTTATCGGCTTCAAAACAATCGAAATTGAAAAAGATGTTTATAAATTCAACTCACAGCCTATCAAGATGAAGGGTGTAAACCACCACGATTCTACTCCTGATAAGGGCTATGTAATGAGCTTTGACGATATTAT
>JAZSHC010000032.1:0-51309 GCA_045533065.1 Acutalibacteraceae bacterium
GCGAATGCTGAGATCGGAGCCTGGAATGCACCGAGAACGTTTGCAAGAAGGATTTCACGTGAGGGAAGCTTAGCAAGGCCTGAAATCTTATCAAGACCGATAACTTCCTTATCGATGAAGCCATTCTTAATTTCAAAATTCTTGTGTCCGTCTGCAAACTTGCTCAAAATACGAGCAGCAGCAACGTAATCATCTGCACTTGTAGCGATAGCGGTTGTTCCTTCGAGAACAGCATCAAGACCGTTAAGCTCAGTGTTAGCGATAGCAAGCTTAAGAAGAGTATTCTTAACAACAGTGTATTCAACACCTGCTTCACGAAGCTCCTTACGAAGAGCTGTATCATCAGCAACGTTGATACCCTTGTAGTCTACGATAACACCTGCGATTGAATTGTTGAGTCTTTCTGTAAGTTCAGCAACAACAACTTTCTTTTGTTCCAAAACGTTAGCGCTGGGCAAATGAATTCACCTCCTGTAATATTTTTGATACCCTTGGTGTCAGAGATAAGAAAAACCCTTTCCCTCAAACCGAGAGAAAGGGTAACATAGTTAAAATAGACGTAATTATCTAAATCAATTATGCTCCGTTCCTCGGCAGGCGGCTTAAAGCCTTTAAGTCTCACACCTGCTGTCTTAGGGCTGGACAGCTTTGATATAATACCACAAAGAATATTCTTTGTCAAGCATTATTTAAAATTATTTTGTTTCGGCAGCAGCAGAACCAACCTTGTTGGGATTGATCTTAACGCCGGGGCCCATTGTAGCTGTAACTACGCAGGAACGGATATACTGACCCTTTGCAGCAGCAGGCTTAGCCTTGATAACAGCATCAAGAAGAGTTGTGAAGTTCTCCATGAGCTTATCTTTGCCAAAAGAAGCCTTACCGATAGGACAGTGGATAATGTTTGTTTTGTCAAGACGGTACTCGATCTTACCTGCTTTAGCTTCTGTAACAGCCTGAGCAACGTTAGGAGTAACAGTACCTGCCTTGGGTGAAGGCATAAGGCCACGGGGACCGAGAACCTTACCGAGACGACCTACAAGGCCCATCATGCTGGGATGTGCAATTGCAACATCGAATTCCATCCAGCCTTCGCCCTGGATTTTTGCAACGAGGTCTTCTGCGCCTACAACTTCTGCGCCTGCAGCCTCAGCAGCTTTTGCTTCTTCGCCTTTTGCGAATACAGCAACACGTACAGTTCTACCTGTACCGTTAGGAAGAACAACTGCGCCACGAACCTGCTGGTCAGCATGACGTGAGTCTACGCCGAGACGGATGTGAGCTTCAATTGTTTCATCAAACTTTGCGGTAGCAGTCTTTCAAGCAAGTTCAAGTGCTTCCGCAGGATCATAAAGATTTGATTTGTCGATATGCTTAGCGCCTTCGACTTATTTTTTACCATGTTTCATTGTCTTTCATCCTCCTATAGAGTGGTTAATCGGATTTTTCCTCCCACCCGGAAGCATTAGTCAGCGACTACTATGCCCATTGAGCGAGCTGTACCGGCTATCATACTCATAGCGGCTTCAACTGAAGCTGCGTTGAGGTCCGGCATCTTCTGCTCAGCAATTTTTCTAACCTGCTCACCGGTAATTGTTGCGACCTTAGTCTTGTTAGGTACGCCTGAACCGCTTTCGATTCCGCAAGCCTTCTTTATAAGAACAGCAGCGGGCGGTGTTTTTGTTACAAATGTGAATGTACGGTCTGCATAAACTGTGATAACAACAGGAATGATAAGACCGATATCATTCTTTGTGCGCTCATTGAATTCCTTTGTGAAAGCCATGATGTTAACACCGTGCTGACCGAGAGCCGGACCAACAGGCGGTGCCGGAGTAGCTTTACCTGCAGGAATCTGGAGCTTGATTAAACCTACAACCTTTTGAGCCATTTTTTGCACCTCCAAATTTATGTGGTTGATGGCGACTTGCTTTGAATAGAATTAGCAAATCTCCCACAGGGAAATGAAATTCCCCACATAATAAACGGCTGTTGCCGTAAATTATCTTTTTTAATCTTAATCCTGAACCTCAATCTGATTAAGTCCAAGCTCAACAGGAGTTTCTCTGCCAAGCATAGATATCATAACAACGACTACTTCCTTAACAAGGTCGATGCTGTCTACAACACCACTGTAACCGTCGAAGGGTCCGCTTAAGATGTTTACGAAGTCCCCTACCTTGTAGTTTACTTCGACTGTTCTCTTTTCAATGCCGAGGTTGATAACCTCTTCATCACTCAGAGGAACAGGTTTACTTCCGGGTCCAACAAATCCCGTAACGCCACGAGTGTTTCTGATAACATACCATGCTTCGTCAGTCATGGAAAGTTCTTCATCTTCAAACTCACTGCGTCTTTTGTAGATACAGGCAACCTTAACCATAACATAACCGGGGAAAAGCTTACGCTCAACCTCTTTTACCTTATCATCTTTGATTTCTGTAACAGTTTCCGTAGGGATTCTGACTTCAAAAATCTGATCCTGCATCTTACGGTTTTCAACAACCGTCAAAATGTTTGAAGCTACTTTGTTCTCGTAGCCGGAATAGGTGTGTACTACAAACCATTTGGCATTGTCTGCCATCGTGACACCTCCTATAGATTGCAATTATTCTTCTGTTTTTGCTGCTGTGGTTTCTTCATTCGCAGCTTCGGTTGTTTCCTTATCATCTTCATCAGCTTTGTCGGATGTATCTGCTACATTACCTGAAGTTACCTGTGAAGTGGTTTCGGTTTCACCTCTTGCAAGATTCTTGAGTCCTGTCATACCCTGTTCAAGACCGAAGTCGATAGCAAAAACAACTGCAGTAACAATTGTTACAACTATCAGTACTATGCAGGTACTCTTAAGAACTGTTTTAGCATCGGGCCAAACGATTTTCTTGCATTCACCTTTGAAATCCTTGAAAAAGCGTTTTGTACCTTTGCCGGCACGAGCGAAGAATCCAGGCTTATCACTTTTGCTGCCCTTTGCAGCCTTAGCAACCTTAGCAGCTGCTTTGCTTTCCTCTGTTGTGGCCTTATCAACATTGGAATCCTGGGCAACTTTCTTTTCTTTGTCAGCCATTATTCTACCTCCCGTTTTATTTTGTTTCTTTGTGGAGAGTGTGCTTCTTGCAGAATCTGCAATACTTATTCATCTCCAACCTATCAGGATTGTTCTTCTTGTTTTTCATTGTGTTGTAATTGCGCTGTTTGCACTCTGTACAAGATAAAGTGATTTTTACTCTCATGAACGGCACCTCCATTATAGGAAATTTACGATTAATCCGAATGCAACACGACCACCCGAAATAATCAAGCAAGGCCTCCCTCTATTTTTCAGGGCACAAAAATAAAGCCCTCAACAGAGGTACGAGTATTCTAACATACAAAAGAACCGCCGTCAAGGGCTTTTAGATAACTTTTTTCAATTTTTTTAAGTTTTTTACATTTTTTTACCTGTTATAAGTTATTAATCAACAACAGCCATTGATTTAATACGTATAGGATCAACAGGAGAGGCTTTTTCACCCATTGAGTTATATGTTCTTTCCACCTGACAGAAAGCGTCACATACCTCCATGCCTTCTGTAACCTTTCCGAATGCAGCATAATCACCGTCAAGAGCTGAACAGTAATCAGAATAACAAATAAAGAACTGGCTTGATGCTGAGTTGAAATTCATGCTTCTTGCCATTGAAATAACGCCTCTTGAATGGGAAAGTGTATTCTGAGTCCAACCGTTGGATGCAAATTCACCGAAAATTGTTTCGTCACTGCCGCCTACTCCGGTACCTTCAGGATCTCCGCCCTGGCACATAAAATTATCAACAACCCTGTGAAAAGTAAGTCCGTCATAGAAGCCTTCTTTTACAAGCTTGATAAAATTAGCCACTGTTTTAGGCGCATATTCGGGATAAAGCTCAATAACGAACTCTCCGCCGTTTTCCATTATAACTTTTACTTTTGTTTCAGACATTTCATTGTCCTCCTTAAATATACTGTTGCTAACGGTAGTTATGCTGTCATTTTCAGTGGAACTGACAGTTTCATTATCTGCGGAACTAGTCATAGTATTCTGACTGCAAGCTGCAAAAGCCGAAACAATAGAGAAAACCAACATGAGTAACAGCATCGATCTGATTTTTCTGTTCATCAATCATTACCTCATTTCATATGCATAAAAGCAACATTACAATTATATACATTTATCTTTTAATGTCAAGTAATAGCTTCAAGATGCGGACAATATTATAATTTGGTATTGACAATTCATTTAACAACAAATATAATTATTAAGCATTTGTATGCGGGTATGGTGGAATTGGCAGCATCGCCGATGATGCGCTGCCTGCGGCAGATGAAGCGAATCGGTGATGGCGCAGCGGTCAAAATTCATAGGCACTCCAAGCCGTAATGAATTTTGGGCACCGCAAGAGTCACACGCATGCTTTAAGCAGCAACAAACTTAATATATATGCGGGTATGGTGGAATTGGCAGCATCGCCGATGACGCGCTGCCTGCGGCAGATGAAGCGAATCGGTGATGGCGCAGCGGTCAAAATTCATTGGCGCTCCAAGCCGTAATGAATTTTGGGCACCGCAAGGGTCACACGCATGCTTTCGACAGCGACAAACTTAATATATGCGGGTATGGTGGAATTGGCAGACACGCAAGATTTAGGATCTTGTGCCTCACAGCGTGCAGGTTCGACCCCTGTTACCCGCACCAACAGCGACACGTTAAAACCGTGCGCTGTTTTTTTGTACTAAACAAAGTGTTTTTTTAATATATATGTCTTGACATACGGTTTGTTTTGTGGTAGACTTTGCTACATTATAGCCCGTTGAAACTTTCAGGATCATTTTTTGAAACTGAAAGCGGAGGAGGCTCTGGAGAATCCCATTCAATTGGGTGCCCAAGGTGCAAGGCGCAAAAGCGCTGAATCTCTCAGGCAAAAGGACAGAGCAGATGAAACATAAAAGTTTAGTCTGTAATTGTATCTTTGTTTTCAGGCCGCCTTCATTGAGGGCGGTTTTAAATTTTTTTGGAGGAATCAATATGGACACACTTTTAAAAATTGTTCAAACAATCAACATCTATCTTTCAGACTACATTCTCATTATTCTTCTTATAGGAATCGGTCTGTATTTCACCATTCGTACTCGCTTTGTCCAGGTGCGCTGTTTCGGTGAAGGCATGAGAAATACATTCAGCGGGTTATCATTACGCGGCGGTAAACAAAAGGGAGGTTTGAGCTCGTTCCAGGCACTTGCAACAGCAATTGCTGCACAGGTTGGTACCGGAAATATAGTAGGTGCCTGCGGAGCTATCCTTATTGGCGGCCCCGGTGCTATTTTCTGGATGTGGATAATCGCCTTTTTCGGCATGGCTACAATTTACGCAGAAGCAGTTCTCGCTCAGGAAACCCGTGTTGTTAATGAAGACGGCAGCGTTGACGGTGGTCCTGTATATTACATTCAGAAGGCATTCAAAGGTAAATTCGGTAAATTCCTCGCTGTATTTTTTGCATGCGCAAGTACACTTGCTCTCGGCTTCATGGGCAGTATGGTTCAGTCAAATTCAATTGGTGAAACCTGCAGTGCCGCTTTCGGCATACCTTCCTGGGTTATCGGTATAATTATTGCTCTGGTTGCCGGATTCATTTTCTTTGGTGGCGCAAACAGAATTGCTGCAGTTGCTGAAAAGCTTGTACCTGTTATGGCTATTCTTTATATAGTCGGAGGTATTGTTATTCTTGCTGTGAAAATCAAAAATGTTCCGGAAGCTTTTGTAATGATTTTCAAATATGCTTTTACACCCAACGCACTCATCGGTGGCGGTATTGGTGCTGCACTTAAAAAAGCTATAAGTCAGGGTGCAAAAAGAGGTCTGTTCTCAAACGAAGCCGGTATGGGTTCAACTCCCCATGCTCATGCCCTTGCAAAGGTTGACAAACCCCACGACCAAGGTGTAACGGCAATGATTGGTGTTTTCATTGATACATTCGTTGTGCTGACAATGACTGCACTTGTTGTTATTTCTACACTTTATGCTGATAACGGTATACTTGCATCCGGAGCCGCTGAAGGAGTTTCAAAAGCGAATATGGCACAGCTTGCATTCAGCACTGTTTTTGGAGAAAAAGTCGGAAACGCTTATGTGGCAATATGCCTTTTGTTCTTTGCTTTTTCAACAATCATTGGCTGGAATCTTTTTGGTAAAGTAAATGTTGTTTATTTGTTCGGTAAAAAATCAGAAAAAATCTATGCTGTTATTGCCATTGGATTCACATTCCTTGGCTCTTGCCTTTCAAATGACCTTGTATGGGAGCTTACCGATATGTTCAATCAACTCATGGTTATCCCTAACGTACTTGCTTTAGCAGCTCTTTCAGGCCTGGTTGTTAAATCAGCTAAGACAGCTAAGAACCACAAGAAGGAAGAAAAAGAGGAAATCAAATAAAAATAACAACAAATTTTGTTAATACATCAATAAAACCACGTCTTTTTGAGACGTGGTTTTATTTTTTAAAGAATTCGTTTAAGATACTGTCCTGTATATGACTTATTACTATTTACAATATCTTCAGGGGTGCCTGTTGCAACAATTGTGCCACCGCCGTCCCCACCTTCAGGACCTAAGTCAATAATATAATCCGCACACTTGATTACATCAAGATTGTGTTCAATAACAACTACAGTGTTTCCGCCATCAACCAAGGACTGTAATACATTAATAAGCCTGTGAACATCAGCAGTATGAAGTCCTGTTGTTGGCTCATCAAGAATATAAATAGTTTTGCCGGTTGCTGTCTTTGAAAGCTCAGTTGAAAGTTTTACTCTTTGAGCTTCACCACCGGAAAGCGTTGTTGCAGGTTGACCGATTTTGATGTATCCGAGACCAACATCATAAAGAGTTTTTAGTTTATTATAGATTTTCTTTTGATTTTCAAAAAAGCTCATTCCCTCTTCAACAGTCATCTCAAGAACGTCATATATAGACTTCCCTTTATATTTAACACTAAGAGTTTCACTGTTATAACGCATACCTTTGCAGACTTCACAAGGAACAAAAATATCAGCAAGAAAATGCATTTCAATTTTTACTATTCCGTCGCCCTGACATGCTTCACAGCGACCTCCCTTTACGTTAAAGGAAAATCTGCTTGCAGAATAGCCCTTCGCCTTAGAATCAGATGTTGAAGCAAAAAGCTCACGTATATCAGTAAACAGACCTGTATAGGTAGCCGGATTGGAACGTGGTGTTCTGCCAATTGGCGACTGGTCAATGTCTATAACTTTGTCCAGATTTTCTATACCGTCCATTTTTCTGAATTGACCCACAATCTTTTTAGAGCCGTTCAATTCATTGGAAAGATGCTTAAACAGAATTTCATTAACAAGCGATGATTTGCCTGAACCTGAAACACCGGTAACACAAACAAACTTGCCCAGAGGAATTTCAACATCAATATTTTTAAGATTATTCTGACCTGCCTGATAGATTTTCAGCTTTTTACCGTTACCCTCACGCCTGATTTCCGGTACGGGAATTTTCTTTTTGCCGCTGAGATACTGCCCTGTGAGTGATTCATCACAGTTCATAATATCCTGAACACTACCCTGACAGACAATATTACCGCCGTGGATACCTGCGCCGGGGCCGACATCGACAATGTGGTCAGCCTCAAGCATTGTGTCTTCATCATGCTCAACAACAATAAGAGTATTTCCTATATCACGAAGATGCTTCAGTGTATTAATAAGTTTACCGTTATCTCTCTGATGTAAACCTATACTTGGTTCGTCAAGTATATACAAAACACCAACAAGCGAAGAACCTATCTGAGTAGCAAGGCGGATACGCTGACTTTCACCGCCCGAAAGAGATCCCGACTGTCTTGCGAGAGTGAGATAATTGAGTCCCACACTTTCAAGAAAGCTGAGCCGCTCTTCTATCTCTTTTAAAATAAGCCTTGCTATAATCATTTCTCTTTCTGACAACTTACTGTGCAATGATTTTATAAAATCAAGGGAATCAGATATGCTCATTGAGCACACTTCGTGAATATTTTTCCCGCACACTGTAACAGAGAGAGCTTCTTTACTGAGTCTTGCGCCGCCACATTCCTTGCATTCATTTGTTGACATAAGAGACTCAATCTCACGTCTTGAAAGATCGGATGAGGATTCATTGTATCTTCTTTGAAGATTGTTGACAATACCTTCAAAAGCAGTGAAATAAGTACCTCCACCATAGCTGGTGTTACGCTCCATTTTTAGCTTTTCTCCGTTTGTTCCGTAAAGCAATGCGTTATATGCTTCAAGAGAGAAATCTTCAATAGGTGTATCAAAATCAAAGCCGAATTTTTTCCCGAGAGCATCATAATACATACCTGCGATGCTTGATGAGTCCTTAGCAGACCAACCAAAAGCCTTGATAGCACCCTCTTTTATGGAAAGTTTTCTATCAGGAATAATCATTGACGGGCTGATTTCCATGAAAACACCAAGGCCGGAACATTTTTTACATGAGCCGAAGGGGCTGTTGAAAGAAAACATCCTTGGAGTTATTTCGCCAAAGCTTACACCGTGATCGGGACATGCGTAATTCAATGAAAACATCATTTCATCTTTGCCTGCAACATCAATAAGCAACAAGCCTTCAGAAAGCTTAGTTGCAGTTTCAATTGAATCACTAAGTCTCGATTTGACCGATTCCTTTATAACAAGTCGGTCGACTACAACTTCTATATTATGCTTTTTATTTTTTACAAGCTTGATTTTTTCGGATAAATCATATATTATCCCGTCAATTCTTACACGGACAAAACCTGACTTTCTGATTGATTCAAGTTCTTTAACATACTCCCCTTTTCTGCCTCTGATAATCGGTGAGAGAAGTTGAATTTTTGTTCCTTCAGGTAATTCAAGAACTTTTTCAACAATCTGATCAACAGTTTGCTGTTTTATTTCTCTTCCGCAAACAGTACAATGAGGGATACCGACCCTTGCATAAAGCAAACGAAGATAATCGTAGATTTCCGTAATTGTACCAACAGTTGAACGAGGATTTTTTGATGTTGTTTTCTGGTCAATTGAAATTGCAGGAGAAAGTCCCTCAATATAATCAACATCAGGCTTCTCCATCTGACCGAGAAACTGTCTTGCATAGGATGACAATGACTCAACATACCGCCTTTGTCCTTCAGCATATATAGTATCAAAGGCAAGGGATGACTTACCTGAACCTGAAAGTCCGGTAAAAACAACAAATTTATCCCTGGGAACAGTTAAATCTACGTTTTTTAGGTTATGTTCCCTTGCACCTTTGATAATCAAATCTTTCTGTGACATAAAATACCTTTCCGATGTTACATCATTGATTTAAGTTTTTCAATTTTATCTCTTAACATTGCAGCATATTCAAACTCAAGAATAGCGGCAGCTTCTTTCATTTCAGCTGTTAGCTGCTTCAAGGTTTTTTCCTTATCAATTCGCGATAACTTTTTGAAGGATTTATCACTATCAGTATTCTTCGTTGAAATTTCAAGAACCTCACGTACATTTTTAATTATTGTCTTAGGAACAATTCCGTGGGCTACATTATATTCATGTTGAATTTTACGCCTTCGTTCAGTTTCAGTTATGGCATATTCCATGGATGGAGTTACACAGTCTGCATACATAATTACTTCACCACCGGAATTTCTTGCAGCTCTGCCTATTGTTTGAACAAGTGAGGTTTCTGAGCGGAGAAAACCTTCTTTATCGGCATCAAGTATTGCTACAAGTGATACTTCAGGAATATCGAGCCCCTCACGCAAAAGGTTAATTCCGACAAGCACATCGAATTCACCTAATCTCAGATCGCGGATAAGCTCCATTCGTTCCATAGTATCAACATCATAATGCATATATCTGACTCTGATACCCAGATTATCAAGATAGTCAGTCAATGATTCAGCCATTTTTTTAGTTAAGGTTGTAATAAGAACCCTTTCTTTACGTTCACAACGTAGATTGATTTCACTAACCAAGTCATCAATCTGACCTTCTGTAGGTTTAACTGTTATAACAGGGTCAAGAAGGCCTGTGGGTCTGATAATCTGTTCAACAATCTGTTCACTTTTCTCTTTTTCAAAAGGACCCGGAGTTGCACTGACAAACACCTTCTGTCCTACAAGAGAATAGAACTCGTCGAATTTGAGCGGTCTGTTATCATATGCAGAAGGTAGGCGGAATCCGAATTCAATCAGACTTTCTTTTCGGGATCTGTCTCCACCGTACATCGCTCTGAGCTGAGGAAGCATCACATGGGATTCATCAACAAACAGAAGAAAGTCATCAGGAAAATAATGCAGAAGTGTAAACGGTGTGGCACCTTCAGGTCTGCCGGACATAATACGTGAGTAGTTTTCAATTCCTTTACAGAAGCCTGTTTCTTTCAGCATCTCAAGATCATACAATGTTCTTTCGCGTATCCTTTGCGCTTCCAGTAATTTACCTTGCTTTGTGAACTCAATAACACGCTGCTCCATTTCATACTTGATTTCTGCCATTGCTGCCTCAAGCTTATCAGGTGATACAACATAGTGAGAAGCAGGATAAATAGCTACATGAGACAAATTGTTTTTGATTTCACCTGTTAACGGGTTGATTTCAGATATTCTGTCTATCTCATCACCGAAAAATTCAACCCTTATTGCAGTGTCGCTTGTATACACAGGATAAATTTCAACAACATCACCACGGACTCTGAATTTATTTCGGATGAAGTTAATATCGTTTCTTTCATACTGTATTTCAACAAGCTTAGAAATCAACTCATCACGGTTTTTCTCCATTCCAAGTCTGAGTGAAATTACCATATTACGGTAGTCGATTGGATTACCGAGTGAATAGATGCATGAAACACTTGCAACTATTATAACATCGCGTCTTTCAGAAAGTGCAGAAGTTGCCGAGTGACGAAGCTTGTCGATTTCATCATTAATTGCTGAATCTTTTTCTATATAAGTATCCGTTGTTGGGATATAAGCTTCGGGCTGATAATAATCATAATATGAAACAAAGTATTCAACGGCATTTTCAGGAAAAAACTCTTTAAACTCACTGCACAACTGCCCTGCAAGTGTTTTATTGTGAGCCAGCACCAATGTCGGTCTGTTAACCTGTGCAATTATGTTTGCCATAGTAAATGTTTTACCTGAACCCGTAACGCCCATTAGTGTCTGCTCTTTGTAACCTTTATTAATGCCATCAACAAGATTTTTGATAGCCTCCGGCTGGTCCCCTGTCGGCTTAAAAGGTGAAACCAACTTAAAACGATCCATATCAACCCTCCTCTCTCGTGAACATTTGTTCTTATTATATCACCGAATTATAATTTTTTCAAGTATTAACATAAATTAATTGATAAACTATACTATAAAGTCAAAAAAATCCCGAATAAACATCGGGATATATTTCAATCGTTTTAATCCATGTCCGTTTCCGGAAACAAAGGTCTCAAGCCGTAAAAAATATGAGCAAATTTTGGCATATTGATCATAGAGTTATAAGATGTCTCAGAAACAATAATATGATCAAGCAAATCAACCTTTAACGAAACAAGAAGCTTATATGCACGCTCTGTTATATCGATATCCTCTTTTGACGGAAGTGTTATACCGTGAGGATGATTATGAGAAATAATAACAAATGATGCATTTGTCTCAAGTACAACTGCGGCAAGCTTTCGCAGGTCAAACATCGAGGAAGATATATCACCTTCATTAAGAAGTCTGCAGGCAATCAGGTGCTTTTGTTGGTCAAAGCATAATGCATAGACACATTCCTTACCGATTCCCGCATATTTAGCTCTGAGAAACTCGACAATATCCTGCATTTCAGTAAAAAATGGCTTTCTTGACGCAACATCCTCAATGTACTTCCTGTTAATCGGAAGCAGCATTTTAATAAGACAAGCAGCGTTTTCAGTCATACCGTTAATAGCCACAAGATCAGCAACATCTGCCTCAAGAACGCCCGAAAACGAGCCGAAATGCTCTATAAGATTGTGAGCAATGGAATTTGTATCCTTATAAGGTATTCCGAAAAACAAGAGCAGTTCCAGAGCTTTGTGGTCAGGCATATTGTGAAGTCCACCGGATAAAAACTCCTTTTTCAACCTGCTTCTATGACCCTTATGAACATTTTTATCATTATTTTTAGCCATTTTTTCCATGCTTATACTCCATAAAATACAATAAAGAGCCTTCATATTAAAGGCTCTTTATTTAATGTTAAGTTTTTAGATAGAAATCTCAAGAGCCATCTTATACATATCAAGATCAACTGAATTTTTCATGTTGAGAGCTTCAAAAATATCAAAATCAAGAATATTCTCTTTCTGCATTGCAACAACTCTGTTACCGATACCGTCTTTAAGAAGCTGAACAGCATGATAACCCATCTGGCTTGCAACGATTCTGTCTTTAGCAGTAGGTGAACCGCCACGCTGAACATGACCGAGAATTGTAGCCCTTGCTTCAACACCGGTTTCAGCCTGAATTCTCTTAGCCATTTCTTCAACACCGCCGATAGCTTCAGAAACGATGATAACAAAATGAACTTTGTTGCTCTTCTGAGTTCTCTTCATTCTTTCAATAACGTCACGGTCAAAATCGTAAGGAACTTCAGGAAGAAGAATTGATGTAGCACCACAAGCAATACCTGATGAAAGAGCAAGATAGCCTGCACCTCTGCCCATAACCTCAACAACGGCACAACGGTCGTGTGATTCTGCAGTATCTCTGATTCTGTCAACCATCTGCATAATTGTATTCATTGATGTGTCATAGCCGATTGTATAATCACAGCAACCGATATCATTATCGATTGTACCGGGGATAGCAACACAAGGAATTCCACGAAGAGAAAGGTCTCTTGCGCCTCTGAATGAACCGTCGCCGCCAATAACTACAAGGCCTTCAATGCCTCTTCTTTTACAGGTTTCGATAGCATCGTTCATACCCTCTTCTGTTTTAAAGCGTGAGCTTCTTGCAGAATAAAGAATTGTACCGCCTCTGTTAATGATATCGGAAACGGAGCGAAGATTCATTTCATACATGTCATCTTCCATAAGTCCGTTATAACCTCTTCTTATACCGTAAACCTTCATGCCAAGTTCACAGCCTGCACGTACAACTGCTCTGATGGCAGCATTCATACCGGGTGCGTCGCCGCCGCTTGTCAAAACACCGATTGTCTTAATCATTGTAACATCCTCCTAATGGTCCGTAAATAATAATGATATAAAATCTAATATTAATACACATGTATAAAATAATCATCAATTATTATACACAATTACTTTTAAAAGTCAAGTTATATCAACAAATAATGTGTTAAATCATCATTTTCTGACAACTACATTTTCTTTACCGAGAATATGCTCCATTTCCGTAACCAAGGGCTCATTTAAAGATACATATCCTTTTATTGAATATGTCTTACTGTCAGTATAGTAATAATAAACCGGAAAGGTTCCGGGGAAGATTTCTTCAAGAAGACTGATTTTTTTATCCACAGCGGTATCATCTCCTGATATTCTCAAAAAAATTCCCGAACGTTGCTTTTTCTGTTGCTGTTTGTTTTCCTTATATATATTTGACGGATTAGGTTCTATAGATTCACATATAACGGTAGGTTCTCTGTCTTCACGCATGCTTAGTCTTCCGTTAATGAGAATAATATTACCTGTCTGCAGCATCATAGCCTTATCTGCAAAAAGCTTTGAAAAAACAAGACATTCAATTGAGGCTGAAATATCCTCAATTTCAACAAAGCACATTGTTGAGTTGTTTTTTGTTGTCTTCTTTTCAAGACGGGATATTATGCCCATAATTTTTACATTGGAATTGTCTTTGTATTTTGAGCCAAAAGTACCGTCACTTTCAAGAATATCAGAAATTCTGTCTGCCTTGATTTTACCGTAGAGTTCTTTGTACTCGTCCATTGGATGTCCGGATATATACAACCCGGTTATATCCTTTTCGAATCTGAGTTTATCAATATACGGCATTTCTTCAAGCTCAGGTGCTTTGATTTCATTAAGATGTGAAAACTGTGAATCCTCATCAAAAAAGCCTATCTGCCCTATTACGTTTCTGTTTTTATCGGCATCAAGCTCTGCTACAATGATCGGAAGCATATAAAGCATCTGACGTCTGTTAAGATCAAGACCGTCAATAGCACCGCATTTTATCAGGCTTTCAACTGCCCTTTTATTGAATTCTTTTCCGTAAACACGTTTACAAAATGAATAAAATGAAGTATATTTACCACCTTGCTCACGGTTATCAATAATACTCTTAATAAAGCCCCTGCCAAGGTTTTTGATAGCAAGAAGGCCGAAACATATAGCATCGTTTCTTACAGTAAAGCCTTCAAAGCTTCGATTTATATTAGGTGAAAGTACTTTGATCCCAAGTCTTGTACATTCTGCAATATAAGTTGAAACCTTAGCCGAAGAATCAAGTACACTTGTGAGTGTTGCTGCAAGTAATTCACAAGGATAATGTGCTTTGAGATATGCCGTCTGATAAGAAACATATGCATAGGCGGCGGCATGAGATTTATTGAACGCATACTTAGCAAAGTTAGACATTTCATCAAAAATTGAATTTGCCACCTCAGGGCTTACGCCGTTTTTAACAGCACCAGTAACACTGCCGTCTTCAAGACCGTTTATGAATATCTGCCTTTCCTTTTCCATAACGTCGGTTTTCTTTTTACTCATTGCACGACGCACAAGGTCAGCTCTGCCGTATGAATAACCTGCAAGCTTACGGCAAATTTCCATAACCTGTTCCTGATATACCATACAGCCGTAGGTAACATCAAGAATATCTTTGAGAAGCTCAGATTTATATTTTGTATCCTCAGGGTTATGTCGGTTATGAATATATGTGTCAATTGAATCTGCAGGACCGGGTCGGTAAAGTGAAATAACAGCAATCAAATCTTCAAGGCTCTGTGGTTTAAGCCTTGAAAGAACACTTCGCATACCCGCCGATTCATATTGAAACACGCCGTCAGTTCTGCCTTGAGAAAGCATCTCAAATGTAAGGGTATCGTCATAGTCGATAGAATCCAGATCAAAATCAGGATGATTCCGTTTTATCATCTTAACAGCATCATCGATGACCGTAAGTGTTCGCAAACCGAGAAAATCCATTTTCAAAAGCCCGAGCTGCTCAAGTGTAACCATTGTATACTGAGTTACAATGCTTTCATCATTTAGAGCTAAAGGCACATAGGCAGAAACAGGGTCACGGGTAATAACAACGCCTGCCGCATGTGTTGAAGCGTGACGAGGCATTCCTTCTACCTGCTTGGCAATGTCAATAAGTCTTTTAACATCATCATTGGAATTATACAGATTTTTTAATTCAGATGATTTCAAGGCTTTATCAATTGTAATTTTCAGCTCATTAGGAATAAGCTTTGCAACTTCATCAACTGTGGCATAAGGAAGTCCCAACACTCTGCCAACATCACGTATTGCAGCCCTCGCTGCCATTGTTCCGAAGGTAACAATCTGAGCAACATGGTCGGCACCGTATTTTGAAATTACATAATCAATAACTTCCTGACGTCTGACGTAGCAAAAATCGATATCAAAGTCAGGCATACTGATTCTTTCAGGATTAAGAAAACGTTCAAAAAGAAGGTTATACTTTATCGGATCAATACCTGTAATACCGATACAGTAGGCAGCAAGTGAACCGGCTCCGGAGCCTCTGCCAGGTCCTACAGGAATATTCCTGCTTTTGGCATAGCGGATGAAATCATGCACTATAAGGAAATAATCAACATAACCCATTTTGTTGATTACATCAAGCTCATAATTGAGTCTGTCAATGTAATTCTGAGGAGGATTATCCCCTATCAGAGTATTCAAACCGTAAAAACATTGATTTTTGAAATATTCAAAGTGATCCATGTTATTAGGCACTTCAAAATGCGGAAGCTTTGTGTTACCGAATTCAAATTCAACATTACACAAATCTGCAATTTTCTGAGTATTATAAACTGCTTCAGGTATTTCAGAAAAAAGATCAAGCATTTCACTTTCACTTTTAACATAAAACTCGTCTGTGCTGAATTCAAGCCCGGTGCTTTCACCGAGCACATGGTTTGTCTGAATACAGATAAGTACCTGCTGAACAGATGAATCCTCTTTTCTGAGATAATGAGCATCATTTGTAGCAACAAGACCTATTCCGGTTTCATTTGACAGACGGATTAAATCAGGAATTATTTCAAGCTGCTCACGTAAACCGTGATTCTGAATTTCAATAAAATATCTGCCTTCTCCGAACAAATTTCTGTACCAGAGGGCAACTTCCTTGGCTTTTTCATAATCGCCTCTCATAAGAAGCTGTGGAATTTCACCTGCAAGACAACCCGAAAGTGCGATAAGGCCGTCATGATGCTTTTCAAGAAGTTCGCGGTCAATTCTCGGCTTAGTATAAAAGCCTTCTGTCCAGGCTTTACTGACCATAGAAATAAGATTTTCGTAACCTTTGTTATTTTCGCAAAGTAAAACAAGATGATATCTTTCGCTGTCTATACCGTGCACCTTATCATGTCTCGTTCTCTGAGCCACATAGCACTCACATCCGATAACCGGCTTAATACCTTTATCCTTTGCAGCTTTATAAAAATCAACAGCACCGTACATAACACCGTGATCTGTAATTGCAACGCTGTTCTGACCGAGCTCAACAACTCTGTCCATCAGCTTATTTATTCTGCATGCACCGTCAAGAAGACTGTATTCGGTATGAAGATGCAGATGCACAAATGACATTTCCGTCCCCTCCTTTTACTTAACCATTAATCTTTCAACAAGCTCCTTGTCAGGCTTAGTTATAATAGTCCAATATTCATGGTAAATAACCATACCGGCTTTAGCACCGTTAGGCTTTTTCAATTGCTTCACTCTTGTGTAATCCACAGGCACAAGAGAGGAATCCTTTGCTTTACTGTAATAAGCAGCAATCACCGCAGCCTGCTCAATTGATAAATCAGAAACTTCATTTCCTTCAGCGCAGATAATTACATGAGAACCCGGTGTTTTCTGTGTATGAAGCCACATATCATTTTTACCTGCAGTTTTAAGTGAAAGCCTGTCATTCTGAATATTGTTACGTCCTACAAGTATTCTGTAGCCGTCATCACTTCTGAATTCAATGGGCGGCAGTTCTTTCGGTGGTTTTTGCTTTTTTCCTTTTATATTTTTAATATAACCGGCATCAGACAGCTCTTTTCTGATTAAAGAAATTTCACTGTCAGTATCCGCCCTTGACAGCTCGTCAAGAACAGATTCAAGATAGATTATCTCATCCTCACCGTCTTTGATAAGGTCGACAAGCATTTTTTCAGCAGTCTGAGCCTTACGGTAATCCTTATAATACTTTTTCTGATTTTCCTGCGGAGATAAAGCAGGATTACAGGGTATTTTAATCAACTTGCAGTCATCGTAATAATTCTGCACCTCGTAGAAGGTTACACCTTTTTCAAGACAATGCATATTTGCAACAATCAACTCTCCGTAAAGCCTTAACTTATCCTTATCTTCACATCGCTTCAGCTCTTCTCTTTGGATTATGAGTTTCCTTGCAGTTCTGTCAATCAGATTATTGAGCAGTTTTATAAGCTCATGGCCACGGTGATTAATTCGGTTAATTCTGTCTCTTTCAAAATAAAAATCATCGAGAAGTGAAGAACAACTATCATATTCTTTTATATTGAATTTTCCGCCGTACTGTCGGACATTCATAAAAGCCATATCCTTTGGCTTTCCTGACTCATCAGAAACAAGAAATACAGGAGCAGACTCATTAAGGCTGTTTTTAATTGAGGTTAATTCACATTTAAGAATTTCTTTTTGATCAGAAGTAAGAGAGCCTACAAAAACATCTTCAAAAGCAGTTCTGTGGGCAATTTCACGTGCAATAACAGGAGAAATACCCTGAACAGTATCCATAACAGCAGAAGAAAGATACTTATCCTTTTTATTAAGTATCCTTTCAACAACCGTAGAAGCATTCTCATTTTCAAAAGACAGTTTATCCTGCTTTGGCGGAAGCTTATATTCAAGTCCCGGCAAAATCTGTCTAACAGATGAGGTTGTATAGTCAACACGTTTTATTGAATCTATAATTTTTTCACCTGAAACAAGGATAAGATTTGAGTATTTACCCATGATTTCAATACAAACCGTCAGCTCAATTCTGTCACCGATTTCATTTGTAGCATCAAAATCTATAAAAAGAATTCTGTCTGTTTCAGATTGTCTTATATTTTTGATAAGTGCGCCCTGAAGATATTTACGCAAAAGCATGCAGAACATCGGCGGCACAGGAGGGTTATCAATAGTATGATTTGTGAAATGAACTCTGGGGCTGTCGGCTCGGACACAGAGAAGAAGCTTTTTGTTTACACTTCTGCCTCTTAAGTTCAATACTATTTCATCCTTTGTGGGCTGATTAACCCTGTCAACACGAAGACCGACAGCTTCATTAATAAGCTCAGTTCTTACTTTTCTTAAAAAAATTCCGTCTAATGCCATGATACACCTTTAACCAAAAAATTTTACAGGATTTGACTGTTTTAATACAGTACATTCAAGTTCGGGATATTCATTATTAATGATATCCATAAGCCGTTTCATTGAGGGCATCTCGGTTTCAAAATGACCGGCAGCAACAACGGTTACACCTTTTTCTTTAGCAAATAACATCTGATGATGACTTATATCACCTGTAACAAACGCATCAGCACCTGCATTAATAACATCATCAAGAAAATCCATGCCCGCACCGCCGCAAACAGCAACTCGTCTTATGAGGTTTGAACAATCAACAACCCTGCATACAGTTTCAAGCTTATGGCTTACTTCAAGTGCAAATTTGTCGGGCTCAATCGCTTCGACATTTCCCATTCTAACCATAGGAACAACACATTCTTTTGAAGGCACAGCTTCAATTTCCCTTATACCAAGAATTTCACAAAGCACATCATTAACACCATTGTCGGCACAGTCAAAGCAAGTGTGAGCTGAAATTGCGCTTATACCGCTAACAGCAAGCTCATAGGCCAAATCACCTTTAACAAAGCTTTTTTGTGCCTTAAAAATAATCGGATGATGTGTGATAATCAGATCTGCATTATATTCTTTTGCAAGAGATAAGGTTTCATATGTTAAATCAAGACAAAAGGCAACCCTTTTAACCTGCTTATCTCCGTCACCAACAAGCATTCCGCAGTTATCCCACTCACACTTTGTGTTATATGGAGCAATTTTATCTATGTAATCAGATATATTTTTAACAGTTATCATCAATATACCTCCGATATTTTCATCTTTATATCTTTTATTAGCTCTTCAAGTTTTTCTTCATCAAGCACACCTGCATTTCTGAGAGCAGTAAGCTTTTTCTCCAACGTGAAGACCATTTTATCTATGTATTTTTTTGTGATTTCATCATTGTTTTTCAGTAATTCCCCAAGATAATAATAAGACCTTTGTCTTTCAATTTTCTCACCACTATACACAGCGGACATTGCAACATACAGTCTTTTTCCGTCTGTTGCAGTTACTTCCCTATTTATTCTGAATCCGTTTTTACAAAAGAATTCACGAAGCACCTCAGCGTGGGTCATCGGTTGAGCAATTATATTAATTTTTTCATTGTATACCCAAGGCGCGTTTTTAATTATTTCAGATATAAGTATACCGCCCATACCTGCAATTACTATATCATCAGCAGAATTTTCAGGTATACTTTTAAGTCCGTCAGATAAAAAGAGCTTAACCTTATCAGAAACCCCGCAATCGATTACAGTATGTTCAGCATTTTTAAGGGGACCTTTATTAATATCAGCAGCAATACCCTCAGGGCAAATACTATTTTCAATAAGATAACAAAGAAGATATGCGTGGTCAGTGCCGATATCAGCCGTAACACTACCCTTTCTGACAAGGGATGAGACTGCCGAAAGACGCGCATCAAGTTTAATTTTGCTCATTTTGACCTCCGAATGACTGATTTAAAAACAGAGCCACCCGATTATTCAGGTGGCTCAAAGTTGAATAGCATTATTTTGAAGCAAGATATTCGTTAATTCTTCCAACGAGAGCATCCACACTTACGCCGTGTACAGCGCAGGCTTCTTCAACACTTTCGCCTCTTGATGCAGGGCAACCGAGACAATGCATACCCATTTCAAAAAAGAACATTGCGGTGCCGGGCTCTTTATCAAGAATATCACCGATAAGCATATCTTTAGTAATTTCTTTCATTGTACAACCTACCTTACAAATTATTTAGATAATTTTTTCTTTAACTCAAGAGCTTCTTTAGCTTTGATAACAATATTATCAGCATCAAGTCCGTAAATTTTGAGAAGCTCAAGTGCGGGACCGGATTTACCGAAAGTATCATTAACGCCGAGACGTACAACAGGTACTGGATATTCTTCACTGAGAACTTCTGCAACTGCACCGCCGAGACCGCCGATGATGCTGTGCTCTTCAGCTGTTACAATAGCGCCTGTTTCTTTTGCAGCCTTTACAAGAATATCTTTATCAATAGGCTTAATGGTATGAATATTGATGACTCTTGCATCAATACCGTCAGCTTTAAGTGCCTCAGCAGCAATAAGAGCCTCATTAACCATAAGACCCGATGCAACAATTGTTACATCTGCACCGTCTTTAAGCATAACACCCTTACCGAGTTCAAATTTATAATCATCAGCGTTGATACGGGGAACTGCGAGTCTGCCGAATCTCATATAAACAGGTCCGTCATGTTCTGCAGCAGCAAAAACTGCCTGTTTTGCTTCAATATCATCAGCAGGATTAACAATAACCATATTGGGAACAGAACGCATCAGGGCAATGTCCTCACAGCACTGATGGCTCGCACCGTCTTCACCAACGGAAATTCCGGCATGTGTTGCACCAATTTTGACATTTAGCTTCGGATAAGCAATTGAGTTTCTTACCTGTTCAAAAGCTCTACCTGCAGCAAACATAGCAAAAGAAGATGCAAATACAGTATAACCTGTTGTAGCAAGACCTGCAGCAATACCCATCATGTTACCTTCAGCAATACCACAGTCGATAAACTTTTCAGGAAATTCTTTTTTGAATGTTATTGTTTTGGTAGCTTTTGCAAGGTCGGCATCAAGAACAAGTATATCATCTCTTGTACCAAGCTCTTTTAAAGCGGCACCGTAAGCATCTCTGGTTGCACATTTAATTACATCAGCCATAATTACACCTCCAATTCAGCCATTGCAGCATCAAGTTCAGCCATAGCCTGAGCATACTGTTCTGCATTAGGTGCTGAACCGTGCCAATCGCACTTGTTTTCCATAAACGAAACGCCCTTACCTTTTACTGTATGAGCAATAATACATGTGGGCTTACCCTTGCATTCATCAGCATTCTTGAATGCCTGCTCAATTTCACAGAAGCAATGGCCATTGATTTCAACAACATTCCAATTGAAAGCTTCAAATTTTTCTTTAATGGGATATGGTGAATTGACTTCATCAAGTGAACCGTCAATCTGAAGGTTATTGTAGTCAACAACAGCAACAAGATTATCAAGTTTACGGTTACCTGCAAACATAGCAGCTTCCCATACCTGGCCTTCTTCAATTTCACCGTCACCGAGAGGTACGTAAACCTTGAAGTCCTTACCCTGAAGCTTTGCACCGAGAGCCATACCGCATGCAGCAGAAATTCCCTGACCGAGTGAACCGGTACTCATATCAACACCGGGAGTATATCTCATACTGGGATGTCCCTGAAGAATGGAATCAGGCTTTCTGAGAGTTTTCAAAAGCTCAACAGGGAAAAATCCTCTGTGTGCGAGAGCTGCATAAAGCGCAGGAGCCGTGTGACCCTTTGAAAGTACAAATCTGTCTCTGTTTTCGTCATCAGGATTTTTCGGATCAACATTCATCTTTTCAAAATACAGATAAGTAACAATATCCGCAATTGAAAGTGAGCCTCCCGGATGGCCTGATTTTGCATTGAATGTGCCTTCAATAACTCCTTTACGCACATCAACAGCAATTCTTTTAAGTTCTTTTTTTCTGTTTTCTTCCATTGTTATCCTCCTTAAGTATTTGCATAGTTATTAATTATATATTCAATTAAATCAGCAACTGCACCATGGTTACAGTGACAAGTTACCAGCTTAGCAATTTTTTTCATCCCCTTGGGTGCCTGTCCGCAGCACGCAGGCAAGGCTACCTGTTTGAGCATCTCATAATCGTTGTAATAATCGCCAATTGCAGCAGTATTTTCTTTTTTAACACCAAGTATTTCAGCAAGTTTGAGTACTGCTTTGCCTTTGTTGGTGTCTTCGTTTACCATTTCATAACTCCACTGAGATGAAAACATGAGGTTTTCTGTTGTGTTAGACATGCTTTCGATGTATCTGCTCACGGCTTTTAATGCAGGAGGAATTCCTGTATAAATGACTTTAAACCAATTTTCCTTTGGAATTGCTTCAAATGAATAATAATATTTTACAGGAAGCTTTGCATTAATAGCAAGTATTCTTGAAGATGGAGTAGGTCTGAATATATAAACATTTTTATCGGAAATAACCTGGAACGATATTGTCGGAAACTTTTTAACAGTTTTTCTGACCATATCAATACAATGCTCGTTAAGAGGACTTGTCCATATCATTTTTTCCTGTGCAAAATCATATATACCTGCACCGTTGATAACAATTGCTTTACCGTCAGGAATGTCTAGCCTTTTAAAATGCTTTCGCATAGAATAAGGAGACCTGCCTGAAGCAAGTGTAAAGTTACCGCCACACTCATTAATAAATTTATGAACAGCATCGTAATTGCGCTGTACAAGCTGCCTTTTTTTGTTATTTATGGTTCCGTCAATATCTGACACAACCAGCCAGTCAGATAAACTTTTTTTATTATCAATCATTTTTTGATCCTCCTGAGAAAATCATTGAAGTAGTCGGGAAGCTCACTTTCAATTTCAATATATTTACCTGTTCTCGGATGTTTGAATCCGATTAAGCCCGCATGAAGGCACTGACCGTTCAGGTATTCAATAACCTTTTTAGGACCGTAAACAGGGTCACCGGCAACAGGATGACCAACATACGCCATGTGAACACGAATCTGATGCGTTCTTCCTGTCTCTAATTTAAGACTAAGGTGTGTAAAGCCTTCATACTCATTAATAACTTCATAATGAGTAACTGCATTTTTGGAATTTTTTGCAGTTACAGCCATTTTCTTTCTGTCAACACTGTGTCTTCCGATCGGAGCATCAATTGTTCCTTCATGGCTTTTCAATCTGCCGTAAACAACACTCTGATACTTCCTTGTAAAGGAATGAACTTTAATCTGATCAGCAAGCGAAATATGAGCAAAATCATTTTTAGCAACAATGAGCAAACCGCTTGTGTCTTTATCAATTCTGTGTACAATTCCCGGACGGATAACACCGTTTATACCCGATAAGCTGTCTTTACAATGGTAGAGAAGCGCATTAACAAGAGTACCGTCATAATTACCTGCAGCAGGATGTACCACCATTCCCTTGGGCTTATTCACAACAAGAAGGTCATCATCCTCATAGCGTATATCAAGAGGTATATTTTCAGCTTTTACTTCCAATTCTCTTGGTTTTGGTACAACAACAGTAATTCTGTCCCCTGACTTGACCTTATAATTTTTAGTAATAATTATTGAATTAACGAAAACGTTTCCGTCATCAATGATTTTTTGGGCAGCAGAGCGTGAAGCGAGCCCGCATTCCTGAAAAATCACCTTGTCAATTCTTTCTCCTGAAATCTCTGAAGTTACAGCAATAATATGTGCATCAACCATTATGCACCCCGGCTTTCTTTTCCTTTTGTTCGAGATAAATTAAATAAAGCTGATTGAAGAACAAAAGAAAAGCAAAAACAGTTATGAGGCAATCAGCAAAATTAAAAACATAAAAGTTAACAAAAAGAACTTCAATATAGTCAATAACAAAGCCTCTGAAGATTCGGTCAATTATATTTCCAACTCCGCCGGCACATATCATCACCAAAGAAACATAATCTATCTTATTCTTTATTTTGCCTGAAAAAATTACGATAGCTACAGCTAAAAAACAAATCACCGACAAAACTGTCATTATTTCGGTTTTGCCCTCCATAAAACCCATCATGGCACCGTTATTTTCAAGGTAACGCAGCTGAAGAATATTGGGAATCAGCATAAATTCATTTACAGGTTTTAAAAACAGATCAACCAGGTATTTTATAAGTTGATCGGCTAAAACAAGCGCAACAATTACCGAGAAAGATATGATGTTTCTTTTTGTTTTACTGAATGTATTACTCAATTTATCCTCACAAAGTTCCTATGTATAATTATTAATCGTTGAATGATTCTGAAATAAGGTCACCGAAACCAAAATCGAAATCAGAGCCTTCTGCTGAGTCGAATATCTTGGCAAGATATGAATTAACATCAGGAATTTCAGCTTTCTGCTGTGATTTTGCGTCGGATGAATGTGAAAAAAGATCAACTGAATCATCGTTGTCAACAATATCATTATCCTGCTTTTCATAAATAATAATATCTTCTTCCTTTTCAACCTCTGCTTCAGGTTCTGCAAGCGCAGAATCAAGATCAAATTCAGGCACTGATACAGGTACTTCAACCTCAGCTTCAATTACAGCTTCCTTCTTTTCAAGAGGCTGAATCTCATCTGCTGTACCGATGACTTTTTCTGCAAGCGCAATAACAGCTGAAAGCTCAGCTTTGATTTTTGCTGACTTTTCTTTAATTTCTGCAAGCTCTGCATTAGCCTGATCAATAATTGAATCTGCTCTTTCTCTTGCAACACGGGCATCTTCGTAAGCCTTTGCAACAATCACGGATGCTTTTTCATTTGCTCCTGCAATAATTTCGTCAACCTTGAGCTTAACGTCAGAAAGATACTTTTCTTTATAAGCGTCAGATTCTGCTTTGAGCTTTGTATAGCTTCTCTGAAGCTCTGCAAGTTTTTCATCAGCTTCATGTGTTTTTTCAATATAATAAGCTTCAGCCTCTGCCGCTTTATCGTTATAAAGAGCCTGTGCCTTCTCCTCTGCTTCTTTTACAGCAGCTTCAGCAGCTATGTTAGCACTTTCGAGCTTAGTATCTGCTGCTGTCTGTGCAGAAATAAGAGCATCAGCTATTGCAGCTTTGTTTCTGTTATATTCATCAATAACAGGAGTAATGGATGCAAGTCTTTCTTTGAGAGTATTGTTGTCATTATATAACTTGTTATAGTTAGAAACGACCTTCTGAATAAAGGCGTCAACTTCCGATGATTTGTAACCACCCTTACCGTTTGATGAGAAGCGCTGAGAACTGATTTGTTGCGGTGTCATCATTTTAATATCTCCCCTTTTATAATTCTTATTTGAATGAATCCATATCAATCTGGCTGAAGAAGTCTCCGAAAAGCTCTACGCTTTCAGGAACAAAAGCACAGATATTTTCAGCAAATCTTGCAAAGACAGATTTTGTAACAAATTTTGCACCGTCAAGAAAGTCCATTGCTCTTACCTTCTGGTCATCAGTAAGAAGAGAAAGATTAACAACAACAATTGTATCCTTTTCCATCATCAGTGCGGCTACATTTTTTGCATCATATATATCACGAAGAAGAATTGAATTAAGCTTAAATTTATTAACAGGTCGTGCAGCATTCATGTTGTATATACTTGCACCTTGCTTTGGTGCTCCTGACACATTACCTGTGTTTTTGTTTTCATGAACCTTACCGCCGAAGTTATATTCAGGAATATTCATACCGCTTTTAGGTGAATAGCTGAAATCTTCAGCTGAAGTATCTTCAGGCTCACTGTCATAAATGCTGCCCTGAAGCTCCTCGTCTTCACCGCCCTCATAATCATCATCACTGATTGCTGAATCGTAATCATCATAATCGTTAGCAACAAAGTGCTCATTGATTTTATCTTTAATATTTTTTACAAAACCCATTTTTCCGTCTCCTTAAATTTAATATATTCTATGTCCGAAAAGAGCTGTTCCGACTCTGACAAGAGTTGACCCGTTCATAACAGCTGCTTCGTAATCCGATGACATACCCATAGATAATACTGACATGTCTATATTATCTAACTTTTTATCTCTTATGTCAATAAATATTCTGTGCATTTTAGAAAAATATTTATTCAAAAGTACGTTATCGTCACAAATCGGAGGTATTGTCATAAGACCTTTAACCTTTATAGAACCGAGTTCAGATATTTCGTGCAGAAGTTCAATAACCTCAGATTCATCAATACCTGTTTTACTGCTTTCAGCACCAATGTTCACTTCAACAAGACACGGTGTTACAATACCGGCATTTTCACTTCTTTTGGAAATTTCATTTGCAAGTCTGACACTGTCTACCGACTGTATCATGGCGACTTCTCCGACAATTTGCTTAACCTTGTTAGTCTGCAGATGACCTATAAGGTGTGCTTCGCAATTTTCAAGCTGTAAGTGCGTTTTTTTGGAAAGAAACTCCTGAACCTTGTTTTCACCAATAAGATCAATTCCGTTTTTAATTGCATGATTTATAAAAATCGGCTCAACGGTTTTGGTCACAGCCATAAGCCTGACATCATTTTCATTCCGTCCGTTTTTAATGGCTGCATTCACTATTTTTTCCTTGATTTTATTTACATTATATTCGATATCACTGAAACGCTCATCAACCGATAACTTTTCCATCTGTTATGTTTTTTCCTTTCACTATAATTCTGTCATAAGCCTTCATTTTGCGGTAAGTGGCTGTCAGCTCCTCATCAATAATCATGTTGCCTTTCTTATCTTTTTTATAAGCAATATATTCATCAGCAACAACATAATCCCCGCCGTAATAAAGGATATTAACAGGTGTGAATTTTGCAACATTACCGGCAAGCACATAAACACCGTCAATACCTTCATCGTTCTGAGTCAGGGCAGATGAGCTGATTCTGAAGCCTTCATACTCTTCAATTGTGATTGACAAATTTTCTTTTCTCAGAACGGAAAGCTGCTCATTCAGATATTTACATTTGAGCGTAACTGTGATTTTATCTCCTTTACGTTCTGTTACATCGTAAACAGTCATGGGAATATCGTAAATACTTCTTTCGGGGAAATCTACAATAACCTGCTTACCTGTCTTAATTATGGTAGCAGTATCAAGAGGTACATCAAACAACAAAAACCATGTGTGCTGACCGATAATTTTACCGTAAGCGTTTTCAACCTTACTTGCTTTTGAGGAAATAAGCTCAGTAGCTTCAGAAGCTTCAATCTTTTTTTCGCTTACATCATCGTAGGATTTATTGTTTTCAAAGCCGTCAACCTGACTTACAAAATAACCTGCAAAGGGTGACCTGACATATTCCGTTGCTTTGATACCGGCTTCAAGCTTCTTAATTTTATCGTTATACGATTCAATGAGCGCTGTATAGTCAATGCTTTTACCTGTTGCAATTTGTTTTGAAGTCATGCTTTTTGTAAAGCTGTCAATTACTTCAGGTAAAGAAGAAAGCTCACCGTCAGACAGCACCTGAGAATACTTTTGTGCAGTTGAATAAATCTGAGAGTTCAGATAAAGCACATTCACTCTGCTCATATTCTCCTGACTCTGAAGCCTCTCAAGGGCCTTTTTCTTTTCCTTATATTCCTGTATTTCCAGATAAGCATCTGCCTGAGATTCATTGTTAAAGCAAACTGCAATAACATCGTTGACAGCAACATTAACACTGTCTGAAACAACGGGAACATAAACCTTATCGGTTTTTTTATATAAAATTGAAGTGTTTTTTCCGTCTGAATTCCTGTTCTCATCTCTTACTGCATATCCGTCTACACTGAGAACTTCCTTTTGCGTGGTTCTAAGTGCGAATTCAGTTTCGATTTTTCCTGTTTTATCAAAGTAAACACCTTGAATTATATAAAGAAAAATCGAAACAGTTACAAGTATCAGAACAGCAACAGAAAATTTCTGACCTTTACCGTTATTCATTTTTATCTCCCGAATTTATCTATAATATTCAAGGCCTTATCAATAATTTCATCTTTTGAGGATTCATCAATATAAAGCCAGTTGATTTTATCGTTTTTTCTGAACCAGGTAAGCTGTCTTTTTGCATACCTTCTGGTTTCCATTTTTAGTTTTTCAAGAGCATTATCAAGAGAAATATGGCCATCCAAATAAGGCTTGAGCTCCTTGTAGCCGATTGCCTGCTTTGCGGTTGCAGAGTAATCTGATTCAAAAAAATCAGCCGCCTCCTTAACAAGTCCCATTTCAACCATAAGGTCAACCCTGATATTAATCCTGTCATAAAGTACTTGCCTGTCATGAGCATTGATACCGATTAAGCACCAATTATACTCACTTTCATGAACATGCGAAAGCTCACGCTGCTGAGTAATTGTTTTGCCGGTTGAGTGAAAAAGCTCAAGAGCACGGATGATTCGTTTTGAATCATTCAAATGAAGCTTTTCGGCTGAAACAGGGTCAATATCTCTGAGTTCATTATATAAAACTTCAATGCCTTCTTTTTCAGCTCTGAATTCAAGACGCTGCCTTATATCGCTTTTTTCGTAATCGAAAAATTCCGTATTATTAACAAGAGTGTCAACATACAAGCCTGTTCCGCCAACAACAATCGGAAGCTTACCTCTGCTGAGTATTTCATCAATTGCTATAAGAGCTTTTTCTTTATAAGCCGCAACAGAAAAGCTTTCATTCATCGGCAAAAATCCCATGAGATGATGAGGTATCCCCTGCATTTCATCCGCAGTCGGTTTTGCAGTAGCAATATCCATATCACGGTAAATCTGCATTGAATCTGCAGATACTATTTCACCGTTAAGTTTTTTTGCAAGCTCGACAGACAGTGATGTTTTACCCGATGCGGTGGGCCCTACAATGACAACTACCGTTGGTTTATTCATCATAAAATCTCCGTGTTTACTGTATTCTTCCGAACTGTTTTTCAAGCTCATATTTTGAAATTTCTATAAGAACAGGTCTGCCGTGAGGACAGTATCTTACATCATCATCATAAAGCACCTGTTCAGCAAGCACCTTCATTTCAGCAGTAGAATTCTTATATCCTGCCTTTATTGCGGCCTTGCAAGCAGCAGTATGACGTATTCTGTCAAGCTTTTCAGGCTCAGTGTTTGTGCGGTTTTCAAGAAGATAAGAAGCAATTTCAACAACAGTATCTTCAATATCATCACCGGAAATAAGCATGGGGCATTCTCTCACAATAACAACTCCGTCACCGAAATCCTCAACAAGATAACCTGCCTTTTTAAATACAAGGCGGTTTGAAAGAACGATATCATATTCGTTCTTTGGTAATGTAACTGTAACAGGTGTAAGAAGTACCTGTGAAGAAATATTTTCTTCGGCATTCTTCTTCATTTTGTTATAGATGATTCTTTCATGAGCAGCATGCTTATCTATAAGACAGACCTTACCGTCATATTCACAAATAATATATGTTTTGAATGCCTCACCTAAAAGTCTGAGAGGTTTAGGCGGTAATTCATTTTGTTTTTCAGCCTTGATTTCTATAGCAGTGTGCGAAAATTCCTTTACAGGTAAAGAGTTCAGATGTGAAAACTCTTTTACAGAAGTACTTCTGTCAGTTTTATCAGCAAGAGATTTGTTGACAACAGCTTCTGCCTCTTTCGGTTCATGATGAACAGCAGATTCAACAGGCTTATTTACAACCTCGTTATTCTGTTTTATCTGCGAGAGGTTCTGAATCGCTTTATTTTCTCTTTGCTGTTTCTTAAATGAAGAAAGTAAATCAGGTTCATCATTGTTCTTCACATGAGGATTACCGCTTTTGGTTGAAGAAACAGAGCTCTGCTGATACTGTTTTGTAGACATTTTTTCCCAAAAATCATCGGGGTCTTTTTTTGTTTTTACAGGTTCCGCAGGCTTCACGTTTATAACATCAGGCGTTTTTTCCGCCATTGTTAACTGAACAGCCTCAGGACGGGCTTTTTCAGTAAGCTTATTCAGCCTGGAAAGATCGACCTTAGGTGCAGTATCAAGCTCCTCTATAGCGCTTTTAACTGCATAATATACTGCTGAGGAAACCCTTCTTTCATCACTGAAGCGTACCTCGGTTTTTGCAGGATGTACATTTACATCGACGGTATGCGGAGGAATGGTTATATTGAGTACACAACTTGGAAATTTACCCACCATAATTGAATTCTTGTAGGCATTTTCCATAGAAGCCATGCATGAACGGGACTTAATAAAACGTTTATTAAGATAGAAAAATTGCATTGAGCGTGAGGGTCTTGCAGCAAAAGGCTTGCAAACATAACCTTCAACCTTTACACCCTCGAGCTCATAGTTAACTTCAATGAGCGAATCAGCAAAAACCTTGCCGAATACTGAGTATATTGCTGAAATCAGCTTTGAGTCACCGGGGGTGATAAGTGCCTGTTTACCTTCACGGATGAATCTGATACTAACTTCAGGATGTGACAAAGCAATTTTGTCAACAACATCTGCAACGGCATTGGCTTCAGAAACATCCCTTTTAAGGAACTTCATTCTGGCAGGTGTGTTATAAAAAAGGTCCCTGACAACAATTGTAGTTCCGTTCGGACAGCCTGCAGACTCATACTTTGCCTGAACACCGCCGTAAACAGCATAAGCTGTTCCGACTTCTTCATTATCTGCTTTTGTCAGAACTTCAGTTCTTGATACAGCGGCAATCGATGCAAGCGCTTCCCCTCTGAATCCAAGGGTAAAAATTGAATTGAGATCGCTTTCGTCACAAATTTTACTTGTTGCGTGACTGAGAAAAGCCTTGGGGACATCTTCCCGCTCAATACCGCAACCGTTATCAGTGATACGAATATATGTAACGCCACCGTTTTTTATTTCAAGGGTTATTGCCGTAGCACCGGCGTCAATTGAGTTTTCCATTAACTCTTTAACAACAGATGCTGGCCTTTCGACAACTTCACCGGCTGCTATCAATTCAGCTGTATGTTTTGATAATATATTGATTTTTGCCATAAAGTTATCTCATCCTTTCATAAATTTTTCAGACTTCAGTGCCTCTTGCTTTGTTTACAAGCTCATGCAAGGTTGTAAGAGCTTCAAGAGGAGTTAAAGTATTAACATCAATATTTTTAATGCTGTCGATAAGCTCGTCATCAACAGTGGATTTCAGTGATAACTGAAGCTCCGGTTCATCATCGTATGAATCAATACTGTTCATAATGACTCTTGAATCCGGTGCATTTTTTTCGAGCTCACTGAGAATCGTCCTTGCACGTGAAACAACGGGGTTAGGTATACCCGCAAGCTTCGCAACTTCAATACCGTAGCTTCCGTCAGCACATCCGCGTACAATACGTCTTAAAAACGTGATTGTGTCTCCCCTCTTTTTAACGGATATATTATAATTTTTCACACCGTCAACAGAGCCTTCGAGCTCAGTTAATTCGTGATAATGTGTTGAGAAAAGTGTTTTTGCACCGATGCGTTTTTTGTCAACAATGTATTCAAGAACAGCTCTTGCAATACTCATTCCGTCAAAAGTGGAAGTGCCTCTGCCCACTTCATCAAGAATAATAAGGCTTTTGCTGCCTGCGTTTTTAATGATTGTTGAAACCTCGTTCATTTCAACCATAAAGGTTGACTGACCTGTTGCAAGGTCATCAGAAGCTCCGACACGGGTAAATATACTGTCAACAATAGACAGCTCGGCCCGTTTTGCAGGAACAAAGGAGCCTATCTGTGCCATAAGACAAATAAGTGCAACCTGCCTCATATATGTGGATTTACCCGCCATATTGGGACCCGTTATAATTGAACATCTGTTATCGGCGCAATCAAGATGTGTGTCATTGGGAACAAAGGGCATATCACCAAGCATAGCCTCAACAACAGGATGTCTGCCGTCGATTATGTCAATTGCAGTGCCGTCAAGCATAGTAGGACAAACATAATTGTTCCTGACAGCAACATTTGCAAGTGAACACAAAACGTCAGTTACGGCAATTGCAGATGCAGTTGACTGAATACGGTTAAACTCAGCAGCAACCGATTTTCTTATCTGACAGAAAATTTCATACTCAAGCTTTATTATTCTTTCCTGAGCACCAAGCACCTTACTTTCAAGGTCTTTTAATTCCTGTGTGATATATCTTTCGCAGTTAGCAAGGGTCTGCTTTCTGATGTATTCGTCTGGTACAAGCTCTTTATAAGAATTTGTAACTTCAATGTAATAGCCGAAAACCCTGTTGTAGCTGATTTTCAGCTTAGGAATACCTGTTTTTTCTTTTTCTCTTGCTTCAATTTCAGCAATATACTTTTTACCGTTATTCTGAATATCACGAAGAGTATCAAGCTCTTCATTGAATCCGTCATTTATAATATCGCCTTCACGAATGCTGAAAGGAGCATCGGGATTGATTGCAGCTTCTATAAGTTCCTTAACATCACTGAGAACATCAAGTGATGCGTACTGTTGTTTAAGATAAGCACCGGCAGAATCAGCAAGAAGCGCTTTAATATCGGGAAGGCGTTCAATTGTCTGTTTTAAAGCGTTAAGATCCTTAGCGTTGGCAGTTTCAAAAACAATCCTTGTAAGGAGTCTTTCCATATCAAAAATATTGCTCAGTGCCGAGGTGAGTTCTGAAAGCTTTATACTGTTATCACAAAGCTCGCCTACTGCATGATGCCTTCTTGTAATCTGAGCATAATTTACAAGCGGTTTTTCAAGCCAGGAACGAAGAAGTCTTTTGCCCATTGAGGTTTTAGTTTTATCAAGAACCCACAAAAGGGAGCCCTTCTTTTCTCGGCTTCTCATTGTTTCCACAATTTCAAGGTCGCGTTTTGTGGAATAACTTATTTTCATATGCTGTGTTTCGGAGTATAAATTGATCTCTCTGATATTCTGAAGATCATTTTTCTGAACATTCATAAGATATTTAATTGCAGCACCCACAGCTATGACTGCATTAGGAATTTCAGAAAGATTAAGTTCATCGATTTTTTCTTTTGAAAAATGATTTTCACAAACAGCTAAGCAGTTGTAAAAATCAAAAAAACTGTCATCAGGCATTTCACAGGATGCCTCTATTTTGTTACTTATAAATTCAGATATTATTTTATTTTTGGCGCATAATGAATTAAGCACAATCTCACTTGGTGAAAAAACACCCAGCTCATTGACAACAGAAGAATCAATATTTTTATTATCATCAATAAAAGTAAGATTCAATGTACCTGTTGATACATCGACAAAACAAATACCTGCACCTTTTTGGTCAAGGTAGATGGTTGTAAGATAATTGTTTTTTGCCTCATCAAGCATATTGTTTTCAATAATGCTGCCCTTTGTGATTATACGCACAACATCTCTTTTTACAAGGCCTTTTGCAGTTGCGGGATCTTCAACCTGCTCACAGATTGCAACCTTGTATCCGTTTGCAACAAGCTTTGCAATATAATTTTCCGCTGAGTGAAAAGGTACACCGCACATAGGTGCCCTTTCACCGTTGCCGCAAGCTCTGCCTGTAAGGGTTAATTCAAGAACGGAGGATGCTGTTTTTGCATCCTCAAAAAACATTTCGTAAAAATCACCAAGGCGGAAAAACAGAATCGTGTCCGGATATTCCTTTTTGATTTCAAAATATTGTGCCATCATAGGTGTCATTTCAGACATACTGTTTTTCCTCCTGAGATTTATACTTCTTTAAAAAATTAGTGGCAACCGCTGCATGATGAGCATGAGCCGCCACAGTCATGGTTGTGCTCTGCTTCAGGCTCACAGGTCATGGGGTCTGCACCGTTTACACAAAGACCGAGAATCTGCATGATGTAGTTCATCATAGCGTCAACTTCGTTTCTTGCAGCATCGTAAGCCTGCATTTTTTCGTTATCCATAAACTTGGTGTAAACATCGTTGAACTGCTCTTCATATTCCTTCATCTTTGCTGAATCGGGAGTTTCCTTTGATGCTTCCATCTGATAGTTCATCTGTACCATCTGAATCTGACCCATAAGCTCATTGAGTTCATCGTCATTTTCATTAGCCTGTCTTGCTTTTGTGAAAGCGATGTAACGTTCATCCTGCTGGATAGCTGCACCGAGTTCACGTGTGAGTTTGATAATGTCCATTTTGTGTACTCCTTAAAATAAATTTATAATAAAATATTATTATACTTTTTCACCGTAAACAATCCATGTTCTTGGGTTGGTTACTTTAACATCTGTAAAATTGCCGATAAGGCTACTGTCACCGGGAAACTCAATAATTACATTCCCTTCAGTTCTTCCCGACAGCATACCGTCGCCTTTTGCCTCAGATTCAACAAGCACTCTGTATACCTTATCTTTCATCATAGCGGTACGCACAGAAGCAATGCGCTCTTGCAAATCTGTAAGCTCTTTAAACCATACACCTTTTTCATTTCTTGACACCGGATCCGGTAAATCAAAAGCTTTGGTACCGGGTCTGGGTGAAAAAATGAAAGTGAAAAGAGAGGTGTATTTAACCCTTTCTATCAGAGAAAGAGTATCCTTGAACTCCTCATAAGTTTCACCCGGGAAACCAACAATTACATCACTTGTAATGGAAAGCTCAGGCATTTTTCTGTAAGCATAATCTATAAGCTCAAGATACTTCATTCTGTCATAGTGTCTGTTCATTTCTTTGAGCACTCTGTCATTTCCTGACTGAAACGGTAGATGAAGATGCTTTGCAACCTTATGACATTCAGCCATAGCATCAAGAAGCTCAAAGGTGCAGTCTCTGGGATGAGATGTCATGAAACGTATTATAAAATCGCCTTCAATTTCATTTATTGCTCTTAAAAGAGCAGGAAAACGTTTGTCTTCGGGTAAATCCTTATTGTATGAATTTACATTCTGACCGAGAAGGGTTATTTCTTTATACCCTTGAGATATAACATCTCTGACTTCCGATAAAACAGCATCAAAATCACGGCTTCTCTCTCTTCCTCTGACATAAGGCACAATACAGTAGGAGCAGAAATTATTACAACCGTACATAATAGGAATCCATGCCTTAAAGCTTCCGTCACGTCTTATGGGAAGCCCTTCAACAATGTTTCCCTCTGAATCAGTTATATCTATTACACGTTTTTTAGTGCAAAGGCACCTGTAAATAAACTCCGGAAGCTTATGCGAAACATGTGTTCCGAAAACAAGATCAACAAAGGGATAGCTGGTTCTGATTTTTTCAGCTACACTCTTTTGCTGTGTCATGCAGCCGCAAAGTGCAATAATTAAATCAGGATTACTTTTTTTATATTGCTTGAGGGCACCGACATTTCCGAAGACACGGTCTTCAGCGTGCTCTCTGATAGCGCAGGTATTATACAAAACCAGATCGGCCTTTTCAGGTGAATCCGTAAATGTATATCCCATCTGCATAAGCATACCCTTGAGTCTTTCACCGTCGGCAACATTACCCTGACAGCCATAGGTATGAACAAAAACCTTTGGTGAAGCGGTAAAGCGTGAAGAAATCACAGTTTTTACCATTTCAGCATATTCTTTTTGTTTGTATAATTCCTTCTGAGGAACGGAAAATTTATTCATTGGTATTATTTCCTTCTTCTTTCAGCTTATCTGAAATTGCAATAAGCCTTTTAAGTCTGTGGTTAACAGCGGAACGGCTCATGGGCGGTGAGCACATTTCACCAATTTCGCGAAGACTTGAATCTTCATTATCTATCCTGAGCTGTGCAACCTGTCTGAGGTCATCGGTTAATGTAGCAAAGACACCGCATTTTTTAAGATGCTCAATGGCTGAAACCTGATCAAATGCTGCATCAGCAGTTCTGAGCAGATTTGCACTTTCAAAATTATTCCGTCTGTTTGTAAGATTGCGAATATCTTTATAAATCTTGATATTCATTATTTCCATCGATGCGTTTGTAGCACCCATAATCGTAAGAAGATCTTCAATGCTTTCACTGTCTTTTATATAAATAACATTAACATACCTTCTGACCATATGCTTGGCTTTAAGACCGTATTCCGTCAAAAGCTTAAGAAGGTCAAGGCTTAATGTTTTAAAAGGTACAACAAACTCGATATGATAACTTTTATTGGGATCTGAAGCCGTACCGCAAGCAAGAAAAGCTCCCCTGAGAAAAGCAGCGTCACAACAACCAAATCCGTTTTCGCTGTCAGGACCTTCATTAGAAAGGTTTCCTCTGTCTATACGCATTGTTCTTTCGTTACCCGATGAAGAGAACGCAGCCAATACTGCCTTTCTTTGTAAGGAATCAGGGAAATCAACAGTAATTTTGCCGGCTTCTGACACTGTTTTTGTTGCTTTTATACCGGATGCTTTTTCAATAACATCTGTATACTTATCAGCAACACCGTTATAGTCTGTCATAAGAGAAATACCAGTAAGATTAAAGCTCCTGCCGAACAAAAGCATACCGTATGCCATTGAATGAACACAGCACTCGGGCATATCTTCTATTTTAATAAGCTCATTTTTTATATCCGATGAAAAAGACATTTTACCCTCCTGCTGTATTTTTAGATATCCTTATTTAAATATAATTAATTTATGGATTTAATTTCAGTTTCAAGTTCAACACCGAACTTTTCTTTAACTGTATTCTGACAGTACCTGATAAGCTCAAGTACATCTGTTGTAGTGGCGTTATCATAATTAATAATAAAGCCTGCATGCTTTTCACTTACCATTGCACCGCCAATACGCTTGCCTTTAAGGCCGCTTTGTTCAATGAGCGCACCTGCGAAATATCCTTCGGGGCGCTTGAAAACACTGCCAGCGCTCGGGTACTCAAGAGGCTGTTTATCGATTCGTCTACCCATAAGATCACGCATTTTATCTTCAATTTCTTCCTTGTTGCCTTTGTGAAGCTTTACAATAATTGAAGTAATAATATAATCAGAATCTGTATAAACACTGTGACGGTATGAAAGCTTAAGCTCATCACCTGAAAAGCTGCCCACGTTACCGTTAATATCAACGTGATTACACTGAAGAAGTACATCTTTCATTTCTCCGCCGTAGGCGCCTGCATTCATATAAGCAGCACCGCCGCAGGAACCGGGTATACCATAGGCAAATTCAAGACCTGAAAGTTCTTTGGAAAGTGCATAATTACAAAGCGCTGTAAGACTTGCACCCGCACCGACCTCTACAGTTGTTTCATCTATATTTCTGATAAAGCTGAAGGCTTTGCCTATGTGTATTACAGGTCTGTTTCTTATTCCGTCATCACTGACAAGAACATTGCTTCCATTACCTAAAATAAAAGGCTTCATTGAAAAATCCTTACACAGCTTCAGAACTGTAATAAGTTCATTTTCGTCTTTCGGTATAATAAAGACCTCTGCCGCACCGCCTGTTTTAAAGGAGGTGTGATTTTTCATAGGCTCATTTTCTGTGAAAGCAACGCCCGAATTTTTTAATAATTCAATAAATTCTGTCAAGAGTTTTCCTCCAAATTAATACTTAACAAGTGCAGCACCGATAATACCTGCATCGTTACCGAGCATTGCTCTGCAGATTTCAGTCTGAATTTCGTGATTCTTTGAATATCTCATAGCGGCAACATGCTTTTCAAGAGGCTTCAGAAGTGTGTCGCCCTCGTTACAGATTCCGCCACCGAAGCAAAGCATATCAGGCTGAAAAATATTCACAACATTTGCGGCACCGACAGCAACATAATAAATGTAATTGTCGCACACTTCCTTAGCATACTTATCCCCTGCGCGCATACCGTCAAATGCAGTTCTGCCACCTGCATTTTCAATTTTACCGTCGCAAAGCTCCCACATAATACTGTCTTTATGCTCAAGCATTGCGGCTTTGGTCTGGTTGACAAGAGCTGTTGCAGATGCATATCTTTCCCAGCAGCCCACTCTTCCGCAGTTGCACTGTTCACCGTCAAATTTAATTGCAATGTGACCGATTTCACCGCCGGCATCGTTACAGCCTGTAAGGAGTTTGCCGTCGAGAACAACGCCTCCGCCAACACCGGTACCGAGAGTTACGGCAACAAAACTGTTTTTACCTTTACCTGAGCCTGCAAGTGCTTCACCAAGAGCAGCGCAGTTAGCGTCATTTTCAAGGTATACCTTGATACCGGGCAGTTGACTGTTAATCATTTCAACCGCAGGAACATTATAAAAATCAAGATTATTGGCATACATAATCACGCCATTTTCTTTATCTACAGAACCGGGAGTTCCAATGCCGATGCACTCAACATCATCAAGACTGATGCCCGCATTCTCAGCTGCAGCCTTAACACACTTTACAATGTCATCAAAAATTTCAGCTGCGGGACGGGGCATGTTTGTCTTAGCCTTGCTTCTGCCGATAATTTCATAACTGTCGTTGATAACGCCAACGGCAATATTTGTTCCGCCTAAATCTACTCCAACTTTATACATAATATTCACCTCTTAAAAATTTCCCCACAGTTTGATTTCATCTTCCTGAGGAATAATATCGTCATCCATTCCGAGATTGTGCATAAGCTCTCTTGCCGCATTGTAACCCATTTTCTTCTGACGGTTATTCATTGCTGCAATTTCTATAATAACAGCAAGGTTTCTACCCGGTTTAACAGGAACAACTGTATACGGCACCTTTATTCCGAGAATTTCGGTATATTCGTTTTCTATACCCATTCTGTCATAAACCTTGTCACTGTCCCAAGGCTCAAGTTGAATAACCATATCTATTTTTTCATTAAGCTTAACAGCACCCATACCGAAAATACGACGGGCATTGATTATACCGATACCCCTGAGCTCAATGAAATGCCTTATATTATCAGGTGCAGAGCCGACAATTGTTCTTGAGCTTGTTTTCTTTATCTCAACAGCATCATCAGCTATAAGTCTGTGACCTCTTTTAATAAGCTCAACAGCAGCTTCACTCTTACCGACACCGCTATCACCGAGAATCAGAACACCTTCACCGTAAACTTCAACAAAAACACCATGACGAGTTATTCTTTCGGCAAGCTCAACATTGAGATATGCAATTATTGCCGCCATTGAGCGAGATGTTGAATCTGCAGTTTTAAGCACAGGCACACCGTATTTCGGAGCAAGCTCAAGAATCGGCTTGGGACATTCAAGACTTCTGGCAACAATGATACAAGCAGGCTGTTTTGAAATATATTTTTCAACCATTTCATAACTTATATTTTCAGGAAAGCTGTTGACAAACTCAACTTCTGCTTTACCCATAAAATTAATTCTTGCGCTATCAAAAAAATTATCGTAGCCTGCAATCGTAAGACCAGGTCTGTGAACATCGGGAGAAGTAATAAAAATCTCAGTCGGGTCCTTAGGAAGATACAAGGTTTCAAACTGATTATCTTTTAATATCTTTGCAAGAGAAACAGAATATTTTGCAGCCATAATACACCTCCGGACATACTTCCGTACATAATTATACTGATACATTATATAACAAAAATTATAATATGCCAACTGTTTTAAACAATTATTTTTAAAATTTTTATAAAATATTTTTTTCACACACATAAAAATTAACCCGACAGAATACAAAAGTAAACTATCGGGCTTAAATCATATAATTACTCTGTCAATTCCTTCTCTTTGCTTTCTGAGAAGAGTCTGAGGCTCAAGGGGTGTTGCGCATTCAAAAGTGAAATTCATCATCGGATGCCTTGTGCAATCAATAGACTCTCCTTCAGCGTCTTTCATGTTTTTTGCTGTAACGGAAAACGGCTTTTTACCGGCAATCATACATTCAAGCACATCACCTTCAAAAAACCTGTTCCTCTGTGTACAGTAAGCTACTCCGTTTTCCCACTTTTCAACAACGGCCATAACATCCCATTCTCTGTTATAACCGCCTTTGTAGCTTATCTGAGCATTCTGAGAAGGATCATCATAGAAAAATCCCGTACAGTAATCTCTGTAACTGACTTTTCTCATTTCGTCAAGTATCCACTGCTCAGGCTTGAAGTCCTTTGTCGGGTTATCGAAGTATGCATCAATTGCCATTCTGTATGCATTTGTAACAACTGCAACATAATAAGCCGACTTTGCTCTACCTTCAATTTTAAAGCTTGTTATACCTGCATCTATCATCTCAGGAATATGCTCAATCATGCACATATCCTTTGAGTTAAGGATATATGTTCCACCTTCATCTTCACCAACAGGGAAATACTGTCCGGGTCTTTTTTCTTCAACAAGGCGGTAATTCCATCTGCAGGGCTGAGCACACTCACCTCTGTTAGCATCTCTGTTAACAAGATAGTTTGATATAAGGCATCTGCCTGAAAATGAGACGCACATTGCGCCGTGAACGAAGCATTCAATATCCATATCTTCAGGGATATTTTCTCTCATAGTACGAATTTCGTTCATGCTGAGTTCACGTGCAGTTACAACTCTTTTTGCACCTAATTGATAAAAAGCATTCGCTGCAGCATAATTTACTATACCGCACTGAGTTGAAATATGTATTTCAACTTCCGGTGCATATTTCTTTGCATATTCAAGCACGCCTAAATCCGAAATAATAAAAGCATCAACACCGGCCTGCTTTGCATTTATTAAAAAATCAGGAAGCAGTTCAAGCTCATTGCTTCTCGGCAATATGTTGCATGTGAGATACACTTTGACTCCATGCCCGTGGGCAAAAGCAACAGCCTTATGAAGCTCTTCATCGGTAAAGTTTGCAGGGCCTGCTCTCATACCGAAAACTGTGCCGCCGAGATACACAGCATCTGCACCGTATCTTACAGCGGCTTCAAGTCTTTCCATATCACCGGCCGGAGCAAGAAGCTCCGTCTTTTTAATATTTTTATTCATTCCTTAACCCTCTATATTTCCGTAAAGGACTTTCGAAGTATTGACAAGATGCTCATCTGCAGTTTCAGCAAGATAAATTTCACCTGTTGAAGTATTATGACAGAAGAAGTAATAATCCGTATCAGACGGATAGAGAGCTGCTTCAATTGCAGTTTTACCCGGGTTACAGATAGGTCCGGGAGGAAGCCCCGGCTGGCTGTAGGTATTATACTTTTCAAGATAAAGTGAATAATAAACATCTGAGAAAAGATTATAGTCTTTAAGTGAGGAAATATAATCTCTGGTTGAGTTCATTTCAAGGTTAGGATAGGTGGCACTGTCCTGAAGTCTGTTATGAATAACAGATGAAATTACACCCATCTGTGTTCCATCCTTGGCTTCTCTTTGAATGATGGCAGCAATATTGATAATCTGATCTTTAGTCATGCCAAGCTCCTTGAGTCTTGTATCATACTCTGCAGTCCATCTGGATTCAAAGTTATTGAAAAGCTTCTTTAAAACAGAACTTGCATTTTCACCTATATAGAAATCATATGTGTCAGGGAAAAGGTAGCCTTCTGCTTTGAGATATCTACCGCTGACATTTTGAATGTCTGATATAAAACCGTATTGATTTCCGATAATTTCAAGGTTTGCATAAAGCTTGTCAGCCTCACAAACATCATACTTTTCGATTTTTTCAAAAACCTTTGCAATGCTCCAGCCTTCGGGGAAAGTTAGACGAATTGTATCCTTAGCATAGTTGTTTCGTACCATGATAGTCTCAAGCATATTTTCAACACCGGCATCAGCATCAAGGTAATAGTTGCCGGGCTCATACTGAATCTTCTTTGTCTCAACAAAAACACCGTCTTTGTAAACATCAATTTTATCATAATGTCTGAATCTGCAGAAAATATCGGTTAAAAACTTTTGTTTTACAAGACCTTCTTCAACAAGGATGTTGAAAACGGTATCGTAATCAGCACCTTCAGGAATTTCTATAAGCACAGATGAATTATCATCTGCATCAATAACAAGAATATCATTGATAACCGAAAGTGCAACCGTAGAAACAGTAACCGTTATAATTGAGATAAAAATAAGACAAACACAGGTAATAAGCAAGCCCTTGACAAAGTTATACTTTCTTCTGTTTTTCTTTCTCTGAGAAGCTTGCGAAGTCTTTTTTGCCGGTGCAGGCTTCCTGCCTGTTGTACTTTTAGAAGTTCCTGATGCTCGTCTTGTCTGACCTGTTGTGGCAGCAGTTTTTCTGACAGCACCGTTTTTTCCCGAAGAGGAAGCAGGCTTTTTTTGGCCTTGAACCGAGCGACCTGCATGAGTTTTATTAACTTGTCTTGCAGGTGCACTTTTCTGCGGTGCAGCTTTATTCACAGAGGCAGGTTTTTCAGCAGGTATATCATCAAAGTCTGCTATATGTACCTCGAATTTTTTTGGTTTAGGAGCTGAAGGAGCTCCATGAACAGCACCGTTTGAATCGATGTTCTCACTGAAATCGCCTAAAGTGCGTGATTTTTCGGGATAATATGAATCAGGTGTAAAATCTGTACCCTCGTTACGGAAACGGTCATCCATAATTATTCCTCCTTCTGATTGAAAATATATATTTTATTATCTGTGATAAGATAGTTCACTTTTTTATCGTGTTCATCAAGGTTAATTTTTTCAACAACACATTCTTCAAAACAAATTCCGACAGTTATACCTGTAAATTCAGAAATGAATCTGTCATAATAGCCTTTGCCGTAGCCGATCCTCCCACCCTGTCTGTCAAAGCATAAGGCCGGAACAACACATATTGATTTTTCATCACTGAAAGCCTTTTGACATTTATTAATGGAGGGTTCTTTTATTCCGAAAGTGCCGTTTTTAAGGTCATCAAAGCTCTCAACAAAGTAAAAGTCCATATTACCGTTCCTGTCTTTACAATAAGGGAAAGCGACTTTTTTACCGTCTGAGAGAGCATGATGAAAAATCTTATCCGTACAAACTTCACTGCCACAAGCATAATACAGAAAAACCGATGAGGATTTTCTGTACAAATCAGAATCTAAAAATAAATTGCTGATTATTTTCTCTTTTTCATCTCTCGATGGAATATTATTTCGAATTTCGCGGTATCTTGCTCTGAGAGAAGCTTTATTATTTAAACTCATTTTGACTGAATCTGACTTCTGATTACATCAGCCTTATCTCTGCCCTTAAGCCGAGCAACAATTTCAAGTCCGAAATCAACTGCAACACCGGCACCTTTAGCGGTGATAAATTTGCCGTCGCACACAACATAATCAGAGCTTATTTCAGCCCCTTCAAGTTCACCTTCAAAGCCCGGATAAGCAATTGCGTTTCTACCCTTGAGCAGACCCTTATGGCCTAATATCTGAGGTGCCGCACAAATTGCACAAACAAACTTACCGTTATTTACAGCATAATCAATTGCATTCTGTACTGCAGTGCTGTTTTCAAGATTAAGAGCACCGGGCATGCCGCCGGGAAGAATAATGCATTCTAAATTACTGTCAAGAACAATATCCGACACTTCACAGTCAGCAACAACCTTTATACCGTGAGCTCCTGTTATAACACTACCTGTTACACCTACAGTTGTTACTTCTATTTCTGCTCTTTTCAGCATATCAACAGGTGCAATTGCTTCAATTTCCTCAAAGCCATCGGCTAAAAAACAGTATACCATTTTAAAATCTCCTTAATCCAAAGCAAAATTCATATAAATGTCAGTAAACTTCCATTCCCTGACCAATCTTTTATTAATCGGATAAATCATACCGTATTTCTCAGCAACGGAGAAAACAGAAAATTTACTCATATCATAAGGTGACATCACCGTACAAAAAGTTTCTTTCGTGTGCATAAGCAATTTATTGATCTCATCTTCAATTTTGTCTTCATCACAAATTAACTCATAAACAAATCCGCCATTATCATCTGACAAGCAAAATGCAGTGTCAGATAAACGATAGAAATGCGTATTCCCGCTTTTAGAAGATTCAATGGCATAACTGTAAGCTGAATCTCTGAAATTAATCATATTTCCCTTATAGTTTCTTCTGAAATCCATTACGGAATTCACATCGGGAATATGTTCCAAACAGAATTTCTGATCATATGCCGACTGAAAAATATTTTTCCAACGATACATAGCTTCCCGAAAACCGAATTTATTGTAATATGAGTAAAGCCCGTCGTTTGCAGGCACAAGGCTCACAAAGTCAACATCTTCACTTTTGCAGTATTCAAGAGCTTCATGTATAAGCTTACTCATTAAACCCATTTTACGGTATTCGGGTAATGTTGCCGCAGAATAAAGATAAAATCCGTTATAATCATAGTTATCACATCTGAGTGTGTTTTTCAGAAGATAAAAAGCAGAAACCGCCTTGCCGTTTTCTATATGAGAAAAGCAAAGAATATCATTTTTATATTCATCATCGAAAATACGGTTTATATAACTGTAATCATCACCGAAAACAACATGCCACAAATCAGCAAGACTTTCTTTATACTCATGCATATCAATCAGCATTTCTGAACACCGCCTCATATTTATCGGGAAGGAGCGCAGGATGATAAGAAAGCTTTGCCTTCCTCAGATTTTCTGAACCGACATCATCTTCACGGTCAATATACTTATAGCCGGACAGTTCATTTTTGACAAACTGCTGATTTATCATGGGATAAGCACCTCTTATATCTGCATAGGCCTTTTCAAAATGAACGCAGAAAACATCACTGTTCATTCTCTCTCCCATGGTATATGCAACAACTTTACCGTCGCATCTCAGAAGTCCGCCCACATAACCAAGCTCATCATAATTATCAAATACTTTTTTTATTATAGCTAATTCAGAAACAAGGTCTTCCTTATATTCACTCTCACTTTTATTAAGCCAATCTTCGCTCATCAATAAACATTCATGCTTATTACTGTTTGTGATTGCTTCGTATGACCAGTTGTTATTCTTTATAAAAAATGAGATGTGATTCCTCTTGGGCTGATACTTTTTTCCTTTAAGATTTATAAGATCCTCTGAAAGATAAATGTAATCAAAACAATCACGCACAAGAGTTATATCGAAGCAATGAGAAAAATGTGCTTCAAGAAGCTTTGCATTTTCGGTATTCATACCGAAAATTCCGAAAGGTATACCCTTTTCTTTACCGTCTTTAATAATTTCATCAATCGCTTTGATTATATCGCCATTGCCAACAGGGAAACAGTATTCTGCATAATTTTCAGCAAAACAGCATCTTGTTACAAGACAACCGTTCACTTCTGCAACACCAATATCAATTTTTGCAGTATATGAAAAAATATTACCGAAAGTATATTCACATGTAAGAAAACCGGATTCAGCAATTTTTAAGTCAATCCATTTCTTATCCGCAATTGTGGGACTGTGAAAATCAATCATTAAACAGGTTCCTTTCAATGGTTCCGATAACCGCATTTGCAATTTCCTCAACAGGCAAAGCTTCACCGTCTTTGCCGCAATGGATTATATTCCAACCAAGCTTTTCTGCTGCGTAAGCGGCAGCTTTATGACAGGAAACAAGATATTCAACATCTCTTTCATGAACATCTTTTTTATTGTCGTCACCCTGATATCTTTTTGAAAGAAGCTTCTGCGAAATTTCAACGGGCATTTCAAGATATATAACAAGATCCGGTGCAGGAATTCCCATTTTATTATATTCAAAATCAAAAAGCCATTGGAGATAGCTGTCCCAATCACTTTCACTGAGTTTTGTCATCTGGTGAGAAGCATTTGATGTTGTGTATCTGTTAGCAACGATAATTTTGTCAGAATTATATTCCTTCTCCCAATGCTTTTTAAAGCTTGCGTAACGGTCAACAGCATAGAAGGTTGAAGCTGCATAAGCATTGACATCGGAGGGCTTATCACCAAGCTCACCGCCGAGATACATTTTAACCAATGCACTTGATGTATCGTTATAACAGGGAAGGTCAAGAGTATAAGTTTCTGTGCCTTTTGAATTAAGGTATTCCTTAAGAAGGTTTGCCTGAGTGGATTTTCCGCTTCCGTCAAGTCCTTCAATTACAATAATTTTGCCCATTTTTTATATCTCCCAATCAATATGTAAGAATAACTGCGAAAACAACAAGATTTCCCTCTTTTTCAAGGTTTGCTATTGAATGCTTTTCACCGCTAAGACAAATGCAGGAATCGCCGACGTTTAAAGTTTCGGTTGTACCGTTATCGTCATAGGTAGCAGTACCTTGAATTATATAAAAAATTTCTTCTTCGTTTTCATGAACATGGCTGCCGATTGAGCATCCCGGTTCGAGAGTAATAGTTGCAACCAGTCTTGACGCACCTTTATATTCATCTTTGTTGAGAATCTCTTTGATTGTGGCATGACCGTTTCCGTCTCTCATTTTAACTTTAACGCTTACTGTCATGTTCTCATTTCGTTTAATCATACATACTCCCCCAATTTATAATCCATAAGATTATATCAACTTTTGACGTTTAATTCAATGCTTTTTAATAAAATTTTAGTTTTTAGTTTCAGATTGATATTATTGACAAAATCTTTAATATACAATACAATATAATAAATAATTATAAGGATGTGATTTTGTGGCAAAAAACGGAGCTTATATCATAGGCATCACTGATTGCACACAGGATGTATGTGCTGCTTCGGGAAGAATTTCTACCCAAAACGGTACGGCACTTGAAATATTTGAAAGAAGTCATGATGAAGAAAAAAACACCAACCTTATCGGAAAGGTAACCAGATCAGGACACACATCAACAATTGAGCATGCTTTTTTTAATCTTGCATTTGAAAATGTGTCTGTTGTTGTTGAACAGTTTATGATTGAATTCAGACTTGCATCTTTCACGGTAAAGTCTCGCCGTTATGTTGATTTCAGCAACTGCGGATACTATATGCCCGAATTCAACAATTCGTCCGATAAAACAGAATATGAAAAAACAATGAATGAGCTTTTTGACGCTTACATCAAGCTTTGCGACTCAGGCATACCCAAAGAAGATGCACGTTTTGTTCTCCCTTATTGCTTTTACAGTAATTTTTACTGCTCGCTTAACGGACGTGAGCTTGTAAATGTTCTCAATGCTATGATTTACGGCAGAGGCAGCAAAATCAAGGAAATCCATGATATCGGACTTTCTCTTCTTGCCCAGGCAAGAGAGAAAACTCCGGGCATTTTCTCTGATTTTGAAGCAAAGGGTGAAAAATACCGCGATGCATACACTTTTGACTTCAACAAAACCGACGAATATATTTCTGACGAAAAATGTGAAGTACTTTCAGTTACAAGTGATGCCGAAAAGAACATTTGCCGTACTGCTCTTATTGAACAGAGTAACTACTCACCCGCTGAAATCGAAGAAATTATCTCTGATAAAGAAAATGTAAGAACTATTCTCTCTTCGCTTACATCATGTTCAAGACCGAGAGCGCTTGAAAGCTTTAATTGTACAGTGCGCTTCAACAGAGTCTCCCTTGCTTGTCTGACTCACTTTGCAAGACACAGAATTCAAAGCATATGCGTACCTAATCTTATCAAAACAAGAAGGAATGACTATGTTGTTCCCGAAACCGTGAAGAACAATACCGACTGTCTTTCACTTTATTGCTCCTGCTTTGAAAAAATGGAAAAACTTTTTAAAGCTTTCAAGGCCAAAGGATATGATGAAAATGCTTTGATTTATCTTGTTCTGAGCGGCAATACTCTCGATATTGTAACAACAATGAACGCAAGAGAAATGCTTTTGTTCTTCCGTCTGCGTTCCTGTACCAGAGCACAGTGGGAAATTCAGGAATACGCCATTGATTTTCTTTCAAAGCTTCGTAAAATTTCCCCTGAGCTTTTCATCCACTACGGTCCAAGTTGTTATCTGACCGGTGTTTGTCCTGAAGGAAGACTTTCCTGCGGAAGAAGTGCAGAAATAAAAGAATATTTCAAAAACCTGTAAACGACACAGCTTGGCGCTTTAATAGTGCCAAGCTGATTTTCAGCATAGTATATTTATTTGCTGAATACAATTAACACGGAGGTTTATAGATAATATGGGAACAAAATCAATTGAAAATATCATAAACAAAAAAGAATGGGATAAAAGTGAAGCAAGAGAAAAATTGAGTGTAATGAGCGGTGCTATCGGCATTGTATGCAATGTAATTCTTTGTATATTTAAATTTCTCGTAGGCTCAGTTACAAATTCAGTTTCAATCACTGCTGATGCCATTAACAATCTTTCAGATGCAGGTTCAAACATTGTAACAATTCTTGGTGCAAAGCTTTCATCAAAGCCCGTTGATAAGGAACACCCCTTCGGACACGGAAGAATGGAATATATTTCAGCTCTCGTTGTAGCCTTTCTTATTTTTACCATGGGCTTTGAACTTTTAAAAAGCTCAGTATCCAAATTGTTACATCCTGAAGAAATTTATTTCAGTGCGTGGAATCTTCTTATACTTGCTGTTGCCGCAACAGTAAAATTATGGATGGGGTACTTCAACCATAACATTTACAAAATAACCGACAACCTCAATATGAAGGCAGTTAAAAAAGACTGTATAAACGACGCGCTTTCAACAGTTGCAACAATGATAGCTCTGGTTATATCTTATTTCACGCCGTTTAAAAGCGCCGACGGTGTGATAGGTATTGTTGTTTCGGGAATAATCGTTATGGCAGGGATAAACATCGTAAAAGATATTATGGGTCCCCTTCTTGGTCAGGCACCTTCTGAAGAAACCGTAAAGCAGCTTGAAGAAATTATTACAAAAGAAAACGCAATTGTAGGTATACACGATCTTATTGTTCATGATTACGGCCCCGGCAGAAGAATTGCATCAGTTCATGCAGAAGTACCGTCAGATGCAGATATTCTTGAAATTCATGACATAATCGATAACATAGAAGTTGAAGTCATGGAAAAAATGGATATACTGATATGCATACATATGGACCCGATAGTTATTGATGACGAACAGGTGAACGAGTATAAACAAATTACTGAGAAAATCATTAAAAGCTATAACGAAGAATACTCATTTCACGATTTTAAAATGGTCAAAGGCCCATCTCATACAAATCTGATTTTTGATTTGGTAGTGCCTGTACCTGACAGTAAAAAGAATAACAGTGAAATACTTTCAGATATAAAGAAGCTTTTTAAGGAATATGACTGCACAGTAAACCTTGTAGTCAGAGTTGAACACTCATTTATTTAAAAATCAAACCACCGATGAATATTAAGTGCAACAAAAGCACTCAGCATTCATCGGTGGTTTTTTTCTTTTATCAATTAGATGCCGCAGCTGCTTGTGCCGCATCCATAACACAGTCAATGGTTAGCACAACAGCAAGCGCTACAATCTCATCACCGGCGTCAGCAATATTAAGCTCATAGCAGTCACCCCACGTCATCCACTGCTTATGAATATCTACTATGGTACGTCCGTTTTTAGAAATAACATAATCATGGGCAATAAAGTTTCCGTCAATATCCCAGCCTAAACCTTCGATACTGTACTTCGGTTTGAAAAAGGTGAATTTTTTGACTATTTCTGCAACCTCTGTTCCGTTAACATAAACAAAAAAGCGAGGCATAAAACTGAGAATCTTTTGCTGAATAAAAGCAACCTCTGTGTTTTGATTGTTAAAAACATGAAGCTTTTTACCCAAAGAAAAAAATTCGCCCTCAATATAATATTTTTCTCTGCCCTGTTCATCATAAACCATGAATTTATCTTTCCATGAAAAAACCTTCTGTTTTATATAAAGTTTCATATTCTTCCTCCTTTTTGGTACCATTTACGATTTTATTTTATCATCCTGTTCAGCCATTGTCAACAAATTATTATGTGCATAAGTTTGTCAATGCAGAACCGAGTTTAAAATATCATGGGCTGCATCTGCTTTCCGTTTAATGCCAGCATTGCAGACTCATATGTCTTTTCAAAATCGCATACAACAGAAAACGGCTTTTTGTCAGGATCATCCTGACTCATGGGTATAAAATAATAGTTTTTATAATTCATGAGTTCACCAATGCTTTTAGCTGTTGTTGTAAGTGAATCATTAGACGACACACCAATAAGCACAGGTTTTTGATTCCTGAGATGGGATTTTACTGCAAGCGTTACAGGCGTATCATATATACCGTTTTTTAATTTTGAAAGAGTGTTACCTGTGCAAGGCAGCACTATAATAAGATCTGTAAGCTTCTTAGGCCCTATTGGCTCTGCATCGGTCAGAGTTGAGATTATTCTGTTTCCCGTGATTTTTTCTATCGTATCTCTGAAATATTCAGCTTTTCCGAAACGCGTATCAAGTCCATAAGCATTAAATGACATAATCGGAATCACATTTATGCCTTTTTCAACAAGATATCTGATTTGCTTTAATGCACGCTCAAATGTACAAAACGAACCTGTAATGGCATAACCGAAAGTTAATTTTTTATCCATGTTCATATCCCCTTTCTAAAGTATTGAGTATAATTTCAGAAATAATTTCCGCGGCAGAAAATGCAACATGTTTTCCAGGCAAACCACCAGCAAATACATATTTCTTTTTCTCTGAAATAAAATCATTTTCTTCAGCGCCGAAGGGCTTCGAGGCAAGTTCAAAATAAACGGCACTGTTTTTGACTGCCGATATATCCTTTTTTGAAAAAATAATTTCAGGTACAGTGTTGAAAATGTAATCAAAATAATTAATTGCAGTGCTCAAAGAATTCAACCGTATATTTCTTAGTCCTATACTTTCTGCCATTTTCAGCTGCATTGGATTTCTTGCGGCAATCCATACTTCCATATTCATATTTTTCAGCATAACGCCCAAGGCTTTTCCTATTCTTCCGAAGCCTGTAATGAGTACTTTTTTTCCTGCAAGAAGACATTCGGTATTATCAAACAAAACCTTAACTGCCCCCTGAACCGTAAGAAGTGCGTTATATTCAGAAAAAGCTGAATCTTTGCATATATCGTAAATATTAATTCCGTTTTTTTCAAATATTTCTATTGTATCTTTTTTTATATTTCCTGCAAATACAATTGCTTTTTTATTTATCCTTTGAAAGCACCTTTCAATATCAGGACTAAAATTCACATTGTTTGAATAAACAGTTCTACCGTCTTTTGAAAATGGTACAGGAAAAACTGCAACATCTGTTTTTTGGAGCAATTTTAAAGCTTTGTTTACGTCATCATTTTCAAAAAGACATTTATAACCTTTTTTTATGAATATATCAAAAAGAATTTCCTGTCTCCTGTCACCACCGATAATAAGTCGGATCGTAGCCATG
>JAZSHC010000003.1:0-4371 GCA_045533065.1 Acutalibacteraceae bacterium
TCTTAGGTTAAGGAGGGCGTTCAAGATGGCAGATGTAAAGGTAAAGCTCGTAAAAAGCCTTATCGGTTCAAAGAAAGATCAGATTGCTACCGCCCATGCACTTGGTCTTAAGAAAATCGGCGACGTTTCCGTTCAGCCGAACAACCCCCAGACTCAGGGTAAGGTGAAGAAGATTTCTCACCTTATTGAAACCACCGAAGCATAATTGAGGAGGTGCGTAAGAATGAAATTGCATGAACTTTCACCTGCAGCAGGTTCAACCAAGGAGCGTAAGCGTATCGGTCGTGGTCCTGCTTCCGGCCAGGGTAAAACTGCCGGTAAAGGTCACAAAGGTCAGAAGGCACGTGCCGGCAGAGGCATGCGTCCCGGCTTTGAAGGTGGCCAGATGCCCCTTCAGAGAAGAATTCCGAAGAGAGGCTTCAACAATATCTTCGGTACAGAAATGGCAATTGTTAACGTTGCTGCTCTTGAAGAAGCTTATGAAGCAGGCGCAACAGTAACAGTTGAATCACTCATCGAAAAAGGTCTTGTTAAAAAGGCTCTTGACGGTGTAAAGGTTCTCGGTCACGGCGAAATCTCAAAGAGCCTTACAGTTCAGGCTAACGCTTTCAGTGAATCTGCAAAGCAGAAGATTGAGGCAGCAGGCGGAAAGACCGAGGTGCTGTAATTATGATTAGTACTTTCATAAATGCTTGGAAGGTAGCAGATCTTCGTAAGAAGATGCTCTTCACTGCACTTATAGTATTGATTTTCAGAATCGGCGCTGCAATTCCGGTGCCCTTCACAGATATCACAGAAGCAATCGTTTCAAACACAGACGAAACCTTCTTCGGTTATCTTACAATGATGACAGGTGAAGCATTCTCAATGGGTACAATTTTCGCATTGTCAATCACACCCTACATCAACAGCTCAATTATCATCCAGCTTCTTTCAGTTGCTATTCCCGCCCTTGAGAAACTCTCAAAGGAAGGCGAAGAAGGCAGAAAGAAGATTGCAACAATCACAAGATACACAACAATTGCCCTTGCTCTTTTACAGAGTACTGCATACTTCATTTACCTCAGAGCTCAGGATCTCATCGTAACAGATGCAGAAGGCCTTCAGTTCACAGGCTTTTCAGCAGCTCTTCAGGGCATTGTAATTATCCTTTGCCTCACAGCAGGTTCCACATTTGTTATGTGGCTCGGTGAGCAGATCAATGACAAGGGTATCGGTAACGGTATTTCAATCATCCTTTTTGCAGGTATCGTTTCACGTATCCCCACTCTGATCTACATGCTCTGGACCTACCTTCTTGCAGGCGGTGCTTACTATGCACTTGTTCCCATCGTTGTTATTTGCCTTCTTGCAATGATCGCATTCATCGTATGGATGGACAACGCTGAAAGAAGAATCCCTGTTCAGTATGCAAAGCGTGTTGTTGGACGTAAGATGTATGGCGGACAGAGCACACATATCCCCATCAAGGTTAATATGTCCGGTGTTCTTCCCGTTATCTTTGCTTCATCAATTCTTTCAGTTGTACCCACAGTACAGATGTTCATTGACGAAGCTAAAATTGAAGGAACAGGTTGGGAAACATTCTTCAACATGTTCAAAACAACCCACTGGTTCTATGCTATTGTTTATTTCTTCCTGATTCTCGTCTTTGCTTACTTCTATGCAAGCATTCAGTACAATCCCGTTGAAATGGCAAACAATATCAGAAAGAACAGCGGTATGATTCCCGGTCTTCGTCCGGGTAAACCCACTGCCGATTATATTAAGAAGATCCTCAACAGAATTACACTTCTCGGTGCTCTTCTTCTTTCTGTTGTAGCTCTTTTCCCGAACCTTGTTTCACTGTTCACACAGCTCATCGGTTCAGAAATGGCTATCTCACTCGGCGGTACATCACTTATCATCGTTGTTGGTGTTGCTCTTGAAACAGTTAAGCAGCTTGAAAGCCAGATGATGATGAGACACTACAAGGGCTTCCTTGACTAATAGAAAAGGAGAGTATAACCATGAAGTTAATTCTTTTAGGTGCTCCCGGTGCGGGTAAAGGCACACAGGCAGAGGTTATCTGCAGTCACCTTAATATCCCCACAATTTCAACAGGCAACATTATCCGTGCAGCTTTAAAGGCTGAAACAGAAATGGGTCTCAAAGCCAAGGAATTCATCAATAACGGTCAGCTTGTTCCCGATGAGGTAGTTATCGGAATTATTAAGGAACGCCTTTCAGAGGATGATTGCAAAAACGGCTTCATCCTTGACGGCTTCCCCAGAACAATCCCTCAGGCTGAAGCTCTTGACGAAATGGGAATTGAAATCGATAAGGTTATCGACATTGAAGTTCCCGATGAAAAAATCGTTCTTAGAATGAGCGGCAGAAGAGTATGCCCCGCTTGCGGAAATTCATACCACCTGCTTTATAAGAAGCCTGAAAAGGATGGCATCTGCAACGCTTGCGGCGCAGAGCTTATCATCAGAGCTGACGACCATCCTGACACGGTTAAGGAAAGACTTGATGTTTATCACAGCCAGACCGAACCGCTTAAGGATTTCTATGAAAAGAAAAACAAGCTTTTCATTGTTGAAGGACAGGAAGAAGTTGCTGATACATCAGCCCTTGTCCTCAAAGCATTGGAGGAATATGCATGATAGTGCTCAAGACGTCTCGCGAGCTCTCTTTAATGAAAGAGGCTTGCAGAATATCGGCTGGAGCGCTTAAGGTGGCCGGTGAGGCGGTCAGACCGGGTGTTTCAACCTGGGAAATTGACCAGATTGCCTATAAATATATAATAAGCCAGGGTGCGGAACCTAACTTTCTCGGACTTTACGGCTTTCCGGCTACTGCGTGCATTTCCATAAACGATGAGGTCATTCATGGAATCCCCTCAAAGGAACGCATTCTAAGGTCAGGCGATATCGTATCGATTGACCTCGGAGCTAAGAAGAACGGCTATAACGGCGACAATGCCGCCACTTTTGCCTGCGGTGACATTAGTGACGAAGCAAAGCGGCTGATGGACACAACAAGAGAAAGCCTTTATGAGGCAATCAAATTTGCGGTCCCCGGCGGCAAAATCGGAGATATAGCCCATGCAGTTCAGTCCTATTGTGAGGAAAGGGGATACGGTGTTGTCCGTGAATACACGGGCCACGGAGTCGGAAAGGCTCTTCATGAAGATCCCAGCGTGCCTAACTACGGCACAGCCGGCCGAGGCGTACGCCTGTTACCGGGCATGACAATCGCAATTGAGCCGATGATTAACCAGGGCACTGCAAAAATTAAAGTCCTTCCCGACGGCTGGACAGTCAAAACAACTGACGGCAAGCTGTCAGCTCATTTTGAACACACAGTGGCTATCACAAAAGACGGCCCCGTAATCCTCACACAGGTGTAAGGAGTTTAAGATGAACTTACAAAAAGGACAGGTTGTAAAATCAATGGCAGGTCACGATAAAGGTGAGCTGCTGGTGATTGCAGGCTTTGAACAGAACAGGATTTTAGTGTGTGACGGAAAGGCCAGAGGACTGGAAAGTCCGAAGAAGAAAAATCCTAAGCACATACAAATCACTGATACCGTCCTTGACGGTGACTCAATGGCAACAAATCGAAAGATTAGAAAAACGCTTAATAAGCTATTGACCCAGGAGGGGTAAAAGTTATGTCAAAACAGGATATGATCGAAATCGAAGGAACTGTTGTTGAGGCTCTGCCCAATGCAACATTCCAGGTCGAACTCGAAAACGGTCACAAAATTTTAGCGCATATATCGGGTAAGCTCAGAATGAATTACATTCGTATTCTTCCCGGTGATAAGGTCACAGTCGAAATGTCTCCATATGACCTGACCCGCGGACGCATTACATGGAGATCAAAATAAAACCTAACAGTTTGAATTTAAAGGAGGCAATCCTATGAAAGTCAGACCTTCTGTAAAGAAAATATGTGAAAAGTGCAAGGTAATCAAGCGTAAAGGCAAGATTATGGTTATCTGCGAAAATCCGAAACACAAACAGCGCCAAGGCTAATTTGACGCAAATAATTTAGGAGGTGCAACTGAAAAATGGCTCGAATTTCAGGTGTTGACCTGCCCAGAGATAAGAGAATTGAAATTGCTCTTACTTACATCTTTGGTATTGGTCGTAAAACTGCAAGCGATATCGTTGCTGCAACAGGCATCAACCCCGACACAAGAGTTAAGGATCTCACAGAAGACGATGTTTCAAAGCTTCGTGAGTACATTGACCACAACATCAAGGTTGAAGGTGACCTCAGAAGAGAAACAGCATTTGATATCAAAAGACTTATTGAAATTGGTTGCTATCGTGGCATTCGCCACAGAAAGGGCCTTCCCGTAAGAGGTCAGCGTTCAAA
>JAZSHC010000031.1:0-74599 GCA_045533065.1 Acutalibacteraceae bacterium
GGAAAAGTAAATGTACGAAACAACACCGTTCTTCTACGGCACAGGCCGCAGAAAGAAGTCAATCGCAAGAGTACGTGTATATGCAGGTACAGGTAAAATCACAATCAACGACAGAGATATCGACGATTATTTCGGTCTTGACACTCTTAAGCTTATCGTTCGTCAGCCTCTCAATCTCACAGAAACAACAGAGAAGTTCGACATCGTTTGCCGCGTAACAGGCGGTGGCGTAACAGGCCAGGCAGGTGCTATCCGTCACGGTCTTTCAAGAGCTCTTCTTCAGTATGACGAAGAACTTCGTCCCGCTCTCAAGAAGGCAGGCTTCCTCACTCGTGACCCGAGAATGAAGGAAAGAAAGAAGTACGGTCTCAAGGGCGCTCGTCGTGCACCTCAGTTCTCAAAGAGATAATCAGATTGTATTATTTCCACACACTTCCGAGAAATCGGGAGTGTGTTTTTTTTTGGCAATAAAAAAACGGATGTCGGCTGACATCCGTTTTCACTTTACTTTTTAAAAAACAACCTTTTCCGGTGCTCCGCCGTTTTCCCTTGACTTGTCTGCAAGGTAAACACTCAGGTGACCTGCAACAGAATCAAAAATTGAGGTGCAGGCAAGGGAAGGCTCTTCACCGCGGATAAACTTGACAAAATCCTCTGAAAGTCTTTCATCACCGCCGCCGTGACCGCCGTAGGCACCAACCATGTCACCGCTGACCTTAAGGTCAACAACCTCAACATCGCATTCCTCATTGTGCGCATCCGGAGAGGGATTGATTTTCAGCACCGTGAATTTTGATTCTTCAAAGTTTCCGAAAATTTCACCCTTTGTGCCGATAATATGTATCTGTCTTCTCGGCTCCGAGGAACCGCCCACCATGTTATGTGTTCCCGTTGCTCCGCTTTTGAAGTTAACTAGTACACTCTGATGGTCAACAACATTGTTATCGCATTTATAAATGCAACGTGCATAGGGATTATCAGACCTCATAAGGTTAATTTTATCTTCAATTGTGGGATTTTCAATATGCTCAAGAGCATCCCATACATAAAAGCTCCATCTGTCAGGATGGTCGATATAAAGGCGTTTTGTGGAATACACACAGGAATCAACATGAGGGCAGTCCTTCATGCATACAGTGCCTGCCCCGTCGGGAGCATTTTCGGGTCTGAACTGATATTTTCCGCCGAAGGAGCTTATCTGAGTCGGCTCGGTTTCAGCCATCATCCACATCATAATGTCAATATCGTGACAGCATTTTGCAAGAAGCATTGTGGTGTGGCATTTTTCACTGTTTGCCCACTTACCTCTGACATAAGAGGTCGAAAGGTGATGGTAGGAAATATGCTCGTTTGTCTGGATATTTATAATATCACCGATTTCACCTTTGACGATTCTCTCCTTGATTCCGTAATAGAAGGGCGTGTATCTGAGAACATGGCAAATCATAACCTTTGAGCCGTTTTTCTTTGCAACATCAACAAGATAACGCATTTCCTCCTCATTGACGGCAAAGGGCTTTTCAAGAAGCATATCGTAGCCTTTTTCAAGAAGGGGCACAGCAGTTTCAATGTGCTGTTCATCCATTGTACCGTTGATTACGGCGTCTGCAAGCTTACCCTTTTCGGCGAGTGCCTGAGCAGACTCAAAGCACATATCTTCAGAAAAGCCGAAATGCTTCATAGCCTTTTTTCGGCGCACGGGATTAGGGTCTGCAACGCCCACAATTTTAAGAAGCTCAGGCTTTACCTTTGCAAGCTCACTGTAAACAAAAGCTCTGTGACCTGCGCCTACAATTATGGCGGTAACGGGTTTGTTGTTCATTTTTATCACTTCCCATTAGTTTTCGGAAATATTATAGCATACCCACAGTAAATTTCAATAGAAAAAGAAAAACTACGGGACTTTTTGCAGTTCACGGCATCTGAGGTGCATTGCGGACACGGCACGCCGTATCCCTACAAAGTAAATTCAGCGTGTGCAATTACCCGTTTAATCGAATGTTCGGCGCAATTTTGCATTTTGCACTTTACACTTTGCATTTAAAAAAGCACCCTGTCGGGTGCTTTTTTTATTTTGTAAGTTCGTATGTGTCCTGAGCGATAAGAAGCTCTTCATCAGTGGGAATAACAAGAAGCTTGAGAGGTGATTCCTCTGTTGAAATTTCAATTTCCTGTCCTCTTACACTGTTTGCTTCTTCATTGATTGCAGTGCCCATAAAGCCGAGCTTTTCAGCAACTGCTGTACGGTAATGAGGATTGTTTTCACCGATACCGCCTGTGAATACAACAGCATCAACGCCGCCCATTGCAGCAGCAAATCCGCCGATATACTTAACAAGCTGATGGCAAAGCATTGCTTCAACAAGCTGAGCTCTCTTGCAGCCGTTCTTTGAACGACCTTCAATTGTTCTGTTGTCGCTTGTTGCTGAGCCTTCAATTTCGTTAAAGTCTTCATCATACTCTGCAGTAAGGCCGAGCATACCTGACTTTTTGTTGAGGATTGTGTCAACCTCCTTAGCAGTAAGGTTTTCTCTTTCGCAAAGAACTGCGATGATTGCAGGGTCGATTGAGCCTGAGCGTGTACCCATCATGATACCCTCAAGAGGAGTAAGACCCATTGTTGTGTCAAAGCACTTGCCGCCCTTGATTGCAGAAATTGAAGAACCGTTACCAAGATGGCAGGTTACAACCTTAAGCTCGTCTGCGTTGTATTTGCCGGGGTACTTCTTCATAAGGAAGTCTGTTGTTCTTGCGCTTACATATCTGTGGCTGGTACCGTGGAAGCCGTAGCGTCTGATACCGTGCTTGAGATAATATTTGTAGGGAAGAGCATACATATAAGCATAGTCAGGAATTGTCTGATGGAAGGCTGTGTCAAAAACTGCAACCTGAGGAATACCCTTCATGATTTCTTCACACACCTCAATACCCATAAGGTTTGCAGGATTGTGAAGAGGGCCGAGAGGGATACACTTTCTGATTGCTGCCTTAACATCTTCTGTTACAACAACACTGCCGCTGAACTCTTCGCCGCCGTGAAGCACTCTGTGACCTACTGCGGAAATATCATCCATTGAAGTGAGAACGCCGTTCTCTTTGTCGGTAAGTGTTTCAAGAAGAATGGAAATTGCATCGTGATGGTCTTTTGCATCTACTGCCTTTTTGTCAAGAACCTTTACTTCTTCGCCGTCCTTGTCAATTTTGTGGGTGAATGTGCAGGCTGTGCCGATCTGTTCAAAAATACCTTTTGCCAGAACTCTTGCTTCAGGCATTTCAAAAACCTGATACTTAAGTGAAGAAGAACCTGCATTGATGATTAATTCTTTAAAGCTCATTTTTTGCACCTCTTGATTTATTTTTCCGATTTGCAGACAAATAATCTGCATTAACTTATTAAGTATATCACATAAATTCTCACTTTTCCACATGTTTATAAAAAAATATCAGGCTAATAACAGGATTTTTTCATTGACAGGAACATCGTTATACTGTTAAAATTATAAGTAAGGAGTGAACGCCTATGAAAATCTGCCCCATATGCGGAAAAGAAAATGAAGAAGACCAGACCTTATGCCGATGCGGCTTCAGCTTTGAAGGAACAAACCACATCCCATCTTCACACGAGGGAGTGCCCCGCAGCATAAAAAGAGAAAAGAAAAGGCTGTTTTTATCAAAGCGCCGTAAAGTAATTATCGTTGCCCTTGTTATTGTCCTTGTGCTTGGTCTGTCCGGCTTTGCAGCTTTTTACAATTCCTTTGTTCATTACGGAAAAAACTTTGATCCCGTTATTTATATTTCAGAGGGAAGGATTCTGTGTGCCGATGCATCAAAGCCTTATGCCCGTGCCATGGAAATTGACACAGCCGACGAAGAAACCTCTTTATGCTTTTCTGTGACAGACAATCTTTTAATAAAAGAAGACAACAGTCTTCTTGTTTATCCCAACAACTACCGTCATTCCGAAGACGGATTTTCCACAGTTTATGACCTTTACCTTTTTAATTTTGAAGCACCCGACGAGCCTGCAAAAAAAATTGCAGAGGACGTATCCTCTTACACTGTAAATTCAGCTTTTGACACAGTGACCTGCCTTAAGGGTGAGGGAGCCGGCTCTCTTCTTTACCGTATCGGTATTGACGGTGAAGTAGAGCTGATTGCCAAAAACATTTCCTCTTACAGCATTTCTGCCGACGGTGGTTGCATTATTTACGAAACATCAAAAGGTAATGTGTATCTTTATAAGGCAGGCGAAGAGCCGAAGCTTATTCTGAAAAACGCAACCGTGGAATATGTTGCCGATGATTTCAGCCAGTTTTTCTGCCTTCAGAAAGGAAAGCTCACAAAGCATACCCCCGAAGGCGAAAAAGCTCTCATTGCTAAGGACGTTTCCGTCAGTCCTTATATGACTACAGGCTTCAAGGAAGGAAAAGGCTATTACACAAAGCTCTCGGCAAGCTTTCCTCTTTCCGACTACCTTATCGACGATATGGCTTCAAGGGATAAAAAATCAGGTATTTCTGAAGAAAAGCTTATCCGTGATGAAATCAGAAAGGAAGTTTACAAAAGCGACTGTGCCTATGTTGGACTTTACACACTTTTTTACTATGACGGCGTGAAATCCCGCAAGGTAGCCGAAAATGTTTCCGATGTTTACTTTGAGGAGGATTCCGACGGAGCTTTATGCACATATTCCGTAAGTGAAAAGCAGAGCTTCAAAAAAGTCACCATGTCAAAGCTTGTGTCTGCCCTTGAAGGCTCTTACAAAAAATCCTTTCACGCCTATCTCACATCAGACTCAGCTATGAACGAAAAGCATTATATGTGCTTTGAAAACAAAAGCCTTCACATTGAAAAGGCAAAAAACATATATGATATTAACAACGTCCGTTATGTTTTTGACAAAAACGAAATATATTTCACTGTCAACGATGAAATCAATGAAGAGGCAGACTTATACAGACTTTCGGCCGACTTCAGTGCTTCCTCACAGCCTGAAGCTGTTGCACAGGATGTATCGGATTTTTCTGTTTACATTCTTCCCGACGGAAAATTTGTTTATCTTAAAGAAAATGAAGATGAGGAAAATGAGGATTCATACTCCCTTTACCTTAACAATGAGCTGATTTCTGAAACCGTTGCAGGCTATCATGAATTCAACTATCCCGTTGAAAATATACTTTTCCTGCAAAGCTATAAAGAAGATGACACTGACTTCAGCTACATTCACATAAACAAAAACGGAGTTAACCGTTTTAACTGCAGTGTCAACATTGATTACGGAGCAGCCTCTCTGTTCACAGAAAGAGACAACATCATTCTCTCAGACGGTGACCTTTCAGCCGGCAATACCCTTTTTGTAAAAAGAAATAAAGCTAAAAAAGCTTATCTTACTGTCAACTCCCAAACGCTTCATGAAACGTCCGCATTTGTTCTTCCGTCTCATCCCGCAGCCGTAAAAAACCAAACCAACCGTGACTGGTCCGTTCTTGATTAATAACCGGCAAAAACAGAAATTCATAAAACACATCTTCACCGCCAATGAAGATGTGTTTTTCTATTGACAAAAGAATTTTTGTGTGGTATCATATACCTCAAATTCAACACTTTAAAGCTTTAAAGGTTTAAAATACTAAAGTGAGGTTTGACACATGCAAAACAAAACAGTTATATGGATTACAATTGCAGTTTACATTGTTTTCATTGCCCTTGTGGGTATACTCAATGCCAAAAAAGCAAAAAGCATCTCCGATTTCACCGTAGGTAAAAGAAATGCAGGAGCATGGCTTTCCGCCTTTTCTTACGGCACAGCCTATTTTTCTGCCGTTATGTTTATCGGTTATGCAGGCGGTACAGGCTGGAAATACGGCTTATGGGGTGTTCTCCCCGGTATAGGCAATGCAATTATCGGTTCGCTTTTTGCATGGATGGTTCTTGCAAAGCCCACAAGAGAGGTTGCAAGACGGCTCGAAATCAAATCAATGCCCCAGCTGTTTGAAAAACGTTTCAAAAGCAAATCCATGAAAAATTTTGCAGTGGCGGTAATTTTCATTTTCCTTGTGCCCTACTCAGCATCAGTTTATAAAGGTCTTACAAGTGTATGCTCTGTGCTTCTCGGTGTTGACGAGCAGGTCTGCATGATTGTTATTGCTCTGGCTTCCCTTTTCATCGTAATTCTTGGCGGTTACGGTGCAACACTCAAGGCAGACTTCATTCAGGGCGCGGTTATGCTCGTCGGTGTTATCATGCTCATTGTTGCTGTTATGAAAAGCAACACCGTCGGCGGATTTACAGAAGGCATCAGTGCCATTGCAGAAAAAACATCACAGCTTGAGCTGGGTTTGGTTGATCACATCGGCCTGTGGGCAACGGTGCTCATGACCTCCTTCGGCACATGGGGACTTCCTCAGATGATTCACAAATACTACGGAATAAAAGACGACCACGAGGTTAAAAGAGGTACCGTTATTTCAACCTTCTTTGCCTTCATCGTGGCAGGCGGCGGATACTTTATCGGTTCCCTTGCAAGGCTGTTCTTCGTGAGTCTTGACCACATACCCGGTGCAGGAGCAGGAAAAACCGATTACCTTGTTCCCAATATGCTCGCAATGTCAGAAATCTCAGATATTCTCATAGGTGTTATCCTTGTTCTTCTTATTGCGGCTTCTGTTTCAACTCTTTCATCAATCACAATAACTGCTTCATCAACCCTCACAATGGACTTTATCAAGCCTAAAATGATGAAAAACCTTAACGATAACAAAACCGCAACGGCAACACGTATTGTCTGCCTTGCTTTTGTTGTAATATCTTATCTTATTGCAAACAGCGAAACCCCGATTCTCGATATGATGTCTTATTCATGGGGCATCATTTCCGGCTCCTTCCTTGCACCGTATCTTATTTCACTTTACTGGAAAAGGCTTAACCGCTACGGAGCCTGGGCAGGTATGCTGGGAGGATTCTTTACAGCACTTCCCCCCGTTGTGTGCAAGCTTATTCTTCCCCAGGTCTCCCTCCCCTTCTTCGGAGCCGTCAAAGATCTCGGTCCCCATTTTGCATGCCTTGCTATGGCAGTTTCCTTTGTTCTTTGCTTCACCGTTACACTGATGATAAAAAACAGGGAAAATATCAACAAAGAATTTTACAATATTTGCGAATAAGAAGGTTATATTTCCTATAAAGAAAATAAAATCACAAAAAAAGATATATAATGTATGGTAATTTTTAATTACCTTCTGATTTAAGAAAGGAATAGCAAATGAAATCTCAAATCTGGAATCCCGAAATGGAATGTATGTCCCGTAAAGACCTGGAAGCTCTTCAGCTTGAAAGACTCAAGGCCCTTGTGGACTACTGCGATAAAAATGTAAAGTTTTACCACGACCGCTTTGAAAAGGCAGGCATCACCGCCGATAAAATCAAATGCCTTTCAGATATTCAGTATATACCCTACACAACAAAGGATGACCTTCGTGATACCTATCCCTTCGGTCTTCTCAGCGTACCTCAGAAAAAGATTGTACGTGTTCACGCTTCATCGGGAACAACAGGCAATCCCACCGTTGTGGCTTATACAAAAGAAGACCTTGACAACTGGGCAGAGCAGGTTGCAAGACTTGTTTATGCCGCCGGTGCAACAGACGAAAGCATGGTGCAGATATGCTTCGGATACGGTATGTTCACAGGTGCTTTAGGTCTTCACTACGGTCTTGAAAGAATCGGCGCAACCGTTGTCCCCACCTCATCGGGTAACACGGAAAAGCAGCTTAAATTCATGCGTGACTTCGGCACCGATACAATTGTTGCAACTCCCTCATACTGTCTGTATCTTGCAGAAAGCGCAAGGGAGAGAGGAATTGAATTCCCCATGGATAGCTACAAGCTGAAGCTTGGTCTTCTGGGCAGTGAGGGCTGCACGCCTGAAATGCGCGCTCAGATTGAAGAACGCTGGGGCGGAGGCTTCTTCTGTACGGACAACTACGGTATGAGTGAGCTTAACGGCCCCGGCATGAGCGGTGAATGCCGTGAAAGAGACGGACTCCACATCAATGAGGACCACTTCCTTTGCGAAGTAATCGATTCAAAAACCGGTGAAGTGCTTCCTCAGGGCTCAACGGGTGAGCTTGTTGTAACAAACCTTACAAAAAGAGGTCTGCCCATACTCCGATACAGAACAAAGGACATCACAAACATCAACTACGAGCCCTGCGCCTGCGGCAGAACAAGTGCACGAATGGCAAAAATCATCGGCAGAAGCGATGATATGCTTAAGATAAGAGGTGTTAATGTGTTCCCCTCACAGGTTGAATCTGCTCTTATCGGCATTACCTCAATCAGCCCCCATTATCAGCTTGTTGTTCGCCGTGAAGGCTTTGCAGACACCCTTGAGGTAAGAGTTGAGCTTATTGACGCTTCACTTCTTGAAAGATACGGTGAGCTTGAAAAGCTTCGCAGAACAATACATACAAGAATCAAGAACATTCTCGGCATCGAAATCAAGGTAAGCCTTGTTGAGCCGAAAACCATTGAACGTTTCACAGGCAAGGCTCAGAGAGTGTTAGATCTCAGAAATAAATAATTAGGGCTTAGGATTAGTAGTCAGTAGCCAGTAGTCAGTAGTCAGGGTCGCCCTGCGGGCGTTTTATAAGTAAAAACAAAATCAAGGAGATATAAAAAATGAAAAAAGCTCTTATGCTCGGAAATGAAGCCGTTGCAAGAGGTCTGTGGGAAGCGGGAGTAAATGTAGTTTCATCATACCCCGGCACCCCCAGCACGGAAATTACGGAATTTGTTTCAAAATATGACGATATATATTCAGAATGGGCACCCAACGAAAAGGTTGCCTTCGAGGTCGCTTTCGGTGCCGCAACAGGCGGTGCCCGAAGCTTTTGCGCAATGAAGCACGTTGGCCTCAATGTTGCGGCTGACCCCCTTTACACCGCTGCTTATATCGGTGTTAACGGCGGTATGGTTTGCGCTGTTGCAGATGACCCGGGCATGCATTCATCACAGAATGAACAGGACTCACGCCACCATGCAATTGCATCAAAAACTCCCATGCTTGAGCCTTCCGACTCAGCAGAATGCTGTGAATATGCAAAAATTGCTTATGAGCTTTCTGAACGTTTTGACACACCCTTCCTCCTTCGCCTTTCAACAAGAGTTTCCCATGCAAGAAGCCTTGTTGAACTCAAGGGCAGAAAAGATGTCGGTGTAAAAGACTACAAAAAAGACGTCATGAAAAACGTTATGATGCCCGCAATGGCAAGAGGTGCTCATGTAAGAGTTGAAGAAAGACTCAATGCCATGACAGCCTTTGCAGACAGTGAGGCTGTTGAAATGGGTATCAATACAGTTGAATACAACGATAAAAAAATCGGCATTATTGCCGCAGGTACATCCTTTGTATATGCTCATGAAGCCATGGGCGAAAAGGCGAGCTATTTAAAGCTCGGCATGGTAAATCCTCTTCCCGTAAAGCTTATCAGAGATTTTGCCGATGAGGTTGATGAGCTTATCGTTATTGAAGAGCTTGACGACATCATTGAAACTCACTGCATTAAGCTTGGGCTCAAGGTTAAGGGCAAGGAGCTTTTCTCACGTCTGGGTGAATTCTCACAGGCAACAGTAAAAGCTGTTCTTACAGACGAAAAGGCAGAATTCGACAGCTTCGATGAAGAAATCCCTCCCCGTCCTCCTGTGCTTTGTGCCGGCTGTCCCCACAGAGGTCTTTACTATGCCCTCAAGGGTATGGGGCTTTATGTAAGCGGTGATATCGGTTGCTACACCCTCGGTGCTCAGGCTCCCCTTTCAATGATGGATGCCTGTGTATGTATGGGTGCTTCAATCAGCGGCCTTCACGGCTTTAACACAGCAAGAGGCGCCGAGGCAGCAAAAATGAGCGTTGCCGTTATCGGTGACTCCACCTTCATACACTCAGGCATTACAGGTCTTATTGATATTGCATATAACAAAGGCTTTTCAACTGTAATTGTTCTTGACAACTCAATCACAGGTATGACAGGTCATCAGAACAACCCTGCAAACGGTCTTACAATCAAGGGTGACCCGACTGTGGCAGTAAATCTTGAAGCTCTTGCAAAGGCAGTAGGCTTTAACAATGTCCGTGTTGTTGATCCCTTCGATATAGAAACAACAAAGGCAACCGTTAAAGAAGAGCTCGCCAAGGAAGAGCCCTCACTTATTATTTCAAGAAGACCCTGTGCGCTTCTGAAAACAGTTAAGCATTCAGCCCCCGTTGTCATCGACGAAGAAAAATGTATCGGCTGTAAGGCATGCCTTAATGTAGGCTGTCCTGCTCTTTCACAGGTAAAACGTGAAAACGGCAAGAGCCTTGCTGTTATTGATAACACTCAGTGTGTTGGTTGCGGAGTTTGTGCTTCTGCATGTAAATTCAATGCTATAAAGAAAGGAGAATAATACTGTGAGCGTTAAAAATATTCTTATTGTAGGCGTAGGCGGTCAGGGAACCCTTCTTGCATCAAAGCTTATGGGTAAATGCTTTCAGCAAGAGGGCTATGACGTAAAAGTAAGTGAAGTTCACGGCATGAGTCAGCGCGGCGGCAGTGTTGTAACCTATGTGCGCTACGGTGAAAAGGTTTATTCTCCCGTAATTGAAAAGGGTGAAGCAGATATCATCATCTCCTTCGAGCAGCTTGAAAGTGCCAGATGGCTTCCCTACCTGAAAAAAGGCGGTGTGCTCATTTCAAGCACACAGAGAATTGACCCCATGCCCGTAATCATGGGCAAAGCTGCCTATCCCGAAGACATACTTTCAAAAATCAAAGAAAAGGATGTTAAGCTTGTGGAGGTTGACGCCCTTGACCTTGCACTTTCAGCAGGAACGGCAAAATGTGCAAACATTGTGCTTCTTGGCGCAGCTGTACGCTTCCTCGGCATTGACAAGGATATGTGGATTGATATTATAAAAACAACGGTTCCGCCTAAAACAATTGAAACCAACCTCAAAGCATTTGAACTCGGATATATGGCATAAAGCCTTATACATATAAAAAAATAACCGCTGAAAGCGACGGTTATCCGAAAGGGCAAAGACCCTAAGAAAGGATTGATAACCAATGGGAATTTTCAAACCCGAAATTGAATGTGCTTCAAGAGACTATCTTCATGCACTTCAATCAGCAAGACTTATTAAAATGGTAAAAAACGCATATGAAAACGTGCCTTTTTACAAAAAGAAATTTGATGAAATCGGTCTGAAGCCTGAGGACATCCACTCAATTGATGACATTACAAAGCTCCCCTTTACCGTTAAAACAGACCTTCGCGACAACTATCCCTTCGGTCTTTTTGCAGTACCCAAGGGTGACCTTGTGCGTATTCACGCATCTTCAGGCACAACAGGCAAGCCCACCGTTGTAGGCTATACTCAGGCAGATATCGATGTATGGGCAGACGGTGCCGCAAGAGCTATCTGTGCTGCAGGCGGCACAAAGGACGACACCATTCATGTTTCCTACGGCTACGGTCTTTTCACAGGCGGTCTGGGACTTCATTACGGCGCCGAGCACCTTGGTGCAACAGCCCTGCCTGCCTCATCAGGCAACACAAACCGTCAGATTCAGATGCTTCAGGATTTCGAATCAGATATACTTTGCTGCACACCTTCCTATGCAATGTTCATCGGTGAAACCGTAAGAGACATGGGTATTGACCCGAAAACACTCAAGGTTCGTGCAGGTATTTTCGGTGCAGAGCCCTGGACAGAAGAAATGAGAAAGGAAATTGAAAGACTCCTTGACATCAAGGCTCACGATATTTACGGCCTTTCCGAAATTGCAGGTCCCGGTGTTGCATACGAATGTGAATGCCAGAACGGTATGCATATCTGTGAGGATTATTTCTATCCTGAGGTAATCAACCCGGATACCCTTGAGCCCGTTGCCGACGGTGAGTACGGTGAGCTAGTTTTCACCTGCATCGGTAAGGAAGCACTTCCCCTTGTAAGATACCGCACAAGAGATATCTGTGCTCTTACAAGAGAAACATGTGCCTGCGGAAGAACAACGGTGAAAATGACAAAGCCCAAGGGCAGAAGCGACGATATGCTCATTATCCGTGGCGTAAACGTATTCCCCTCACAGGTTGAGCATGTGCTTCTTACACTCAACATGGCACCTAACTATCTCATTATTGTTGACCGTAAAAACAACCTTGACACCATGGAGGTTCAGGTTGAAATGGCTCCCGAGATGTTCTCCGATACAGTTAAGGGCATAGAAAAAGAAGAAAAGAGAATTGAAGCAGCCCTTCAGTCAACCCTTAACATTCATGCAAATGTCCGTCTGATGGCTCCCGGCTCACTGCCCCGTTCCGAAGGCAAGGCAAAGAGAGTAATTGACAACAGAAAACTGTAAAATAAAAATATATTGACAAAGGAGAAAACACTATGATTATTAAACAGCTTTCAATCTTTGTAGAAAACAAAAAAGGCAGACTCGCAGATATCACTGAAATCATTTCCGGTGCAGGTGCCAATATCAGAGCTCTTTCAATTGCCGACACCACAGATTTCGGTATTCTTCGCCTTATCGTTGACAAGCCTGATGCTGCCGCTGAAGCTCTTAAAGAAGCAGGAGTTACAGTTTCAGTAACAAATGTTATTGCTATCGGAATTGACGATACACCCGGTGCATTCTCTGTTCCCATGCGCATTCTTTCCGAAGCAGACATTGACGTTGAATATATGTATGCTTTCATCACAAGAAAGAGCGAGAAGGCCTATGTTATCCTTCGTGTTGCAGACAACGATGCCGCAGCAAAGGTTCTTCTTTCAAAGGGCGTTGAGCTTCTTGACGAGGAAGGCTTCCACGAGATGATGTAAGTCTCCGGCTTGCATCATCAGTAGTAAGTAGTTAGGTTTTCTGACAAAACTATACTGTGGAGAAAATTTTATGAAGAACATTACAATTGACAAAAACAACATGTTCCCCGACTCTTTCAAGGGTTGGGGTACAAGTCTTTGTTGGTGGGCACACCGACTCGGCATCAGCGAAAAGCTTACGGATGATGCAGCGCAGCTGTTTTTCAGTGAAGAAGGTCTCGGGCTCAACATTATGCGCTATAATATCGGCGGCGGTGATGACCCGTCCCACAACCATATTGAAAGAACAGATTCGGATATCCCCGGCTGGCTGAAAAAGGACAGTGAGGGCAACCTTTATTACGATTACTCTGCCGACGGCTTCCAGCTGAAAATGCTGAAAAAAGCTTATAAGGCAGCGGGCAAGGATGCTTTTGTGGAAGCCTTTTCAAATTCACCGCCATATTTTATGACTGTCAGCGGCTGTTCATCGGGCAGTAAAAATGCAATATCCAATAATCTGAAAGAAAGCTGTGTTACTGATTTTGCAGAATATCTTACCCATGTTTCAAAACACATAAACGATGAAATGGGTATAAAAATAAGCTCTCTTGCCGCAATGAACGAGCCCTATACGAATTATTGGAGGGCTTATTCCCCTAAGCAGGAAGGCTGTCATGTTTCTCCCGGCAGAATGCAGAGTCTTGTTCTGACAGAAACTGCAAAAGCCATGAAGCAATCTGGCCTTTCCCATGTGGATATAACTGCAAGTGACGAAACCAACACAACCCTGCAGCTGATTGCATGTAACCGTCTTTCTGAAGAAGCCTGGAGCTGTATTGACCGAATCAGCACCCACACCTACAGCAAGGCGACGCCTAAAATTGCTAAGGTTGCAAAAAATCACAACAAGCCTTTATGGATGACAGAAACAGACTGGAGCTCTGAAATGGGCGAAAATCCCGGTGAAATGGGTCCGGCACTGTGGCTGGGTCACAAAATTATTGAAGACCTGAACACCCTTGAGTGCTCAGCATGGGTAATATGGCAGATTGTTGCTTCCTACATTTCTCAAAATGAATACAAAGGCAAGCGGGATATGCCCTGCATGCCTGACCTTACAAAAGGGTATTGGGGTGTTGCTTTTGCCGACATGGACAAGGAAGAGATTTATCTGACACAGAAATATTATGCCTTTGGTCAGTTTTCAAAATACATTCGTCCGGGAATGACATTAATAAAAGTTGACAACAGGACAATTGCATGTTATGATAGGGTTAATGAAACTCTTTGCGTTGTCTTTGTCAACGATACTGCTCAGGGTTTGGAAAAAGATGTGAAAATCAAGGGCTTCAGCTGTGAAGGAAGCAGAATCAAGGCTGTGAGAACAAGCGGAGATTCCCTTACGGGCGAAAAATGGTCCGAATTTCCTTCAGGCGAAGTGAAGGACAATCTTTTTTCCGTTTATCTTAAGCAGAACAGTATCACAACCTGCATAATCAGCAACGTGAAAGAAATTAACTGAGGTGTAAAATATGAAAAACTTTATCAAGCAGAACAAAGGACTTTCAGCATTTATCATTATCGCACTGTTTTTCGCAGTATGGGGACTTATTTTCGGCAAGGGCGACGAACTTATTTATACCGTTTTCGGTCAGTACATCTTCCTTTCAATTGTAAGCATCGTCTGCTCAGCAGCTATGGTAAAAAAAGGCGGAGCATTAGGCTTCCTTTCACCCCTTATCATTGCTGTTGTATCAAGCCTTCTCCCCCTGTGTGTTCTTGGTAAAACAGATGTGGCTTTTGCATTGTTTGCAATTGGCTCTGCAGCAATCGGATACGTTTTCGGACTTATCGGTTTTGCTGTTAAAAAAGGAAAGGCAAAGAACAAAAAAGAAGAAGCTCAGGCAGTTGCAGCCTGATTTTAAAAGGTGCCTTCGGGTGCCTTTTTTGCTTTTATTTATTAATAATAAAGGAGAGTTTACAATGAAACACAAGCATTTTTTACCTGTTGTTTTCACACTTTGTATCTGCCTGATTTTTTCGGGTTGTTCTTTAGCACCAAAGGAAATTACTCACGAAATAACAGACTATAATCTTCAGTTAACCGCAGACAGTAAATTCAAGGATGCAAAATCAGAAAGCTGGGACCTTCAGCTTTCTGACGGAATGTCTTATATCAGTATTATGGCATACAGCTATTCCGACCTTGCAGAAGGTCAGACACCAAAGGATCTGTACAACTATCACAATGACGACCTTTTCAGCCGCAGAGAAAATGTATCGGTTATTGAAAAAGAAAAAGCAGAAAAAACTTCAACTGCAAATGTTGTAAAAACACGCTTTTCGGCAGAAATGGACTCATCAAAAAACTATTATGATTCTTTCCTGTTTGAGTTTGAAAAAGGCGAGGTTTTTGCCTGGGTACTTATTTCTGCCACACCGTCTTATCTTGAAAAAAACACAAATGAGCTGCACAACATTGTCTATTCACTGACCCTTAAACAGCAACAACATTGACAAAAAGCACCGTTTTAACTATAATATAGGTTAGTGTAATATTATGTATTACGCAGTACAGAATGTATCAACTCAAACGGAGGTATAATAATATGAACATCGGTTTAATCATTGCAGGCGGTACAGGTCAGAGAATGAAAATGAATGTTCCCAAGCAGTTTATTAAGGTTCTTGGCAAGCCTATTATTATTTACACCCTTGAAGCATTTGAAAAAAACAAAAATATTGATGAAGTTGTTGTTGTTTGCTTAAAGGGCTGGGAAGATAAGCTCCGTTCATGGGCAGACCAGTACGGAATCAAAAAGCTTACCCACATCGTACCCGGCGGCAACACCGGCATGGAAAGCCTTCGCAACGGCATGAACGTAATGAAGGAAAACTATCCTGAGGATTCAATTGCTGTTATTCACGATGCCGTACGCCCCCTTATTTCCGATGCAATTATCGACACAAACATTGAAGGCGTTAAGGAGTTCGGCACTGCCATTACATGTGTTCCCACAACAGAGGCTCTTCTTTACAGTGAGGATATGATAGGCAGTGAAAAAATTGTTGACAGAAACCTCATTGCCAGAACTCAGACTCCTCAGTCTCTGTATCTTTCAAAATTCATCTGGGCCCACGAAGAAGCTATTAAAAGAGGAATCACAGACACTGTTGCAACCTGTACTCTTCTTGTTGAGCTTGGTGAAAATGTTCACATCGTATGGGGTGAAGAAACAAACTTCAAAGTGACCACTGCAGAACATATTGCCCTTCTTGAAGCTTATATCAAGGCAGGCGCTATTTAATCGGAGACAGCTATGACTAAAATTGTTGAAAACGAAATTCAGAAAATAGTTTCTGCTGAGCTTTCCTGGGAAAAGCTCAGGAACAAAACCCTCCTTGTAACGGGGGCAACAGGTTTTATCGGCTCTTACATTATCCGTTCAGTTCTGACAAAAAGCAAATGCAACAACCTTAATACCCGTGTTATTGCCCTTGTAAGAAACAAGGAAAGAGCACAGAAGCTTTTCCCCGAATTTGCAGAATGCGACTGTCTCAGCTTTCTTGTGCAGGATGTATGCAAGGAGCTTCCTACGGATAAAAAAGCAGATTTCATAATCCACTGTGCTTCAAATGCGGCACCCAGAGAGTATTCCTTGTATCCTGTTGAAACCATGAAAACCAACTTCATCGGCACTGCAAATCTTCTTGATTATGCTAAAGCAGTTGGCGCGGAATCCTTCCTTTATGTTTCTACCATTGAGGTTTACGGCACAACAAAGGGCCTTGAAAGAATCAGTGAGGACGATTACGGTACAATTGATGCCATGAAGGTACGCTCATGCTATCCCTTAAGCAAAAAAGGCTGCGAAACCCTTGTTGTAAGCTATGCTGACGAATACGGTCTTCCCGTTAAAATCGGCAGACTCAGTTACATTTTCGGCCCCGGCATGCGTGAGGGCGATTCAAAAATTGTTGCTGTTTTCCCGAAATGCATTGCTGACGGCGAAAACATAGTAATGAAAAGTAAAGGTGAGCAGCTTCGCTCCTACACCTATGTTTCCGATGCAATAACCGCACTTCTTACCATCCTTCTTGACGGTGAAGCAGGCGAAGCCTATAACATTGCATCAAGGCTCTGCATAACAACAATTGCAGGCATTGCACACACACTTGTTGAATCCTATCCCGAAAAGGGTCTTGAGGTTATTTTTGACCTTCCTACACAGCAGGAAGCAAAGGGCTTTTCTCTCATTGAAAATGCAGTGCTTGACTCTTCAAAGCTGGAAAATCTCGGTTGGGAGCCCACCACAGCACTCAGAGAAGGTCTTATGAATGTTGTTGCAGAACAGATTGAACTTAAAAACAAGGTTTAATTGGGCATATTTCCACCCCGACTGCCTTCAAAAGCCTTGAAGGGCTGTCGGATTTACGAGTATTTTAAAATAGATTGGTGAAAATCCGCATTCAAAAAACTGTTTCGGATTATACTCGCCAACTTGACGAAAGGACGATTATATGCTTGAACAACTGAAGCAGGAAGTGCTGCAGGCTAATCTGAGCCTTCCCGAATACGGTTTGGTTACCTTCACATGGGGCAACGTCAGCGGTATTGACAGAGAAAAGGGTCTTGTTGTTATAAAGCCCAGCGGTGTTGAATACGATGTTATGACAGCCGATGATATGGTTGTTGTTGACCTTGACGGTAATGTTGTGGAAGGCAGACTCAATCCTTCTTCCGATACACCAACTCACATTGAGCTTTACAAGGCTTTCCCCGAAATCGGCGGAGTTATTCACACACATTCCGTTTGGGCAACCTCATGGGCACAGGCAGGAAGAAGTATCCCTGCTTACGGCACAACCCATGCAGACTATTTCTACGGTGAGATTCCCTGCACAAGGCAGCTTACTGAAGAAGAAGTCAAAACCGCCTATGAAAAAGAAACAGGCACCGTTATAATTGAGGAATTCAAAAAAAGAGATATAGAGCCTAAAGCAGTACCCGGTGTTGTGGTTTATAAACACGGTCCTTTTGCATGGGGCAAAAACCCCAAGGAAGCAGTTCACAACGCTGTTGTTATGGAAACCGTTGCAAACATGGCTTACCACGCCGAACAAATCAATCCTCAGGGAGACCCCATTGAGCAGTATCTGCTTGATAAGCACTATATGAGAAAACACGGTCCCAATGCCTATTACGGACAGAAAAAATAATTTAAAGAAGTTAAAATTAAGAACAAAGAGAAAAAAATTCTTTGTTCTTAATTTTTGGTTAACAAAACATTTACAATTAGGATGTATAATTCAAATAAAGCAATTACTGCTAAAAAAGAAAGAAGATGAAGAAACATGAAAAAATTCACTGCAATCCTTCTTGCACTTGTCATGCTTTTGTCAGCAGTCCCCTTCTGCGCCACAGCTGCAGATGAAAACGGAAACGTTGCACGAATGTGGATTTGTGCAGAAAAGCACGAAAAAACAGGAATCTGGCATATTTTCCTTTACTTTGAAAATCTTACCGATTCCACAATTAAGGTTGGAAAATATAACCTTGCCCCATACGACTCAGTTTCAGTTGGCTGCTTCGGAACAGAAGGACCACGCGGTGGCGGTGTTTATTACAACCTTGAATCTGACCTTGACCACTACAAATCACTTGTTGGCTTATCATCTGAAATTACCGAAGATGAGCTTGAAAGCGTCAGCAAAAAAATTAAAAGTGTAAACCGTTGGGACCCGATTTTCAACTGCTATTATTTTGCTGCAAGAGCCTGGAATGCAGGTGCTGACCAGAGCATCACCTTCCTGATTTTCCCCGGCTTTGCAAAGTACTTCATCAGAATGAAGGGCGGCGTTTCACATCCCTTTGAGCTTTTTGTGGAAAAGCCCGTTTACAAGCAGACCGAGCTTTAATCTGTTCATAAAAAAATTCAAGCCACCGAATTCTTCGGTGGCTTTTCTACTGTTTTATATAAACAAATCTACACAGATTCCGTAATGGTCTGAAACAAACATACCGCTGACCATTTCATCAATTATTTTGTATCTTTCAACATCAGTGCCTTCAGGAAGGAAAATAAAATCGATAGGGTCACCCTCAGTTAATCTTCCGTAATCGTGATAAGTAATCCCGCTGTCAGTTTCCTTTGCAAGATATTTGCTGTCTGAAAGAAGATTGAGCATTTCGTCATAGACAACACTTTTTTCATCGGCGTTGAAGTCACCTGTGCAAATTACGGGATGCCCCTTTTGCTGAAGCTCGGAAATTTTATTGTTAAGCACCTTTGCCTGCAGAATTCTTGCCTGATCTCCTACATGGTCAAGGTGAGTATTAATATGGGTATAAACCTTTCCGCTCTCCTTGTTTTCAAGGGTTGCCCAGGTTGCAATTCTGACACAGCCCGCATCCTCATATTTTGTGTAAGGCTCCTCAGGTGTATCTGAAAGCCAGATTGTGCCGCTGTCTTTCAGCTTGTATTTATCCTTAAGGTAAAACACTGCTGAAGCCTCTGCACCCTTGCCTTCTTCACGCATCTGAGTTACACAGTCATACTTGTCTCCAAGCTTTTTCTGAAGTATTTTCATCCACTTTTCCGTTGCCTCCTGAACACCGAAGGAATCAGGAAGATATTCCTGCATCATGGCAATAAGGAAGCGTGAGCGCACATTGACTGAACCGAAGGTATCATTGGCACATCTTACATTGAAGGATATCACCCTGACAGAATCTTCAGGTTTTTCGGGAACATTCTTTATATTATAATTAAGTGGCAGCCAGAACACCAGATTCATAAGAAATGATAAAACTACTGCTCCTGCTCTTTTCCAGAACGGCATATAAATTCCCCTTTCGGTTATCAGAAACGTATATCTGCACAAAGACCTGCATGGTCCGACAAATACATTTCTCCGATTTTTTCATCGATAATTTTATAGGTGTCAACTTCAACACCTTCACTTACAAAAATAAAGTCAATAGGCTTTGTTTCGAGGATGTTCTGTCCGTAATTCCGGAAGGTTGCACCCTCATCGGAAGTTTTTGCAAGGTATTTTGTGTCAAGAAGGCAGCCCTTCATTTCATTATAAGCATCTGCGCCTTCCTTTGTGTTGAAATCGCCGGTGCACACAACAGGGTTACCCTTACTCTTAAGCTCTTCAATTTTTGTTTTAAGAACCCTTATCTGGTCAACTCTTACACACTCAAAAACATGGTCAAGGTGTGTGTTGATGTGTGTATAAACCTCTCCGCTTTCCTTGTTTTCAAGAGTTGCCCAGGTTGCAATTCTCGGGCAGAAGGAAAGTGCAAACTTGGAACCAAAGATCTCGGGAGTATCGGAAAGCCAGATTGTACCGCTGTCCTTGAGCTCATATTTATCCTTGAGATAAAACACTGCCGATGCTTCGGAGCTGCCCTTACCGTCTCTCATCTGACTTACAAAGGCATATTTATCACCAAGCTTTTCTTCGAAAATACTGAGCCATTCCTGTGTTGCTTCCTGCACACCGAAGGAGTCGGGGCCATACTGAGTAAGAGCCTCACAGATAAGCTGGCTTCTGCCCTCAACAGAGCCGTAAATGTCATCCTTGCAGCGGACATTAAAGGATACAATTCTTATCGCATCCTCATTTTTTTGCGGAACACCTGCAATTTCCATGCTTTCGGGAATGTGCATTCCAAAAGTGAAAAGAACAGACAAAATAAACGCTGTGATTTGTTTAATTAACACCATAATACTTCCTCCTTTTTTACAGTAAAATTTTACTTTATTCAAAAAGATTTGTCAAGAAAAAAGAAAGGACAGCACAAAAGATATGTGCCGTCCTTTGATATATCAGTTCTTTTTAACAGTTTTAAGGAAATCTTCAACCATGTTAACCATTTCGGGATCAAGGTTTACAATGGGAAGATTAAGAAGCTGACGGAGTGTGAAGGGCTTAACAATTGCCATAACAGGACTCTGAAGAAGCTTGCCGGCAGCACCCTTTACCATACCGAGAATATCTTCACTCTTAAGAAGATCACCGATTGTATCGTCAAGGCTGTAGCAATCCGGGTTGCTGTCATCGTTCTTGTCAACAAACCAGTTGCGCACCATTGATGAGGAGCCTTCAGGCATTGTGTATTCTGCAGGATATTCTGCAACACCTGTAAGAGTAAGTGTTTCTTTGATATCGTCTGCAGTGATAACAATCTTGTTTTCGCCTTCCTTGATTTCCATTCCTTCAAAAACGAAAATACCCTCAGCAGAAACCGTCTTCTGCTTTCCGTTCACCTTGAGTGTAACCTTGTCGCAGTTTGAGTATACACGGAACTCTTTTTCACCAATAGTACGAAGAGGATATCTGTCACCAACAAGATGAACAAACTTTTCGTCTGACCAGAATGCCTTGTAAAGCCAGAAGGAATCCTTCTTCTGCTTTCTGTCAAAGGTAACAAGACCCTTGTTGTTTCTTCCCTTTACGCCGCCTTCGTTTCTCATTGCGGAGCCGAAGTCAAACATATTCCATACATAAGAGCCCCAAATCCACTTGTTTGCGTTGATGGATTTGATGTAATGCTCATGGTAAAGAGCCTGATAGCCTTCGGAATAGTCACCCTGTGAGGGATTGTCATTGAAGTAACCGAGAACGCCTTCTGCACCGTATTCGGAAATACCCATTTTAAGTGTTGGGTTAACCTCACGGAATTTTGCGAGCCATTCATCAAGTCCGTCGCAGGTTTTCATGTACCAGCCGAAATAGTGGTTATATGCAAGAATATCAGTAACCTTATTAAGCTCTGATGAAGGTGAGCACATAGTGAACTGAGCCTGTGTTGTAGGTCTTGAAGGATCAAGGAATTTTGCGTAGGTATTGAGCTCCTTGATACCGTTTATAAGGGTTTCATTTTCGTTTGTAATTGTAATTTCGTTCTGAACACCCCATGTGAAGATTGATGCATGATGCATATTCTGCTTGATAAGCTCTTCAAGCTGATTCATTGCATTTTCCTGAGCTTTTTTGTTATAGCGTGAAATTACGGGAATTTCTGCCCATACAAGCATACCCATTTCGTCACAAAGGTCATAAAAATCACCTGACTGCTGATAGTGAGCAAGACGGATTGAGTTTGCACCCATTTCCTTTATAAGCTGAAGGTCTTCAATATGCTCATTCATTGTAAGAGCATTACCGATTGTCTCTCTGTCCTGATGACGGGAAACGCCCTTGAGCTTTATGTATTCACCGTTGAGAATACAGCCTTCATTGGCATCAAATTTAACATCTCTGAAGCCGAAACGAAGCTTAACCTCATCAATAGCCTTGCCGTTATCTTTAAGAGTTGCTTTAAGAGTGTAAAGATAAGGATTCTTAACACCGTTCCAGAGAATGGGAGAATCAACGTGAAGCTTCTGTCTGTCACCTGCTTTGGCAACAACCTTGCCTTCTGCATCAAGCACTTCATAAAGAACACTTACACCTGTTCTGTAGCCTGAAATAATTGCCTTAACAGCAACATCACCGTTGATTTTAGGAGTTACATAAACGCCCTTGCTGCCTGCATCGGTAAGTGAAAAATGAGTTTCAGGCACATCGTAAATGAGATTCACATCCCTGTAAAGTCCACCGTAGAAGGTGAAGTCTGCAAAGCCGGGATAAACCTTTTTGTTATCGGAGTTATCAACTGTAACCTCAAGGAAGTTTTTGGGTGAAGTAAGAAGATTTGTAATTTCAAAACGGAAGGTTGAATAACCGCCCATATGAGTGCCGGCTTTCTTTCCGTTAACAAGCACGGAGCAGATGCTGTTTGCACCCTTGAACTCAAGAAATACCCTGCCTTCGTAGCGGGGAAGAATTTTTGTGTAAGTGCAGGCGCCTCTGAAATATCCGCCGTCTCCGCCGCCCTGTCCGTCAATACCGTTCCATGTATGAGGAAGATTTACTGTCTGCTTAGCACCTTCCTTACAAAAAATCCAGTCCTGATTAAGTGAAATAATTTTCTTCAATTCTTTTTCCTCCTGTAAATTCAACATTACCTGAAAAGTATAACACATCTTTTTCCATTTTACAACTGAAAAAGTTTTAAAAATGTTTACTTGAAAGGTAAGATGTGATAAAATACTTTCAGTTAAAAGGACGGTGACAGTATGAAAGCACCCTTGGCAGATAAAATCCGCCCCATGAGCATAGATGACATGGTAGGCCAGCAGCACCTTCTTGCAGAAGGCAAGGCACTGCGGAACATTATTGAATCGGAAGAAATACCCAACCTCATTTTTTACGGGCCTTCAGGAGTGGGCAAGACCACACTTGCAACAATTATTGCAAAAAAGACTAACCGCAAATTTCACAAGCTCAACGGAACCTCTGCTTCAACAGCAGATATCAGGGCTATTGTTTCCGAGCTTGATACTCTTGCGGCACCAAACGGTATTCTGCTGTATCTTGACGAAATTCAGTATTTCAACAAAAAGCAGCAACAGACTCTTCTTGATTATATAGAGCGCGGTGAAATCACACTGATTGCTTCAACAACGGAAAACCCTTATTTTTACGTTCACGGGGCAGTGCTCAGCCGTTCAACGGTTTTTGAATTCAAAAGCATAACAGATCAGGACATTGTTCCCGCAGTAAAAAGAGCCTTCAGCTTCATGGCAGAAGAACGCAGGGCTGAAATTATCGCCGATGACGAGGTTGTTCTTCACATTGCCCGTTCCTGCGGCGGCGATGTAAGAAAAGCCATGAATTCTGCCGAGCTGTGCGTTCTGAGTACAATTCCCGATAAAGAAGGAAAAATCAGAATCACAAAAGAAAAGGCAACAGAGCTCACACAAAAAAGTGCCATGAAGTATGACAGGGAAGGTGACGAGCACTATGACATACTCTCAGCCTTCCAGAAAAGCATGCGAGGCTCTGACGCCGATGCTGCACTCCACTACCTTGCAAGGCTTCTTGAAGCAGGTGACATGCCCTCGGCAATAAGACGTCTTCTCGTTTGTGCAAATGAGGACGTGGGACTTGCTTACCCCATGATAATCCCCATTGTCAAATCTGCAGTTGACACAGCTCTGATGGTAGGTATGCCCGAAGCCAGAATCCCCCTTGCAAATGCTGTTGTGCTTGTATGCAACAGTCCAAAATCCAACTCGGCTTACCTTGCCTTTGATGCAGCCATGTCTGATATCAGGCTCGGCAATTCGGGGCCTATTCCCCGTCAGCTTCAGAACAAGCATTTTGACGGTGAGGACAATCAGAACAAGGGACAGTTTTATAAATATCCCCACGATTATCCTGACCATTACGTCGCTCAGCAATATCTTCCCGACAAAATAAAGCACAAAAAGTATTACGTTTTCGCAAACAATAAAAACGAACAGGCAGCAAAGGAATACTGGGCAAAGATTAAAGGAAAGAAATAACAAAGCAAGAAAAGCCACACAGATGTGTGGCTTTTCTTAATTAATAAAAAACAATTAACAGTGAGGCTCCCTTATCCGATTGTAAATGTGTGTTATATAGTTATTTGATAAACCGGATTTTGTCGCCTTATTATTCATGAAAAGGACAGGCAGTTTTTATGCATTGGTTATTCATTTGAGAGCGAGAACATAAAATTTTATCACTTTCCATTTTCAAATTTAATTTTTCTTCTGTAAATCTGACAGCCTCAATAATTGCAAGATAGGAGTCTCTTTTGCAACAACGTGGCCCACCGTTCTGCCCGATAGCATTTAAGGCTCTTGCAGTCATTTGATTTGAAAGCCCCCACGCTTCCTTGGATAAAGGCGTGGCTTTTGTTGATATTGACACATACATTCCCGTACTGACACCTGCACCGCAAGCGCCCCAGAAACCACAAGCACCGCCCGGAACCTGTTTTCCTCTTTTGTATATTTCCGAAAGCGCTGCATCCAAATCTAAAACTCCACCCGCATTTTTATATGCAGTAAGCAAAGATGCACCAACCATCACATGATGCTCAGGTCCGTGCATATGACAAAAATCAAGTGACATCATTTTCTCAAGTATGTGCACAGGATTTTTTGATTTCTCATTTAAGCACAGAAGAAAAATCTCGTCCATTCCGTCCGTATGACATTCATTACAAACATAGTGACCGTTTATGCACCTTGTTTTGCTATCTTCTTTTTTGCGGCAAATTTCACATTCCATTACAGCTTCTGTGTTAAGATACTCTAACGGTGCTTTACAAATTAAACACTCTTCACTCATTTTTACACCCCCGCAAATTCCCGTCTGTAAGGTAATTATACCACACTCAACACACAATTACAATCGTGTGCAGGTGTGTCTCTTGACTATTCATTCATCATAAAAAGAAAAGGGTTGCACTTTCGTACAACCTCTTTTTCCTGTGGCGCGCTGTAAGGGATTTTGTCCCGGCGCTCCCGCGCCTATCGCCTCGCTGCGCTCACCCCCCGTCGGTGAAAACAGTCCACCGGACTGCTTTCTTCCGCTTCGCTCCCTCCTTGTTCGAATCCCTCTTTTTTTGATACATAAAAAGAAAAGGGTTGCACTTTCGTACAACCTCTTTTTCCTATGGCGCGCTGTAAGGGATTCGAACCCCTGACCTTCTGGTCCGTAGCCAGACACTCTATCCAGCTGAGCTAACAGCGCATTGCTTTTCAATTGCCCAAGTATATTATCACAATCAATCTGCATTGTCAATAGTTTTTGAAAAAAACTTGGATTTTATCCCTCAAAACCTTTCTTTTTTATTGATAAATCCTTTCTCTTGTGATATGATTGATAACAGACAAAGCAAGGAGGAAGAAAAATGAATATATGGCATGATATTAACCCTCAACGAATAAGTGCTGAATACTTTGATTCTGTTATCGAAATCAGCAAGGGCAGCAAAATGAAGTACGAGCTCGACAAGCAGACAGGTCTGCTGCGCCTTGACAGAGTGCTTCACACCTCAACCCACTATCCTGCTAACTACGGTTTTATTCCCCACACCTATGCCCTTGACAATGACCCTTTGGATGTTCTTGTGCTCTGCTCCCAAAAAATTGAGCCCATGGCACTTGTGGAATGCTATCCCATCGGTGTTATTTCAATGCTTGACAACAATGACCCTGATGATAAAATCATTGCAATTCACACAGGTGACCCTACATATAACAGCTACACCGATATAAACCAGCTCCCCAAGCATATATTTGAAGAAATGATTCACTTTTTCTCCGTTTATAAAATGCTTGAAAACAAAAGCACAGTCATTGACGAGGCAAAAGGCCCCGATGAAGCCCGCCGCATAATTGAAGAATCAATTCAGAGATATAACGAAATTTTTGAGAATAAATAAAATCGGCAAAAACAAAAAAGCAGATATTGAGACAATCTCAATATCTGCTTTTTGTCATTTTTTCTTTCAGGACAGTCAGCTTAAAGCTTCAAAATCAGATGCGGGATGCTTGCACAAAGGACACACAAAATCCTCAGGAAGCTCGTCGTCTTCATAAACATAACCGCAGATTTTGCACACAAAGCCCTTCTTTTCCACCTTCTGAGGCTTAGGCTTCACGTTCTGCTGATAATAATTATAGGTCATGGTTTCCTTATCGTTAAGCACACCTGCATCAGTAACACTGCAGATAAAAAGCCCATGAGTCCCCATGTCAACATACTGCTGAACCTCAAGGCAGAAAAAAGCGTTTATGTTTTCAAAAAGCACCTGCAGACCGTTCTGCGCCTTACCGGATTTCACATCCTTGAATTTATCCGCTGTTCTTCCGCTCTGAAAACCAAAGTTCTTAAAAACGGAAAACGGCGCATCGATATTAAGTATGTTAACATTCAGCTTTTTTGTTTCATGTATTACATCATGTGAGTAATTCTGCTTATTGATTGCCACGGCAACGGTTTTAGGTGTGCCTGTAAGCTGCATTACGGAATTCACGATAAGTCCGTTATCCTTGTTCCCGTCATTACAGGTAACAACATAAAGTCCGTAGCCTATTTTAAAAAGGGCTTTATCCATGTCATTCATACTGTTTATCTCCCGTTATAAATTATTTGCAAAGCTCCTCTGCAAGCATTTCAAGCTGCTGTGCGCTTTCATCACTGAGGCTCGCTTTGACTGTTACGGTGTTTTCACAGAAGGTTATGTTCTTTGATTTTTCAAACACAGCCTTCATATTTTTTGCAGATGTGGGTGCCCATGAACCGTTTTCAATAAATGCAACGGTTCTGTTCTGATAATTTCTTTCCACAAGTCCGTCAAGGAATTCCTTCATGCAGGGGAAAAGTCCGTTGTTATAGGTTGTGCCGGCAACAACAAGCTTACCGTAGCAGAAGGCAGCGGCAACAGCTTCAGCCTTGTCACATCTTGCAAGGTCAAAGCATACAACATCACAGCCTCGTTCCTGAAGCTTTTCTTCAAGAGAAAGTGCTGCAGCCCTTGTGTTACCGTAAACGGAGTTATACGCAATCACAACACCCTGCTTTTCAACCGCATAGCCTGACCATGTATTATATAAATCAAGATAGAAGCCTAAATTTTCCTTGAGCACGGGACCGTGAAGAGGACAAATAGCAGCAATGTCAAGTGCTGCAGCCTTTTTGAGCACTGCCTGCACCTGTGCACCGTATTTTCCCACAATACCGATGTAATATCTTCTTGCCTCGTCTGTCCATTCCTCGTCGGCATCGTATGCGCCGAATTTGCCGAAGCCGTCAGCAGAAAAAAGCACCTTTTCTGTGCTTTCATAGGTCATCATAACCTCAGGCCAATGAACCATGGGTGCAAAAACAAAGGTAAGATTATGCTTACCAAGTGAAAGTGTCTCACCGTCAGAAACAACCGCTCTTCTTTCTGCATAGTCCTCGCCGAAGTAAAGCTCAATCATTTTGAAGGTTTTTGCATTACCCACTATAACAGCTTCAGGATAGGTCTGCATGAAGTTTCTGATGTTTGCGCTGTGGTCAGGCTCCATGTGCTGAACCACAAGATAATCGGGCTTTCTTTCACCGAGAACAGCTTCAATATTTTTCAGCCATTCATCAGTGAAATTCCTGTCAACTGTGTCCATAACGGCAACCTTTTCATCAATGATGACATATGAATTATATGCCATTCCGTTGGGCACCTTATACTGACCTTCGAAAAGGTCTATCTCTCTGTCATTGACACCTACATAAACAATTTCCTTTGAAATATTCATTTTATTTATTCCTCCGCCAATAATATTATTGTTATATTCTTTACGGTAAATTCAGCTTAACTGAACATTTCCGATGCAAAATCCAGTCCGAAAAGCTCAAGAACATTATTAAGACCGTCTTTCACTTCTTCCCTTGAAAAATCTGCATTTTCAAGCTCCTCATCAGAAAATGCGTTAAGCCTTTCATAAAAGTCAAGAGCCACAGCAAGATGACTTTTGCTTTTTGTGTTAAGGTTTTCAAAAAGATAATTTTCCGCATTGCATATATCTGCACGGGAAAGAAAATGCAGCAGCTCTTCATGAAGAATATCACTTCCCGACAGGCTCTCTTCGATAAGAGCTTTGTATTCTGCCGTATCCTTTTTAAAAACTGCCCTTGCAACAAAGCGCACAAGCAGCCTTATCTGCTTCATTACCCAATCCTGCTCATAGAACATAATTTTCTCTCCTTTTACGGATTGTGTATCAATTAAATATATCACAGCAGAAGCTTTTATGTCAACATAACAATACCCATTTTGCTTTAATTAACGGTATGAAAAATTCTCCATTATGCTTTTCATCGCTGATAAAGCTAAAAATTTTCATTTGAAGGCAAAAAAGTGGCTGTTAGCTATTGATATTTGTTTTAAAATTTGAGATAATAAAATGAAATATACCCATACGGTAATGCGTATAAAAGGAGGATTCATTTTGAGTGATTGCATAAAGCTCGCAGAGCTTCTGTTTCCCGATATAACACAAACTCCTCAGGACATGGAAGAAAGGTTTCCGCCAAGAAATCTCAAGGAAGGTGCAAGAGTTACAAGGCTTGCTCCTTCTCCCACAGGCTTTCTTCACTTCGGCAACCTTTTCACAGGTACCGTTGCATACAAAACAGCAAAGGTCACCGACGGTATCTTTTATGTAAGAGTTGAAGACACCGACCAGAAAAGAAAGGTTGAAGGTGCCATAGAGGTTATGCTGGACGGTCTTCGTGCTTTTGATGTAACCGCAGACGAAGGCGTTGTCGGTGAAGGAATTGAAAAAGGTGATTACGGCCCTTATTATCAGAGCCAGCGCAAGGATATCTATCACGTTTTTGCAAAGAGCCTTGTGCTCAAGGATTTGGCTTACCCCTGCTTCTGCAGTGCCGAAGAGCTTGACGAAATCAGAGCAGCTCAGGAAAACGAGCCGCAGAAGGGTTATTGGGGCAAATATGCAAAGTGCCGCAGCCTCACACTTGAAGAAATTGAAAAAAATATTACTGAAGGTAAACCCTGGACTCTCCGTCTCAGATCACCCGGTGACGCTGAAAAGAAATGCTTCTTTGAGGATATGATAAAAGGCAAAATTGAAATGCCTGAAAATGTGCAGGATGTGGTTCTTCTCAAATCTGACGGAATTCCTACATACCATTTTGCTCACGCAGTTGACGATCACCTTATGAGAACAACCCATGTTGTAAGAGGTGATGAATGGATGTCAAGCTGTCCCATTCATCTTCAGCTTTTCAGATGTCTTGACTTCAAGCTTCCCAAGTATGCCCATGTTGCTCCTATTATGAAGGAAGAAAACGGCGGCAAGCGTAAGCTTTCAAAGCGTAAGGATCCGGAAGCTGCCGTAACCTTCTATGTTGAGCAGGGCTATCCGAAGGAAAGCGTTAATGAGTATATCATGACGCTTATGAATTCCAACTTTGAGGACTGGAGAAAAACAAACAAGGACGCTGATATCAATGCATTCCCCTTCAACCTCAAAAAGATGAGTGTGTCAGGTGCTCTTTTCGATATGGTAAAGCTCAATGACATTTCAAAGAACATTATTTCGCTTATGAATGCCAAGAAGGTTTACGGTTACACTGTTGCCTGGGCAAGGGACTATGACAAGGAATTCTATGAGCTTCTTACAAGAGATGAAGAATACTCCGTAAACATTCTTAACATAGACAGAGAAACTCCCAAGCCGAGAAAAGACATAGCCTGCTTCAGCGAGGTCAAAGACTATATAAGCTATTTCTTCGACGAAATTTACGAAAAGAATTACGGCTTACCCGAAAACATAACATCAGACATGGCAAAGGAAATTCTTGAAGCTTATCTTGACAGCTATACTGCTACCGACGATAAACAGCAGTGGTTTGACGGTATCAAGGCTATCTGTGAGCCTCTCGGCTACACACCAAATGTTAAAGAATACAAGAAAAATCCCGAAGCCTTCAAGGGTCATGTAGGTGATGTTTCAACAGTTATCAGAATTGCTGTAACAGGCAGAAAAAACACCCCTGACCTTCATGCTATCATGAACCTTCTGGGTGAAGAAAAAGTAAAAGCAAGACTTACTGATGCAATAGAACACATTTGAAAGGAAACTACCGATGGAAGAAGTAACAAAAATTTCCAACTTTATCCATGACTTCATTGACGAAGACCTGGAAAAGGGTGTATATACCCATGTGCAGACCCGTTTTCCGCCCGAGCCTAACGGATACCTTCATATAGGCCATGCAAAAGCTATACAGATTGACTTTTCAACAGCTGAAAAATACGGTGGCACATGTAACCTGCGCCTTGATGACACAAACCCCTCAAAAGAGGATGTGGAATATGTTGATGCTATCAAGGAAGACATTCAGTGGCTCGGCTACAAATGGGATAAGGTTCTTTACGCTTCAAGCTATTTTGATTTCATTTATGACTGTGCAATAAAGCTCATTGAAATGGGCAAGGCATACGTCTGTGACCTTACTGCAGACGAAATCCGTGAATACAGAGGCACTCTCACAGAACCGGGCAAAAACAGCCCCTACCGTGACAGAAGCGTTGAAGAAAACCTTGACCTTTTCAAAAGAATGACCGACGGCGAATTCCCTGACGGAGCAAGAGTTCTCCGTGCAAAAATTGATATGGCTTCACCCAACATCAATATGCGTGACCCTGTTATTTACAGAATTGCACACATCAGCCACCATCAGACAGGAGACAAATGGTGTGTGTATCCCATGTATGACTTCGCACACCCCATTTCAGACACAAGAGAGGGCGTTACTCACTCCCTTTGCTCCCTTGAATTTGAAAATCACAGACCTCTTTATGATTGGTTCCTTCGTGAGCTCGGCTTCGAAACTCCTTCCCGTCAGATTGAGTTTGCAAGACTCAACCTTAACTACTGCCTCACAAGTAAGCGTAAGTGTCTGCAGCTTGTAACCGAAGGCATTGTTGACGGTTGGAATGACCCAAGAATGGTTACAATAAGCGGCATGAGAAGAAGAGGCTATCCTGCTGAAGCTATCCGTGACTTCATCAACCGAGTAGGCGTTTCAAAGGCTTACAGTGTTGTTGATTTCGGCCTTCTTGAAGCCTGCGTAAGAGATAACCTCAACGTCAATGCTCCCCGATGCATGGCAGTTCTTCGTCCCCTTAAGGTTATCATCGACAACTACCCCGAAGACCTTGTTGAAGAAATTGAGCTTCCCGTAAATCAGGATAAGCCTGAAATGGGAACAAGAATAACCCGTTTTTCAAAAGAGATTTATGTTGAAAAGGAAGACTTCATGATTGAGCCTCCCAAAAAGTATTTCAGACTCTTCCCCGGTAACGAAGTACGTCTGAGAGGTGCTTACTTTGTTAAGTGCGTCGGCTATGACACTGACGAAAACGGAGAGGTTACTGCAGTTCACTGCACCTATGCCCCCGAAAGCCGCGGCGGTAACTCACCCGACGGAAGGAAGGTCAAGGGTACTCTTCACTGGGTAAGCGCAAAAAATTCCCTCGATTTTGAAGCAAGACTTTATGACAGACTTTTTGTAAATCCCAACCCCTCAGACGAGTCCAATGGCTCCTTCAAGGATAACCTCAACCCGGATTCACTGCAGATTCTTTCAGGCTGTAAGCTTGAAGACGGTATCGGTGAATTAAAGGTTGGTAACACCTTCCAGTTCATGCGCCAAGGCTACTTCTGTGTTGATACAACAACGACCGATGAAAAGCTTGTGTTCAACAGAACCGTTGCACTTAACTCATCGTGGAAATAAAAGGAGAAATCAAAATGAAAATTGCATATCGTATCATTACACCAATTCTTGCTGTCGGTGCAATTGTAATGGGACTTCTGTTAAAGCTGTTCTATTTTGCAATCGGCGGTGCATCAGAAGAAATCACAAGCATTGTACAGCTTCTCAAGCAGTTCGGTGTTTCCACAACCTTTGAATTTTCAGCAATTGAAATTATTCAGATGCTTATGGGTATAGAGCCTGCAGCAGAAGAAGGTGCTGCAACCTTCCTCACAGTTGCAGAGCCCATTCTCCCCCACCTTATTGCTTTTGTTGTGTTCTTCATTCTTTCACTTATCGTGTTCCTTGCAGTGGGCATTGTTGCCGCAGCAACAGGTAACAGAAAAGCTGTTATCGGCCTTTCAGTAAGCGGACTTGTTCTCATGTTCATTGCAATTGTAATCAGCCGTCTTGCCTTTGATAAAATCATCGGCGGTGAAATCAACCTTTCCGACCTTGTCGGTATGATGTCCGAAAGTGCATGGGCACAGATTCTTGCAACGGTTGTTACAGTTTCACAGGCAACTCTTTCTGCAGGCTATTACGCAGTTTTCGGAATGTACATTCTTGTAATTCTGTGGACAGTTCTTACAAACATGCTCATTAAAACACCCATCCAGTTTGAAAAGAAGCACAGAAGAAAGAAGCCCCTGAGAAGACCTTCAGCTATATTCCAAAAATAAAGCAAAATAAAAAACTACCGCACATATGCGGTAGTTTTTTTGTCTTCATATTTATTTTCTCGATTTTAAAAGCAAACTGATTTGCTGTAAGTTCTTTTCGATTGCCTTAGTATTCTACCACTTAACAGCAGCTTTTTCAATATCCAAACTCAACAAACAAATTGCTGATATTTTGTTACTATTTACATCCTAAGAGGCATTTTAAATAAAATTTTTATTCCCGATTGTTTGTTTTACACAAAAATCTCTTCACTGCAATTTTCAAATAGAACAGACAAAATATATTTGCCCTCTTTTATCCTTGACAAACACTGTAACTATTTAGTAAAATGTAGTAGTATACATATTTATATATCAAATTATCTGGAGGATGAAAGATATGAAGTATATCTGGGAAAACCCCGAAATCATTAAAGAAAACAAGGAAGACGGTCACGTTCTTGCTTTCTGTTATGACAAGGCTGACTCCGCCGCAAAAAGAGAAAAATCTCCTTATAAAATCTCCCTTAACGGCACATGGAAGTTTTTCTGGTATAAAGGTGTTGGTGAGCTGCCATCCAAATATACCGAAGCAGATTTCGACGACAGCAAATGGGAAGACATCACCATTCCCGGTGTATGGCAGTTCCAGAAGGATTACACAAAGCCCTGGTATTATGCCAACTCCTTCCCCAACTGCATCGGTGTTGAAAAAAGCAAAATACCTTCAATTGATATCAAGGGTCAGGAAGTTGCCATGCACAGAACCTCCTTCATTCTTCCCGAAGAATGGAACGGCAGACAGATTTTCCTTCATTTCGGTGCTGTTAAAGCAGGCATCAAGGTGTTTGTAAACGGAAAATATGTGGGCTACTCACAGGGCTCAAACACTCCCCACGAATTTGACGTAACCGAATTTGTTTCTGCAGGCAAAAACACTGTTGCTGCAGAGGTTTACCGTTATACCGACGGTACTTATCTTGAAGACCAGGATATGTGGTTCCTTTCAGGCATCTACCGTGAGGTATATGTTTACAGCGAACCTAAGGCATGCATCAGAGACTTCTTTGTAAGAACAGAGCTTGTAAACGATTATCAGGATGCTGACCTTCTTCTTGATATCTATCTTAAGGATTACAGTGAAGCAGGTAAAAGCGTTCAGCTTGAAGCATCTCTTCTTACAGGCTCAAAGCCCGTTGTTGTAGGCTCAATTGACCTTGTTACAAAAAAAGGCGAAAACAAAATTGTTTTCAAAAAGCGCATTGAAAAGCCTATGCTCTGGTCAAGTGAAAATCCCGTTCTGTATACACTTCTGTTAAGAACAGTGTGCGACGGTGCAGTTACATATAAGTCAATCCGTTTCGGCTTCAAGCAGATTGAAATCAAGGGCGAAAAGATTCTCGTCAACGGTAAGCCCCTTCTTATCAGAGGTGTTAACCGTCACGATTACGACCCTGACCATGGCTGGGCTGTTCCTGACGAAAGATATATTCAGGACCTTAACATCATGAAGCAGAACAACATCAACTCCATCCGTACCTCACATTATCCCAACGATCCCCGATTCTATGACCTTTGTGACGAATACGGCTTCTATGTTATGGATGAGTGTGACCTTGAAACCCACGGTGTAAGAAGAAAGAATGTTCCCGGTGACAACCCCATGTGGACCAAGGCTGTTGTTGACCGTATGGAAAGAATGGTTCTTCGTGACAGAAACCACGCCTGCGTATTCATGTGGAGTCTCGGTAACGAAGCCGGTGACGGTACAAACTTCCTGAGAATGAAGGAAGCTGCACTCAAGCTTGACAACACAAGACAGTTCCACTATGAAGGTGACTTCGACTTCACAAAGAGTGACGTTATCAGCCGTATGTATCCCACCGAGGATCAGGTTGAAAAGCTCGGTAAGAAGGAGCCTCTTACAATCACTCTGTTTGACAACATTGCAAACTCCCTTGCTGCAGACAGTAAGCCCATACCCAAGCATCTCTATACAAAGCCTGTTGTTTTCTGTGAATATGCTCACGCAATGGAAAACTCACTTGGTAACTTCCAGGAATACATGGATGCTTTTGAAAAATACGACAACCTTTGCGGCGGCTATATTTGGGACTTTGTTGACCAGGCCATCCATAAAACAGACGAAGACGGCAACGATATCTGGCTTTACGGTACAGACTACAACGAAAAGGAATGCTGGATTCAGCCCCCTTATAACACCTGTGCAATTGTGGGCAGTAACACCTTCTTCAATGCTAACGGTATCATCGCTTCCGACAGAAAGGTTCACCCCTCAATCCACGAGGTAAGAAAGGTTTACTGTGAAATTCAGATTAAGCTCATCGATGCTAAAAACAGCGTATATCTTCTTAAAAACAAGCAGCTGTTCTCAGACCTTACAAAATTTGATATCAAGTATCTTGTTACAAACGACGGTGAAAAAATTGCAGAAGGCTCTCTTGACAGAGAGATATTTGAAAACCTTGCTCCCCTTTCAGAAAAGGAATTCACCTTTAACTGCAGTATTCCCGAAAGTGCAAAGGGTGAAATCATCCTCACCTTCTCTTATGTAAGACGTGATGATTGCCGCTTTGCAAAGGCAGGCTATGAGCAGGGCTTTGACCAGTTTATCATCAGAAAAGCTGAAGAAAAAGAAGCTCCCGTATACGAAAAGGATGTTGAAATTGAAGGTGATCAGAAAAAATTCACCGTAATCGGCGAAGGCTTCAGATATACCTTTGTCAACGGACAGCTTGCTTCAATGGAAAAAGATGGAAAAGAGCTTCTCAAAGGCGCCCTCAAGCCTAATTATTACAGAGCTCTTACAGATAACGATATTGACTATCTCAACTTCGTTCCGCCCCTCATTCCCGTTCATCCCCTTTACATGTGGAAGCTTGCAACAGATAAGCTCACTACCAAGGCAACTCTCATTCACCGCTACCGTCACAGTGCTTACATTGAAACCACAATCAGCGTACTCGGTCTTAAGGATGCAAAAATGACCTACACTGTATATCCCGACGGTAAAATTGATGTAACCCATGAGGGTACTCCTAACATTCAGGATATGCTTCGTTTCGGTACCGTTCTTACTCTTGACAAGGAATATGACCAGGTTAAGTGGTACGGCCGCGGTCCTCACGAAAATTACATTGACCGTAAAACAGGCGCAAGAATTGCTGTTCACGAAATGTCAGTTGCAGATATGGAGCACCATTATATGAGACCTCAGGAAAACGGTCACAGAACTGATGTAAGAATGCTTGAAGTGAAAAACAGCAGCGGCAACGGACTTCGCTTCACTGCAATCGGTGAAAAGCCCTTTGCAATCAACTGCCACCACTACACAGTGTCAGACCTTGATGAGGCAACCCACATCCACTCACTCAAGCACAAGGACATCACAACAGTTTGCATCGACCTTATGCAAAGAGGTGTTGGCGGCGACATGCCCGGCAGTGCTTGCCTGAGAGACCCCTACATCATGCACAAGGGCACAAAATACAACTACTCTTACAGCATTGAAATCATCTGAATATAGCAAAAGGCGGACACAATGTGTCCGCCTTTAATTTTGTTATTATCATTAAAGTGTTGAGCCGAAATCTGTTACGATAACCTGTCCTGTAATTGCTCTGGATTCATCGGATGCAAAGAACAAAAGCATGTTTGCAACATCCTCAGGCATACAGGGGTTAACCTTAAGGTCATTGTGCTTCATCATCTGACCGAAAACATCCATATCCATGTTTTCAGGGCTCATACCTGCAACCATAGGCGTTACAATTGTGCCGGGGCAGATTGCATTGCAACGGACGCCTGTGCCGCAGAAACGAAGAGCAGTGTGGCGTGTAAGACCGACAACAGCAGCCTTTGATGTTACATAAGCAGCGCCGCCGCAGCCCATAACACCTGCAACGGAAGCAACATTAACAATTGAGCCGTAGTTTGCCTTTGCCATTTCCTTTGAAGCTTCTCTTGTCATATACATTGTGCCCTTTGTGTTGATGTCGAGCACCTTGTTTATATCTTCTTCACTGAACTTGTCAATACCCTTGAGACCTGAATCAAGAACACCTGCATTATTGATAAGAATATCAAGCTTGCCGAACTTTTCAGTTGCAGCAGCAACCATTTTTGCTGCATCTTCAGCTTTTGAAATGTCACCTACAACGGGAAGCACTTCACCGCCTGCGGCGATGATTTCATCTGCTACTGCCTGAAGCTGAGCTTCTCTTCTTGCTGTGATAACTACCTTTGCGCCTTCAGCGGCGAATTTTTTTGCTGTTGCAGCACCAACACCTGAGTTACCACCGGTAATAAGTGCAACTTTTCCTTCCAGACGGTTCATAATGATTTCCTCGCTTTCGAATAAATAAGATGTGCTAATTCTATCACGCATTAAGGCATATTGTCAAGTAGGGACCGACGTCCCTCGGCGAACCCTTTACGACATCTTCGGGGATCCGCTTCATTGTATTGCCCATCGACGAATAAAAGAACTGCCCAAGGATGTTACTCCTCAGGGCAGCTGCGTTTGTTTGTGTTATCAGAAAATGAGCTTAAGACCAAACTTCACAAGGAGCTTTGTGAACACCTGTGTCAGTCTTTCCATCAAATCCTGGAACCATTCCATTTCCATAAGTTCGTTCATTTCTTTTTCCTCCTTATTTCTGTTACCTCTTAACGGACCGTTCCGTCAGTTACATATTATCATATAAGGAAAAATTTTGCAAGTGCTTCCTTTTTTCATAAATATGCCACGCATAAGTTTTCAGGATAATTTATGCGAAAAGGGGAAAATTATTGTTATTAAGGAGTTGATTTTATGAAATCACTTTGGAAAGAAACATCTCAAATGCCTTCTTTTCCCGAGCTGAAAGCCGAAATTAAAACTGACGTTCTGATAATCGGCGGAGGAATAACAGGCATTCTGACAGCCTTTTTTTTAAAGCAAAAGGGTGTTGACTGTGTCATTGTTGAAAAGGACCGTATCTGCAGTCTTACCTCAGGCGATACAACTGCAAAAATCACCTTTCAGCACGGATTGATTTACAGCAGAATTCTCGCCTGTGAGGGTATCGAAAAAGCTCAGATGTATCTTCAATCCAACAAAGAGGCTTTAAAAAAATATACTGAGCTTTGCAGGAATATCGACTGCGATTTTGAATTCAAGGACAATTTTGTTTATTCCCTTTCTGACAGACAAAAGCTTGAAGATGAAATGAATGCCATTGAAAAAATCGGATACAAAGCTGTTTTTTGCGAAAATATTTCCCTGCCGTTTGATACTCAAGGCGCCGTATGCTTCAAAAATCAGGCTCAGTTTCATCCTTTGAAATTCTTATCTGCAATTTCAAAGGAGCTGAACATTTATGAAAACACCTTTGTGCGGGAAATGCTTGGCACAACAGCACTGACAGACAAGGGCAGAATCAAAGCAAAAAAAGTAATTGTTGCAACCCACTTCCCCTTCATCAATAAACACGGTCTGTTCTTTATGAAGCTTTATCAGCACCGTTCTTATGTCATAGCTCTTAAAAACAGCGGAGCTGCAGACGGCATGTATGTTGACAACTCAGACAAAGGATTATCCTTCCGCAGCCACGGTGACTTGCTTCTTTTGGGTGGCGGAGGTCACCGTACAGGCAAAAAAGGCGGCAATTGGGAAGAGCTGAGACAATTTGCAGCAATACATTACCCTGAAGCAAGAGAAAAATATTTTTGGGCAGCACAGGATTGCATGACCCTTAACGGAATTCCCTATATCGGACAGTATTCAAAAACAACACCTGACCTTTTTGTTGCCACAGGCTTCAACAAATGGGGCATGACAGGTGCAATGGTTTCTGCAACGCTGCTTTCTGACCTTGTTACAGAAACCCGCAACCAATACACAGAGCTTTATAACCCCTCGCGCAGCATACTGAAGCCTCAGCTTTTTCTTAACGGTGCAGAATCCGTTGTAAACCTTCTTACTCCCACAAAAAAACGCTGTCCGCATCTTGGATGTGCCCTCAAATATAACACTGCTGAGCACAGCTGGGACTGTCCCTGCCACGGTTCCCGTTTTAATAAAGACGGTACCGTTATTGAAAATCCTGCAAACGGTGACATTAAAATATAAAACGAAAAACAGGGTATACTAACCATTGAGGTGATATAATCATGGCAAAGCAAGGCATGAAACGTCCGGAGGAAATGCCTGACAAGAAAGAAGAGAAAAAGAAAAAAGAACCCCTGGTGCCTGAAATACAGGGCAAGGCAAAAAACAGCGGTGAAAAGGCTAATCCCATCATCGTCGGTCCGAGAACACCCGACATTATGGTTTACCACACAGAACCCTTTCAGGATGACAAAAACGACAAACCTATTTCAGCCGCTTATCCTGCAATTGACACGGATCTTGCAATTGACAATTTGCAAAACGATATTCCTCAGGCGGATTTACAGGATTTATAAAAGCAAAAGACTGCTGCAGTGCAACAGTCTTTTCTTTTTATTTTTCTTCTGTCAATTCAATTAAAAAGAGATTTGGTATTTCAAAGGGAATTACAACATCCTTTGCATATCCTTTTTCTGTTACATAACAGAACATATAACCCTTATCACAAATTGCACTTGCAGATTCATATATTTTTATGCCTGTTCCAAGCTCGTCTTCAGGAATTTCTTCCTTAAGAGCTTCATCGGTAACATAAGCTGTGTTATCCTGTTGAGCTTCGTTTTCGGTTCCCTCTTGCAGATTTTCATCCTGCTGAGCTTCATCGCTTTCCGCTTCAAGCTCTGCAATTATATCGTCATAACCGTAGCCGTTATAAATACGGTAAAGAAGCTCAGAGATAAGCTGATACTCTTTTCCGATAATGGCATCCTTAGTAACAAAGTCTCCTGTTTCAACATCAAAGTTGTAACCCTCAACAGTTCTTACCGGAAGGCTTACGGGAGCATCTGTGTCTTCAGAAGGCTCATATTCGCCGTTTTCAAGAAGCTCTTCAATATTTTCTGCAGGCATACTGTTGGGAGTATATTCTGCCTTTTCCTCAAGAACGCTGATGTATCCGTTTTTGTTATAGGTTACCCTTGAAACAACATGAGTAATAAGAGGCAGCTCTGTTGTGTTTCCGCCGAATTTTGTGAATCTTTCATAATCTGCCTGAACAGAAGAATCGTCAGCACTCATAGTATTGATTGTATCGGAGAAAAGCTGATTTGCCATTTTTTCGCCCTCAGTTTCACCTGAGAACAAGGGATACTCAATTATATATCTGTGATATACAGTACCGTCCTTGGCAGATTTTTCTATAATCTGAGTTTTCATTTCGTATGAAATTTCACTGTCAGCTTTGTTAAGCATTCCGCCGGAATCAAAAACAGGCTCACTGCTTATTCTTTTGATTTTCCAAGCTTCACCGGAATCGGATTTTTCAACAATCAGATATCTTTCCTTCGGCTCTTTTGAAAGATTGCTTTGCTGAAGCATGCTGCAATCAACATAATAGCTGCCGTCCTGTATTCTTTTGCCGTTTTTGACATCGATTATATAAGAGCCCTGTGATTCATACTGTTGAGCATCGGCAAAATAGTAAAATCCGTTATAGTAATAGCACTGCTCACTGTTCACCGTATGGTTTACAGTCAGACAGCAGCTTTCAACAATGCTGTCAACTTCCTTTTCCGGAAGCTTATAATAAGCATAGCTGCCGTTTTCATCTGCATAACGGTGAGCAGGGTCAGGCAAATCTGTTATAAGCTGAGCTTCACCGTAAAAGGAACCGTAAAGGCCTGCCTTGTCATAAGGTCTTATGAATGAAAGCAGTTCACTTACAGTGTTGACTGAGCTGTTGAATTCACTGTCACAAAGTGCACCGACTTTTACAAGCCACTGTTCAAGGCTTCCTGCATCCTCACCCGAAAGGCTGCTTAACGCAACGGTTTTAACTGTATCACCGTCGCCCTTAAAAACATCGCTTTTAACACTTACAACGGTAAGCACTGTCATCATGCACGCAAGAATGCACATGATTGAAACAATAAGAGTTGCCGCCGACCTGTCACCTACAGATTCTTTTTTCACAGGTCTTTTAACCTGTTTTTTCTGCGGAGCTTCCTTTGCCGCACTTCTGCTTTGTGCAGGCGTTTTCACTTGTCTTGTTTTTATTTTGACAGCAGTTTTTTCTTTTGGCTGCTGTTCTGCCTTTTCGTCAGTCTTTTCTTCATCGACCGTACTGCTAACTGCAGTGATGACAATGGGCTTTTCAATTTCTTCTTCGGGTATATTCAGAACAAAGCTCTTTTTTTCTTTATCGGTTTGCGGTTTTTCTTCTTCCATGATGGCAGATGTTCCGCATTCGGGACAGCTTGACAGTGAATCGTCAAACATATTTGCACAGTTTCTACAAATCATATTCTTTCTCCTTTGCCGTCCTGTGTTTTTTCGGTTCAGATAAGTTGGAGCAAATCTGTGATATTTTCAATTTCTGCGGCAACACCGGGATTTCCAAGACCCTTGCCCTTAAAATCGCCGTAATTCATTCTCACTGCCTGCATATCTGCGCCAAGGGCACCCTGAATATCATTTACCGGATGGTCCCCCACAAAAAGAGCCTCTTCATTTTTTACGCCTGCTCTTTTACAGGCCTCGTCGAAAATTCCTCGTGCAGGCTTATAAATGCCAATGTCGCCGGACACGATTACCACATCGAACATGTCTCTGATGCCTGCCGTATCAAGCTTGATGTTCTGCAAAGAGGAAACACCGTTTGTGATACAGCCTAAAACATATCCTCTTTTTTTTATTTCCTTAAGCACATCAATTGCGCCGTCAAGCATAACAATATGGCGTCCGAAATCATAGTTGAAGGAGTCATACAGCTCCTGCATGGGAGGATGGTTTTCCCATTTCCACAAATCAATCATTTCAGGGAAATATACCTCTCTGTCTTTATAACCACCGTCAACGTGCTCTTCCATTTCATCAAGCTTGGTGAGTCTCTCCTCTTCGCTGATGTCCGGAAAATACTTTTTCAAAAACTCCTCACAGTAAAGTCTGTAAGCGCCCTTTCTGCTCTGGAGAGTATCGTCAAAATCAAAAAATACTGCTTTCACATTTAATTTAGCCATTTTTTATAACCTCATTATATAAAAGTCTTGCGTGTTTTATATCCTCTGAAATCTGCTTTTTAAGCTCCTCAAGACCTGAAAACTTAATTTCACCTCTGAGATATTTCAAAAGACTTACTTCTATCTTCTGACCGTAAAGGTCACCTGAAAAATCAAGAATACAGGTTTCACTTCTCATTGAATCCTTATTTACCGTAGGTCTTATTCCCACATTAGTAACTGCAGTATAATACCTTGAACCTACCTTTGCCCTTGAAAGATACACACCGTATTTAGGCACAATAAAATCCTGAGGGAAATACTGATTTATTGTGGGAAAGCCCAGATTATGTCCCAAGCCGTCACCCTTTTTAACAACAAAATCATAAGTGAAATCCTTTCCAAGCATTGTGTTTGCCTTTTCAATTTCACCGTTCATAATAAGCTGTCTTATTCTTGTTGAGCTGATAACCTCTCCGCCCAGAAGAATGGGATCAATGGAGAAAGACTCAATGCCCCTTTTTTCAAGCTCATCATGAAGTGATGTTGCATTACCCTTGCCGCCCTTACCGTAATGGTAATCATAGCCGCAGGTAACAACCTTTGCGTTAAGCTTATCCACAAGTATTCTTTCAATGAATTCATTAGGCGAATAATCCATCGCTTCCCTGAAATTGAAATCGACAACATTGAAGCCCATTTCCTTGAGAATCTCTCTTTTTCTTGCCTCGCTTGTGAGCATGGGAGGAACCTTACCCGAAATCAATTTTCTCGGATGGATATCAAAAAGCATAATGACGGGTACAAGATTTTCTTTTTTCGCCTTTTCAAGAGCCTTGTTGAGAACTGCCTGATGGCCTCTGTGGATACCGTCAAAATATCCCAAGCCGACAGCTGTGCCCTGTTTTTTAATTCTTTCATCAAGACAGAACATAATCCTGCACCTCCTTTTTTATTCCGTAAAGACCTTTTTAACCTTAAGCTCTTCACAATTTTCGTCAATTTCACCCACACCGAGAAACTTATCCGACGGGGAATAAACACAGTAAAGCCCCTGCTCTTTTTTTATACCTTTCAAACGGTTGCAATCAAGAGCCCCTCCGTTTGAAAAGCGCCTTGCCTGAGCTTCACTCACCTTTATTTTATCATAAGAAATGAAACTGTCAACACCTTGGATCGCTTCACCAAGAGTTCCCTTTTCTTTCATTTCCTCAAGCTGAGCCAGGGTATAGCATATGTCAACACAAACACCGTTGGCTTTTGTTCTTCTGAGTGCTGTCATTGTTGCACCGCAGCCCAAAGCATCACCGATATCCGAAATAAGACTTCTGATATAAGTACCCTTTGAGCACTCAACGGTGATTTCATATTCCTTTTCCTCTTCATTACTGTCTGTAAGCTCAAGAGAATAAACGGTAATCTGCCTTTCTTCTCTTTCAACCTCTATTCCCTGCCTTGCAAGCTCATAAAGGCGTACTCCGTCCTTTTTGATTGCGGAATACATGGGAGGAAGCTGACTGATTTCACCGCGGAATTTTTCCAGAGCCTTTTCAACATCCGACCTCGTCGCTGTCACCCCGTTGCGGGACAAAACCTCACCTGTTATATCAAGTGTATCTGTTGTAAGTCCCAGACGAAACGACGCAACATAAGCCTTATCGTGATTCGGGATAAGGTCAATAAACCTTGTTGCACCGCCAACAGCAATGGGAAGCACTCCCGTTGCCATGGGGTCAAGTGTGCCCGTATGACCGATTTTTTTAATGCCGAAAATTTTTCTGAGCCTTGATGCGGCAAAAAATGATGTCATTCCTTCGCCTTTGTCAAGAAAAACAAAACCTGTCATACGTTCACTCCCTTTCTGAATATCCGCTCTGAATTTTTTAAGCTCTGATTTAATTGCCTGCCGAAAGGCGTTACTTTATTTAAAAGAGGCAACCAAAGAGCTTCACTTATTTAAGTGTGCTTATAATGTAATTTACGATTTCATCTTTTGCTTCGTCAATTGTTTTTCCGTCCACTTCACAGCCTGCGGCTCTGACATGTCCGCCGCCGCCGAAGTGTGCACATATTGCCGCCGCATCAACATCCTCGTCAGTACGCACGGAAACGCTGATAACACCGTCTTCCTCTTCTCTGAGGGTAACACCTGCCTTTACGCCCTCAATCTGCCTTGTTATAGGCTTTATGGCATCAAGTGCAGATTTGTCTGTACCCGTCTTTCTGAAGGTATCCTGTGTTACACAGATAACAGCAATTTTACCCTCGGCAAAAAAGCTGAGTGTTGAAAGACACATGGTTTCAAGCATAATATTATTCATGCTTTTTGTTTCAAACATTCTTGTGTTTATTCTGCTGTGATCTGCGCCCAGAGCAATAAGCTCTGCGGCTATAAGATGTGTTCTTGCAGTTACGTTTGAATATCTGAAACAGCCTGTATCCGTTGTGCAGCCTGTGTAAATACAGGATGCTATATCACTGTCCACATTAACGCCAAGAGCCTTTATGAGAAGATAAACTATCTCGCAGCATGATGCACTGTCAGGCTCACAATAGGTCTTTTTTGCAAAGCGACGTGAGGTTTCGTGGTGGTCGATTGAAAGGTCAACCCTGTCGCCGTATTTTTCACTTAAGTTGTCACCAAGAAGCTTCTTTTCGGCAACATCAACACTCACCACAAATTCCTCTTCAAAGTCATCTGCAGTAATATCAGAGAAAAGATAAGTATACTTCGGCGCAATTTTATCACCGTTTATGAGCCTTGCCCTTTTGCCCATCTTCTTGAGTGCACGCAAAAGAGCAAAGCCGCTGCCAAGAGTATCACCGTCAGGATTGATGTGAGTTAAAATAAGGATATTATCTGCATTTTTCAGTTCTGTTACAGCCTGAGAAAATTCGATTTTCATCTTATTCACCTCTGTTTTCTTCCAGCTTTTTAAACATGTTGAAGCCTTGCTCAATTGAGTCGTCGGCAATGAATTTAAGCTCGGGGGTTTTTCTTAAATGAAGTCTTCCCCCAACCTCACGGCGGATGTATCCCGTTGCTGAAGTGAGGCCCATAACTGCCTCTTTTGCCGATTCAATGCCCTTAAGATCACTGACATAAACCTTTGCAAAGGAAGCATCTGAGCTCACCTCAACACGAACCACCGTAAGCATTTTCCCCATCACTCTCGGGTCCTTGAGTTCCCTTATGATGGCTATTATTTCACGTCGGATATCCTCCGACACACGGTTAATTCTGAATCCTGCCATTTTATATAGCCTTTCTGAATGTAATTTGCTTATAAACTGTTCTTTTTATTTGTTCAGTCAGCAATTAATATCTCCGAAATGCACAGCATTTCCCCTGACTACTGACTACCGGCTACTGACTACTGTTGTACTGACAGCAAGTCAGCAGCAACACTTATTTTAATCACGGTATTCTTCAATTGTGAAGCATTCAAAAATATCGCCTTCCTTGATATCGTTGAACTTTTCAAGACCGATACCGCATTCAAAGCCTGTCTGCACTTCCCTGACGTCATCCTTGAAACGGCGAAGTGATGAAATTGCATCTTCTGCAATAACAATACCGTCACGTACAACACGGATCTGTGCACTTCTGGTAACCTTGCCTTCAAGAACATAGGAGCCTGCAATCTTACCGACAGAGGAAAGGTTCATAACATTACGCACTTCGATTCTGCCGAGGGCAACTTCTCTTGTCTTTGGAGCAAGCATACCCTTCATAGCAGCTTCAATTTCTTCAATACAGTCATAGATAACTCTGTACATTCTCATTTCAACGCTGTCACGCTCTGCAAGAGTCTGTGCATTTGTATCGGGACGAACGTTGAAGCCGACGATAATTGCATTTGAAACTGTTGCAAGCTGAACGTCTGATTCGTTGATAGCACCAACACCGCCGTGGATAACACGAACCTTTACTTCTTCATTTGAAAGCTTTTCAAGGTTCTGCTTAACAGCTTCAACGGAGCCGTTAACATCAGCCTTAACAATAATGTTAAGCTCTTTCATCTCGCCTTCCTTAAGTGAGGAGAAGAGAGTATCAAGAGTAACCTTCTGCTGTGCGCTCCATTCTGCCTGCTTTGCTTCGTGCTTTTTCTTTTCAACAAGCTCTCTTGCAAGCTTTTCATCGGAAGCAACGTCAAATGAATCACCTGCGTTAGGTGTTACATCAAGGCCTGTAATTTCAACGGGTACTGAAGGACCTGCAACCTTAATTCTCTGGCCTCTTTCGTTGGACATAACTCTTACACGACCCACAGACTGACCTGCAACAACAATATCACCTGCGTGAAGTGTACCGTTCTGAACAAGAAGTGTTGCAACGGGGCCACGGCCCTTATCAAGTCTTGCTTCAATAACAACACCCTTTGCAGCTCTGTTGGGGTTAGCCTTAAGCTCTGCCATTTCAGCCACAAGAAGGATTGATTCAAGAAGTGAATCGATACCCATGTGTGTTTTTGCGGAAACAGGAACACAGATTGTTTCACCGCCCCATTCTTCGGGAACGAGGTTATGTTCTGTAAGCTGCTGCTTGATTCTGTCGGGGTTTGCGCCGTCCTTATCCATCTTGTTGATGGCAACAATAATCTGAACACCTGCAGCCTTTGCATGGTTGATAGCTTCAATTGTCTGAGGCATGATACCGTCATCGGCAGCAACAACAAGAACTGCGATATCTGTTGCCATTGCACCTCTTGCTCTCATTGATGTGAAAGCGGCATGGCCCGGTGTGTCAAGGAAGGTAATCATCTGACCGTCAAGGTCAACTCTGTAAGCACCGATGTGCTGTGTGATACCGCCTGCTTCAGTTGCAGTAACGGAAGCGTTACGGATTGCGTCAAGAATTGATGTTTTACCGTGGTCAACGTGACCCATAACAACAACAACGGGATCTCTGGGAAGAAGGTCGTCCGCTGTGTCTTCATGGTCGTCGATGATTCTTTCTTCAATTGAAACAACAACTTCCTTTTCAACCTTTGCGCCAAGCTCTGTTGCAACAATTTCTGCTGTGTCAAAGTCGATGGTCTGGTTAACGGTTGCCATTGTGCCGAGCTTGAACATTTCCTTGATAACCTCAGCGGCAGTTCTTCTCAGAAGCGCTGCAAGGTCACCGACGGTAATTTCCTCGGGAATTTTAACAGTAAGGGTTTTCTTTGCTCTTTCAGCAGCAATTCTCTTGAGCTTTTCTGCCTCTGTTTCTCTTTTTGATGAGCGCATACCCTGCTTTCTGTACTGCTGGCTCTTCTGCTTGAGCTTCTGCTTACCTGCGCCCATGTCATTATCACGTCTGCCGCCCTGTGAAGCCATTTCGTCATACTTTTCGTTATATTTTTCAAGGTCAACGTTGCTGCTTCTTGTGTCAACGTGTCTTTTTTCACCCTTTGTGCGGGACTGCATAACCTTTTCCTTAGCTTCCTTTTTAGGCTGCTGAGCAGGCTGAGGCTTTGCCTGTGCTGCAGGCTTCTTTTCTTCCTTTTTGCCTTCTGCTTTCTGAGGTGCCGCACTCTTCTGAGGCTTCTTATCCTTTGCAGAATCCTTTTTGATTTCTTTGTTTTCCTGTTTAACTTCAGCTTTAGCCTCTGCTTTTTCTTCAGTTTTTACATTGGCTGCCTTTTCTTCCTTCTGCTTTTCACCTGCAGCAAAATATGCATCAAAGGAGTCAACCTCACTTTGCTGTGTCAGGGTTTCAAAAACAAAATCAAGCTGTCTGTCATCAAGAACTGTTGTATGTTTTCTGGGTTCATCGGAAAGCTTAGCCAGAATTTCAATTACAGCCTTGCTGTTAAGACCGAAATCCTTTGCAAGTTCGTGAATTTTATATTTTTCTCTTGGCATGAATATCATTCCTTTCTGCCTGTGTTATCTGTCTGATTTTCTGTGTATCTTTTTATCAGTGCTTCGGCGAAGCCTTCATCGTCAACGGTAATCACTGCCGCCTTACTGCCTATTGCCGAAGAAATATCAATTGTTGTATATTCCGTGATAAGTAAGGGTATTTTTTTGTTTTCGTAGGTGCAGGCATGTTTCATCTCATTCTGAAGCCTCTGTGAGCCCTCTGAAGATAAAACACAAAGCTTTGCCCTGTTTTTCACAATTGAGCTTATTGCCGCATCATGTCCCAAGGAAAGCTTACCCGACCTTCTTGCCATACCGAGAAGCGAAAGAAACTTATCATTCATTTTCTTTCAGCTCCTTTTCCATAAGGTCGTATATTTCTTCAGGGATTTCGCAGCTCAGTGCCCTTGAAAATCTTTTTGCCTTGCGTGCCATTTCAAAGCAGGAGGATTTTTTGCAGATGTATGCTCCTCTTCCGTTTTTCTTGCCTACGAGGTCAAGGCTGACTGTAAAGGTTTCTTCCTCGCCTTCGTTTTCGGGCTTGATTCTTGTTTTGACAACTCGCACAAGCTGTTTCTGAGGGAACATTTCACCGCAGCCCAGGCACTTTCTCATGGGTACTTTTTTCATTACCATAAGCTTCACCCTGCAATTAATCGTTAGCCTGGCTTAAGGGCTTGATATCAATTTTCCAGCCTGTGAGCTTTGCAGCAAGGCGTACATTCTGTCCCTTATTACCGATAGCAAGTGAAAGCTGGCTGTCAGGTACAATAACTCTGCAAGCCTTTGCTCCGCTTTCTTCAACCATAACAGAAAGAACCTCTGCCGGAGCAAGTGCTGCTCCAATGTATTTTTCAGGCTCTTCACTGTAGCGTACAATATCAATCTTTTCGCCGCAAAGAATTTCAACAATGTTGCTTACTCTCTGACCTCTGGGACCGATACATGCACCAACTGCATCAACATTTTCGTCATGGCTGTTAACGGCAATTTTTGTTCTTGAGCCTGCTTCTCTTGAAACGGAAACGATTTCAACAACACCGTCATAAATTTCAGGAACTTCAGTTTCAAAAAGTCTTTTTACAAGACCGGGATGTCTTCTTGAAATATTGGCATAGCTTGTGCCGTTTTCTTCCTTGATTGAAGCCACATAAACCTTGATAAGCTGACCGGGAGTGAGCTTTTCACCGGGAATCTGGTCTGCCTTGGGAAGAATTGCATTTGCTCTGCCGATTTCAATTGAAGCGTCGCCTGTTTCAGGGTAAACGATGTTAACCTTTGCGGTTACAACCTCCTGATGTCTGTTCTGGAATTCCTTTGTTGCAAGCTCTCTTTCAGCTTCTCTGATACCCTGGCGGATAACACTTTTTGCGGTCTGTGCAACAATTCTGCCAAACTTTTTGGGTTCAAGTGCAATTTCAACAAATGAACCTACCTGTGCATTTGCATCGTAGTTTCTTGCCTGTTCAAGTGTCATTTCAGCTGCAGGCTCTTCAACCTCTTCAACAACAGCAATTTTTACATAAACGTTCATGGTCTGCTTTTCGGGGTCGATGTCGCAAACAACGTTATCTCTGTTACCGTAGCTGTTTCTTGTTGCTGAAATAATAGCTGCCTTGATTTTGTCATAGATGTACTCTGATGAGATGCCTTTTTCTTCTTCAAGCATCTTTACTGCTTCAAAAAATTCCTTATTCATTTTTGATACTCATCCTTTCTGATTTATTACATTGATATAAATTATTACATTTCAAAATCGTCAAGCTTAACCCAGGAAGCTTCCTTTTTGGTAAAGGTAAAGCCACCCTCGTCATCAAGACGAATTGTTATATTGCCTCCGTCATAGTTTTCAAGAATTCCTGAAAATTCTCTTTTTCCGTCAACGGGTCTTATCATTTTTACCTTGATTTTTTCACCCAAAAATTCGGTGAAATGCTCATCTCTTACAAGGTCTCTTTCCACACCCGGTGAGGATACTTCAAGGAAGTAAGCCTGTTCAATCGGGTCTGCCTCGTCAAGAGGTTTGTTGATTGCATGGGTAAGGTCAACGCAGTCGTCAATACCAACACCGCCGTCCTTGTCGATGAAAATACGAAGATACCAGTTTGCGCCCTCTTTCAGAAAACGGACGTCCCATATGCGAAGCCCCAATTCTTCGGCGTAAGGTTCAACGATTTCCCACACGGCTTTTACGGTGTTTCCGCCTTTTGCCATTAAAATCACTCCTTAAATAATATTCAGTTGTACGTTCCGTAAAATACTTAAAAAAGCAACAAAGAAGAGCGGACTCACTTGAGCCCACTCAAACATTACGGATTGTTAGTATTTTACCACACTTATTCAGATTTATCAAGGGGTTTTAATAAAAAAATGCAGAATGCAAAATGCAAAATGCAAAATTGCGCCGAGCCTCAGTACATAAGGGCACAATCTACCCGCTGAGTTTATTTCGTAGGGGAGCGACGCCCCCGTCGCTCCGTGGTTTATCTTTACATCGCTGCAGATTAAGTGAGTTGGTGCTTACCTTAACTATGTTCCGTTTCACAGCAACCTTCCCCGGAGCGCTCATGCCGCTGGGGCACATACTTTGGCACAGTCAGGCGCCAAAGTATGCAAAGCGCCCTTTTTGCTATACGCATGGTTTTTCCTTTAGCCTTATATTCGCCCCATTCACCGCATACGCCCTTCGGGCTTACATACGGGTAAGCGTCTTATTGTCTTATATTCAAATTTGAGTAAATATTTTTACTTTGCATACTGCAACTGCAATGATGGTGAAGAAGCCCTCTCCGTCACTTCGTAACACCTCTCCCAAAGGGGAGAGGCAAGATGCCTACAAAAAATAGGGTTGACGAAAACGTCAACCCTTACATAATTAAACTCAGCGGGCAGATTGTGCCCACCTGCACCATGCTTCCCCGCAATTTTGCACTTTGCATTCTGCATTTTGCATTTATTTACACCTGGAGGCTATAATTCTCAATATCCACAAAATTCCCGAACTTTATGCCTACCTCTTTTATTGTTCCGCAGAAGGTGAAGCCGAACTTTTCATGCAAACGGCATGACGCCTCATTTCCGCTTGTGATGACAGACACAACTGTGTGTATGCTTTCATCTTTCTTTGCAAGAAGGATGATATTTTCCATCAAAGCTGTGCCGACACCCATTTGTCTGCAGTCAGGTGAAACATAAACAGAAAGCTCAACCGTTGACCTGTATGCTTCCTTTTCACGGTACGATGAAAGTGTTGCATAGCCTGCAACCTTGCCGTCAATTTCAGCCACAATCAGAGGGTGGTTTTCTATATTATGATTGTCATACCACTTTTCCCAATCGGAAAGAGTTTTTTTGTTGATATCAAGCGTTGCAACGCCGTTTTCAACCTCGTAGTTATAAATATCAAGAAGAGCAGGTATATCCTGCCTTGTTGGTTTTCTTATTATCATTTCCGTATCCTTCGCCTAAAAAACAACTCCTCAACCACAAAGGTCGGGGAGTTGTGATTTTTTTGAATTATTCTTCGATTTCTTCTTCCTCTTCGATTTCGAACTCAAGAACTGCACCGCAGCAGGGGCATTCTACTTCACCGTTATCGTCGATTTCGTCAAAGCCGATGCAAACAACTTCCTCACATGCAGGGCATTCAACCTCGATGCAATCGTCGTCGCAGCAGCAATCACAGTCATCGTCGTCACAGCAATCGCAATCGCAGTCGTCATCAAAGCACTCGTAAACGAATTCCTCAACATCGCCAAGGTCTTCGTCGAGCTCTTCAACATAATCCTGAAGGTCGATAAGATCTTCGTCGATATCGCTCATTTCTGAAGCGATTTCATCAAGTGCGTCGATAATTGCGGCAAACATTTTGCCTTCCTTCTTATCGTCGTCAATGTCAAGGCCTTCCATGAGACCTCTTAAATATGCAACTTTTTCTGATACTGACATAATGAGTATCTCCTTTCTTTAATTTAAGCGGTAAACATTATCGGATCAGTCAGCCTTTGAACGACCGAGATATTCACCTGTTCTTGTGTCAATCTGGATGAATTCGCCCTCGTCAATGAAAAGGGGAACCTTAACTTCTGCGCCTGTTTCAAGAGTTGCGGGCTTTGTTGTGTTTGTTGCTGTGTTGCCTGCAAAGCCGGGATCGGTCTTTGTAACCTGAAGGTCAACAAAGTTCGGGGGTTCAACACCGAAAACATTGCCCTTGTAGGAAAGAATCTTACAAGTCATGTTTTCCTTAACAAACTTGAAGTTGTCTGAAAGCTCACTTTCGTTGATGGGAACAAGCTCATAGGTTTCGGGGTCCATGAAGTAGTAAAGACCGCCATCGCTGTAGGAATATTCCATATCCTTTCTTTCAACGAAAGCTGTGGGGAACTTTTCACTGGGGTTGAATGTACGTTCAATAACTGAACCTGTGATTACATTCTTAACCTTTGCACGAACAAAAGCTGCGCCCTTACCGGGTTTTACGTGCTGAAATTCAACAATCTGAAGAACGTTTCCGTCCATTTCAAATGTAACGCCGTTTCTGAAATCGCCTGCTGATACCATTTTTATATTCCTCCGAATAAAATAGATTTATTTTTTACTCACTTATTCTATACTAAAACTCTGTATTTTTCAAGTCTTTTTTGAAAATCTGCCACCTTTTAATCCTTATTATGTCTATTTTCTTACATTTTTCATAATTTATGCTTTCAACTATTCAGTTTTAACAGGTTTTATGTTACAATCAACATGAAAGAAAAAGGATGTGATAAAATATGAAAAAAGTATTCCCTGTAATTGTGGCATTTATCATGCTTTTCACTTTTGCGGCATGTGCCTCAGAAAAAAAGGACGAGCCTGTCTCTACAACGGAAATAACCACAACTCAGGACCTGACTGTACGCGTAACCTTTCCTGAAGGCTATACAGCAAAACAGATTGCCGAAAGACTTGAGGAAAACGGAGTATGCTCTGCAAAGGATTTCATGGCACTTGTGCAGGGTGAATATTATTCTTCACTGACCTACGGCTTCATACCTGAAATTGAAAACACATCAGATAAGGCCTTTGTGCTTGAAGGCTATATCTTCCCCGATACCTATGATTTTTATAAAGGCGAAAGCGCTGAGAATGCTCTGTCACGCTTTCTCAGAAACACCGATGCAAAGCTGACACAGGAGCTCCGTCAGAGAGCACAGGAGCTCGGCTATACAATGGATGAAATCATAACCCTTGCATCAATCATTCAGGAAGAAGCAGGTGACCCCGACGAAATGCACCTTGTGTCCTCTGTTCTTCACAACCGTATCAAGAGCCCCGATTACGGCAAGCTTCAGTGCGATGTTACAATCAACTATGTAAATGACTGCATCACAGATTCGCCTTACATCTCAGCTGACACAACAAAATATGCGGAGCTTTACAACACCTATAAATGCGAAGGTCTTCCCGCAGGCCCCATCTGCAACCCGGGAATTGATGCAATAAAGTCAGCCCTTTATCCAGCCGACACAAATTACTTCTTCTTTGTAACAGATAAAGACTGGAACTACTATTACGCCGAAACCTATCAGGAGCATCAGCAGAACTGCAAGAGCGTAGGACTTATAGGCTAGTTCCAAGCCATAAAAAATACAAAATAAAAATCAAGGTCATCTTTCCTGTTTTTGGAAAGATGACCTTTTTATCAGCTGTAAAACGAAGTATTTATGCAAACAAACACCCTTTAGCATAAGCCTGTTTACAATGCACCTTACAGTGCAACAACGCCAACCTCGTTAAGCACAAGAAGTGCCATATATGTAACATAAATTGCAAGAAGTGCGAAGCCCTGCCACTTTTTAAATTTGCCCATAATGATTGTGGGAACAACGGCAACAGCACAAGCTGCAATGCAAACGGGGAAGTCAAAAGAAAGGTTTGTGGCTGTAACAGGAAGAGGCTTGCCGTCAATAATTGCACAAAGAGGAAGAATAAGGGTAAGGTCAATAATGTTAGCACCAACAATGTTACCCACTGAAAGACCGGATTCCTTTTTCCTGATTGCCGTGATGGTTGTTACAAATTCGGGAAGAGAGGTACCAAGCGCAATAACAGTAAAGCCGATAATGGCTTCACTTATACCAAAGCCCTTTGCAATTGTCTGACCTGAACCAACAAGAAATTCAGCACCAAGAACAATACCAGCGGTTCCGAGAACAAAGAAAAGAACCTTCTTGGGAATTTCCTTTTTTTCGTATGTATCGATCTCATCATTTGCAGAGGCTTTTTTACCTTCAACAAGGTTACTTGCCATAAACACAAGGAAAATTGCCCAAAGGATGAAAGCAGACCAGGTGGGAAGAGCACCGCTCATTGACAGAAGTGTGAGGGTGATTGAAGCAGCAAGCAAAAGTCCGCCTTTAAGAGAAAAGCTTTTTCTGTTTACGGCACCTGCCATTGCAACAAGTGAAACACCCATAATAAGCGTTGTGTTTGCCGTAACAGAGCCTACAGCATTACCGATTGCAAGCTGTGCCGAACCGTTCATAGCTGCTCTTACTGAAACAAGAAGCTCAGGAAGGGTTGTTGCAAAAGAAACAACCGTTGCGCCAACAACAAACTTGGGAATACCTGTTGCCTCTGCAAACCAGGAAGCAGAATCAACAAACCAGTCGCCACCCTTGATAATGAAAACAAGGCCGACAATAAACAAAACAGCCGAAACCGCCATAAGTGCTCCGCCTGAAAGGGAGCCGAAAAGAGTCATACCGAAAAAATCCATTTGAAATACCTCCGTATTTTTCTCAGTTTAAATCAACCCGTTGATTGTATCACAAAGTTCTTGACAAATCAATGCTAATTCTTAAAAATTATTATTTGTGATATTTTGTACCCATTGAAATCTGAAGGCTTCTGTAAATCTGCTCAAGAAGCATAATTCTTGCCAATTGATGCGGAAAGGTCATTTTGCTCATGGAAAGTCTTCTGCTGCTGAGCTTTTTCACCTCTTCTGAAAGGCCGAAGGAGCCTCCGATTATAAACACTACACTGCTGACGCCCGAAACAGTCAGATTTTCAAGCTCGCGGCTGAGCTCTTCGCTTGTTCTTTGTTTTCCTTCTATACACATGGTGTATACAGTGCTTCCCTTGGGAATTTTTTCAATAATTCTTTTACCTTCACTCTCAAGAGCGTTGTCAATTTCCTTTTGGGAAGGGTTATCACTGAGCTTTTCAGCAGAAAGCTCAACCACACTGAGCTTACACATACCCGTCAGGCGCTTTGTATATTCTGCCGAAGCGTCTCTCAGGTACTGCTCCTTGAGCTTACCTATACATATAACAGTTATATTAAGCATTGTTCACCTCAGAATCTTATGATTCCCATATCGTTTTCTTTTTTGTTTACTTCAAGAATATAATCCCTTGATAAAACTGCGCCTGTTTCAGCTATTGCAGCATAGCTTTCCTGAAAAGCGAGCTTCGGGAAATTGTTTTCATCACTGAGATGTCCCAGAAAAATTCTGGTGGTTCCGTTTTTTATAAGCTCTGCGGCAGTTTTTGCACAGTCACCGTTTGAAAGGTGTCCCACAGGGGAAAGTATGCGCCTTTTAAGGCTGTAGGGATAAGGTCCGTTTTGAAGCATACCCACGTCGTGATTGGACTCAATGGTTACGCAGCTGCAGCCCTTTATGTTTTCCCATATTTCCTTTGTCACATGTCCGATATCCGTTACAACTGCAGCCTTCTGCAAATCGGGCAAGGTAATCTGATAGCCGCAGCTTTCAGCGGCATCGTGAGGAGTTCTGAAGCTCTTTATAAAAAGATCTCCTATTTCAACACCCTCACGGGGCATTATTTCAAAAGGGAATTTGCCGTTCACATGTCCGTTCTGTTCAAGAAAATCCATTGTGCCTTCAGTGGCATAAACAGGTATTCTGAAGGTTGAAGCAAGTATCCTCATACCCTTGATATGGTCACTGTGCTCATGGGTAAGAAAAATTGCACCTATGGTTGACGGATCGATTTCTCTTTTAATAAGTGCTTCCTTAAGCCTTTTTGCACTCACGCCCGCATCAATAAGTATTCCTGTTTTTGCCGAACCGATAAAAGTTGAATTCCCCGATGAGGAGGAAAAAAGCGAGCAGTATCTTGCCAAGGTTTACACTTCCTTTCAAACAAAAAATCCGGGGTGAAATCCGGATTTTTTTACATTCTGAATCAGCCGGCTGTTGCAGGCTTTGAATTTTCATCTTTTATTTCCTTGCGGTACATATCAGCACCCATTGCTCTGAACTTTTCAACATAATCCTCATATCCTCTGTCGATATAAATTATGTCTTCAACCTCAGTTGTGCCCCTTGCCATAAGACCTGCAATAATCATTGCAGCACCTGCACGAAGGTCGTCAGCTCTTACGGGAGCACCTGTGAGCTCCTTCACGCCCTGGAAAACAGCAATTGTACCGTCAACCTGTACGTTGGCGCCCATTCTTATAAACTGGTCAATATATTTGAATCTGTTATCCCACACGCCTTCGGAAACAATGCTCGTACCGTCTGCAACGGTGAGAAGGGTCGCCATCTGAGGCTGCATATCTGTGGGGAAGCCCGGGTGAGGCATTGTTTTAATGTTGCATTTTTTGAACGTTCCGTTTGACTGAACTCTCACAGCATCGTCATATTCTGTAACCTTCACACCGCACTCAACAAGCTTTGCAGTGATTGATTCAAGATGCTTGGGAATAACATTTTTAACAAGCACATCACCTGCTGTTGCAGCGGCGGCAACCATATATGTTCCTGCTTCAATCTGGTCGGGGATGATTGAATAACTGCATCCGTGCATTTCGGATACACCATGAATTTTGATAACGTCTGTACCCGCACCTCTGACATCAGCACCCATTGCGTTGAGGAAGTTTGCAAGGTCAACAATGTGAGGCTCCTTTGCGGCGTTTTCGATAATTGTGAGACCCCTTGCCTTGACTGCTGCAAGCATAATGTTGATTGTTGCACCAACGGAAACCTTATCCATATAAATGGGACTTCCTGTGAGATGGTCTGCAGTTGCATTGATCATTGCATTTTCAACCGTTGTGTTTGCGCCGAGAAGCTCAAAGCCTCTGATATGAAGGTCAATGGGACGTACACCGAAATTGCATCCGCCGGGAAGAGCAACCTTTGCCCTGCAGAATCTGCCCAGAAGAGCACCGATAAGATAATATGACGCTCTGAGCTGCTTTGTCATTTCGTGGTGTACGATATATGAATTGACGGTTTTTGTGTTGATTTCAAGAGTATGTTTATTGATGTACTTAACCTGTGCACCCATCTGGCTAAGTATTCTTACCATACAGCTTACGTCGCTTATGTTGGGTATATTCTCAATTCGGCATACATCCTGAGCAAGAAGTGTTGCAGGTATAATTGCAACAGCGGCATTTTTGGCACCGCTGATTTCCACTTCGCCGCAAAGTCTGTTACCGCCATGGATAACGAGCTTTTCCAAAATCATTCTCCTCTTTCCGTTTTTTGTTCGGAAATAATAATTCCACAATATATTGGTCATCTTCAAGCCATGAAGATATAATGGACACTATTCAACTAACGTATTATAACATTAAAAGACGAAAAATAAAAGCCTTTTTTGGTTTTTTGTGAAAAACTTACTAAATAAATCCCACATTAAATTAATTTTATTAGGATTATCCAATTATTCCACTGAATCCGGACGTTATTAATATTGTTTCTCGGTTAAGGCTTTTCATATCTTTAAATTTTTGACATATTAAAAAATGAACTATTGCTAAAAAAAGCTTTTTTTGCTATAATATATAATTGTATAAGTTTGTTTTAATTTTTTATGAGGAGTGGATATAATGAACCCTTTAAAAGCAGCCGCAGAAAAACAGGCTCAGTCAATCATCACAGCCCTTGAAAAGCGCAACATGAACGGTTATTACTGTTCAACCAAACAGGAGTGCTGCGAGCTTGTTATGTCAATGATTAAAGATAATTCCACAGTTACCTGGGGCGGAACAGAAAGTATAAAAGAATGTTCAATTCCTCAGAAGCTTCAGGAAAGCGGCAGATTCAACATAATAGACAGAGCAAAATTCTCACCCGACACCATGAAAGAATATTATAAAGAAGCATTCAGCGCTGATTATTATCTCATGAGCACCAATGCAATCACCCTTGACGGTGAGCTTATGAATATTGACGGTAACGGCAACAGAGTTTCAAGCCTCATTTTCGGACCCGATAAGGTTATTATTGTGACAGGCATGAACAAGGTTGTTTCAAAAATTGAAGATGCCTATGACCGTATACGCAACATTGCTTCACCTCCGAACACAATAAGACTCGGAAAAAACACTCCCTGTGCCTCAAAGGGCAAATGCGGCAACTGTTTTTGCGACGACTGTATCTGCAACCAAATTGTTGTGACAAGACGCAGCAGAGACAAAGACCGTATCCATGTTATTCTTGTAGGTGAAAACTTAGGATTTTAAGGAGATAATTTCATGAGAAGTAAAAAATTGCTGACTGCACTGCTTACAGCTTTTTCAGTGCTTATTCTTGCCACAATGCTGGTTCTTCCTGCAAGTGCGGCAAAATCAATTTCAAAAGCTGTTATAAAATATCAAAGCTCCTACAGCTATACCGGCTCATACATAAAGCCTAAGGTTACGGTAAAGCTTTCAGACAAAACCCTGTCAACATCTGATTACACTGTCAGCTACAAAAACAACAAAAATGTAGGCAAGGCAACCATCACAGTTAAAGGCAAAGGCAAATACAGCGGTACTGTTTCAAAAAGCTTTTACATCACACCTGCCTCACTTAAAAAGGTAAAAGCAAAGGCTTACACAGATAAAATCACCGTTTCCTGGAGCAAGGGCAGCGGCGTTACTGCTTATCAGGTTTTCCTTTACAACACAAAAACCAAAAAGTGGGATAAAAAAGCAACCGTAAAAGGTACATCAGCCACAATCAGCAACCTTCAACCCGGCACAGCCTACAAGCTTAAGGTAAGAGCCTATGCAAAAAGCGAGAAATATCTTTATTCCCCATATACAAATCTGACTGTGAAAACCACCCTTGATAAAGTAAGCGGCATCAAATTCACGCCCTATGTAAACTCTTCCAAAATAACATGGAAGGCGGTAAAAAATGCAACTGCTTATCAGGTTTATGTTTATAACACAAAAAGCTCCAAATGGGAAAGAAAGAAAACCGTAAAAACAAATTCAGTCACCCTCACCGGTCTTACAAGTGCAACATCCTATGACATTAAAATAAGAGCATACAACAGCAAAGACCCTAAAACCGTTTACGGAGCATATTCTTCAGTTGCAGTAATGGCAACAAAGCCCGAAAAGGTCAAAAATGTTGAAATAACCTCTTTCACCTCAACAACAGCAACACTTAAATGGAGTAAAGTACCGAGAGTCAGAGGCTACTACATATACATCGGTAAAACCGAAAATCCGGATTCCTCAGTGAAATATGTGAAAACCTATTTCACAAAGGACACCACCTTCAAGGTAACAGACCTTGACACCTGCCGCTACTACGGATTCAGAATTCTCCCGCAGTATAAGGGCACAGACTCCAAAAACTATTACGGGGAATACGGAAAAAGTGAAATGATTTTCACTCCCATTGCAAAGGTTTCATCCTTTAAGGTAACAGAAACCACAAACACAACCTCAACAGTTACGTGGAAAGCTCAGCCCTCCGTCACAGGCTATTATCTGTACCTTCGTAAAAAAGGCGAATCCTCATCAACATTGGTAGGAACCGTTCCCGCAAACAAAACCACCTATACCTTCAAGGGACTTTCAGAGCTTACGGATTACAGCTTGTATATCCGTGCATATTACACAATAAAGGACGGCACCGTAATCCGCAGTGACAGAGTGGGCAAAACAACAAAAACTGATGACGGTAAGGTTGACGGTGTTTACTTCACAAAAACCAAAAGCTCAATTTATGTTGATTACACATATCTTTTTGAAGCAAAGGTTCTGCCTTCATATGCAACGAACAAGGCCGTCACCTTCTCTTCAAGCAACACCTCAGTTGCAACGGTTTACAGCAACGGCAGGGTTGTGGGTCGCAAACCCGGCACTGCAACAATCACCGTTAAAACAAAGGACGGCGGATATACAGATTCATTCAAGGTGAAAATTGTACCGCTTAAGTCAAAATCAATCACCGTACCCTCAAGCATGAATGTTTACCTTGATGAAATCACAACGGTAAAGCCCACATTCAGCCCCGAAAAAACCACAGATAAAAGCTTCACAATCACAGGTAAAGACTATACCTATACATATAAAGGCGGCTTCCTCAATCTTACAGAAAAAACGGACACCTGCAAATTCAGCGACTACATAACAGTTACTGCAAACGGACAGATTATTCCAAAGAAGCTGACAATTGAGCCTGAAACAGGAAAACGCTTCAGTTTTTCAATCACTGTAAAAGCAAACGACACAGGTGTTTATGACACATCAAAGCTTTCTGTTATTGCAAGACCTCTGAAGGTTTATTATTCAGGAAACGGTAATCCCTGGGTTTACTCAGAAAAAGCTCAGCTCACAGCTGAAGTCAGCTCCTCTGTAAGCTTCACAAAGGACGATCTCATCTGGGAATCAAGCGACACTTCTGTTGCAACAGTTTCTTCAAAGGGAGTGGTAAGCTGTGTTGGTACAGGACCTGTTACAATCACTGCATATTCACCTGACAAGACTCACAGTGACTCATTCTCAATTACCATATCACCGAAGCTCAGCCTTTATAACAGATTCTACAGCTCCTGTCATGTGGGTGACAGCTACACAATTCCCGTACTCGTTGAGCCCTCATCTGCAAAATACAGTGTATCAAGCCTTAACGAAGACATTGCAACAGTAGCCGAAGACGGTACAGTAACAATTAAAGGCGAAGGCACCTGCACAGTTATCGTATCCTCACAGGCGGTAACCCAAAGCGTAATATTCACAACAAAATCCTGGGAAAAGCCTGAAGAAACAGACGAAGCTCTCTTCAGCCTTGCAACAGAAAAAATGAACCTTGTGAAAAGTGATATGCCCACCTTCATACGTTCAACCGCTTCCACCTTTACCGATTTTGTTGTAACGAACAGTCAGGTTTCCGCTGATGACCTCAAGGATATTTTCGCACAGTACACCAAGCCCTCAGCTTCAGTTATTCCGTCAGTCAGCCCCTCAGATTTTGCAAGCAATTCGGACTATGTGACCGCACGTAACAACTATCTTTCATATATGCCCGTTGCAAATCAGACAAAGGCCGTACTCAGCGGACTTACCCTCAACGCAATCAGCAATGTTGAATATATCGACAACAACGAGCCGACATATGATATCCGCTTCACCCTCAAGCCTGAAAGCATACCGAATATCGCAAATGCAAACACCAACACGAACCACGGCAAGGTTTTCGATATCCTTTCAGATTCATATCTCGGCGATGCAATAAACGATATAAACAGCTCTTCTTCCGCAAAGGTTACCTACAGCAGTTTATCCCAGTACTATAACAATTGCTCCGTAACGGTTTCAATTGACAAGCTTACGGGAAATGTTGAAAAAATCGTCTACGATATGAACATCGCAATCTCAATCACAAACCTTGACCTTAAGGTTGTTGTCAGTGTGTTCAACTCTGACCTCAGCTTCAATGTCAGCAACAAGCTTGAAATCGATGTTATAAACAACTGACAAAAAATCTCCACACAGCAGAAACACTGTGTGGAGATTTTATCTTTGGCTGTTATTATTCAAAATCGAATTCGTCTTCATTTTTTATTCTGAAAACTTCAAAAACGCTTTCAAGGATTCTGTCATCCTCTACCCTTTCGTAAAGCTCACCGTTGCCGTCGGGAATCACCCTGAAGATGTCAACATATCCGTCATTTTCCTCAGGCGCCACAACAACATATTCATTTTCTTCAAAATAAACAATATCCAGGAACTCATAAGTTCCCCTGTTGCCATCAGTATCGGTAAAGCTTACGGTGGAGTCAAGCTCCTCATCCTTGAGCTGATTAAGAAGAAGTGACATATCATTCATCCTCCTTTGCGCCGTTCATATCAAAACGGTAAATTTCCTGTTTTTCAATATCAACATTCTGAACATATATTGGCGGTATACCTGCATTGGCTGAAACAGTTGTAACAAGAGCCTTGGCAAAAGGAAAAAGCTCCCTGAAGGTTTCAACGTGTATGAATTCCTTTTCCACTCCCTGTTTTACCGAGAAGGCGCCCACAACCGTAGCTTTGATATTAAGCACGTCCCTGTTTTCCTTATCAAAAACCTCAACGGTTAAAAACGCCTCACACATACCGTTTTTGTTGTATCTCACATTATGTGAAACCTTGTTTGAAAGCTTGAGCTGCACTTTACCGTTGACCTTGTTGTTAAAAACGATTTCGCTTACCTTGTATGCTTTCATCGCTACATTTGCCATATTATTTTACTCCTTTTGTTTGTGTATATGCCATAGGGAAAGCAAAAAGCTCTCTTACACAGTTTTTAACTTTTTCTTTTTTGGGCGACGGAGCAGAAAGAGTTTCAGCTTCAATTCCGCACCTTTTCGCAATAACCTTTGCCCTCATCAGATGAAAATCGCTGGAAAGAATACCTACCCTAGCATTCTCTTTAAAGCCCATATCTGAAATTATCTTTTTTGCGTTAATAAAATTCTGTACCGTTGTAAGTGACTTATCTTCCATGATAAGTCTTTCTTTTTCAACACCCTTTTCAAAAAGCTGATCGCACATCACCTGTGCCTCACTTATAAGCTGATCATCATGTACAATGCCCCCACAGGCAACAGCCACGGTGCTTCTGTTTTGCAGAAGATACTCAGCTGCCTTGTCTATTCTCATCTGAAGTGTGGGCTCAGGCCTTTCACCTCTCACCCGGCAACCGAGAATAATAAGCACATCGGGAGCATTTTTTACAGTTCCCTTGCCGGCAACTGTCTGTTTATAAAAGAAAACGCCCAGAGCTGCCGCCACTGCCGACGCAATAATATATTTCATAGCTTCACCTTCAATTTTTTCTTAAAGTTTATTCTATAATTTAGATAAGTATAACATAAAATATCATAAAGAGAAAGTGTTTTTTCAATTACCTTTCAAAAATAATCAAAGGTGGTATCTTATGTGCGGAATAATCGGATATATCGGAAAAAGTAAGGCTGTCCCCTACCTTCTTGAAGGTCTGACAAGGCTGGAATACAGAGGCTATGATTCATCGGGAATTGCAACGGTTGAAAAAGACGGTATACGGACAATCAAAACCGTAGGCGGACCTGACTTTCTTAAAAAAGAATTTGCAAAATGTGACGAAAGCTTCAGCTGCATAGGCATCGGACACACGCGGTGGGCAACCCACGGCGAGGTATCAAAAGCAAATTGCCATCCTCACCTGAGCAAAGACGGTTTGTTTGCCCTTGTTCATAACGGAATAATCGAAAACTATGCTCAGTTAAAAAAAGACCTTGTCCGGCACGGCTATTCCTTTAGCTCCCAGACCGACACAGAGGTTGTTGCACACCTTCTTCACAAAAACTATAAAGGAAACTTTCACGGTGCAGTTATAAAAACTCTCGGCATGCTTGAAGGCTCCTTCGCGCTTTGTATACTCTGCCGTGATTTTCCCGACAGAATAATATGCGCAAGAAAAGGAAGCCCTCTTGTTATCGGAACAGGTCAGAAGGGTATTTTTGTGGCGTCTGATATCACTGCTCTTTCAGAAAACTGCGAAAAGGCTTTTACCCCCGATGACGGAGAAACCGTAATACTTACGCCCGACAAAGCTTTATTCTACAACAAATATGCACAAGAAACCGAAAAAACACCGGAGCTTATAAGCACCAAAGAAAAAATCAGCGGCAAAAACGGCTATGCCCATTATATGCTCAAGGAAATCTTTGAGCAGCCGGGCGCTGTAAGAAACACACTTTCAAGTATTATAAAAAACGGTAATATAGAATTTCCCTTTTTCAGCCTCACACCCCAAAAGGCAGCCGAAATAAAAAACATATATATTGTTGCCTGCGGCTCTGCTTATCATGTGGGAGCTTCGGGTAAGTACATTCTTGAAAAAATCACGGGAATACCTACCCACACAGACATAGCAAGTGAGTTCCGTTACAGGAACCCTCCGCTTACAGAAAAGGATTTATGCATTGTGATAAGCCAAAGCGGAGAAACTGCAGACAGTATCGCCGCAATAAAAGAAGCAAAAAGAAAAAAAGTTCCCGTACTTTCTGTTGTGAATGTTGAATCAAGCACCATTGCAAAAATCAGTAATTTTGTAATTTTCACAAAGGCGGGCACCGAAATTGCAGTTGCAACAACGAAGGCATATTCAGCTCAGCTGAGTGTTCTGTACTGTCTTTCGGTTTACATTGCAGCGCTTACAGGCAAAATTGACAAAAAAACAAAAAGTGATTTTATAAAAGAGATTCTTCAGCTTCCCGAAATAACGGAGCTAACCCTGAAAAAAACCTTTGGTGCGGCAAAGGAGCTTTCGTCACTGTTTGCAAAAAAGGAGCATGCCTATTTCATCGGCAGAGGCACCGACTATCCGATTGCTATGGAAGGCTCACTCAAAATGAAAGAAATAAGCTATATTCACAGTGAAGCTTATGCTGCAGGCGAGCTTAAGCACGGCACAATATCACTGATTGAAAAAGGCACCGTAACCGTTGCGCTTATGTCTGACGACAATGTTTTGACAAAGACACTGAGCAACGTTAAAGAGGTTGCCGCACGGCACGGCACAATTCTTGCAATAATCCCACAAAAGCATAAAGATAAAATTTCAGAGCTTGACAAAAGCATTCTTCTGCCTGACTGCGGACAGCTCACATTACCGTCAGTTGAGGTAATCCCCTTGCAGCTTCTTGCCTATTTTACTGCCCTTGAAAGAAACTGCGAAATAGACAAACCCCGTAATCTTGCAAAATCCGTAACAGTGGAATAAAATATTATTTTAATATCCATGTAAAAAATATGTTAATTAGGTTGAATTTTGACATTGGATAAGGTATAATTTTAATGAATTGGTATTTGAATTTTTATTTTACGAGGTGAATGCTATGTCCTCTGTTAACTTCAACTTGGAAGAAAACGGATACAACATCGAACAGGTTAATCAATATATAGAAATGCTTCAGCAGGAATACGAAAACGCCGTTGCCTGGGGCGAAGAAATGGAAGCAAGATACGAAAAGCTTAAAAGTGACCTTGAGCAGCAGGGCCTTTGTGTCACAATTGACGAAGATAACCAGAGTGAGGTTGTTAAGGAGGTTTTTGAAAAGCTTACCCGCACAATCGAAAAGGTTAAAAATGACGCTGAAGCAAGGGCTCAGGATATCGTAGCTCAGGCAAAGGACGAGGCTTCTTCAATTGTAAGAAGAGCAAAAGAAAATTCAGTTGAAATCAGAACTGAAAACATCACCATAATGAAAAATCTCAAGAGCATCAGCGAAATGATTGATGTTATTCTTGAAAAAGGAATTCAGTAATAAGCGCAGAACTAAACAAAGGAAGTGATTTGATTGGCAAGCTACAGACCCAAAAGTCTGAATGAACTTAACAACCTTTACGGCAAGTCCATGGCAGCACAAACCGCCATCAAAAATAACGGCTCCGCAATTACTGATTCGGGATTTGACAAAAACAGGGAGTATTCTCAGGCTGTTTCGGAGGATTTACAAGCAGCTGAAAAAACTGCAGCTCAGATTGCATCTGACGAGCTTTCAGACGCTTTAAGTGACTTTATAAAAAACTTTGGTGAAGCTGACACAGCTGCAGCTGAAAAGCCCGCACCACGCCAGCCATTGCCCATTGCAAAAGCAATAAAGTCATCTGCTCCCGTCACTCCTAAAACCGACAGAAGTGCGGAACATCCCATATCAAAGGTTGATACAACAAAAAGCGCACAGGAAGATGCTCCGAAAGCAAAAAAAGAAAAGCCTGTGCTTATGAGAAATTCCGAAAGGTCCGAGCTTCTTGACGATTACATGAAGATAATGAACGACGAAGACGACGACATGGAATTTCTTAAGAATATAGTTAAGAAAAAGAAAAAGAACAAAAAAGACAAGCATCAGGGCAGTCCTCTTTTTGAAGAAGAGAAAAAGAGTGATGAGCCTACCGAAGAAAACCGTGAATCAGAAAACAAAGAACTCTCTGAAGACCTCGTAGAGGCTTCTGAAATCAATGAACAGCCTGCCGAAAAGGAAACAGAGGTTTTCAGTTCTTTCTATAACGACGAATCTGAACCTGAGTATTCCGCCGACGAAGACGAACAGACACCTTCACAGCCGGCTCCCGTAAAAAAAGGCAAAAAAATCTTTTTGCAGATTTTCCTCATGCTTATTCTTCTGATTGTCCTTATCGGTGCTGTAGCCGTCGGACTTATGAAGGTTGTTGTGGGTGTTGATTCAGGCAATGCCTTCATGGATAAGTATTATGTGTTCACAGCCGACCGTACCTTTACCGAAGCCGAAATCAATGAAGGTGACCTTGTAATCACAGAAGACAAGGCCTTTGCACAAAACGATGTTTTCGCCTATACAAAAGAAAACTCAGACGAAACCGTTTATGCCGTAAAAGGTCTTCAGCTTGATTCAGGTCGATTCATGGCCCACAGTGACAACGAGGTTGAACTGATTTATGCCGATGCCGTAAAAGGCACCGTTATTAAAACCGTTCCTTCCGTAGGTGCTTTTGTAAGCATTCTGATGGATAACTTCATAATCGTCATTTCTGCACTTGTTTCATTCGCTCTTATTCTTATTCTTGTAATCGCCCTTGCTTTCCGCAGCAAATCAGGTTACACCATTGACGATTCCGAAGAAGCTGAGGAAGACGAAGATGAAGAAGAGTCAGAAGAAGCCGATGACGAATACGAAGCTGACGGTGAGTATTCCGATGAAGACACTGATGAAGAATATTCCGAAAAAGAAAACGGTCTGTTCAGCTCAATAGATTAAAAAAAACGAAGTCGCACAGTGATGTGCGACTTTTCTTTTTTGTTTTGAAGTGATGTTTTTTCACTTATTTTGTCTTACGATTATCTGTTCTTTATCGTATTTCTTTTATTTAATTGAAATAATGTGAAAAATTTATAGCAATTCGACAAGTTTCTTATTGATTTTTCGTATCTCATGTGATATTATGTCACAGTGATGAATTTACACATTCATGTAAGAAAAGGAGATACATATCATGACAAGACGAACAAAAATAATGATAGCTCAGGAGGGCAATGACTATGCAACTCACTGTGCATCGTTTCTGTCTGCTTACGGCTTTGATGTAAAATCCGTTGCAAAGGACGGTTCAAAAATAATTGAATCAATCAAGCAAATCAAGCCTGATATTGTCCTTATGGATGCATTCATGCCCAGAATTGATGCCCTGGGTGTTCTTGAGCAGTTGAAAACGGTTACACTTGAAAAGCGCCCTGTATTTGCACTTATGTCCTCAGTTGACAATCCACGTTTTGAAGAAACTCTTCTGAACGCAGGTGCAGATTATTACTTTCTTAAGCCCTTTGAGCTGAATGTTCTGGCTGAAAGGCTTTCACAAATTTCTGACTGGCACAGCGAAAAACACGATAAAGAAGCAAACAACGCAAACGGCGGCGACTTACAGGTTACTGTATCGGAAATAATGCGTCAGATAGGTGTCCCTGCTCATATCAAAGGTTATCAGTATTTAAGAGAATCCATAATCCTCACCGTTGCTGACCCTGAACTGATGCACGCTGTTACAAAGCTGCTTTACCCCACTGTTGCCAAAAACAATCATACCACTCCTTCAAGGGTTGAACGTGCAATACGCCACGCCATTGAGGTCGCATGGGACCGCGGTGATGTTGATGTTCTTTCCTCTTATTTCGGCTACACCATTCAGATTTCAAGAGGCAAACCCACAAACTCCGAATTTATTGCAATGATAAGCGATAAGCTTCGTCTTGAAATGAAAACAGCAATATAACCTCATACATATTAAAAGCTCCCGATAACGTTGATGTTATCGGGAGCTTTTTAAATTACATAAATATACCTGCGCCTTCATTAATCATCATGAACAGAGGAGCAAAAACAAGTGCAACAACAGTCATAAGCTTAATGAGAATATTGATTGACGGACCCGAGGTATCCTTAAAGGGATCACCTACAGTGTCACCGACAACGGAAGCCTTATGGGGGTCACCGCCCTTACCGCCGTGAACGCCTGTTTCAATGAATTTTTTTGCATTGTCCCAGGCACCGCCTGAATTGGACATGAATATTGCAAGAAGCACACCTGTTATAAGAGAGCCTGCAAGAAGGCCGCCGAGTGCACCTGTTCCAAGAAATACACCCACTGCTATGGGAGATACAACTGCAAGCAAACCTGGAACTATCATCTGCTTAAGAGCTGCCGTCGTTGAAATTGCAACACATCTTGTATAATCGGGTTTTGCCTTACCTTCAAGTATACCGGGAATTTCCTTAAACTGACGGCGCACCTCTTCAATCATTTCATAAGCTGCCTTACTCACTGATTCCATTGTAAGAGCAGAGAAAACAAAAGGAAGCATACCGCCAATAAGAAGACCGATAACAACCTGATAATTGAGAAGATTTATGCCTGTTGCCTCAAGATTGACAGCCTCAGCGTAAGAGAAGAACAGTGCAAGAGCAGTAAGTGCTGCAGAACCGATTGCAAAGCCCTTACCTATCGCCGCCGTTGTGTTACCCACAGAGTCAAGCTTATCTGTAATTTCTCTGACAGATTTATCAAGACCGGACATTTCAGCAATACCGCCAGCATTGTCTGCAATGGGGCCGTAAGCATCAACTGCAACTGTAATACCTGTTGTTGAAAGCATACCGACCGCCGCAAGGGCAACACCGTAAATACCGCTGCCGTCGCCTCCTTTTCTGCACACATAGTACGAAACGAAAATACCCACACTGATAAGAAGAATCGGGAAAGCTGTTGATTTCAGACCAACAGCAAGACCTGAAATCAGGTTGGTTGCAGTGCCTGTTTCACTCTGCTCCGCAATTTTCTGCACAGACTTAAATCGGTCTGACGTATAAAGCTCTGTAATAATACCGATAAGAGTACCTACGGCAATACCCACAATAATTGCAAGTCCGTAGCTGAATGTTCCGAAAATCACCTTGCTGAGAGCAACGCCTGCAACAAGCACTACCAACGAAGCAACATAAGTTGCGGTTTTAAGTGACTTATGGGGATCAGCCTTGCCGCCGCGCACAAAGAAGGTTGCCACAATTGAAGCAAGAACACCGATTCCTGCAATAAACAAAGGATAAACAGCGCCTACAATGGGATTCTCTGCCTTTGAAAAGGCAACAATGCCCAAGGTAATGGCTGAAATAATTGCACCTGCATAGCTTTCAAAAAGGTCTGCACCCATGCCTGCTACGTCGCCCACGTTGTCACCAACATTATCAGCAATAACAGCAGGGTTTCTCGGGTCGTCTTCAGGAATACCTGCTTCAACCTTACCCACAAGGTCAGCACCTACGTCGGCTGCCTTTGTGTAAATACCGCCGCCTACACGGGCAAAAAGAGCAATTGATGAAGCTCCGAGGCTGAAGCCGAAAAGTGCATCCGTGTTTTTGGTAACTGCATAAATACCCGCTATACCCAGAAGTCCGAGACCGACAACGCTCATACCCATAACGGCACCGCCTGAAAAAGCAACGGAAAGAGCCTGCTTCATGCCACCCTGTTTTGCGGCATTTGTTGTTCTGACGTTAGCTTTGGTTGCAACATTCATGCCGAAGTAGCCTGCTGCTATTGAAAAAACAGCACCGATTAAAAAGCTTACGGCAGTGGGCCATGAAATTGCAAAGCCTATTGCAATGAATAAAGCCGCAATAAAAAACACAAGAATCTTATACTCCGCAAAAAGGAAAGCCTTTGCACCTGAGTGAATTGCCGCAGATATTTCCTGCATCCTCTCATTACCCGGGTCCTGCTTTTTAATCCTCATTGTCAGCACAAGAGCAAACAGAAGTCCTGCAAGACCGATAAAAGGAACAAGATAAATCAATTTTTCCATAAACATTCTCCTTTTATATTCTATTCATAGATTACTCTCCGATTTCCATCCTCTATGTATAATGATATATAATATACTAATGATACAAAATTGTCAATGCCGACCGATAAATTTTATGAATATTGCAATAAAGCGATATACAAAATGCTGTATAGTAAAAAACTACACAGCATTTTTCTTATCCTTATTTATCACTTCTTGTCGATTATCATCTGCATATACGGCAGTTCTTCAAAGCCCAGAGAGTTGTAAAGTCTTTTAGCTCTTTCGTTATCAGGCTCAACCTCAAGGCGGAGTCTTGCATAAGGAACAAGCTCATCAACCCTTTTGAGAACATCGGAACCGAATCCCTTTGAGCGATATTCATCAAGCAGCATTATTTCCTCAACCCACACAATTCTGCCGCCCACTTCAGATGAAAAGCTTTTGCTCAGCAGTATATAACCGATATCCTTGCCTTCATGGTTAATAAAATAACATTCAAGGTATTCGTCGCTTCTCATAAGCTCTTCAAAATTGTTGATATCCACCTGTTTATCCACAGGATGAAGCATGGCAGGTGAATTGTGGAACATTCCTATAAACTTCAGGAACAGCTCCCTGTCCTCTTTTGTAATTTTCCTTAATATATAATCCATTTTATTTAAACTTCTCCATCGTCTTTTTCAAGCTTTCTATAATATCAAGCTTTTGCGGGCAGGTCTTCTCACATTTTCCGCAGGCAATGCACTCGCTGACAGGCGTTGTTTTCTTGCTGAGTGAACGGTATTTTCTTTTACTTGTGATTTTGCCCTTAACTGCATCGTTGTAAACAGCAAAGTATTTTGGAATATCAATATTCTTGGGGCAACCCTCAACACAGTACTGACAGGCAGTGCAGTCAATAAGATTTTCTTTTTTTATTATTTTTGCCATATTCTTCGCTGTTTCAAAATCACTGTCGGTGAAAGAGGAAAAGCTGTTGAAATAGTCCATGTTTTCTTTAAGCTGATGCCTGTCTGACATTCCGCTGAGCACAAGGATAACTCCCTCAAGGCTTGCACAAAAGCCCAATGCAAAGCATGCAGGTGATATTCCCGGCTTATTCTTTTCAAGATACTCCCTTGCTTCATCGGGAACATTTGCCAATCTTCCGCCCTTTACAGGCTCCATAACAATAATATCCTTACCGTGCTTTCTTGCAACCTCGTAGCAACGACGGGACTGCACTTTTATGTCATCCCAGTCAAGATAGTTTATCTGAAGCTGAACAAATTCCATCTGAGGCTGTTCAGTAAGGATTTTATCAAGCACGTCTGCTGTATCGTGGAAAGAAAAACCGAGTCTTTTAATCTCGCCCTTCTCCCTCTTATCCTGAAGATAATCAAACACACCTAATTTCAGTGCCTTTTTATAATTCCTTTTATCAAGGCAATGCAGAAGATAATAGTCAAAACAGTCAGTGCAACACTTTTCCTTTTGATTGGTAAAGATTTTTTCCGTGTCAGCTTTTGTTTTAAGCATACCTACCGGCATTTTTGTTGCAAGAAGAAACTTATCCCTTTCGTGGCGTGAGCAAAGCATCTCCCCTACCACTTTTTCACTCATGCTTTTATGATACATATAAGCCGTATCGAAATATGTAAAACCTTCTGAAAGAAAGCTGTTGAACATTTCTTCTGCATATTCTTTATCAACGGCCTCATCGTTACCCTTTTCCAGAAGAGGAAGACGCATACAGCCAAAGCCCAGTTTTTTCATATTCACCGCCCCTTTTATAATAGTATATATAGATAATACTTTATTTTACGGTTTTATTCAAGTGTTTTTTGTAAATGCTGTTCCAAAACAGAAAATCTGCATTTTTTGTAAAATATTCCTTTTTGGATTAACAAATATATTCCCTCTCAAAAGCATTTTATACATACTCACCAAAAACAAATGCACAAAATTAGTTAATAATCCGTTGTTTTTTTGGTTATTTTATGGTAAGATATTAAATGTTAACGTCGAATAATATAAATTTGTTCAGGCGCAGCAAAATTTCGGACTTTGTAATAATGAGGTCCTAGGAGGTATTGGAATTGAAATCCTACACAGTAAAAAACATCAGAAACATCGCCATTGCAGGTCATACCGGTAAAGGTAAAACAGCCCTTTCAGAAGCTATGCTTTATGTAGCAGGCGTAACCGACAGACTCGGTAAGGTCTCCGACGGTAATACAATTATGGACTACGACGCAGAAGAAAAGAAGCGCCAGTGCTCAATTTCTTCCGCTATGGCCTCTCTTGAATGGAGAGATACAAAAATCAATCTTCTTGATGCTCCCGGTAAATTTGACTTTGCCGGCGGTATGGCAGAAGCAATGCGTGCAGCCGACTGCGCAGTTATCGTTACATCAGCAGGCTCAGGCATTGACGTTGGCCTTGAAAAAGCAATCAAAGCAGCAGATAAAAGAGGTATTGCAAAATTCTTCGCAATCACCAAGGTTGACTCAGAAAACCGTGACTTCTATAAAACCTTTGAAGCTCTTAAGGCTGAGCTCGGCAACAAGCTTTGCCCCGTTGTTGTTCCTTACATGAACGGTCCCGTTTGCGAAGCATTCGTAAACCTTTGCTCAAACAAGGCTTTCAAATATCCCAACGGCAGACCTCAGGAAATTGACCTTGTTTCCGACGATAATATTCTCGCTATGAGAGCAGCCCTTGAAGAAGCTGTTGCAACAGTTGATGAAGAGCTTATGGAAAAATTCTTTGAAGGCGAACCCCTTACAAGAGAAGAAATCATCGCAGGTCTTACAAAGGGCGTTGAAACAGGCGAAATCTGGCCCGTATACGCTTGCTCAGCTACTAAGGTTGACGGCTGCGATATGCTTCTTGACGCTATTGTATATTCAGCACCCTCACCCGACCAGGCAAAGCCTGAAATTGCAACAGACGGCGAAGGTAACGAAATCGAAGTTGCCTGCACCACAGACGGACCTCTTGCAGCTCTTTGCTACAAGACCGTTGCTGACCCCTTCGTTGGTAAAATGTCCTTTGTAAAGGTTATCTCAGGCAAAATCACTCCCGATACACCCTGCTATAACGCAAGAACAGGCAAGAGCCAGAGAATGGGTAAGCTTGTTGCTGTTAAGGGTATTAAGCAGGAAGACATTTCTGAAATTGCAACAGGTGACATCGGTGTTATCACAAAGCTTGACGACCTTGCAACAGGTGACACAATCTGCAATGCTAAGGACATCATAAATCTTGAAGGCATTGACTTCCCCGCTCCCTCACTTTCAATGGCAGTTGTTGTTAAGAAGAAGGGCGAAGAAGATAAGGTTGCAGCAGGTGTACGTAAGATAATCAGTGAAGATCCCACCGTTACCTTCGTATCAAACGATGAAACTAAGGAAATGGTACTTTCAGGTCTTGGTGAACAGCATCTTGAAGTTGTTGTTTCAAAGCTTAAGACAAAGTACGGCGTTGAAATCGACCTTAAGATTCCCAAGGTTGCATACAGAGAAACAATCCGCAAGTCCTGTCAGGTACAGGGCCGTCACAAGAAGCAGTCAGGCGGTTCAGGTCAGTTCGGTGATGTATTCATCCGCTTTGAGCCCCACACAGAAGACCACCTTATTTTTGAAACAGAGGTTGTCGGCGGCTCAGTTCCCAAGAACTTCTTCCCTGCAGTTGAAAAGGGTCTTCAGGAAGCTATCCTTAAGGGTCCCCTTGCAGGTTATCCCATGGTAGGTCTTAAGGCAGTTCTTTATGACGGTTCATACCATCCCGTTGACTCAAACGAAATGGCATTCAAGACCGCAGCTAAGATTGCATATAAGAACGGTATGGCTCAGGCTAACCCCGTTATCCTTGAACCCATCGGTGAACTTAAGGTTTATATGCCCGATGCAAACCTCGGTGACATTATGGGTGATATCACAAAGCGTCGCGGCCGTGTTCTCGGTATGGGCGCCGCTGATGAGCCCAAGATGCAGGAGCTTGTTGCTGAAGTACCCATGGCTGAAATGGGCGACTTCTCCACAACACTCCGTTCAGTAACAGCCGGCAGAGGCTACTTCACACTCACCTTCGCACGTTATGAGGATGCTCCCATGAACGTTGCACAGAAGGTTATTGAAGAAGCTAAGAAGGACGCTGAAGAATAAGATTGCAAAAATCCCTCCGAAGTTTCGGAGGGATTTTTTAGTAGTAAGCAGTAATGAATAAGTAAAGTTCTTTTGATTCTTTTCTTTCAAGAAAAGAATGCCCTGCGGCGAGCAATGAGAAAAGCAGATGTACTGAGTATTAACTCTATACATCTGCTTTAATTTATTCCTTCAAGCACACCGTATAACGACATTTCTGACGCCTTCAATAACCACTCCCCTACGGGTTAATGAATTGCCTTTCGCCATGAATTGATTACATCATGAATTGGACCTTCGGTGCATTCCTTCCTACTTACTGCTAAAAAAGGACTGTTGCGAATGCAACAGTCCTTTTAAGTTAAATATAAGCGTACTATCAAACGAGCTCGATGATGCACATCTCTGCTGCGTCACCACGACGGGGACCTGTCTTGATAATACGGCAATAACCGCCGTTTACTTCCTTATACTTGGGGCTGATTTCAGCGAAAAGCTTGTTTACAACATCTCTCTTGGTGATGTATGCAAGAGCCTGACGCTTGTTGTGAAGGGTATCTTCCTTACCGAGAGTAATCATCTTCTCAGTCATGGAACGAACTTCCTTTGCCCTTGTAACGGTGGTTTCAATTTTGCCATTCTCTAAGAGATAAGTTACCATACCTCTGAGCATTGCGTTTCTGTGATCGCTGGGTC
>JAZSHC010000029.1:0-40682 GCA_045533065.1 Acutalibacteraceae bacterium
AATAAAAGTTATGCCATCTTATGACATTCTATGGGATACGATGTAAAACAGTTGGATAAAAAAGTAAGCGAAAAGCAGGGAAAATAAGGGTATGGGAAATACCCGGGCGAGTTCCCCACAATGAAGTCATTGGATAAATAAATCTCCCGAAAGCTCAGTAAAATCAAGGGTTTTGAGAGATGCATAAAACGTAAACAGTCGGTTTTACGACAATTTTACGACAAATGAATATGTGATATAGCGAAGAGGATGGCTTAGGCTGTCCTCTTTTTATTTTGAACAATACGATATTTGTAACAGAACAGGTAATAGTTTTTTTATCAAATTAATGTCTATTTTGCACAATTTTAAAAGATTGATATTGTAGCTAACTACAAATCCGACTTTGTTCTACATTTTTAGTGTTACTTTTTTAGATATTCATAACTTATATAATAACAATTGGTTGTAATGACGAGAGCAAAATTGTAAAATTGCATGGAGATTTTAATCATCCTGAAAGAATGGTTATTACAGAGCACGATTTTGATGTTTACTTGAATAAAAATCCAATTTTTGCAACATATATTGCAAATCTATTTATTACAAATACTATGTTATTGATAGGATATAGTTTGGATGATAAGCAGAATTGATAAATGGATGCAGTCTTTAATTCTACCGTTTTTCTTGGCAATATTTTCTGCAATAATAGTTGGCGACAATGATATAGAAACTATTTTTGCTAAAGCCTTTTCAATGATATTGATATTTAGTTTTTTTGCTATAACCTTTTATAATTGTGTTAATATGGTGAGTTTTTTCGCAAAACAAAAAACAGAGCAAATGAAAATATTTGCAGATGATTTACAATCAGTGATAGACTGTAAATTCGAAAAGATAATAGTAAAAATCGATACAGAAGAAAAATAATCAATTAAATAAAACTTAAATGACAGCACCTATGTGACTGTCATTTTTTCTATGTATTGTATCATTGAAACGAGTTGTTTTTATGAGTATAATATTCTCATAAAGATTTCTTGAAATATTTTCTCCTTTCCTGCAACCATTTATCATCTTTTTCCGAGATAATAAGTAAACCCTGAATTATGCGAGGTAAAGAAAATGGAAGATAAAAAAATAATTGAGCTGTTTTTTGAACGGTCTGAAAAAGCACTGACTGCCCTTGCTGAGAAGTACGGCAAGCTGTGTATGAAGGTGGCTTTGCACATACTCGGCAACCGTGAGGACAGCGAGGAATGTGTCAACGACTCTTATCTTGATGTGTGGAACACAGTGCCGCCAAAGGAGCCTGACCCGCTTATGTCCTACATAGTTAAAATTGTGCGCTATAACTCCCTTGACTGCCTTGAGCACCGCACGGCAAAAAAGCGTGGCGGCGGTGAGACTACCGTTTCCCTTGAAGATGTGGCACTGTTTATCGGTGAAAGTGAAACCCCTGAGGATATAGTTGAAAGGCAGTTTATAACCGACTGCGTCAATGACTTTTTAAGAACGCTGACCCCTGCCGACAGAATGCTTTTTGTGAGAAAATTCTGGTTTTTTGACACCTATGAGGAGCTTTCAAAAATTTCGGGCATCAAGGTGGGCACACTCAAATCTAAAATCAGCCGAATAAGAGAAAGCCTGAAAGCCTATCTTTCTGAAAGGGGTGTTGCAGCGTGAAGGACCTTGAATTTTTATATGCCATAAATAACATTGACGATGAGTTTATAACCGAAGCCGCCGATGATGAAAGGCTGAAAGAGGCTTTTTGCGCTGAGTGGGGAGAGGAAGACAAGGGTGAGCAAACAGACATCGACACCGAGGAAGCCCCGCAACAGAAAAGCATCAAAAGAACACATAAAGTGAGCTTCAAAAAATAATGCTTGTGGCGGTGATTAGTGCGTTGCTTTTTGCTGTTGCAACCACAGTTTCAGCTTATGTTTTCGACTTCAATATAAAAGAAGAACTGGTTGAGTTTTTTGATGACCATATACGACTACATCTCGATAAGGTTGACAGCACTGCTGATTCATATTCACTGCTTGGTACAGACCTTGCAAAGGAGCTTGAGGAGAATGGAATATCACCTGTTACACTTCCTGCGGCACTGTTGACGGAGGAGTGGGTGATAAATGAAGAAATAGTATATCAGTCTAGCGAAGTTGTTAGTACTGCGGTTATTGTATTTTTGAAAAGCAACAACCAAGTAACTCTTAATCTTGTAAGTTATGCAGAAGAAAAATATATTGCGGATATTAATGTAGCATATCCGGATAAAGCAGAAAGTTTTGAAATTAATGGAATAACTGTTTTATTGTGCAATGCAAATAGCTCAAATCCGGTCTTAGTTTATAAGGATAAGTTTACTACCTATAATTTTAATTTCAAGAATTTTGATTATGAAACCGTCCTCAAAATAGCCAAAACAATTAAATAATTTGCCCTCTCTGAAATATAAACTTAAGCCTATGTGACGAAAAAATCACATAGGCTTTGCAAAAACTCCTTTCAAACCAAGTGTTGATTTTATAAGAAAAATAGTATATACTAATAGTGAAAGAAGGTGAACTGATATGTGCACAAGAAACCAACTTGATATTATTACTTCAACTGTTGCAGGAAGTGCAAAGAAGCTTTTAAATAAAAACCTGGTTTCCGTAATTCTTTACGGCTCTTATGCCCGTGGTGACTTTGATGATGAATCGGATATCGATATAATGATTATTGCGGATATCCCTGCTGATGAGTGTTGGAATTACAATGTTCAGCTTATCAATGAGCTTACTGATTTTGAGCTTGAAAACGGTATTGTTATATCGACACATATCGTTCAGGCAGAAAATTTCAATCAGTTTAAAAACACATTGCCTTTTTACCGTAATGTAACAAGGGAGGGCATAAAAATTGCAGTATGAACAAAGTGTAGCATTGTCAAAGGCAAGACTCAGCAATGCAAAGGAATGTTTGTCAGATGCCAAACTTCTTGCAGACAACAAAAGCTATAAAGCATTGGCAAACCGTTCGTATTATGCCATTTTTCATGCTATGAGAGCTGTTCTTGCCCTTGACGGATTTGACAGCAAAAAGCATTCGGGGATTATTGCAGAATTTCAAAGATTATATATTAAGACAAACATATTTGATAAAGAATTGTCTGTGATTATCAAAAAGCTTTTTCAGGCAAGAGCCAACAGTGATTATGATGATTTCTGCGTAATTTCAAAAGAAGATACGATTAATCAATTTCACGATGCAGAAAAATTTGTGGCGGTAATTGAAATGTATCTGATTGAAGTGTATACAAAATAAAAGAGCTGTCCGATAGACGGATAGCCTCAGATAATGGTTTATTTATGAAAACAACCGCCTTATTGTCGACTTAGGCGGTTGTTTTTTGTCAATCTTTGCAAATTAATTACCCTGTCATTCTGAACGGAGTGAAGAATCTTAAAGATCCTTCGCAAAGCTCAGGATGACATTTATTTTTTTCTCTTTTTCTGCAACCATTTGCCACTTTTTTCCGAAATTATCTTTATCGGACTAATGTTCTTAAACCAAATTCAGGAGAAAAGGAGATGATATGGAGAGAATATATGAATGAAAATGTTAATACACAGACTCCCTCCGTCTTCGCTGTTTGCGAATCCACCTCCCTCGTGGAGGGAGAAAAAACAAAAAGAGGGAGTAAAGTAACCTCTCAGTCACTTCGTGACAGCTCTCCTTAAAAGGAGAGCCAAGTCTTGCCTCTCCTCGTGAGGAGAGGTGGCAGTCCGCAAGGACTGACGGAGAGGTCAGAAACCTCAAACCTAATTCAAGAAAGGAAAACGAAAATATGAAAACAAAAAAATTATTATCCCTTTTACTGGCACTTATGATGGTGTTATCCGTTGTGCCGATGTACGCAAGTGCGGCAGAGCCGATTGCGCTGACATATACCAATATTGCTATTGTACCGCCGAGTGTATCACCTGACGAAATGGCTTACGGTGATACATGGTCTGTTCTGACAATTACGGGCGGTAAACTCTATATCATAAGGGAAAAGCTTGATAATTTTACAGATAAACAATTTAGAATATAGGAGGAATTTTATGTCAGCAACAAAAAGAAAAGATAAATCAAGAGTTGTTCTCCGCAGTGGAGAAGTTCAGAGAACAAACGGCTCGTATCAGTATTCATGGATGGACAGTAGCGGTAAAAGGCGTTATGTATATGCAAAAACGTTAGAGGAGCTCAGGATAAAGGAAGAGCAGATAGCAAAGGACAAAAGCGAAGGTATCAAAACCGAGGCAAGATATACGACCCTTAATGAGCTGTTCGATTTATGGAAAACTCTGAAAAGAGGGCTTAAGGATAATACCTTTCAGAACTACGCTTATTTGTATGACACTTTTGTAAGACACGTTATCGGTGAAAAATTTGTGACGAAGCTTAAGAAATCTGATATTAAAAGGTATTACAATTATCTTGCAGATGAGAGAGGTCTTAAGGCTTCAACCATAGACGGTATTCATACTGTTCTTCATCAGGTGCTTGATATGGCAGTTGATGATAATTATATACGCAACAATCCTTCCGATAGGGTTTTGAAGGAGCTTAAGCAATCATGCTTTGCAAAAAGTGAAAAGAGGATGGCTCTTACAAGAACGGAGCAGGATTTGTTCCTTGATTTCCTGAAAAACAGCAGAATATATAACCATTGGTATTCTATCTTTGCGGTAATGCTTGGTACAGGCCTCAGGGTAGGTGAATTGACAGGCTTAAGGTGGTGTGATATTGATTTGGATAACGGCGTTATCGATGTCAATCACACACTGGTATATTATTCTCACAGAGGCGAAAACAGTAAGCAGGGGTGTTACTTTAATATAAACACACCTAAAACTACCGCAAGCAACCGACAGGTGCCTATGCTTGATTTTGTAAAAGAGGCTTTTATTAAGGAAAAAGAGGTGCAGGAGCTTCTTGATATAAAATGTGAAGCGGTAATAGACGGCTATACAGATTTTATATTTGTAAACCGTTTCGGTAATGTTCAGCATCAGGGTACACTTAACAAGGCTATCAAAAGAATAATAAGGGACTGTAATGATGAGCAGTTTCTGAAAAGCGATAATCCGAAGGTGCTCCTGCCTCATTTCAGCTGTCATACTCTTCGACATACCTTTACAACAAGAATGTGTGAAGCGGGGGTTAATGTAAAGGTAATACAGGATGCTCTCGGACATACAGACGTATCAACAACGCTTAACATTTATACTGATGTCACAAAGGAACTCAAAAGGGTAGAATTCGAGGGGTTAGACAGGTTCTTTAAGGAGGCGTAAAACCATAAAATGTATGCTGCCAAGCTTACATCAAATCGTACATCAATCGGAACGTAAAATGCAGTAATATATAGGCGAAAAGCAGGAAAATGTCAAATTTCTATTGATGGGGTCAGTAAGTTATGGTAGCATACAGTATAATATGAATTATAGGAAGCGGGGCTCCCCACAATGAAGTCACTGGATAAATAAGAACCTCTCCCTATGGTCGAGAACCTTGTTGCTTACGCAATAAACCCTTATAAATAGGGTGTTTACAGGCATTGTATCAAGGCGTTTTACTACAAACTTACTACAATCGATGTAAAAAATAATTCCAACAGACTGTTTTCAGGGATGAAAATGGTCTGTTTTTTATGAAATAATCTGAGGTGATTTTTATGGAAAAACAAGAAAGATTAGTTATTGATTTTACTGAATGTAAATACTTTGCAGAAATGCATAAAAGAATTAAAGAGGGTTTAGATTTTCCTGATTACTACGGTGAAAATCTGGATGCACTTTGGGATTTATTAAGTGAACCGAGAGATGCTTTTATCACGATAAAAGGTATTAAAGACTTGCCTAAAAGCTTTGATGAATATGTGGAAAAGTTTTTGACGATGTTTGATGAAGCCAAAGAATTGCAAAAAAAATATGGTTGCAATTTTGATTTTACCGTTGAGTGATTTATAATCATAAAACATATCTTACTACAAAACTTACCACAATTAGCACGGCGAATACAGTGGTAAGCAGTAAGATACAGCAAAATGTGAAAAAAACGGTTGAACTTTTTCGCATAATATAGAAAAATACAGAAATATATAAATTGTGGGAAGTCAGGCTCCCCCACAATGAAGTCACCGGATAAATAAGAACCTCTCCCTATGGTCGAGAACCTTGTTGCTTACGCAATAAAACTCTCGAAAACCCGGTAAAATCAAGGGTTTTGAGAGATCGTGAAAACGTAAACAGTAGTTTTTATGGCAGATAAACTATAAATGACATCAAAAATAAAGGACTATGGTATCAAAAAAACCATAGTCCTTTTTTCAATTAATTATTCGCCTTTCATTTCAAGAAGCTTTGCCTTACCGTCAAAAACAGCCTGGCTTACCTTGATTGAGTCTGTGATGGCAGCAACGATATCGTCTTCAGTTGCGCCAAGCTCAACACTGTATTTTCTGTCGATGAAAAGATTGATGTCCATGATGTCTGCAAGTCCGTCAACATCAATACCGCTTTCAATACCCTTTGCGGCATATTCTTTTTTAACACCGCCAAGTCCCATACGCATCATCCAGGGAGGGATGCTGATGATTTTGCGGTTGTTGCCCATACCTCTTGCGGCGTAGACAATTTTAAGGAATTCCTTCCATGTCTGGTTGTACATGCTGATGGGCCATGCTTTTGCGCCCTTTGATTTTTCAGCAGCACCAACAATAACTTCACCAACCTGACGTACTGTAAGCATTGCTGTACCGCCACCGGGATACATTGTGCAGGGCAGCTTATCCATCATCTTAATCTGTTCAATGAGAATAACCCATACAGGCTTTCTGCCGGGCTGTGTGCCGAAGATGTAGGGAAGCTCAAGAACAGCAACATCGAAGTTTTCGTCTGCGAAGGAGAAGGCAACCTCTTCCTGGTCAATACGGCTCTTGATGTAGGGATGCTTTTCAGTAAGTTTCATTTCGGGATACTGCTTTGCAGCGTATGAGAAGTATGAGCCGAGGATAACAGCGTTCTTCATGCCAACTTCCTTACATAAGGGAAGAATTCTCTTTAAAGGTGCAATGTTATATTTGTAATATGCATCGTAAACAGGGGCAGGGAATTCAACTCTTTCGTCAATACCTGCTGCAAAAACAAAGCAGTCATAGCCTTCAAGCATTGCTTTGATTTCTTCATCAGATTTTTCATAGATATTGCAGAATTCAAGCTCCATTGCTTCGGGAATGGGAGCTCCTTCGGGAAGAGGAGGAAGAGCAACGCTTTTTACCTCGTGGCCTCTTTCAAGGAAAATTCTTGCTGCTTCACAACCGAGAAGACCTGTGCCGCCAATCATAAAAACTTTCATAATACAAAACCCTTTCTGTTTATATTTTCCAATAATCTATTTTACATTATTTGAAAGGTATATACAATATCTGTCTGTTAATAATTTGTTAAATAAATTGCATAATGTGTCTAATTTATATTTATTTTGATTATTTACATCCTTTTTTTCATCTTTTTAGTCCGGTTTTTGTGCAAAGGGTAAAAAACACAAAATATTGTGTTTATATATTGACTTGGCACTAAATAAGATATATTATATTGTGGGCCCGGTTGGGGAATAAAAGATGTTGTATTATTGTTAATTCACATATAAAAAACAGCACCAAACACAATATTTTGTATTGAGCGTATTGACTTCATACAATATATGCTATATAATGATAACTGAAATCAAAATTTTTTTGCTTAAGGAAGGAGACGAAAACATGACAGTAATTAAAAGAGACGGTACAACTGTAGAATTTGACCGCAGCAAAATCATTATCGCTTTGCAGAAAGCCAATGATGCCGTTGCCGAAGAGGACAGAATAACCTCCAATCAGATGGAAGCCATAGCTGACTTCATTACCGATAAAAAAAGGACAAGAATTCTTGTTGAGGATATACAGGATATGGTTGAGCACAAGCTGATGCAGCTTGATAAATTCGCTCTTGCCAAGGCTTACATCATTTACCGTTATAACAGAGCATTGGTAAGAAAGGCCAACACAACGGATGAATCAATTCTCTCTCTTATCAAAAATTCAAACAAGGATGTTATGGAAGAGAATTCAAATAAGGATGCTGTTATGGCTGCAACCCAGCGTGACCTCATTGCAGGCGAGGTTTCAAAGGACCTTACAAGAAGAATGCTTCTTCCCGAGCACATTTCAAAGGCTCACGATGAGGGTGCTATCCATTTCCATGACGCTGACTATTTCCTTCAGCCGATTTTCAACTGCTGTCTTATCAATATAGGCGATATGCTTGATAAGGGTACCGTTATGAATTCAAAGCTTATTGAAAGCCCCAAAAGCTTCCAGGTTGCATGTAACATCATGACACAGATTATAGCTTCAGTTGCCTGCAGTCAGTACGGCGGACAGAGTGTTGATATCAGCCACCTCGGAAAGTATCTCAGAAAGAGCAAGGTCAAGTTCATAAAGCACCTTACAGAGGTTTTCGGAAAGGAATTTTCTGAAGAGAAAATTCAGGAAATTGCTCTTGACAGGCTCCAGGATGAGCTTCGCTCAGGCGTTCAGACTATTCAGTATCAGATTAATACTCTTATGACCACAAACGGTCAGTCACCTTTTGTTACCATTTTCCTCAACCTGAAAAAGGACGATGAGTATATTGAAGAGAACGCCATGATTATTGAAGAAATTCTCCGTCAGCGTTACGAGGGTATAAAAAATGAAAAGGGCGTTTATGTCACTCCTGCTTTCCCCAAGCTGGTTTATGTTCTTGATGAACACAACTGTCTTAAGGGCGGCAAATATGACTATATCACAAAGCTTGCAGTAAAGTGCTCTGCCAAAAGACTTTACCCTGACTATATTTCCGCTAAGAAAATGCGTGAAAACTATGAGGGTAACGTATTTTCTCCCATGGGCTGCCGCAGCTTTCTTTCACCCTGGAAGGACGAAAACGGCGAATACAAGTTTGAGGGACGCTTCAATCAAGGCGTTGTATCTCTCAATCTTCCTCAGCTCGGAATTCTCGCAAAAGGCGACGAAGAAAAATTCTGGCAGCTTCTTGAAGAAAGACTTGAGCTTTGCTTTGAGGCTCTTATGTGCCGCCATCATGCTCTTCATAACGTTATTTCCGATACAAGCCCCGTTCACTGGCAGTACGGTGCAATTGCAAGACTCAACAAGGGCGAAACAATTGAAAAGTACCTTCACAACGGATACAGCACAATCTCACTCGGCTATATCGGCTTATATGAGCTCACAAAGCTTATCAAGGGTGTAAGTCACACACATGAGGAAGGCACTGAGTTCGCTCTCAGAGTTATGAAATGCCTTCGTGAACACTGTGAAAAATGGAAGAAGGAAACAGGCTTGGGCTTCGGACTTTACGGAACTCCTGCCGAATCACTCTGCTACCGTTTTGCAAGAATTGATAAGGCTCGCTTCGGCACAATTGAGGATGTTACAGATAAGGGCTATTACACAAACTCTTATCATGTTGATGTCCGTGAGGATATTGATGCTTTTGCAAAGTTCAACTTCGAAAGTCAGTTCCAGACAATTTCCTCAGGCGGTGCAATTTCTTATGTTGAAATTCCCAATATGCGCCACAACCTTGAGGCACTTGAAGAGGTTGTAAAGTTCATTTACGACAACATTCAGTACGCCGAGTTCAACACCAAAAGTGACTACTGTCACGAATGCGGCTTTGACGGCGAAATTACCATAAACGACAATCTTGAATGGGAATGCCCTTCATGCGGTAATAAGGACCAGAGAAAGATGAACGTAACAAGAAGAACCTGCGGTTATCTTGGTGAAAACTTCTGGAATGTGGGCAAAACCAAGGAAATCAAATCAAGAGTACTTCATCTTTAATATACAAAAATACGGAACCGATGAATCCGGAACGGGAGTAATTCCGAATTCCGAATTCCGAAATCCGAATTTATCGGAGATATGCTATGAATTATGCCACAATCAAACCCTTCGATGTTGCCAACGGTCCCGGTGTTCGTGTATCCCTTTTTGTCAGCGGATGCACACACCGTTGCAAGGGCTGTTTCAATGAGGAAGCATGGGATTTCAATTACGGTGAAAAATTCACTGAAAAAGAGGAATTAAAAATTCTTGAAGCTTTGAAGCCCGATTACATCAAAGGCTTTTCCTTGCTCGGAGGAGAACCCTTTGAGCCGAAAAATCAAGAGGTGCTTGTAAATCTGCTTGAAAAAATAAAAAAAGAATATCCCGGAAAGGATATCTGGTGCTACAGCGGTTACGATTTTGAAAAGGATCTTCTTTCAGGAAGACTGTGTGACTTCAGCATAACGGACCGAATGCTCAATTGCATTGATATTCTTGTTGACGGAAAGTTTGTTGAAGAGCTGAAAAACCTGAAGCTCCGTTTCAAGGGCTCGGAAAATCAGCGGATAATCGATGTAAAAAAATCAAGAAAAGAAAACAAAATTATCCTTTGGGAGGGCGACACAAATGCAGTATGATGTAAGAATAAAAAAATTGAGAGAAAACGCAATTGTGCCAACATACGGCAGTGAATTTGCCGCAGGTGCAGACCTTTATGCCGCAATCGATGTGGATGTGACAATTGCTCCCGGTGAAACAAGGTTCATTCCCACAGGTCTTGCCTTTGAAATACCAACAGGCTTTGCAGGATTTGTTTATGCAAGAAGCGGACTTGCTTCAAAAAAAGACCTTGCCCCCGCCAATAAAGTAGGTGTCATTGACAGTGATTACAGGGGAGAGGTAATGACAGCCCTTCACAACCACGGCAAAGAAACAAGAACAATTGAGCCCGGTGAAAGAATTGCACAAATGGTCATTGCACCCTACATCACAGCAAACTTTATTCTTTCAGACAATCTTGACGATACAGAAAGAGGCGAAGGCGGCTTCGGCTCAACAGGCAGAAAATGATATATGAAAAAAATATCACGGTTACTACTTTTTTGAGTGGTAACCGTGTTGTTTTTTATAAGTTGGCGAGTATAATCAGAATTTTTCAAGAAAACTTTTTATTTCTTCTTCACTTCCCGAAAGGCTGCCCTGAACAATTTCAGGCTTTCCGCCTCCACGTCCGCAAAATGCCCCGTTAAGAGCCTTACAAAGGGGCCTTAGGTCAATGCTGCTGCTTGCAATACAATAACGGTAATTACCCTTTTCTCCGCAAAATGAAGCAACAAATTCTTTTGCTTTGCCCATGAGTGAAATTGTGAAATCTGATAACAATTTCCCCTGAAGCATTTCATCGAAAATTATAATGCGATTTTGCTCTTCGATTGCATCCGTCTTTGACATGAGAATCTGACGGTTAAGACCTGTTATATCGTATTTCAGCTTTTCGTTTTCATTTTTCAGTCTTTCAACAGCCTGTGCGGTTTCACCTTGCTTTGCACAGGTCAGAACTGAAATTTTTCTGTTTTCATTAAGCTTGTGTCGGATATCGCAAAGTGCCCTTTCACCGCATAGAATCGAAACTCTTGTGCCGCCCTTGTATTTTTCAAAGTTCACAACTTCAACAATACCGATTTCACCCGTTCTTTTCACATGGGGTGCACAGCAGGCGCAAATATCAATGCCGGGAATTTCAACAAGACGCACCTGACCTTCAATTTCAATCTTACTTCTGTATTTTATCTGATCAAGCTCCTCGTCAGAGGGAAACAAAATCCTGATTTCAAGGTTGTCCCATACTGCTTTGTTGACAAGGCTTTCCACTTTACAGATATCGTCCTCATTAAGCACTCCGTCGAAGTCTAAGGTTACAACTTCGGTGCCGAGATGGAATCCCACATTGTTATATCCGAAAAGCGAATGGACAATTCCTGAGAAAATATGCTCACCTGAATGCTGTTGCATGTCAGAAAATCGCTTTTTCATGTCAATTTTTCCACAAAGTGACATGCCTTTTTCAAGCGATTTAACATTTTCCTCAGAGTTTTCCACGAAATGTATTATGTGACCATCGATTATTTGTACATTTTCAACATAAAGATTATTCAGCCATCCTCGGTCAGAAGTCTGACCGCCGCCTTCAGGAAAGAAGGCTGTGCGGTCAGTTTCAATGCAAATTTTATTGTCTTCAGTGTAAAGGTTAGCAACTTTACACGTAAATTCCGAGAGATAGCTGTCATTATCATATAATTTTTCTGTCATGACAGTTCTCCTGAAAAATTTATTTGAGCTTGTGTATAAAAAGTCCGCTTAAAAGCTTGGGCTCAAACCAGGTTGACTTAGGCGGCATAACCTCACCTGCATCGGCAATTGCCATAAGGTCGCTGAGTGAAGTGGGATACATGGAAAATGCAATTTTCATGTCGAGGGCGCATCTTCTTTCAAGCTCACCAAGGCCTCTGATTCCGCCTACAAAATCAATTCTCTTGTCTGTTCTCGGGTCTTCAATGCCGAAAATCGGTGTGATGCAGTTGTTCTGAAGAATTGAAACATCAAGGCGGTTAACAGGATCATTTTCATCATAGGTGCCTGCTTTGGCTGTAAGCTTATACCATTTAGAGTCAAGATACATGCCGAAGGTGTGCTTTTCGCAAGGCTTGTACGGTCCTTCACCGTTATATTCTTCGAGTGAAAATTTTTCACTTAATTTTTCCTTGAATTCTTCTGTGCTGTAACCGTTAAGGTCCTTCATCACACGGTTATAGTCCATTATCTCAAGCTCGTCCTTAGGGAAGGCAACAGCAAGGAAAAAGTTGAATTCTTCACTTCCGTCATAGTCAGGGAACTCTGTTCTTCTTTTTTCTCCCACCTTTACTGCAGAGGCACAGCGATGATGCCCGTCTGCAATATAAAGATAATCAATGCCGGCGAAGGCAGCTGAAAGCTTTTCATTGACACCGCTGTCATCAACTACCCATACAGTGTTTGAAATTCCGTCCTCAGTCACAAAATCGTAAACCGGATTGTGAGCTTCCTTCCAGTTATTAATAAGGGAAGAAATCACCTCATTTTCACGGTATGTAAGAAAAATGGGGCCTGTGTTTGCGTCACAGTAGTCAACGTGTCTTATACGGTCAGCTTCTTTGTCAGCTCTTGTGAATTCGTGCTTTTTAATAGTATTGTTTTTATAATCGTCAATTGAAGCACAACCAACAAGGCCCGTCTGGCTTCTGCCGTTCATAATCTGTCGGTAGATGTAAAAGCAAGGTGCTTCATCCTGTTTACAGATACCGTCAGACTCGAGGGCATCGAGATTAGCTCTTGCCTTCAGGTATACCTTTTCATCATATATATCAATGTCTGAGGGAAGGTCTACCTCTGCCTTATCAACATGAAGGAAGGAATAAGGCTTACCTTTTACCTGAGACCTTGCCTCTTCACTGTTCATAACATCATAGGGAAGTGCGGCAACATCGGCTGCTTTTCCCGCTACGGGACGAAGAGCCCTGAAAGATTTGAAAACTGCCAAAATAAACATCTCCTTTATTGTTTTCTCATACTATTATATTTTATATGTTTGTATTCTCTTTGTCAATGAATATTTTTGTTGTGAATGTAAATGATATAACAGAAACATAAAAAAGGAGAATATATAATGTCTATTTCAAACGAAGAATACGGACGCATGGCAAAACGCGCTTCACCGAAATCGCCTGTATTGAAGGATTCTGTTAACGCATTTCTCATAGGTGGACTCATATGTGCTTTTGCCGAAGGTCTTTTTCAGTGGTTCAGAATTTACGGTATGGATGAAAAGCAAAGCCGTTCACTTGCCATGATAATTATTATTGTTATCACTGCTCTTCTTACGGCAATCGGAGTTTTTGATAACATAGCCAAGCATGCAGGTGCCGGTACCATGGTGCCGATTTCAGGCTTTGCCAATTCAATGGTATCGCCGGCACTTGAATTCAAAGCTGAGGGACAAATTACGGGTACTGCGGCACAGATGTTTTCAATTGCAGGCCCTGTCATAGTTTTCGGATGTTCTTCAGCGGTGGTATACGGTCTTATAGTTTATATTTTCGGCTTATATTAAAGGAGGCAGTTTATGGCAAAAAGAATTGGAAAAACTGTAACACTTTCCTCAAAACCGAGAATTATTGCCAATGCTGCGGTTGTGGGCAAAAAAGAAGGCGAGGGGCCTTTGGGCAAGGAGTTCGATGAGGTTTTTGAGGATACCACAATGGGCGAGGAGGCCTGGGAAAAAAGTGAAAGTGAATTTCTGAAAAAAGCGGTAGAGCTTGTGCTTTCAAAGGCTGCCGTTCAGCCGAAAGAGATTGATGCAATATTTTCGGGGGACCTTCTCAATCAGTGTATCGGCTCAACCTTCGGTCTGAGAGATATGAACATTCCCTTCTGCGGCCTTTACGGAGCCTGCTCAACAATGGCTCTGAGCCTTTTACAAGCATCAATAGCAATTGAAAGCGGAGGCTTTAACTGCTGTGTTGCGGCTACAGGGTCTCACTTTTGTTCAGCGGAAAAGCAGTTCAGGTACCCTTTGGAATATGGCGGACAAAGAACTCCGACTGCCCAGTGGACAGTTACAGGCTCAGGTGCAGCGGTGCTGAAAAAGGATAGCTCCTCTGTAAGCCCTTATATTGATAAGGTGCATCTTGGCACAATACAGGATTTCGGTATAATCGACAGCACAAACATGGGTGCAGCAATGGCGCCTGCCGCAAGAAAGACCATAAAGGATTTTCTCACAGATACATCTACTATGCCTTCTGATTACGACCTTATTCTCACCGGTGACCTCGGCAGTGTTGGCAGTGAGCTTTTGAAGGAGCTGCTTTTAAGAGAGGACGGTATCGACATTTCATCACAGCATAATGATTGCGGATTGATGATATTTGACAAAGAGAGTCAGGATGTTCATTCAGGCGGTTCGGGTTGCGGTTGCAGTGCATCTGTTTTGTGTTCACACATACTCAATTCTATGCGCAACGGCAAATACAGCAATATTCTGTTTGTGGCAACGGGGGCACTTATGTCACCTGTTTCTTCAAGAGAGGGAGAGAGTATCCCGGGAATAGCACATCTTATAAATATCAGAACAGGGGAGTGATAGCATGAGTTTTCTGAAAGAGCTGAAATGTATTGTATGTCTTATAAAATGCAGTAAATATCTCTATTATGCCAAAAAGGCTTTGTGCCTTGTTACAATTATAATTTCTGTGGCAACGCTTATAAAATTTACCTGTATTGACATAAGCGAAATGGTAAATAAGATCCGGAGGTCCATGTGATGGAAATATTAACTGACATCCTTAAGGCCTTTCTCACGGGCGGTATTATTTGTGTTATCGGTCAGCTGCTTATAGATTACACAAAGCTGACTCCTGCAAAAATACTTGTATCATTTGTTGTTATCGGTGTAATTCTCGGTGGTATAGGGGTTTACGAATATATTGAAAAATTCGGCGGTGCCGGTGCAACAATACCTCTCACCGGCTTCGGATATAATCTGGCAAAGGGCACAAAGGAAGCAATCCGCGAAGACGGACTTATGGGTGTTCTCAGCGGGCCCTTGTCATCAGCTTCTGTGGGCATTATGGCGGCTGTGCTGTGCGGCCTTGTGTGTTCCGTTTTTACCCGAAGCAAAGATAAAAAATAAGCTGAACTCTTCGGATTCTTTTTGAATCCGGAGAGTTTTTCAGTTTTGTTTTTAAAAAATACCAACCATTATTATTAACCTGCTTTATTTTTGATTAAAGGTATGTTATAATAATTAAAACATGTTCACTTGTGGGGGTGATGCAAATTAAAAACAGGGCAGTTATTCCCGTTTGTTTAGTTGCCTTTTTTGTGAATTTTATTCTTTTTATAACAAAGCTTTATATCGGACTTTCAGCTAACAGTATAAGCATATATTCCGACGGTATTAACAATCTGTTTGACAGCTTCTCAGGTCTTCTGAGTACGGTCTGTCTTTTAACCGTGCTTAAACATGCAGATTTTTCAACTGAATCAAGAACTGCAAAAACAGAACAGTTCCTTTCTTTTGTTCTTGCTGTTTTTGTGGCAGGTGCAGGTTTTATTTTTGCATACAGCTCCGTTGAAAGGCTGATGTACCCCACACCGGTCTGGTATTCCGTAAAATATATGTGGATACTTATCGGTACTGCTGTGATAAAGGTGATAATGTTCCTTTTTTTCAGGTATCAATCAAAAAAGCTTTCCTCACAGGTTCTGAAGCTTATGGCTTTTGACTGCGTGCTTGATTTTTTCATAACATCCGTTACCGTTGTAACTTTGATTATATCGAATAAGGGTGTATATTCCGTTGATGCTTTCTGCGGAATATTTATAAGCCTTATAATAATCGTATCGGCTGTAAAAATGCTTTTGTCTGAGGGCAGGAGCCTTATGAACCTTGCCGATAAGGAAAAAAGGGAGGAAATTGAAGCACTTGTTGTTGAAAGCGGAATTGCAGGAGAAAACAGTGAGCTGATTTTTTCATTCACAGCAAAAAATGAGGCCTATTTCAAAACAGATATTATTCCCGATGAAGAGAGCCTTCATAAGCTTAAAAGGCAAGTTTTTGAAAAAACAGGAATAGAAATTTATATAGTGAAACAGTAAAGGAGACATGAAAATGAAGACAAAAACAGAAAACAATGATGTAAAAGTCAAAACAAAGAAAAAGGGTAAAGGTAAAAAGGCCTTAGCTGTTATAGGGATAATCCTTGCGGTTATTATAGCTTTTGCCGGTGTAATGGCAATTGTGAGTGCAACGGGCAATAAGGCTAACATTGAAAAAGCAAACTCCTTTGAAGCAGTTGTTTCTGATGATCCTCTTGTTCCCGAAAAGGATGAAAACGGCTTCTGGACATTTACAACAGACAGAGAATTTAAGGTTCTTCAGCTCACAGACGTACATATCGGCGGAGGCTGGATGTCACTTAAAAAGGATGCCATGGCACTTAATGCAGTGGCAGCTATGATATCGGCAGAAAAGCCTGACCTTGTTGTTGTTACAGGTGACGTTTCCTATCCCGTTCCCTTCCAGGCAGGTACCTTCAATAACTTATCCTCTGCAAAGGTTTTTGCCGCACTTATGGAAAAGCTTGGAGTATACTGGACACTTGGCTTCGGTAACCATGATACAGAGGCTTACAGCTATTACGGCAGAGATGACATTTCCGAGTTTTACGGCAGTGAGGATTTCAAATACTGCCTTTTTGAAGCAGGTCCCGAAGAGGTTGATGGTTACGGCAATCAGGTAATCAATGTTAAGAATTCGGACGGAATTATCACTCAGAGCCTGTTTGTTTTTGACAGCCATTCATATGTTGACGGTGACTATCTCGGCATCATGTGGAAATATGATAACATCCATGAAAATCAGGTTGAATGGTACAAAAACACTGTTAATTCACTCAATGAGCAAAACAACAAGCTTCTTAAAAAGCTCGGTGAAGAAGAAAACTCAGACATCAAATCTGCTGCCTTCTTCCACATTCCTCTCACAGAGCAGAAGGATGCATGGTATGAATATGCTGAAAACGGATTCAAGGATACTGAAAATGTAAAGTTCTTCTACGGTACTGCAGGTGAAGCAAGTAAGGTTGTTTACTGCGGTATTGCCGAAGATGATTTGTTTGAAACAATGCTTGAGCTTGGCTCAACAAAGGCAATTTTCTGCGGGCACGACCATTACAATAACTTCTCCATTGATTATAAGGGTATCAGACTTACCTACGGTATGAGTGTTGACTATCTTGCTTATCCCGGCATCTACCAAGAGGGTTCACAGCGCGGTTGTACAACAATCACATTTGCTCCCGACGGAAGCTTTGACTGTCAGCAGCAGAGCTATTATCAGGACAAATATACTTCACTTTACGAAAAGGAAGAGGTAACAATGCAGGAGCTTGTTGCAATCCCCTTTGACGAAATTAAAGCTGAATAAAATTAAGAATCGGGCTACAATCCTTGCGGTGTGGCCCGATTCATTTATTTGTGATATAAAAAAATCCGTTCATTTGAACGGATTTTTATTTACTTAATTAAGCAACTGTTTCTGAAATGAAATCGGCATCGAAACAGGAACAGGAAACAAAGTTCTCTCTGTCGTCTGCATTCTTAGCTTTTTTCTTTTCGATGATTTTTGTCACTGCAATGTAGATACCTGCGATTGCAGCAGCAACTGCGATGATTATAGCAACAATTTTAGCAATTTTCTTGAATGTTTCCATGATACTGTCCTCCATGTCATTAATTACTTATACATTATATCACTTAGGGTAATCTAAGTCAATAAGAAATCAACAATTTTTATCTCAATACTGAATATTGTAGGTGCAGTTATATTCACCGTGCATTTTCATTGTGGCAGAGTTATGTCCGAGCAGGGGGATGCTCATTTCACCTTCGCCCTGTGCTTCGGTTACAGGCAATTTATGCTTGACTGCAACAAGTCTGTCATTCTTGTCAAAGGTGGCCTCAATAACGGTGCCGCTGTAAAGAATGGTAAGGTAATTAAGCTTTGCTCCTGAGGGCATCAAAGCCGCTGTGTCAATAACCTCAACCGTTGTTGAATGGTTGGGAGCGGGTGTATCATGAGTCTGGGTTTCGTCAACCAGCTCAATTGTGATTTTATAACCGCCGCCGACGGTTTTTTCAGCCTTTGCCTGCTTGACTGCATCTGTTGAAAGCTTTGCGTAATTACCCAAGGGCGCAATTGCAGTAAGCGGAGTCTGTCCCGTTGCTTCGTCAAGACCGTTCACAAAGTTATAAGTGATGTCAACGGGCTTGTTTGTATTCAGGAATTTTTCAACATAATTTACCACATTATCACTCATATCGGGCTTGCCGTTGATTGAAATGCTTTCAATTGAAAAATCAAGTGTTGATGCCTTTGAAACAGTTGAATTCTTTTCATCTTTAAGCTTGTTTATGCCGTTGATGTAGGCTTCAACAATGTTTTTCTTTCCTGAAGGAACATTGCTCTTGGTGGTGTTTTTTGCCTCTTCCTCTGCCTTTTTGCTTGCCTCAATTGATGCTTGCTGGTCAATAAGCCACTGAGGGTCACCTACCGTTGCTGTTGTTACAACATTATTTCCGCCAAGCGTTATCTGGCCTGTTGCAACAGCAGTGGTGGTTGAATGTGTTTTTGTTGTTGACGGAATGGTTGCAGGGGGTATAGTTGAGTCAGGGGCTGTTGTTGTCTGAATTTGCGGTTGTGCTACGGGTTGTCTTTCTCTGACAACCTTTGCACTTATCATAAATGTGCCGCAAAATACCCATACTGTTGCGACCAGAATTATTGCAAACTGAGTAAATTTTTTCTGATCCATGGAGGTTCCTTTGCCTTTCTTTTAATAAATTCAAGGGATACTTGAAGGTATCCCTTGAATATTAATTTGTAATTTTGCAGTGGTTATCTCTTGAAGGTATAGTTAATATCACAGCTGCCCTTCATTGACATTTCCATTGAAAGTCCGGATTCATTTAAGCTGAGTACCATGCTTGTGGGAGTATCAAATGAATAGCTGAGAAGTCTGCCATCCTCACCGATTAATGCAACAAGCTTTGTTGCGCCGATTGAGGTTTTGGAGTTATCCATACCTGAGCCTGCGATTGAACTGAGGTCATCAAAGGTTGAAACAAAGCCGGGATGATAATTAGCCTTGGTGTTGCTTGTTGTTGATCCGTATGTTTCTGCCTTGATGGTAGCGGTAACTTTATAAGTTCCGTCTGCATTCTTGGTTGTTACAACTGATGAGAAACCGTTTTTCCAGGCTGAATCACTGTGCTCGTTGTGAAGGTAAGCAAGGGGATTAGATGCGGTTGAGCTTGCGGGCTCAAGATAAGTCTTGAGATAAACTGCTTTGTTTGAGTTGTCAAGATATCCCACACCGTTTGTGAAGTTGATGGTTTCATTGATTACTTCTGTTGTATCAACGCCGTCTGCTCCGCCTGTATCAACAGCGTTCATGAATTTCTTGATGTTTTCGGTGCCTGAAATTGTAAGTGTCATTGCAAGCACATCGTAATCGGCATAATCCATGATTGATGAATCCATAATACCTACAAGAGAGCCGATACCGCCAACAACAATCTTGTCGCATGCAAGCTTGATTGTTGAATCCTGAGTAACTGTTACCTTGGTATCTCTGTACTTGGTGCGGTTGATGGCATCAACAAGCATAAGAAGCTGTGATGTCTTACTTGCGTCTGTGGAATCAATCACAAGGTCACCCATGCTTACGGTGAATTGTGCCACCAGTATATTTGAGGGGTTGGCATAAATAGCGTAAGTATGAATCTGATTGGGAGCAAGGTTGAAATCATAGGATGTAGCAGTTTTTGAGATTACTGTTGAGGAATCATTGTCGAGAGTGCCGTACATATATTCTTTGTAGGAGTATATGTTGTATATCTTTTTAACAAGATATGATTCTGTATTTGCAGCTGCCTTCCATGTTACCTTAGCACCGTGAGCTGTTTTGTTAAGGGTGATGCCTGTGGGCACTGCTTCAACTATACCGCGTGCAATTTTCACTGAATCAATGCATGCTGTTACACGGTAGAGCTCGCCGGTATTTTCTTTCACTCCGGGCTTGAATTCGGTTTCGTTTGTTTCGCCTAAACCTGCCCATGTGTAAGAGGTGGGAATGTAGTGCTCAACAATATATTTTGTTGCACCGGGGTATGCATCCCAGGTAAGGTGAGTTGAAGTAGCTGTTGCACCGTTGCCAACCTTAACAACCATGGGTGAATGCTGGATTGAAACCCAATCACTGTAGGTTGTTTCGTTGATGTATGCACGTACACGGAAGCGATATGTGTCTGTTTCCTTTACATTATTAACCTTGAAGGAGGTTATTGTTGTGCTTGAAGGTGAATAAGCGCTCCATGTGCTGCCGTCATCGGATTTTTCAATCTGATATGAAACGGCACCGTTTACTGCAGTCCATGATACTACAAAGCTGTTGCCTGAAGTTGAGGGAGTAATATCAAGCACAGGTTCAACGGGGATGGTGGTAAGCTTTGTACCGGAGGCTTCCGCACCGTAAATCTTGCCGGAGCTGATATAAGCTCTTACACGAATATCATAAGTTGAGCCCGGTGTGAGAGAAGTAAATGTATATGATGTTGAGTTTCCGTTGTCAAACCAATCCTTGTTTACGGGGTCATATACTTCATAGCCTGAAGCACCTGAAACTGCAGTCCAGTGAATTGCTGCGGACTTCTTTGTAACAGTATCAACTGTAACGCCTGTGGGAGCTTTGGGTGCTGTATATGTGCTGAAGGTTGTATAGGTACCGTAGGTGTTGCCTTCGGGATTCTTTACATAGGGACGGATTTCAATTGTGTACTTCTTTGCTGAAGAAAGTGATGAAACCGTAATGCTGGGTGAGGTAGTTACCTTATAGTAATCCTTGTTAATATAAATTCTGTAGCCTGTTGCACCTGCTGACTTTGTCCATGAGAACTTGACTGAGGATGAAGTCTGTGCTGAAGCGCTTACATCTGTTGCCTGGGTGGGTGCGGTTGAAACGCTGAGGCTTGTTTCACCACTGTAAACCTTTGAGCCGATATAAGCTCTAACCTTGAAGGCGTATTTTGTGCCTGCTTTAAGTGATGAAACAGTGTAGCTTGTTGCAGTTTTAACGTCAACCCATTTCTTTGTTGCGGGGTTATAAACCTCATAGCCTGCAGCGCCCGAAACAGCCTTCCAGGTGAGAGGCACTGCTGTTGCAGTAACCTTCTTGCCGTGAGTGAAGGAGGTGGGAGCAGCCGTTGCAGTGTAGGTTGTGAGTGTGCTTGAGTATGAGCCGTAGCTGTAGTCAGAGCCGTTCTTTACATAAGCGCGTACACGGAAGTCATATTTTGAAGCTGCCTTAAGGCTTTTTACTGTAACTGATGTACCTGTTGCGTTAGTGTAGCGTACCCACTTTTTAGCACCGCTGTGGTCATACATATAAACCTGATAGCCTGCAGCGCCTGTTGTCTTGCTCCATGAAAGAGTCAGGGAGGTTGTCTTTGCTGAAGAAGCCTTAACACCGCTTACCTTTGCAGGAGTTGTTGTGTACTTCAGTGTTGAGGATTCCTTGCCGTAATAGGTCTTTGAGCCAACCTTCTTATATGCTCTTACCTTTACGGAATAAGCTGTGCCTGCTTTCTGGTTTTTGAAGGTGTAATAGGTTTTTGTGCCTGTTGAAATCCACTTCTTTGTTACGGGATCATAAATCTGATATCCGCCTGCACCGCTTACCTTGCTCCAGGAAACCTTTGCACCTGAAGTGGTGATGCCGGAAACCTTGAGTGAGCTTGTTGCTGCAAGCTGAGGTGTGCCCTTGGCTGTTGAGCTGTAAGCACCGTAAATCTTTTTCTTTGAAACTGTTCTGTAAGCTCTTACTCTGAAGGAATAGGTTGTTCCGATGGAAAGCTTTGAAACACTGTATTCACGTGCTGTGAGGGTTTTGAGAGTTACCCATTTTTTGCTCTTGTACTGCTGAACCTCATAGCCTGTTGCGCCTGAAACCTTAGACCATGTAAGCTTTACAGTGTTGTAGTTTGTGCCTGTTACCTTAAGACCTGAAACCTTAACGGGTACGGGCTTTACACTGATGGTTTTTGTGTAATCACTGTAGGTTGTTCTTAAAAGACCTTTGTCGTAAGCACGGATACGGTACTGATATGTAGTGCCCGTTGTAAGCTTTGTAAGCTTGTAGGTTGTTGTGCTGGCTGATGTGATCTTTTTGATTGTTGTCCACTTTTTGCTTTTGTACTGCTGAATTTCATATCCGTCAGCATTTTTGGACTTTGACCAACTCAGTGTTGCTGAGTTGTAGGTTATACTTGTTGCTTTTGCTGATGAAATGCTTCCGGGAGCGGCAAGAGTAACAAGCATTGTTGAAGTAATAATTGCCATACAGAAAATTATTGCAACAACGGATTGTAATGCTTTTTTCATTTTCTTAATCCTCCATTCAATTATTTATAAAAATTGCATTTGCAAGTTTTACCAGATGAACATAAACTCTTTTGTTATTGTTTCGGTGAATTCATAGTTTTCTTCACCGATTGTGAAATTTACTTTGACGGGAACGGATACGATAATGTCATCGATAAGACCGTTCTGCACCTTGGCATTAACTGTTGTGCCTTCGTATGTACAGCTGTTGAGGGTAAAGCCTTCAATTTCCGTGGCTATTGTCTGCCAATCGATTAAATCGGTTATCAGTGCGTTGACTGAGCCGTCGGTGTCTTCGTTGAGTGCGAAGGTAATTCTGAAGCCGTTACCGTCATCGCTGAAGCTCAGAGAATCTGCTTTAAGCTGTTCCTTGCTGAGGGTTGTGAAGGCATCCTTAGGTGCAATAAATGAGGTTACGGGAGATTTTGTGACATTTTCAATTCCGTTGACGAAATAAAGAATGTCTGTTGCGTCTGCCGCAACTTTTTCTGTTACAGCCGTGTACTTATCACTGCTTTCACCTTCAAAGCCTGAAACATCAACGCTTCTTATGAGTGAGAAGCTGTTTTTTGTGTTTTTGGATGCATTGTAGGCTTCAATAAAGCCGTTGAATGCTTCCTGATTGTCCGCAGGTCTTGAATTTGTTGTTGCCGATATCTTTGAAGACGCATAGCCGTAAAGGTTTGATGAGCCGCTTCTTACAAAGGATTGAATCTTGAAAGAATAGGTTGTGCCGGGAAGAAGGTCTTCAACGGTGTATTCATTCTTGTCTGCACCGTAAACATTTACAACCTTAATATACTCCTTCGTTGCGGGGTCGTATTTTGTGATTCTGTAACCGCTTACACCCTTGAGGGGAGTCCACTGAAGGGTGAGCTTGCTTACATAAACTGAATTTTCCTTCACGGAAAGGCCCTTTACATAATCAGGTCTTGTTGTGCAGGACACCGGCGATGAGTAAGAAGAATAAATTGTTTTTTTGCCGTAGGTCATATAAGCTCTGACAGCGAAGGTGTAGCTTGTGTTGGGCTTAAGGGATTTTACTTTATAGGTTTTTGATTTTGTTGAGCCGATGTAGGTGTATTTTTTTGTGGAGGCGTTATAGCTGTACACTCTGTAGCCTGTGGCGTTTGCGGCCTTTGACCATGAAAGGTTGATAAAGTTGTGTGCAGGCTTTGCAGTGACACCCGTTACCTTTGCGGGATATAAAGGACGTGCTGTAAAGGTTTCTGAGTAGGGCGCCTTGTAATAAGTCTTGTTTTTTGAGGTGTAAGCAAGAATTCTGTATTTCTGGCTTGAACCTAAAGCACAGTTTGTGATTTTAAGGGAAGTGGATGTTGTGTATTTGATTGTTTCCCACTTCTTTTTTGCTTCGTTATAACGGTAAACTCTGTACTTTGTGGCGCCGGAGCTTTTTGACCAGGAAAGAGTGTAGCCTGTTGCAGTTGTTGAGGACTGCTTGATACCGCTGACCTTTTTGGGTACAACGGTAATTTTACAGGTTGCCTTTTTGCCGCTTTTATCCTTTGCCGAGCAGGTGATTGTAACCGTGCCCGGTGCAACAGCCTTTATTGTTCCGTCAGATGTGACAGTAGCGATTTTGGTATCGCTTGATGAAAAGGCTTTTTTGCTGATATAGATGTTTGAAGGGGAAAGTGTTGCTGTGAGCTTCAGTGTTCCGCCCACTTCAAGCTTTGCTGATGTTTTGCTGAGGCTTACCTTGTCAACATATCTGTAGTGAAGCTTGAGGTTTGACTGACCCTTGACATAAGTTTCCGCATAGGAGCCCTTCACAACATAGGCCTTAAGGTCCTTACAGCCCTTGAAAGCATTTGTGCCGATTGATTTGACTGAGTCGAAAATTACAATCTGCTTCAGGTTGGTGCAGTACCAGAAAGCACCGCTTCCGATTTTGGTAAGCTCCTGAGGAAGAACAACCTTCTTAAGGCCGGTACATTCATTGAATGCTGCCTTGCCTATTGTTTTTACGGTTGACGGAATGGTAACAGATGTCATGGTCTTGATGCTCCAGAATGCTTCGTCTCCGATAGCCGTTACCTTGGCAGAACCAACCTTTGATGGAATTGTAACTGATTTTTCAGTTCCGATATATTCCTTCACTGTGGCAGTTTTTCCGCTGACATCAAAAACAAAGCCATCGGAAGTTACTGTTTTTGCAGAAACGCCTAACACAAAAACAGCTGTGAGGCACACGAAAGAACACAAAAACAGCATCGATTTAAATATGCTTCTTTTCATTTAGATAGTCCTCCAATATAGTTCTGTGTTCATTTTATCATAAACTAACTTAAAATACAATTAAATACACAAAATTTTCATAAAAATATATAATATTTGTTTTTTATTATACATAATATAGGCATCCGTTGTGTTTATTTAAAATTCAGGTAAAAAGAAAAAAGAGACGGGCGTACCCATCTCTTGTATTTTTCTTCAGGATAAACTTATTTTGAAGCGTTGAGCTTTGTAACAAGAGCTGACTTCTTTCTTGCAGCATTGTTCTTGTGAAGAAGACCCTTAGCTGTTGCCTGATCAATCTTCTTAACTGCGAGTGTAACAAGTACTTCCTTGTCTTCTGCGTTTGCTTCGATAGCAGCGTTAGCCTTCTTAAGAGCTGTCTTAAGAGCGGAGTTAGCTGACTTGTTGCGAGCCTGCTTTGTTGCGTTTACGAGAACACGCTTTTTTGCTGATTTAATGTTAGGCACGTCTTTACACCTCCTCTTAGTTTCATGCAGAGCATATCATAACATCTTTTTTTGAAAAATTCAAGATATTTTCGCAAATTTGGATATACTTTTTTTAAAGCGACAACAATACTAACACATAATTGTGCATAATGCAATACTTTGAGGTGAAAAAAATGAATTTTCGTACTGATCTTGCACTTGAAAGGCACGAGCTTTCAAAACAGAAGGATACACAAGGCGTGAGGTTTGAAAAATACAGTGAAGAAGGCATGACTATATCGAAAATAGAAATCACTTCCGCCGAGGGCGCTCGAAAACTGCAGAAGCCTGAAGGAAAATATATCACCTTTGAAATACCGTTTCTTAAGAAAAATGCCGATATATATTTTCCTGCGGCAGAAATTCTTGCAAGGGAAATCAGGAATCTTCTGCCTGAAGAAGGCACGGTTCTTGTGGCAGGACTCGGCAATGAGAAAATCACTCCCGATGCTCTGGGCCCCGAGTGCATTGCAAAGCTGCTTGCAACAAGGCACATAAGTCCCGAAATTGCAAAATCCATAGGCTTTTCGTCTCTGCGCTCGGTTGCAGGAATAGTTCCGGGGGTGCTTGGAAACACCGGTATAGAAACAGCGGAAATACTTGAAGGTATTGCAGATAAAATAAAGCCCGTTGCTCTTATTGTAATAGATGCCTTGGCTTCAAGAAGTCTTTCAAGGCTGGGCACAACAATTCAGATGTGTGATACAGGCGTATCACCGGGCTCCGGTGTAGGCAACCGCAGAAGCTGCATCGATAAGCAAAGTGTGGGTGTGCCTGTAATTGCAATAGGTGTTCCCACGGTGGTTGACGGGGTTACCATGACTCTGGATATACTCGAAAAGGCGGGAATAAATGTGAATTTTGAATCCGACGGCAGACAATTATCCAATGAGGAAAATGTTATGGTTACTCCGAAGGAAATAGACAACGTTATTGTAAGGGCGGCATCCTTTATTGCACTCGGCATAAACAAAGCACTTCAGCCGCAGATGACTTGTGAGGATATTACGGCAATTGTGGGGTAATTTTTTTGAAAGCAGGGGAATAAAATTAAAAAAAGACAGTAATGCGGAGGATTATATGAAAAGGAAAGAAATTGTACTGATAAAAATAACTGCCTTCATTGCCGCGGCAGGTATATGTCTGGGGATTTTCTCCGTTTTTAAAGAGCCGATTATAAACCTTGGTGCACAAATAGTTGTTCTTGCGGTAAAAAGCTGTTTCCCGTATAAAAGCTTCGGAAGCTATGCTCAGGCAGAACAAAACGAGACGGAAGTAACTCTTGCCGCCGCAACTCAGAGTGTTGCACAAACCACAGAAAAAACAACTGCTGCTGAGGTTGAGACTACGGAAGAAAAGGAAAAAGAATCAGAGCTTGTCAAAACGGATGAGGATATTCTGACTCTTATGAAGGAGTATAAAAAAACAGCGGAAAAACATAAAAAAGACGGCTCGATATCGGAATACAGATATAAAAATGACGGAGTCACAGACAAATTTGGACTTGTCAGGGTTAAAAATGTAAACAAGACAGATATTGATATTGAAAAAAAGCTTAAGGAAAAAGCAGATCTGAGCGTCAGTAAAGAAAAACCGTCGGTGCTCATTTTTCACACCCACACAACGGAAACCTATCAGATTCTTGACAGAGGCTTTTATGAAGAGGGCTTTATGACAAGAAGCAACAATTCATCACAGAATATGTTAAGGGTAGGGCAGGCGATTTGCGAACAGATAGAACGGGCAGGTTATAAGGTTATCCATGATACTGCAGTTTATGATGCAAAATATTCGGGTGCTTACAGCCGTTCAAGAAAAGGTGTTGAAGAATATCTGAAAAAATATCCGTCAATTCAGGTGGTGCTTGATATTCACCGTGATGCAATTCAGCAGACAAACGGAACCAAAATCAAACCTACTGCCGAAATAGACGGAAAGAAGGCCGCACAGGTCATGATAATCAGCGGCTGTCAGGAAGAAGGCAACGGTATCACAAACCTGCCCGACTGGGAAAAGAATCTCACCTTTGCCCTTCAATTGCAAAATAAGCTTGAAGAGCTTTTTGAAGGGATAACCAGACCGCTTTATTTCTGCCCGAGAAGCTACAATATGAACCTTACGCACTGCTCGCTTCTTATTGAAGTCGGCTCTGATTCGAATACTCTTGAAGAGGCTGTGTATTCGGGAAAGTGTATAGGCACAGCAGTTGCGGAAATACTTGAAGATTATGAGGAGTAACCATGAATGCAGAAATGAAAAGGATCTTAGGAAAATTCATTTTCACAAACGCTGTGATTGCCTGTGTGATACTGTTTTTCTGCGGAAGCATAACAGCCGCTCAGAGAACGGCATATAATGCATATCTGAAGGAGTATGCCGTGCTCAGCATGGTGAACAGGGGGCAGCAGGTTGAAATGGAAGGCTTCAGCAGAGAAATTTCCTTCACACTTCCCCAAAAAGCACAAATGCAAAAGCTTGTAAGATGCATGAAGCTTACTCCCTTGGCAAGTGTGATATTTTTTGGCGAAAGTCTTGAGGAAATCAGCGAAGAATTTCTCAGTAAATGTATTGACATAAACAGAAAATAGTGCTAAACTTAGCAAAACCGAATATTTCATTTATGATAGAGGCGCAATTCATCAAAAGTAGCTTCCGATAAAAAGAACAACGCAGGTTCCGTCGGGAATGAAAGGGGTGGTTGCCGAAGGGGGTCAGGCGAAAGGCTTTCCTGGGCGGTTGAAATAAGATTCAAACGACTGTCGCATTTGCGGAGTGCTATTGTAATTGTAAAAAAGCAGTCTTTACGGACCCTTTATTTGCAGATATTTTAACACTCGATGCAAAATCGGGTGTTTTTTAATAGCAACATATTGGAACTTCGGAATAAAATTCAAAAGGAGTATTATCGAAATGAACAGAAAACCTATTTTTGAAGGAGCTGCATCAGCTCTCGTCACACCTTTTAATGAAAACGGAGTAGACTATCCTAAATTCAAGGAGCTTATCGAATGGCAGATCGCTGAAGGCATAGATGCTCTTGTTATTGCCGGCACATCAGGTGAAGGCTCAACCCTCACCGATGAAGAACACAAGGAAGTTCTCCGCTTCTCTGTTGAAGTTGTAAATGGCAGAGTACCTGTTATTGCAGGTACCGGCTCAAACGACACTGCCTATGCAATTGAGCTTACAAAATATGCCTGTGAAGTGGGCTGTGATGCTATGCTTGTTGTAACACCTTATTACAACAAGGCAACCCAGAAGGGCCTTATCAAAATGTTCACCGAAATTGCAGACGCAAGCACAAAGCCGGTTATTCTTTATAACGTACCTTCAAGAACGGGCGTTAATATTGAGCCTTCTACATATGCCGCTCTTGCTGACCATCCCATGATTCAGGGCATTAAGGAAGCTAACGGTGCTATTGATAAAATTGTTGAAACAATGGCTCTTTGCGGTGATAAGCTGGACCTTTATTCAGGCAATGACGATCAGATTATCCCTGTTATGTCAGTTGGCGGTAAGGGTGTAATATCCGTTCTTTCAAACGTTCTTCCCAAAGAAACCTCAGAAATGTGCCACAAGTTCCTTGACGGTGATGTTAAGGGTGCAGCTGAAATGCAGTTCAGGTTCTTCCCCCTTGTAAAAGCTCTTTTCTGTGAGGTTAATCCTATTCCCGCAAAGGCGGCAATGGCAGCAATGGGCTACTGTGAAGACTATGTAAGATCACCTCTTACCGTTATGGAGGATGACCACAAGGCTGTTCTTCTTTCAGAAATGCGTAAGCTTGGTATAAATGTGTAAGCTTCGGGCAAGGTGACAAAAATGAAAATTATCGTTAACGGTGCCGGCGGTGCCATGGGCAGGGTTCTTTGCGATATAATCAAAAACAGCGGCAAGCACGAAACCGTGGCTTTCTGCAGTATGGAATATATCACCGACAAGGAAAACCGACTTTATCAGAACATAAATGAATATGAAGGCGAAGCTGATTGTATAATCGACTTTTCACATCACAGTGCAACAAAGGATGTAACGGAATATGCCGTAAAAAAGAATATGCCGCTTGTTGTTGCCACAACAGGACAGACTGAGGAAGAAAAGGCAATGATTAAATCTGCAAGTGAAAGAATTCCGCTTTTCTGCAGTGCCAACATGTCCTTCGGCGTTGCTATTCTTTCATGTCTTGCAAAAATTGTTGCAAAGGCAATGCCTGACTGTGATATTGAAATTATTGAAAAGCATCATAACAGAAAGCTTGATGTACCCAGCGGAACTGCGCTTTTGCTTGCTGACAGCATCAAAAGTGTAAAAGCTGATTGTGAATATAATATCGGTCGTCCCGAAAACGGCAAAAGAACAAAAAACGAAATTGGAATTCACGCTGTGAGAATGGGCAACGAAGTGGGCACCCATGAGGTGATTTTTGCCACAAATTCACAGGTTATCACCCTTAAGCACGAGGCTGAAAACAGAGGACTTTTTGCCGAGGGGGCAGTGACTGCCGCTGAGTTCCTTGTGGGCAAAGATGCGGGCTACTACAACATGGATGACATCCTTGAATGAGGTGATATAATATGAATATCGGTATTTACGGTTACGGTAATCTCGGCAGAGGTGTTGAGGATGCCGTTAAAAGAAACAGTGACATGAAGCTTGCTGCAGTGTTTACAAGACGTGACCCTGAATCACTTAAAATCAACACAGAAAATGTACCTGTTGTTTCTGCTGAGGAAATTGAAAACTGGAAAGATAAAATAGATGTGCTTATAATCTGCGGCGGCAGTGCAACGGATTTGCCTACTATGACACCGTCACTTGCAAGGCACTTCAATGTTATTGATTCCTACGATAACCATTCGCAGATTCCCGTACACTTCAAAAATGTTGATGCGGCTGCAAAGCAAGGCGGAAAAACTGCTCTCATTTCCTGTGGCTGGGACCCGGGCATGTTCTCTGTTAACCGTCTTTATGCTTCGGCGATTCTTCCCGACGGAAACGACTATACCTTCTGGGGAAAGGGCGTTTCACAGGGTCACTCCGATGCAATCAGAAGAATAGAAGGCGTTATCGACGCCCGTCAGTATACAGTGCCTGTCACTGACGCAATGAACCGTGTAAGACAAGGCGAAGCTCCCGAATTTACTGCAAGAGATAAGCATAATAGAGAATGCTTTGTTGTGATTGAACAGGGCGCAGACGAAGAAAAAATCCGCGAAAAAATAGTTACTATGCCTGCTTATTTTGAGCCTTATGACACAACGGTAACCTTCATCACAATGGAAGAAATGAAGAAAAATCACTCCGAGCTTCCTCACGGAGGCAGTGTTATCCGTACCGGCTACACAGGTGAAGGAAACTCACATTGTCAGGTTATCGAATACAGCCTTAAGCTTGATTCAAATCCTGAATTTACAGGCAGTGTTCTTGTGGCTTATGCAAGGGCAGTTGTAAAAATGGCTGAAAGAAAGGATACAGGCTGCAAAACAGTTTTTGATGTTGCACCTGCCGATCTCACAGCACACAGCAAGGAAGAAATACTTGCTCATATGCTGTAAAAATAAAGAATGAAAGATTGAGAAAAACTATGTTATGTGAAAATATAGGAGTAAGCGGCAATAATCTTACTTTTGCAGGGATGGATACTGTTGCCCTTGCCGAAAAGTATGGCACACCCTTATATCTTATGGATGAAGACAGAATCCGTCATAACTGCCGTGTGTATATAAAGGCAATGAAGGAGCATTTCGGCGAAAGCAGCTTTCCTTGTTATGCCAGCAAAGCCGCATCCTTCAGAAGGATATATGAAATTATGAAGGAAGAGGGAATGGGTATTGATCTTGTTTCCTCCGGTGAGCGCTATACGGCGGAAAAAGCAGGCTTTCCCATGAGTAAAGCTCTGTTTCACGGCAACAACAAAACTATGGCTGATATTACAGGTGACGTTGAAAGCGGAGTAGGCTACTTTGTTGCTGACAGCATATATGAGCTTGATCTTATAAGAGAAAACTGCGAAATAATAAAAAAATCGGGAAAAACAGCCGAAAAACAAAAGGTTATTCTCCGTCTCACTCCCGGTATTGACCCTCACACCTATGATGCTGTTGCAACAGGCAAGGTAGATTCAAAATTCGGTACTGCCATTGAAACAGGTCAGGCAGAAGAGCTTGTGCAAAAAGCTCTCAAAAACGAAGCTGTTGAAATTGTGGGCTATCACTGCCATGTGGGCTCACAGGTTTTTGACAGTGAAGGTGATGTTTACCTTCAGGCTGCAACAATAATGCTGACCTTCGGTGCCGAAATGCAGAGAAAGTACGGCGTTGAGTTTAAACTGCTCAACCTTGGCGGCGGCTTCGGTGTGCGTTACACTGAGGATGACCCTTATCTTGACATTGAAGCAAATATTGCAAAGCTCTCAGAGCATATAAAAGCAACCTGTAAAGCTCTCGGAATTGCTGTTCCGCAGATTATTATGGAGCCGGGCAGAAGCATTGTTGCCGATGCAGGCATGACCCTTTATTCTGTGGGAACTATCAAGGAAATCACGGGCTATAAGAACTATGTTTCAATCGATGGCGGTATGACAGATAATCCCAGATACGCATTGTACGGCTCGAAATATACTGTTCTTCTTGCCAACAGAATGAATGAAAAGGCTGATTTCACGGCAGATGTTGTGGGTCGCTGCTGCGAAAGCGGGGACGTTATTCAGCCTGCTGTAGCAATGCCTAAGCCACAAAGAGATGATATTGTCGCTGTGTGTACCACAGGTGCATACAATTACTCAATGGCTTCAAACTATAACAGAATTCCCCGTCCTCCCATAGTAATGATAAGCGGCGGTGAGGATTATGTTGCCGTTAAAAGAGAGAGCTTTGAAGATCTTATCAAAAACGATATTTAAACAAAAAAACAACCGCACCTGCGGTTGTTTTTTTATCATCTGAACATTTTAATTCTATCCACAACCTTAAGCCCGAGACTTTCAAGCTTATCGTGTCCGCCCTTGAAAAGCTCGTGGTCCAGATAAGCTTCAGGCACATGAGCATCAATGCCCATGGTGACAGGTGGCTTCATTTCACTCACCATATCCCAGAAGTCCGGGTAAGGATAGCCTTGCTTACCGTCAAGCTTTGAATGAGAAAGACCGAGAAGGTTATATTCAAGGGGTGTGTTTGTTTCAATTGCTTTTTTTATAATATCCCTTGAAATTTTTTCACAGTGCTCATCAAAAACAGGGTAGCCGCGCATAAAAATATCAGGGTGGGCAATATAGGCGAACATACCCGTTTCCATCGCCTCAACAATGTCGTCTCTGAAAGTATAAAGATGTTCGGGTGAGTTCATGTTGCCGTTATAAAAGCTGTTCGGTTCATCCTTTGAAAAATGGTGGCCGAGAATGATATAATCAATTTCATTTTCTTTGATAGCCTTTTTAAGCCATGGCATATATTTCGGAAAATATTCACATTCAAGCCCTAACTTTATGCTGATTTTATCTTTGTATTTTTCTTTCAGGTGCTTTATGCTGTCACAGTATTCTTTAAGCTCATCTGCATGCATTCTCATTCCCGAAACATAATCCTTAAAAGGCCAGGGAGAGTGATCTGCAAAGCCGATTTCATCAAATCCCGCTTCAATTGCGGCTTTAACAAATTCTTCGTCACTGCCTTTTGCATGAAAACAGCGGAAGGTATGAGTGTGATAATTGTATTTCATCTGTATCAAGTCCTTTTGGTTTTACTGTTTACTATAATATCACATATATTTATACTTGGCAAATGTTTTTTCTTTCCTATTTATTGCAAATTGCGTTTTGTTGTGTTATTATGATAAGTGGTAAATTGTCCCTGCGATATCAAGGGAGAAAAGGAGAGTTAAAAAATGAAAGTTATAGTTTTAAATGACGCAATTGAAATTTCAAAAGAGGCTGCTGACATTATTGTAAAGCAGGTGAACAGCAATAAAGGAAGCGTGCTCGGTTTTGCAACAGGTGCTTCACCCGTTGAAACATACAAAAGAATTATCGAAAAGTACGAAGCAGGAGAGGTAAGCCTCAAGCATATCACAACATTTAACCTTGATGAGTATGTAGGTCTTTCAAGGGAAAATGTAAACAGCTATTTTTATTTCATGAAGGATAACCTTTTCGGCAAAACCGATGTTGATTTTGAAAAGGTGAACTTCCTTTCAGGTGAAGCAGGCGACAGCGAAGCAGAATGCCAGAGATACTGGAACAAAATCAAAGAATCAGGCGGAATTGACATTCAGCTTCTCGGTATAGGCACAAACGGTCACATCGGCTTCAATGAGCCCGGTGACAAGTTTGCTGACGGTCCCTTTGTTGTAAAGCTTACTCAGAGCACAATTGATTCAAACAAAAAGTATTTTGAAGCTGTTGGTGACACAATGCCCGAATATGCCTTCACAATGGGTATCGGCGATATTATGAGAGCAAGAAAAATTATTCTCATCGCAACAGGCGCAAGTAAAGCAAAGGCTGTAAAGGCTCTTGTTGAAGGTCAGGTTACTCCTGAATGCCCTGCTTCAATACTTCAGCTTCACGCTGATGTTACTGTTTTCCTTGATAAGGAAAGCGCATCACTTCTCGGTGACAGATAATGGATGTAGTTACCAAGCTCAAAAAATGTCCGAAAATCAAATCCGTAACCGTAACTGAAGAAAAGCAGCTGCATTTAAAATGGACAAAGGTTGAAGGTGCTGAAAAATACGCCATCAAGCGTGCTCTTTCCGATAAAGGCGAGTTTGAGCACGTTGCATGGTCAAAAAAATGTGAATATATCGACGTGTCAGCACCCGTTGATGTTACCTGTCGATACAAGATAATGGCACATAAGGCGCTTGAGGGCAAAAAGGCATCAACAAAGCTTTCGGCAGTGAAGTCTGCAATTATTTCCGACATCCCCGCTCCGGAAAATTTTTCAGCTGTGGTTGAGGGTGATAAAATCCGTCTCACATGGCAAAAAACTGAGGGAGCAGACGGTTATATCGTAAGCAGAAGAAATGATTTTTATTCACAGATTCTGCCTGTGGCACGAACAGAAAAATGTGAATATACCGATGCAAGAATTGTACCGGGTCAAGCTTATCATTATTCGGTTCAGGCTTTTATCAAGTCTGAAGAAAGTGAAAGACAAGGCAATTTCAGCCCCGAAGCTCACTGTGTATATCTTGATTGCGGTGAAATTATTGAAGCCAAAGCTTCCTTCGGCAAAAAAATCAGCCTCAGGGTAAGAATTGTTGCAGGTGCAGACGGATATATACTTCAAAGAAGCGAAGAAAAGGACGGCCCCTTTGTTGATGTTGCAAAAACGGAGCAAGGCGTTGACATAAACTTTAACGATAAGGTTGAAAAACGCATGAAGAACTATTTTTACCGTGCCATGGCCTATAAAAATGTTGAAGGAAAGCAGTTTTCAGGTGAGCCTACAAAGGTTATTCACATTAAAAGCAGATAAGTTTTTTTAAAAAGAATTAAATTTTTATTGACTAATTTAATTTAATGGTTTACAATGTATTTGAATTTAAATTAAGGAGGCAGATATTATGAATAAAACAATTAAGAAAATTATGGCACTTGTTCTCACAGTTATCATGCTTATGTCAGTTGCCGTTGTTGCTTGTGCTGAAAGTTATGTTGACCCCGAAACAGGTGTGACTGTTCAGGAGGTTGAAACAACAGCTCCTGCAGATGAACCCGTGGAAGAACACAGAATGTTCTTTGATATTTTTGTTGAATTCTGGGAAGAGGTTTTTGCTTTCTTCAAGTACATTTTCTACGATGTATTCCGTGGAGAGCCTGCTTATAAATAATCACTAAAAAATGAAATACTAAAAAAATAAACTCCGTTAATCGGAGTTTATTTTTTTGATAACATCTTCTGTTTTTCTGAAATGTATAGGAATAATACCAATTTCGGGTAAACGCTCAAGGTTTATGATACTGTCATCAACCATATATATTTTATCATAATTTTTTTCAAAAAGTGATACACAGTATTTGTAGATTTGAGGGTCGGGCTTTGTCATGCGTACATTACAGGAAATAACCGTTTTGTCAAAAAGATCATGCAGCTTATGCTTTTCTATAAGATCTTCCACAACACCCAAAGGTGCATTTGAAACAAGGGCGATATCATGTTTTTTGTGAAGCTCACGGATTAGGGCAACAGTTTCATCTTTTATTATAAAAAGGGAATTCCATTCGGGGATAATTTTATCAACAGGAACATTAAGCTCCTTTGACATGTTATAAAGAAGCTCTTCGTAGGTAACCTCGCCCATGTCAGCAGGAAAGAAAAGTCTTTCCTTAATCTCGCCAACGCATTCCTCGGGCAGATATCGTTTTAAAAAAACAGGGGCAATATCCTCAAAAATTACACCGAAACAGTCAAAAATAATAAGCTCGTTTTTCATAATACACTTCTCCGTATAAGGTTTAGTCTGCATCTTCCTCAAGTGCTTCCAGAAGGAAGCTTACGGGCCTGAAGCCGTCATTGCAGGAAATCATTGCAGACCTTTCATTTTTCATCCAGCCGTTATAAAAATTGCCTCCGCCGTGAGAAAGGGTCATAACAAAAGGTGACATGGTTTCCCATGCAGACTCGCATAAATTTTCAGGCCTCTTCCAACCGTTTGCAATGAATACCTGTCCTTCTTCAACATCGCAGGCATGTTCAATGGGATTTTCATATTTTTTCATAAGATCGTGATACTCGGTTTTACGCATCACGGTTATTTTGACTTTTTTCACTGTATCACTTCCTTGTTTATACCGACTATTCTAACACAATAAGCTCCGTCAATCAATCCGTATTAAGAAATTTTATATTCGGTTGATATCATTAGTTTAATGTGATATACTTTCAAAAAAGGATTTATTTGATGGTGAGAATATGACTGGTGAAAAAAGAGGTATCACCCATGTGGTTGCAGCTTTAATATGGAATAATGACAGATTTATGATTTGCCAGCGACCTGTCCATAAAACGAGAGCTTTACAATGGGAATTTGTGGGTGGCAAGGTTGAAAAAGGCGAGAGCAAAGAAGATGCTCTTATACGTGAATGCAAGGAAGAGCTGGATGTTACCGTAATTGTGGGAGATGTGTTTATGGAGGTTGACCATGAGTACCCTGACATTAGTGTACATCTTACGCTTTTTAATTCTCGTATAGCAGAAGGTACACCGAAAATGCTTGAGCATAACGATATCAGGTGGATTACTCCCGATGAAATTTGCAAGTATAATTTTTGTCCCGCGGACAAAGAAATTCTTGAAAAAATAATTGCCGAAAGAGGATAAGCGATGAAGAAAAAACCAATGGACAACAAAACGCTGAAGTATTATGCAAAAATGGCGGCGGAAAGCTATGTAAATGACCCTGTACATTCCTATGTTACCAAAAACGAAAAGCTGAGAAAGAAGTTTGTTTATCATTTCATGATTGAAAGACTTGCTACCTCAAACAGGGAGGATATCATATATTTCGATGAAGAGAACAGGGGCATCTGCGTGTGGCGTGAAGCACATAACGAATATGATGTTTTTGATTTTCTTATGTATCCCAACTGGGCGTTTCTCTGGCTTTATCTTCCCAAAACAATAAAAACTCTTATGGCATACGGACATCTTGATGTTAAGGTTTTTCCCGAAAACACATATATTATTTCCCCTGTTTTTGTTGCACCTGAGCATCAGGGTAAGGGTATAGCGACAAAGCTCATAAAGCAAGGCATCGCTGACCTGACGGCGAAGGGTTATAAGCTTGGTCTTGAAGCTCAGGACCCTGACAATGTGAAATTTTATGAAAAGCTGGGCTTTAAGGTTATAAAGCATGACCATTGGAAAAGGGAAAATATCGATAATTATTATATGATGTATGACGGAGCAAAGAAAAATGAATAACAGTCTTAAAGCCACCTTGTGTGGGCTTGCCGGCTACAGTATATTCGGCTTCAGCTTTCTTTTTTCAAAGGTTGCACTTGAGGTTGCGTCACCGATGGTGCTTGTGGCTGTCCGCTTTGTTGTTGCATTTCTGCTTCTTAATCTGATGATGCTTGGCGGGAAAAACAAGGTTAATTTTAAAGGTAAGCCTGTTTTCAGGCTTTTACTAATGGGCTTTATTCAGCCCGTTGTGTATTTTGTTTGTGAAACTTACGGAATTGAAATGACATCTGCATCCTTTTCCGGTGTTATGATAGGACTTGTACCCGTTGTCGGACTGGTTTTCGGTGTCATTTTTCTTAAAGAAAAGTGCTCACTGTTTCAGCTTCTGTGCACAGTAATGTCTGTTGTCGGTGTCGTGCTGACCACAACGGGAGGTGTTGGTGAATTCTCCCTTGCAGGATTCATTCTGCTTCTGGGTGCAGTGCTTTCCACAACAAGCTTCACGGTGCTCAGCCGAAGCATTGCAGACGAGTTCTCTCCCTTTGAGCGCACCTATGTTATGACAGGCCTTGGAGGAATCTGCTTTACTGCACTTGCACTGCTTGAAACAAAAGATCAGCCTGAAGCGTGGCTTACACCCCTTGTAAGCGGTAAATTCTGGATTGCAGTTATGTACCTTTCTCTTGTTTCATCGGTTATGGCATTCCTTCTTATCAATTATGCTCTTAACTATCTCAGTGTTGGCAAAACTCTTATTTTTTCAAATTTCACAACGGTTATTTCCGTTATTTCAGGCATACTTATTCTTCACGACAGCTTCAGTGCTGTACAGCTTACGGGCATTGTGATTATTATACTGAGCGTATTCGGTGTATCATACCGTAAGGAAAAAACGCATATATAATAAAAATGCTTCCGATGGTTTGTCGGAAGCATTTTTATGCTGAAAAAAGCCACACCGTTTAAATTACGGTGTGGCACAGTTTTTATTTTGCAAAAGCAGAGAAGAATTTGTTTACACATCTGTTTGCAGTTTTGGTAACAGTTGTGAGTGCGTTTTCAAAGAAGGTCGGGTTGGGATTTTCAATAATTCCTGCCTCATAAAGTGCATTTCCAAGTGCGGCTTCTGCAGCGGTCCAGGCTTCAATGTCAACAATTGTTTCCTCTTCAAGAGCCTCTACAGCAGCTATTGCTGCTTCAACAGCTGCTGCCTTTTCTTCTGAGACAGCGGACTTGTCAGCTTCTTCCCATGTTTCCTTATAAAGATTTGTTGTGTTTATGAGTCTTCCGTTGTTGAACTGAGGATATGCGGGATTTGAATATACATCCTTTATGTTATCGTCAACCATCGCATGGATAGCAAGCTCAAGTGCAACATCGTTATTAGGAAGAAGCTCATGTGCCTGGCCTTTGAAATACCAGGTTGTGCAGGGGAGAAGACCTGTTGTTGCGTCTACAACGCCGTCAGGTGAAAGGTGATTATGGTCGGGGTTATCGCAGTATGTGCCTGCAGCCTCATAGCCTTCGCCGAGGGTTGTGCCAATGTCTGCAAAGGTTGCACCCATTGCAGGGGAAGCAGCATGGATAACTCTGTCTGCATTTGTGGTCTTGTAATCCTTGCAAAGCGGGAAAAGATTTACGTCGTAGCAAGCAACGTCAAAAAGCTCAGCTCCGGAATCTCTGAGAGCGAAAAGGTTGTCTTCAAAGTTTGCTCTTGCCTGCATGAAGGAATCAACTTTTTCACGTATTACGGTATGTTCATCACCTTCAAGCCAGATAGCCTTTGCTTCTTCATAGTAAGCAGTGGGACAAAGTGCCCAGAGAATGGTTGTATTTCTTGCGGCAACGTCCACAACACCGTCCACAAGGCCGTTGAGAGCCTTTTTAAGAACGGATGAGGGCAGAACGCGAAGTACAATATTAAGTGTGTAAGCAAGAGGAGTTTCACCTAAAAGAGCAACAAGAAGATTTTCGTAAAGCTCTTCATCTTCATAAATGCTCAGGTTGTTTGTAAGAAGGTCACCGATAATATTTGAGCCGTCAATTGCGGGAACAACAAACACCATTTTCTTGATAAGGCTGTAATCCTCGGGGTGTGCGTTGAGGTAGTATGTTGCAACTGTTCCGCCAAGGCTGATGGGGCAGATTTTAATCTCACTTGCGCCTGTCTGAGGAAGAACAACGTTATGAATATAATCATAAAGTCTGTCTGCAGTGGAGACAACATCACCGATTGAGTCATAACCGAAATAATATACGTTCTCTTCGCCGATAAGCTCACCTAATTCCTGAATGGGAAGGAAGTTGTAGTATTCCTCTTTAACTTCGGGGCTGAGCTCACTCATGGGGCATTCATAGCAGGGTACTTCAACATCGTTGATGTAATTGCCTTCATTGTCCTTCTGGATAACATAAAGTGCATCGTGTGCAGCCTGATAAAGTGCATCGGAAAGGCCTGCATCCTGTCTGAATAAGATTGACTTGAGAAGTGCGGGCACTGCCTTTAAAAGGGCAGAAATTTCAATGTGAAGGGGCCAGCCTGTGATGTAGTTGCCTTTGTCGTCCGTTGCCCATTCACCGTTTTCGTCAAGAAGGTAAGTGTTATTCTGACTCATACCGTGAACGATGATTACGGGTGTTTCTGTGTCATAGTCAGGCACATAGGTTGATTTTTCATCAGCGGCAGATGAGAACACCATGCATGAAGAAAAGATCATGAGAAAAGTGAGAATAAGACAAATAGATTTCTTGAATTTTTTCATATACAGTTCTCCTTTGAAATTTATGCTACCATTTTATACCAAATATAAATATTTATCAAGACATTAAATGAAAATAGATTAAATAATTCTGAAAAAATGTTTGAATTAATATCTCAAATAAAAACAATCAATGAGCAAAAATCACTTGACAATCATAAATATAGACTGTATAATATCAAAGTCGCACAATAAGCCGGTGTGGCGAAATCGGCAGACGCAAGGGACTTAAAATCCCTCGGTGGCAACACCGTACCGGTTCGACCCCGGTCACCGGCACCAATACCCGAAAACCCCAGTATTTACAAGGGTTTTCGGGTTTTTGTTTTGTCTGAA
>JAZSHC010000034.1:0-7530 GCA_045533065.1 Acutalibacteraceae bacterium
AGTTATGGTCTGTCATAACATTCTTCTTTGAGTTGAGGCCTTTGAGAAGAGCAGGAGCCTTAGGCTTCTTAACAAGTGTTTCTCTGCCGTTGCGAACTAACTGGTTAAAGGTAGGCAATCGTAGCATCTCCTTTCTTTAAAAATAGTAATGCGCATAATCGCACGCTTGAATATTATAACGGATAATGTCAATAAAGTCAACAACAATTTATCACGTGAAGATAATTTGTAGAGTTGCTTATTTTTATAGGATTATTGGCAGTTTTTGTAGTAAATATTAACTAAATTGCATGAAACTATTATAATCAAAAGACCGACACTCATCTTTGTGAGTGCCGGTTACTGTTTTATAAAGTATAATTTACAGCTTGTTTATAAGACTGAGCAGTTCAACATACAAATCTTTTACATCGTTGATTTTTGTAAGTCCTCCCTGAAGCGACATATGGTCACCATCATAGGTAGGCATAATGTTCCAGATACCCTTCTGTACATTACCCTCTTCATATTCCTTTGAAGGTGCGCCTGTGGGAGCCTTTGCTGAAACAGTGTTTACAAGGCCGTCATTCTGGCGCCATGACTCGTCAATAACATATCCGCCTTCTGTTTTTCCTGTGTATGCGCCCATAGCCTTTGAGGATGAAACAAACAGTGATTCCATTTTGCTTTCAACAGGTGAGTATGTGCCGTCTTCATTTTTCACTGTTGCGTCACAGGGAATTGAGAAATAATAAGCATCGGACAAGGTTTCAATCCATTCATTCATCGCCATTGCATTGTCAATGTACATATCATAGGAAGCATAATCCCATTCTGCTTTGTTTTCATCCTTACTTCCGCTTGCCATACCGACAAGATTTGACAGTGCATTCTGAAATTCCGTCTTGATACCTGAAAGTGCATTTTCTTCTTCAGGCACATCTTCTGTACCCACATTGTAAGCCGTTGTGCCGTTATGAGGCGCTGCAAGGGCAACAACGCTGTAGATATAGTCACCTTTTCCGCCCTTGAAAAAGTCGGAAAGGTCACCTTCTGCAGTTGCATTTCGCTCTTCTTCACTGCCGTTTTCCATGATGTGTGCAAAAACTCTGACAGTGGCACCGCCGAAAGAGTGACCGAGAAGATTGATTTTTTCTTCTGCGCTCCAGGAATCGATAAGAGCTCTGCCGGTATAGTCTGTTCCGAATCTGTCATGTCCGCACTGTTCACTGTGCGCTTTACCGTAGTCAACAACGGTACCGGCAAGCTGAGCATAAAGCTCGCAAGCTCTGTCCCAGGCACTTGCAGTTGATGCAACAGAGGCGGCATAACAGTCAAAGCCCTTGTCCTCAAGGTACTCCATGAGGTCACCGCCGAACATACCCCAATAGGGCATTAACTTATAAATACTGTCATAACTTCCCCATCCTGAAAGTCCGTGAACAAAAACGAATTTATAGTTAGTGTTCCATTCACTGCTGTCCGCTTTAAGGCAATCACCTGATGCACCGAAAAGCATCGCAACGGTCATAATTACACTGATAAATTTATAAACTATCTGATGAAGAATTGCTGACATGAATATTCGCCCCTTTTTTCTGTTTTGTAAATAATAGCAGAAACAAAGCAGTAAAATCAATATAAATTAAATTAAAATATTAAAACAGTCTTCTTATATGTTTCTAATACACAAAAAAGCCGACAATTGTCGGCTTTTTGTTAATATTATACGCTCCAGATGGGTCTGTTTTCTTCAAACAGAGCATCTCTTGCTTCTACATCAATGTATTCAACCTCGTTGTAGCACTTCATGCCGGTACCTGAGGGAAGAAGCTTACCGATGATAACATTTTCCTTAAGACCCATGAGAGGATCGGCCTTACCTTTGATTGCTGCATCTGTAAGAACTCTTGTTGTTTCCTGGAAGGATGCTGCTGAAAGGAAGGAGTCTGTTGCAAGTGAAGCCTTTGTGATACCCATAAGAACGGGTGAGCAGGTAGCTTCAGTGAGCTCTTCACCTGTTTCAGCCATTTTTGCTCTGAGTTCTTCATTTGCTTTGCGGAATTCCTTCTTATCAATAACGGAATTGGGAAGAAGGTTTGTATCGCCTGCATCTTCAACCTTGATCTTTCTCATCATCTGACGTGCAATAACCTCGATATGCTTATCGTTGATATCAACACCCTGAGTACGGTATGTGAGCTGTACCTGGCTGATGAGATAGTCATGAACTGCGTTTACGCCGAGAACATTGAGAACATCTCTGGGATCGATTGAACCTTCAGTGATGGTTTCACCCTTCTTGACGAACTGGCCTTCAGAAACTCTTGCTCTTGAGCCGAATGTAAGGAAGTATTCCTTTCTTTCCCCTGTTTCTTCATTGGTAACAACGATGTGGGGATTACGCTTGATCTGTTCGAAGGATACAACACCGTCGATTTCTGAAAGCATTGCAAGTGTTTTGGGCTTTCTTGCTTCAAAGAGTTCTTCAACACGGGGAAGACCCTGAGTGATGTCGGCACCTGATGCAACACCACCGGTGTGGAAGGTTCTCATGGTGAGCTGAGTACCGGGTTCACCGATTGACTGTGCAGCGATAATACCAACTGCTTCACCAACAGTAACAGGAAGACCTGTTGCAAGGTTTGCACCGTAGCACTTGATACAAGCACCGTGGTCGGAGTTACATGTAAGAAGTGAGCGGATTGTGATGCGGCGGCATGCAGCAGCCTCTTCTTTGCTCTTACCTTCGTCGAGTGCCTTGTTCATCTTCTTGGTAAGATATGCATCAATCTTATCAGCATCTGCTTCGGTGAGCATATGCTTGTTATCCATGATGATTTCGCCTGTTTCTTCATCAACAAGATTGTCAAGAAGGAAACGGCCCTTGAGTCTTTCTGAAAGAGACTCAAGAATACGGTTACCGTCCATGATATCGTAAACTTCAAGACCTTCATGGCAGCCGCAGTCCTCTTCACGGATGATAACATCCTGTGAAACGTCAACAAGACGACGGGTAAGGTAGCCTGAGTCAGCGGTACGAAGAGCTGTATCGGCAAGACCTTTACGGGCACCACGTGATGAAATGAAGTATTCCTGAACGTTAAGACCTTCACGGTAGTTAGCACGGATGGGAACTTCAATTGTTTTACCTGCAGTGTTGGCGATAAGACCACGCATACCTGCAAGCTGACGGAGCTGGCTGTTAGAACCACGGGCACCGGAGTCAAGCATCATCCAGATGGGGTTGGTCATATCAAAGCTGCCTGTGAGAGCATCGGCAACACGGTTTGTACAGGTATCCCATGCTTTAAGAACCTGTCTTGAACGGTCCTGATTTGAAAGAAGACCTCTGTTGTATTTTCTGTTAACTTCGTCAACAATTGCTTCTGTTTCAGCAAGAATTTCCTTCTTTGCAGCAGGAATTATAGCATCGCAGACAGCAACGGTAATACCAGATTTTGTTGAGTATTTATAACCCTGATTCTTAACATCGTCAAGAACCTCTGCTGTTCTTGCTGTGCCGTGAACCTGAATACATCTTGCGATAACCTTACCGAGAAGTGACTTACCTACAAGACCTTCAACCTCAAGGCGGAACATGTTTTCGGGATCATTTCTGTCAATAAAACCAAGGTCCTGAGGAATGGGATCGTTGAAGATAATCTTACCGAGGGTTGTGTCAATAATCTTTGACTTCTTTTCTCCGTCAATTACCTTTGTCATACGAACCTTGATTTTTGCATGAAGGTCAAGAACGCCTGCATCATAAGCAAGTCTTGCTTCGTCAACATCACGGAACACCTTGCCTTCACCCTTACTGCCTGGAATTTCAAGTGTAAGATAATATGAACCGAGAACCATGTCCTGTGAAGGAACAGCAACAGGCTTTCCGTCTGAAGGCTTGAGGAGGTTGTTGGCAGCAAGCATAAGGAAACGTGCTTCTGCCTGAGCTTCTGCTGAAAGAGGAACGTGAACAGCCATCTGGTCACCGTCGAAGTCGGCGTTGAAAGCGGTACATACAAGAGGATGAAGCTTGATAGCCTTGCCCTCAACAAGTACGGGTTCGAAAGCCTGAATACCAAGACGGTGAAGTGTGGGAGCACGGTTAAGCATAACAGGATGGTCCTTGATTACAATTTCAAGAGCATCCCAAACGCATTTTTCCTGACGGTCAACAGTTTTTCTTGCTGTTTTGATATGTGCGGCAACACCTGTTTCAACAAGTCTCTTCATAACGAAGGGCTTGAAGAGCTCAAGTGCCATTTCCTTGGGAAGACCACACTGATAAATTTTAAGGTTAGGACCTACAACGATAACTGAACGTCCTGAATAGTCAACACGCTTACCGAGAAGGTTCTGACGGAAACGTCCCTGCTTACCCTTGAGCATGTCTGAAAGGCTCTTGAGAGGTCTGTTGTTAGGACCTGTAACAGGTCTGCCTCTTCTGCCGTTGTCAATAAGTGCGTCAACGGATTCCTGAAGCATTCTCTTTTCGTTTCTGATAATGATTGAGGGAGCGCCGAGCTCAAGAAGCTTCTTGAGACGGTTGTTTCTGTTGATAACTCGACGGTAAAGGTCGTTAAGGTCACTTGTTGCAAAGCGTCCGCCGTCAAGCTGTACCATGGGGCGGATATCGGGAGGAATTACGGGAATTACATCCATAATCATCCATTCAGGCTTATTACCTGATGATTTGAATGCTTCAACAACCTCAAGTCTCTTGAGAATTCTTGCCTTCTTCTGACCGCTTGCTGTGTGAAGCTGTTCGCGAAGCTCTGCATTGAGTGCATCGATATCAATTTCGGAGAGAAGCTCTTTAATAGCTTCAGCACCCATGCCTACCTTGAATTCCTCATCGTTGTAGTAGTATTCCTTGATATCGTCATACTGCTTTTCGGTAATTGCCTGACCCTTCTTTACATTGGGAACAGTACCGGGATTGATAACAACATATGCTGCAAAGTAAAGGATTCTTTCAAGGTCTCTGGGTGAGATGTCAAGAATGAGTCCCATTCTTGAGGGGATACCCTTGAAATACCAGATGTGTGAAACAGGTGTTGCAAGCTCGATGTGACCCATACGTTCACGGCGAACCTTTGCCTTTGTGATTTCAACATGGCATCTTTCGCAAATCTTACCCTTGTGGCGGATTCTCTTATATCTTCCGCAATGGCATTCCCAGTCCTTGAGGGGGCCAAAAATCTTTTCGCAGAAAAGTCCGTCGCTTTCGGGCTTGAGTGTACGATAGTTTATAGTTTCAGGCTTTGTTACTTCACCGTATGACCATTCTCTGATTTTTTCCGGTGAAGCAAGACCTATTTTGATTGATTCAAAGGTTATGTTTTCCATAAGATTCAAGTCAGCCCTTTCTGTAGTTATATTTAAATTGGATACCCCTGGTGTGTGGTGAACACACACCGTGGGTTATTGTCATAATTACATATTGTCTTCGTCGGGTACGAAGCCGTAGCCGAAGCCTGCGTCATTGATGGTGGGATTCATTTCATTGAAGATGTCGCTGAAATCTTCTTCAACTGCTTCTTCTTCAAAAGAATCGTCATCATCGCCGAAACCGAAATCGAGATCAAGATCAAGATCGTCTTCGTCGCCTTCTTCTGCAAGGTCAAGGTCATCTTCACCTGCATCAGTAGCTTCTGATTCTGCTTCGGGTGCACGGTAGCGGTGAAGTGATACACCGTCGTCACCGTCAATATTCTGCTTAAGGTCGATTTCCTGATCGTCAGCGTCGAGAACCTTAACATCAAGGCCAAGACTCTGAAGTTCCTTAACAAGAACCTTGAAGGATTCGGGAACGCCTGCCTGAGGCACGTTTTCACCGTTAACGATTGCTTCGTATGTTTTAACACGTCCGACAACATCGTCTGACTTAACTGTAAGAATTTCCTGAAGAGTATAAGCTGCACCGTAAGCTTCAAGTGCCCAAACTTCCATTTCACCGAAACGCTGGCCGCCGAACTGTGCTTTACCGCCGAGGGGCTGCTGAGTAACAAGTGAGTAGGGACCTGTTGAACGTGCGTGCATCTTATCATCAACAAGATGATGAAGCTTGAGGTAGTACATAACACCTACTGTAACTTCATTGTCGAATTTATCACCTGTACGTCCGTCATAAAGTACAGACTTACCGGTTTCGTTGATGCCTGCCATTTTGAGTGCTTCTCTGGTATCTTCTTCGTGAGCACCGTCAAATACGGGAGTCATGATTTTCCAGCCGAGCTGACGGCATGCAAAACCAAGATGTACTTCAAGAACCTGACCGATGTTCATACGTGAGGGAACACCGAGGGGATTAAGAACGATATCAAGAGGAGTACCGTCTGAAAGGAAGGGCATATCTTCCTGAGGAAGAACACGGGAAACAACACCCTTGTTACCGTGACGACCTGCCATCTTATCGCCGACCTGGATCTTTCTCTTCTGAGCGATGTAACAACGAACAACCTTGTTAACACCGGGAGAAAGCTCATCGCTGTTTTCTCTTGTGAATTCTTCAACATTAACAACGATACCATATTCACCGTGGGGAACACGAAGAGATGTATCTCTTACTTCTCTTGCCTTTTCAGCGAAAATAGCACGGAGCAGTCTTTCTTCTGCAGTAAGCTCTGTTTCACCCTTGGGAGTAACCTTACCTACGAGAATGTCACCTGCATGTACCTCTGCACCGACGCGGATGATACCTCTTTCGTCGAGATCCTTAAGAGCATCACCGACATTGGGGATATCGTTTGTGATTTCTTCGGGTCCGAGCTTGGTATCTCTGGCTTCGAGCTCATATTTTTCGATATGGATAGATGTGTATACGTCGTCACGAACGAGCTTTTCGTTAATGAGAACGGCGTCTTCGTAGTTATAGCCTTCCCAGGTCATAAAGCCGATAAGGGCATTTTTACCAAGGGAGATTTCACCGTGATCTGTAGCGGGGCCGTCAGCAATAACCTGATTTTCTTCTACACGCTCGCTTACATTGACAACGGGCTTCTGATTGATACAGGTACCCTGATTGGAACGCATAAACTTGATGAGGTTATAGGTGTCAAGACGGTTATCGTCGCACATAATGTCAACCCTGTCAGCACTTACATAGGTAACAGTACCTGCTGCTTTGGCAAGAACGCAAACACCTGAGTCTGCTGCAGCCTTGTATTCCATACCTGTACCGACCATGGGAGAGTCGCAGGTAAGAAGGGGTACTGCCTGACGCTGCATGTTTGAACCCATAAGAGCACGGTTAGCGTCGTCGTTTTCAAGGAAGGGAATGAGAGCCGTAGCAACGGAAACAACCATCTTCGGTGAAACGTCCATGTAATCTGCTCTGGAGGGATCGATTTCGAGGAATTCGTCACGGTGACGTGCGTTAACCTTGTTTCTTACGAAACGGTTTTCTTCATCAAGACGTTCATTAGCCTGAACAACTGTGTATTCGTCCTCTACATCAGCTGTCATATATTCAAAGGTTACAAGAACCTTGCCTGTTTCCTTATCAATGGGACGGAAGGGTGCTTCGATGAAACCGTATTCGTTGAT
>JAZSHC010000055.1:0-34182 GCA_045533065.1 Acutalibacteraceae bacterium
AAAGACCTCTTACATTAGTCTGATAAATGTCATCGCGCAATATTCTTACAGGTGATGAGCTGCGTGTCTCAGGAGCAGTAAGAACAGCATCAGGCAAAGCAAAGCCTTTAAGCTTTTTATCCATCTGAACAATAGCATCGGCAAGTGTATCGGTAACCTTTTTAGGTAAAACCTGACGAATGTCAGAGGGAGTTACGCCCGTAGGACAGCTTGGATTAACAAAGGAAAGCTTAGTGGACTTTTCACCCTTGAGAAAATCACCGACAAGCTGACAGGGAGCTCTGTAATCACTGCCGCCGAGAATAAACGCCTTCTGCTCCATCTGTCTTTGAAGCTCAAAGCCCGAAAGTACATCCTCACTCGGGAAATCCTCGGGGTATACATTTACAAGCAGTGCAGAGTTTGAGTTTTCGGCATCTCTTGCCCATTCACTCATACCGTTTACAACTACACCGCCCTTTTCGCTTGTTGCCGCAACAACGGTACCGCCTGGGCACATACAGAAAGTGTACGCTCCCCTTTCATGCTCACCGTGGCAGGCAAGCTTGTAATCTGCCGCCCCAAGTGCTTTGTGTCCCGCAAAAGCACCGTACTGTGCTTTGTCAATCAGTTCTCTGGGATGCTCAATTCTGGCACCTACAGAAAAGGGCTTCTGTATCATCTGTATGCCTTTACCGTAAAGCATTTTAACTGTATCTCTTGCCGAATGTCCGATGGCAATAATTGCGGTATCGGTTTCAAAATCGATGCTTTTTCCGTTTTTCTCGTAGGTGACACCCTGGACTGAACCGTTATATATAATGAGGTCAGTAAGCTTTGCTTCAAAAATCACTTCACCGCCGAGCTCTATTATCTCTTCGCGCATGCTTTTAACAACGCCGGCAAGCTTATCAGTTCCTATATGCGGCTTGCCTGAATAAAGTATTTCCTCAGGTGCACCGTGAGCGTGGAATTCAAGGAAAACCTTTCTGCAAAGGGTATTCTTTATGCCGGTTGTCAGCTTTCCGTCAGAAAATGTACCTGCACCGCCTTCACCAAACTGTACATTGGAAGTTTCATCAAGAACTTTTGTTGTGAAAAAGGTGTTTACATCCCTTGTTCTTGCATCAACATCTCGACCACGTTCAAGAACAAGCGGCTTGAGTCCTGCTCTTGCAAGAGTCAATGCTGCAAAAATTCCTGCAGGGCCAAAGCCGACAACAACAGGACGGAATTGTGAAACACGCTTATTTTCGGGCATTTCATATTTATAAGGTTCAACTATCTGAAGCTTATTTGAATTTATTCTTTTAAGAAGCTTTTCTTCATCTCCGTCAATTTCAACATCAACAGTATAACAAAAAAACACATTGTCTTTTTTTCTGCTGTCAACACTCTGACGTGCGATTGTCATAGATTTAATCTGTTCGTCCCTGACTCTGAGCACCTTTTTACAGGCAAGCATCAAATCCTCTTTGGTGCTGTCAAGGCTATGTTTGATTTCATTTATTCTTATCATTTTTATTACCTTTCGGGGTTGTTATTTTATCAGAGACTCACCGCAGAGTCTGCCGCTGGACCATGCCCACATAAGATTATACCCACCGCAAAGTCCGTCGACATCAAGAACCTCGCCTATGGCATAAAAGCCCTTGTGTAGCTTTGATTCCATGGTTTCAGGATTGAAGTATTTTGTGTCTGCTCCACCGGCAGTTACCTGTGCATCTTCAAAAGAACGCACAGAATCTATAGTGTAACGGAATTTTTTAACACGCTTTGCTATTGCTGAAACATCAGATTCTGAAAGCTCCGAAGCTCTTCCGTTACAGTCAAATCCGAGGCTTCTTATTACTGACTCTCCCAGCTTCTTAGGCATAAAGCCTGCAAGAAGATATTCGTTTTTAATATTTTCGTCGTGGTCGATAATTTTTTCCAAGGCTGAATTTATAAAATCAAAGCTGTATCCCGGAGCAAAATCACCAGATATAACTGCCTCACCGTCAGATTTTGACATACGGGTTACATATGCTGACAGCTGCATTATTGCAATACCTGACAGACCGTACTTTGCAAAAAGCAGCTCACCTGTTTCATCTGCAACATATCTTCCGCCGACGGTAAGAGTCAGCTTAACCTTATGTCTGATTCCCTGAAGCTGCTTGATGTCAGCTGTATTTTTAATATTCAGTTTTGAAAGAGAAGGTAAAATTTCTGTTGTTCTGTGACCGAGCTGTGAAAGAAGTTCATAACCGTTGAAGCTTTTTACTGATGCTTTGCCTCCGCAGGCAAGCACAACCTTATCAAAATGCATATCACCATTTAGCATGAAACCGTCTTTTGCACTTTTTATGCTTCTGATTTCACAGTCTGTAACAGTTTTTATACCACAGCGCTCACACTCCAGACGAAGTGCATCAAGCACTGTTGTGGCCTGATTGCTTAAAGGGTATACCCTTCCCTCACTGTCTGTTCTTGTATAAAGACCTATCTTATTAAAAAAAGCGATATTACTTTCCGCATTGAATCTTTTAAGTGCATAAGCGTGAAAATTGTTATGTGAAAAATAGAATGGCGAAGAATCAGTATTGAGCATATTGCATCTTCCGTTGCCTGTTGCCAAAAGCTTTTTGCCAACCCTGTTATTGGACTCAAAAACAGTAACACTGCAAGGAGCTCCCGATGCAACAGATTTCTGCATAGCTGCAATTGCGCATATAAGACCTGAAGCGCCACCGCCTATAACTGCAATATTCACAAACTTCACCTCACACATAATATTCTCATCTATTCTATCACAAGAAATGTAACATGACAAGTTTTAAAACAAAAAAACTGCCGTATCATAAAAGATACAGCAGTTTTTTAATTTACGGTCTGGGATATTCCTTCTCACCCATGATAATTGCAAAAAGATTATCAAAATAATCGGCAATCATTTTGATGAATTTTGAAAATGTGTTCATGATTGATGAGAAAATATCATTAGGTACCTGTGTAATATTCTCCTTGAACAGATTTGAAAGCTCAGAAACAAACTGAGTAAGGTCACCTCTGAGGAAAACATCGATACAATAATTAAGTCTTGCATCGTCACCCTTCATGTTTTCAATTACCTCTGCATTGTTTCTGTATCTGCAGTTGATGTTTGAGTAAATAATTATGTAAAGGAAAAGCTCTGTTGTGTCCTTGGCAATTCTGAAACGTTTTGAAGGTACTGTTACAAACTGAAGCTTTGAGTCGTCATAGTTGGGAGTGCTGTTTTTGAATTCATAGTTGTTATTGTTGAAAATAAGATTAAGAAGACCTTCCATTGTTTTAAGCTCTTCAGGTTCAATAACATCAGCAGCAAGCTTGGGAGCAAAAAGGGAAAGCGTTGCATCATAAAGGTAAAGAACATAGCTCTTTGAATAGATATTGATGATTTCAAGAGCTGCGTTTACAGGACCTTCGGACATAAACTTGTTGATAACTGCAGCAAGAAGCTTTTTACCAAGTCTGTAACCGTCTCTGAATTCACTGTTCAGAACATTTTCAAGGCTGAGGCCCCAGATTTCAAGGAGCGGTCTGAAGTCAACCCTACCCTGATTGCACCAGTTGTAATGAAGAAGGTCACCAAAGCCGGACATTTTTACAATTTCACCGTAGAACATATCTTCACTAATTGTTTCATTACCCTGGAACTGAATTGTTACGGGCTTGAAGTCAGGATAGAAAAGATTTCCAAGGAAATTTGCAATTTTGGTTGCATGAATTGAAGCGGCATTGTTTTCCATGGAGTAAAGCTTGAATCCGCCATACTTGTCGTTAAGCACTCTTTTAAGGTATGAATTGAGGTTACCTTTAGCAAGAGCAATATCATCCTTGGACACTGTTACATCCTTCCAGAAAAGGTCATAAGAGCTGTTATAAAGGAAATCAACAGTAATACCGAGCATTTCACCCTGAATAAGGTTTCCTGCAATCATTTCATCGATTTCCATATCCCCGTCTTCAGGAAAAACGAAGCCTGATGACGCATTAATAATTGCATTTTCAAAGTTTTCCATGTTTGTAACATCATTGAGAATGTCATCAATTGTTGAACTGTCTTCCTCAAGAACCACAGCACCTTCGGCACTTACCGTGAAAAACATGCACGAAAGAACCATTGAAAGGGCAAGAAGCAAACTGATAAATTTTTTCATATAATTACACTCCTTATTTCTTATCAATAATAAGAATATATTACCGAACTTATTTTATCATCAAATTCTAACAATGTCAATATCATTAAATCATTGAGTTCGCTTAATCCTTGTTTTTATGTTATTTTTCTCATAATAAAAATTTTTTCGCCACTTTTATGTATATTCATACAATTTTTATTGACTTAAACAGAATAATATGTTAAAATTATTTATCATTTTTAAGGAGGAAATTTATGTCAACTCAACTCAACAAAAAATACGGACTGCTTACAGCTATATGTACCGTTGTCGGTACCGTAATCGGCAGTGGCGTATTCTTTAAAGCAGAAAAAATTCTTACAGAAACCGGCGGTAATCTTCCCGTTGGTATTCTCGCCTGGATCATTGGCGGTATTATAATGGTTGTTTGTGCTTATGCATTCTCAATTCTTGCAACAAAGCACGAAAAAGTCAGCGGTATTGTTGACTATGCTGAAGCAATGTGCGGCAAAAAATACGCATATTTCATGGGCTGGTTCCTTGCAGTGTTCTACTACCCGACACTCACATCAGTACTTGCGTGGGTAAGTGCAAGATACCTTTGCGTTTTTATTAACGCTTTTCTTCCCGAAGAGGCTCAGCTTTCAATCGTTGGTCCCCAGTGTATGGTAATTTCCGGTGCACTCCTCATAGCTGTATTCTTTATGAATACAATCGCCCCGAAGATTGCAGGTAAGTTCCAGGTTTCTGCAACCTTTATCAAGCTCGTTCCCCTCTTCCTTATGGCTATTGTCGGTACAATCAAGGGTCTCACAGGCGATCAGCTTCTTGTTCAGAACTTTGTTAATGTTGTTAACGAAGACATTTCCGCTTCAAGCGGTCTGTTCAAAGCCGTTGTTGCCACCGCATTCGCTTATGAAGGTTGGATTTGTGCAACATCAATCAATGCAGAGCTCAAGGATGCAAAGAAGAATCTTCCCAAAGCTCTCGTTATGGGTACACTCATTATCGTTGCAGTTTACATTACATACTATGTAGGTCTTGCAGGCGGTATTGAAAACGAAGTTATCATGGCAGGCGGTGAAGCCGGCGCAAGAATTGCTTTCTCAGCAGTATTCAGCAAATTCGCAGGTACGTTCCTCTTCTTGTTTGTTGTTATTTCTTGCCTTGGTACTCTTAACGGTCTTACACTCGGCTGTTCAAGAGCATTCCACGCTATCGCTTCACGTGACATGGGTCCCAAGCCCGAAATCTTCAAGCAGGTTGACCAAGCAACAAATATGCCTTCCAACTCATCAATGCTTGGCCTTTTCGTAAGCGGTCTCTGGCTTCTCTACTTCTACGGCGCTAACCTTGATACACCTTGGTTCGGTCTTTTCTCATTCGACTCATCAGAACTTCCCATTATCACAACTTACGCTATGTACATCCCCATCTTTATCAGCATGTTCATTAAGGGTAAAGATCTTGGTGTTCTCAAAGGTAAGATTGCTCCTGTTCTTGCTATCTTCGGCTCAATCTTCATGGTTATTGCAGCTATATTTGCACACGGTATTTACCCCTATCAGGCAGCAAAAGCGAACGGAACTTTCTCACTTCCCGTTCTTTTCTACCTTATCTCTTATGCAGTTATCATGATTTGCGGCGCACTCTTCATGAATTCAAAAAAGAAGAAGAAATAATTATTTAAAAGTAAAATGGTACCGATTTCAAAGTCGGTACCATTTATTTTTTTATATTCAACTTACTTTTCAGCTCCGATTATGTAAGTCCGAAACTTACCGATAAAGCTTTATCAATTTTATACATATCATCTTTATCAAGGTTTCCCATTTTTTCTCTGAGTCTCTTTTTATCTAAGGTTCGAACCTGCTCCAGAAGTACAATTGAATCCTTTGAAAGACCACAGGCATGGGCATTAACTTTGATGTGTGTGGGAAGCTCAGTTTTGAATCTTTTACTTGTAATGGCAGCCGCAATAACAGTTGGACTGAATTTATTGCCGACATCGTTCTGCACAATAAGCACAGGTCTCACTCCGCCCTGCTCCGATCCTATTACCGGGCTGAGATCTGCATAATAAATTTCTCCTCGTTTAATTGTCATAATGCTCCTCCCTTTTGGTGCTATGCTTTTAGTTTTGACATTCAACCGTTGGTTTAAACGATGGGGAGCAATATTATTTTATGTATTTAGGGGTGAAAAGTGACGCACACCCGAAAGTAGATGTGCGCCTTTATTATTCATCAAAATTTTACTGATAAATAAAGCGGTAATTAATTCCTTCATTTTCGATATTTAGAATTTTTTCATCGTCATAGGAAAGCTCTGTGACAATATTTCCCTTTGAACCTTCGAAAGAAAGTGTTCCGTTACCCTTTTCCGGAATTTTAACCTGTGAAGAGTAAAGAAGGCTAAGTGCCTCAAACAGCGGTGAATAGATATCATTACTTTTTTTGAGATTACCAATTGGAACAGACATTTCATCAAGTTCTGTTCTGAGCATTCCACTGCTGAGTTTAACTGTAAAACCGGAGATTTCTTCAGGAGTTTCAACCGTAAAGGACATGTCCTGCCTGTTTTTGAAATGCAGAATTCCACTCATCTCAATTGCAGCACCTTCAACAACTATCCGACTTTTGAATTCATTTAAATTGAGCTCCTTTGTTTTTCCTGTACAAGCTGTCAAAGACAGCAATAAAATCAAGATGCCGAAAATACACAAGCAGCTTTTTTTCATTCAATCACCGTGGTAGATTATTTTTCGAAGAACTTAAACACCCTTGAAAACTCATTTACAACATCCGACGGAAGCATGCCTGATTTTGATGTTCTCTCTGCAACGATATCAGCTGCATGTCCGTGGATATAAACAGCTGCAGTAATTGCATCTGTAAGATTGAAATCCTGAACAGCAAGACCGCCGATAAGACCTGCAAGAACATCTCCGCTGCCACCTTTAGAAAGACCGTTATTGCCTGATGCATTAACATATGCTCTTTTTGTCCCCGGCTCTGTTACAACCGTATTGGAGGCTTTTAAAGCAAGATAAACTCCCTGCTTTTCTGAGAAATCCCTTGCCACACCTACTGTATCGGAAAGAATGATTTCAGTAGGCATACCGCATAAGCGTGACATTTCCTTCGGATGAGGTGTGAGAACAAGATTAGAGTTTGCTCTTTGTAATATACTTATGTCACTTCCTATAATATTTATGCCATCAGCATCAATAATTACAGGTACTTTTGAATTTTCTATAACAGCAGAAAGTACAGCCTTTGTATCTTCGTTAACACCCATTCCGCAGCCTATAACAATAGCATCAAATTTATCAAGCTTTGAAACAATTAAATCCACTGCCTTTTCAGACAAAGTTCCTTCACAATTTTCGGGTAAGGGCATAAGAATTGCCTCTGTGAGCTTTGTTGCAATCGGAAGATAAGCACTTTCAGGGAAGGCAACAGTTACAAGACCCGCACCGCTGCGAAGTGCCGCTGAGCCTGCGAGTACAGGAGCACCGACCATAGTCTTACTGCCGCAAATACAAAGAAGATGACCGAATGTACCCTTATGTGCAGTAGCTTTTCTTACAGGGAAAAGGTTTTTAACCTCTGTTTTATTGTAGGTATAAAGTGAATCCTTAACAAGATTATAGCTGTCTTCCGGAATACCAATATTTGCGATTATAATATCACCGCAGCAGTCACATGCAGGGTGAGTTATGTGTGCAGGCTTCAAGGCAGAAATTGCAATCGTATAGTCGGCTTTAAAGCAGTCAGGGTCATTATATCCACTGTCGCAGTAAACGCCACTTGGCACATCAACAGCAAATTTTATGCCCTTTGCATCTGACATTTCGTTAAGAAGCACCTTCATATCTTCTCCGATTGTTCCGTAGAAGCTGAAGCCGAATATTGCATCAACTATAACATCGGCATTTCTTATTGTCTGTATTGCCTTCATTCTGTCTGCATCAAACCAGACGGTGGGAATTGACAGGTCAAGGACCAGCTTATACATGTAGGTTGCTTCCTGACTTCCCGGATAGCCGGACGCCAGAACAACACATACATTATAGCCGTTTTCAGAAAACTTTCTTGCAACAACAAAACCGTCACCGCCATTATTGCCTTTACCGCAGACAACAACAACGTTTCTTTTAGACCCTCCGTCTTTTTCAATTATGTTACGGATATTTCTTGCACATGCAGAACCGGCATTTTCCATCATTCGCTGATAGGAAAGGCCATATTTTGCAGTATACTGTTCAACCAGCTTCATTTCGTCAGAGTTGAGAAGTCGCATAAATTTACCACCTTTTATACTTTATTGTATCATTTTAGTTTAGATTGAGAAAAAATAAAACCGAAAAATGGAAATTACGGCAATCTGTACCCTGCGGCAAGATAAATCTTATACCAATCCTCTTTTGAAAGAGTAATTTCTGTTGCTGCCGCAATATCCTTTATACGCTGCAGATTCACACTGCCAACTACAGGCTGCATTTTATCGGGCAAACGCAAAAGCCAGGAAATTGCAATACCTGTATCGGTCACGCCGTACTTTTCGGCAACCTCAGATATCACCTTATTAAGGTCTTTATATTTCTTATTGCCAAGGAAGCTGCCTTCAATAAACCCATGCTGTAACGGTGACCATGGCTGAACCGTGATGCCGTTGAGCCTGCAATAATCACGCAGATAACCGTCAAGATTCACGCCGTCCGAATTGTTAAGATTAACATTTGCACCACTGCTTATCATTGCAGCATTTGTAATGCTAAGCTGCATCTGATTGATTCTGATTTCCTGATTAACTGACCTTTTCAAAAGCTCAATCTGCATGGGGCTGTGGTTAGATACACCAAAATGAGATACCTTTCCGCTTGTGCTAAGCTCGTCGAAAGCCTCAGCCACTTCGTCGGGCTCCATGAGAAGGTCAGGGCGGTGCAAAAGAAGAACATCAATGTTTTCTACGCCTAAACGTTTAAGAGAAGACTCAACAGAAGATATAATATGTTGTTTTGAAAAATCATACATACCCTTTCGTATGCCGCACTTAGTCTGAATTATAATTTTATCACGCAAGCCACTGTTTCTTTTTAAAATCCCACCGAATACTTCCTCACATTTGCCGCCGCCGTAAATGTCGGCATGGTCAAAATAGTTATATCCGTTTTCAAGTGCAGTGTTCATATATTCATCTGCCTGCTTATCAGTGAAATCAGCAATTCTCATGCAGCCTAAGGCAACTTGTGATACTTTAACATCCTGTGAAAAGGCATTTATATATTTCATATTTAATCCCCCTTATGCGATAAATATATCATAAAAATTAAGCATAATCAATGTTGATATAAAATTTTTACAAGTAGTAAGTACACAAAGTTGCATAAACGGTAAGTTTTTAAGTAATTAACTCGAGTAGTGCAAAAATTTGTAATAAAAACTTTATAAAAAAATTTAAAATGCCATTGTGTTATTGTAAAAAATAATATATAATATACAGTAACTTATAAAAATAACACTTGATAGGAGGGTCATACAATGACTGATAAAACCATACAATTTAAAATTCAGACAAACACTCCCGACGAAATGAAGGTCACTTTAACAAAAGTGTATGAGGCTCTGAAAGAAAAGGGATACAATCCCATTAATCAGATTGTGGGTTACATTCTTTCCGAAGACCCGACATACATCACAACTCACAATAATGCAAGAAGTCTTATCAGACGTGTTGACAGAGATGAACTTCTTCAGGAGCTTGTGAAAACCTATTTGAAAAGTGAATAATCAGGAGGTTTAAAATGGCTGCTAAAAAGAAAAACGAGTTTTTGACATACAAGGATAAACCACTTGTAAGAAAAGGCAACACACTTTATTACGGCAACATGAGCGATAAATTTGTTGTTATGTTCCAGATCCTTTCAACAAAGGATGTTGAAGGTCTTCAGGTTGCTGACAGAATTTCTGTTCAGCTTATCAATACCGACCCTAATGTAAGACCCCATGACAGAATTGCACAGAAAACCGAAAAGAAGGGCCTTTACAGTGCAATGGATATTGGCAAAATCTGGCTTGAAAGAGCTTTGGCTGAATAATGAAAAAAGCGGCGGCTTACATGCCGTCGCTAAAAATTTGATATTACCGCTCATGGCGCAGCTGGATAACGCAGCAGATTCCGATTCTGAAGAACGGGGGTTCGAATCCCTCTGGGCGGGCCAGAAAATAAAACGGTACCATAAGGTGCCGTTTTGTTTTTTAGTTGAGATAAACAGAGGGATTCGAACAAGGAGGGAGCGAAGCGGAAGAAAACAGTCCGGTGGACTGTTTTCGCCGACGTGGCAACGAGCGAAGCGAGGCGATAGGTGCGGCAGCACCGAGAAAAAATCCCTCTGGGCGGGCCAGAAAATCCGACAAGTTTCAACTTGTCGGATTTTTTATCCATTGCGAAAGCAATGGTATATCATCGCCGACAGGCGTATATCATCACACGAAGTGTGCATGTCATCAGCCGTAGGCTGTATGCCCGCTTTCGCAATGATGATATACAACGGTTACACCGTTGATGATATGCAATTCCTTACGGAATTGATGATATACAAGGCTCCGCCTTGATTTTATCTTAGCTTCATAGTATAATCATTGCAAAGGAAGTGATTGTATGGCTAAGAATTATTTGCTAGTTTATTCTGAACAATTGGCAACAGAAATAGAGTCGCTTTGTCAAAATATAAAAGCTCCGTCAAATACACTGTTTCAAATCCGCAAAAGTTCAAGTAGTGTATATGCCAATATCCGTGAAGCAAATTATGGTCAAAGTAAAGCTGATATGCTTTCTAAATTTGAGATTTCATTGAAAGAATGCAGTGAAACGGAAGGTTGGTTAAAGCTTCTTTTTAATACCGGTATAATTGATGAAGAAACGTTCAAAAGATATAGAAATCTTTGCGGTAGGATAAGGAGAATGTTAACTTCAAGTTGCAGGACATTGAAAGAAAGCGTTGATAAATCAACGGGGTGATATTATGAAAGATTTTAGGGTCGATTTTTGGAAGTAAGAAGTAATATGGAATAGTGAATAAGTCTGGGCGGGCCAGAAGCGGCAAGCAAGCTTGCCTGAGATAAGAGATAATAGATAATAGATAATATTGAATAGAAAAAAGATATTGAGCATTCCGGTGCCGCTTCTGTTCTGTTCGTTATTCTCTATTATCTCTTATTTATTATCTGAAAAGACAAGCATTCTTTTTCTCACTTGCTTTTTATCTTTTCCAATTGCAATGAAGTGCACCCGTAGGACAGTTCTTTTCACAAAGACCGCAACGGATACACTCACCGCTGTCAGGTGCTTTTGTTGGATTAACATTCATTTTACATACCCTGCTGCATTTGCCACAGTCAACACATTTCTCTTCATCATAACGCAACCTGAAAACAGATATCTTGTTAAAAAACGAATAAATTGCTCCCAAGGGACAGATGTACTTGCAAAACGGTCTGTAAATTACAATTGAAAGTAAAACAGTTACAGCGAGAATTAAAAATTTCCACGTATATAAAAAACCGATAGCACTTCTGAGTCCTTCGTTAAGAACAGTGAGGGGAAGTCCGCCCTGAAGCATTCCTGCAGGACAAATGTATTTGCAAAACCAAGGATCACCCTGCCCTGTTACATCAACAATTACCATTGGTAACAAAATAACAAAAACGGCAAGAATAAGATACTTCAGTTTTCTTAACAGCTTATCTGCCTTAAAGGTTTTAATCTTTTTAGGGAAAGGTATTTTGTGAAGAATATCCTGAACCAAACCGAAAGGACAAAGCCAACCACAAACAAATCTTCCGAATATTGCACCGACAAAAATCAGAAAACCTGAAACATAAAAAGTAAATTTGTAATTTCTTGAGCCTAACATAGACTGCAAAGAACCGATCGGACAAGAACCGAGAGCACCGGGACAGGAATAACAGTTAAGACCGGGGACACATAAATTTTTAAGCTTTCCTGTGTAAATCTTACCCTGCAAAAAGCCTGCAACAAAGCTGTTAGTTATGACGGCCCATATAAACTGAAAAAGGTGACGGGGAGCTTCCTGAGACTTTCTCTTTTTGTTTTTATTATCCAATACCTATGCACTCCAGACATACTTTGACAGCTTTTGCCATAACATCAATTGTTTCTCCCCTGTAAACACCCAAAAGCATCATGGCTAAACCGATGATTGCCGTTATAATGCCGTATTTTAAAGACAATTCCTTTTTCATAACTTCACCTTAACTTCAGATTTATTTTATATTAACATAAAATCGATTAAAAATCATCACTTATCTTTAAATTTTATGCTTTTCACTGTTAAGATGCAATTATTAATGTTTATTTCATTGATAAACCACCAATAATCCTTCTGAGGTGATATGATGATAAACAATCTTATACGCGGTGTAATTGTTTTTATTGCCGTTATACTTGCTGTAAGGCTTATGGGAAAAAGACAAATAGGTCAACTGCAGGCATCGGAGCTTGTTGTAACAATCCTTCTTTCAGAAGTTGCAGCAATGCCGCTTCAGAACAGCTCTATACCTATTTTCACTTCACTGAGCCTTGTTTTTCTTCTTGCAAGCTTTGAAGTTATATCATCTGTTCTGAGTACTAAGCTCCCTGTTTTCAGAAACCTTGTTCAGGGTAATTCTGTTATGGTTATTAAAAAAGGGGAAATTCTTCAGGATAAGCTTCTTCTTATCAGATACAGTGTTGATGACCTTTTTGAAGCACTCAGGCTTAAGGATGTGTTTGATATCAGAGATGTTGATTATGCATATATTGAAACAAACGGCTCAATAAGCGTAAAATTGAAAAAAGATTGCAAGCCGCCAACAAAAAAGGCTTCCGCAGACGGTATCATACCCTGCCTTGTTGTTACTGACGGTAAAGTAATTGAACACGAGTTCAGCCACTGCAACATGACAACTGAAAAGCTTTATAAAATAATTGATAAAAAAGAGGTTAAACTGAAAGATATCCTTCTTATGACAGCAGACAGCAACGGTGAAACATACATTGTAAGAAAGAAGGGTCAAAAAAAATGAAACGACTGATAATTGCAATTATGATTTTAAGCATATCTCTTGGCTTTTCATATTTTTCTTTTTCGTTTATCAAAAGCAAAACCAATGAGCTTGATGCCGTTCTTTCACAATGCTACGAATATATTAAAAAAGATGAGAAGGAAAGTGCAGAGAAAAGCATAAACGAAGCAAGAGCATTCTGGCAAAACAATAAAAGTAAATTTAAAATTCTGATTGACGCCGCTTTTTGCGAAACAACAGAAAACTGCCTTGATTCCCTATATTTCTGCTTTAACGAAAAAGAATATACAGAAGCAAAAAACAGCATCAACGAATGCAGAAATAATCTAAGACAAATTGTTGAAAATGAACGCATTTCACTTGAGGTTATACTATAAAAAAACAGGAGTCACAGGACCGAAACTTCTTTACGAAGCTTTAACCTGTTGACTCCCTTTTTTACTGAAATTGATATTTAAGAAAATCTTTGTTCCTTGCAGCTACCTCTCGAAGTGAAAAATACACCTGATTACGGTATTGCCTTGGGTTAGAAGGAACACCGACAGCTTCTATTCCAAGCTGTTCTGTAATATAAAGCGCCCTGTATAAATGATATTTCTGGGTTATGATAATCACCTTACTGTCAGGATGGTTCTTCAGCAGATTTTCCATACTTTCCCCTGTTGAAAATCCAACATCATCAGTAACAATACATTTTTCCTCAAATTCGTGCTCAAGACAAAATTCCAGCATAGCACCAACTTCATTATACTCGGGGCCACTGTTATCACCGGATAAAAGCAGTTTTGTGTTTTCCAAATTATTTGCAACCGCCATGCCTTCATAAAGCCTGTCCTCAAGCATATGGGAGGGCTTACCGTCTCTTATTCCGCAACCGAGCACAACTACATAATCCACTTGCTCAAGGGATGCTGCCTGTTCAGAAGTAAGTATTTTTTCATCCTGAGAAAGAATCACATAGAAATTTACAGACAAGGCGTATGCACCAACAAGCCACACTGCCAGAAGAAACACCAACAGAAATATCCTTGTGCCTTTTTTAAGTTTATTTTTTCTTTTCATTTTTTCACCTTCTTTAATCTGCAATTTGATTATAAAAGGAAAATCATTATATATCAAGATATTTTGATTAAATGTAAGAATATCTTAAGAATATAATTTTTAGCACAAAAAAACTGATGCTTATGCATCAGTTTTTTTACATTCAAAGCAAACCCAACCGCCTTCGGTGTGTCTTGCTTTTATTTCAAAGCCGTATTTATTGAATGCATCAATAACATCCTGCTCTCTTGTGTCAATGATGCCTGAAGTGATAAACACTGCATCCTCCTTCATGAAAGAAGCAACATCCTTACAGAACATGATAATAACATCGGCAACGATATTTGCAACAACAACATCAAATTTGCCTTCAACCTTATCTGTAAGATTGCCCTGCAAAATTTTATATTCAGGCTCTTTGAAACCGTTAACCTCACCGTTATCCAAAGCAGTTTTAACCGCAAGAGCATCAATGTCAACGCCGGTTACCTGCTTTGCACCAAGCAGCAGTGCCGCAATTGAAAGAATGCCGCTGCCACACCCTATATCGAGAACTGTTGTACCCTCTTCAATGTGCTTTTCAAGTGTCTGAAGGCAGAGTCTTGTAGTTTCATGGCTGCCCGTTCCGAAGGCAAGCCCCGGCTCAATATTAAGAACCTTTCTGTCACCGGCTTCAAATTCGTCTTCCCAAGTTGGTCTGATAAGCAACTTTTCGCCGACAGGGATGGGATGAAAATACTGCTTCCAGTTGTTTTCCCAATCCTCATTTCTGCACTGATTGAGCACTATCTCACTGTCAATGCCTTCACAGGAATATCTTTCCCGAAGAAAGGCAACAGCTTCCTGAGGATTTTCCTGAGGTGCAATATAAACATGCACAATTGCCTTTGATCTGTCCTTCTGAAGAAGATCTTCATCAATAAGGTCGATATGTGCAATTTCCCAGGCTTCCTTTTCAAGCTCACTGTAATCCTCAATATAAATACCGTAGGGTACTACCATTGAAGCAATATCCCCTGCTTTATCAACATCTTTTGCATTAACGCTGATTTTAACCTCTGTCCAATCACTCATTTTAATTCTCCTTTTTCAATACAATTGCCGAAAGCGGCTGTAATTTTACAATCTCACCTTGCATTCCGCAACCGAAAATCTGATTCGTATTGTACCAATTACTCGGCAGATAGTAATCGATTTCATGTTCGTTACGGTTTATAATAACAAGAATCTCATCCTTCTCGCTGTATCTTACATAAGCAAGACATCCCATGGCTTCAGATACAGTAACATACTCACCTTTTTTAAGGCAGTGACAGCCTTTACGCATCTCACCTAAAGCTGCATAATGACTCTGAAGCTCAGTATTCTCCTTACCCCAAGGGAAGCAATAACGGTTAAACGGGTCTTTATATCCCTGCATACCTGCTTCGTCACCGTAATAAATAGAAGGAACACCGGGAAGAGTAAACTGTATGACCGAAGCAAGTTTTAAAAGCTTTACGCCGTATTCATAAGCTTCTTTGCTGAGGATTCTGCCGCTTTGCCAGCTTCTGTCACGGAATTCACAGCTTTCACCTGCAAGCTGAGTGATTGCTCTCATTGTATCATGGGTGCCTATGTGATTCATAAGAACATCAACACAGCATTTGGGATAGTTTTCCGTAATGGTCATAATTTTATTGGTAAAGCCTTCAACCTTACCGCTTCTAATAAAGGATATTATTGCATCTGCAAATGGATAATTCATAACAGAATCAAGCTGTTTTCCGCCGAAATAACGTCTTCTTTCGCCATAGCTGAACTTATTTGATGCATCTTCCCACACTTCACCGAGAACAAGGCCGTCCTCTTTTTCAGCTTTTACAGCTTTACGGAACTCATCAAGGAATACATCGGGAAGCTCATCGGCCACATCAAGGCGCCATGCTCTGGCTCCAAGCTTAAGCCATTTTCTGGCAATTCCGTTATCAGATGTAATATATTTTATAAAATCAGGACTCTCCTCTTTAACTTCAGGAAGAATATCTATCCCCCACCAGGAGTGGTAATCGTTTGGGTATTTTTTAAATTTATACCAGCTGTAATAAGGTGATTTTTCAGACTGATAGGCGCCGATAGAGTTATATCTGCCGTATTTATTAAAATAAACGCTGTCATCGCCGGTGTGACTGAAAACGCCGTCAAGCATTATTGATATACCCTTTTTCTCAGCCTGTTTACAAAGGGATACAAAATCCTGTTGCGTACCCAACAAAGAATCTATCTTTTCATAGTTAGCAGTATCGTATCTGTGGTTGCTCTGAGCTTCAAAAATAGGATTGAGATATATGCAGGTAACACCAAGAGATGCGATGTAATCAAGCTTTTCAGTAATTCCCTTGAGGTCGCCTTGAAAATAATCGTTATTAAGCACTTTGCCTTCACTGTCAGGCTTCCAGTACGGCTCAGAAAAAATATCATCTCTGAGAATTCTGTCTTCGGGTACATTTTTCTTTTTTGTGCCAGAAAAATAAAATCTGTCAGGAAAAATCTGATAAATGATGCCGCCCTTGAGCCATTCAGGCGTAGTAAAGCTTTCACTGTAAACAGAAAGCTGCCAATCATGTTTTCCCATTGAAAGGACACCGTTGCAGTCGCCGTTATGCCTTATGGCAACTCTGCCCCAAGGGGTATCGTATTCAAAATGATAAAAGTAAATTCCGGCAGTGTATACGGTATGAGCAAGTGACCACCATTCCTCTGATTCACCTTCCATACGGCTCCAGTTCATCGGACAGTATATGTAGTCACCCTTATCTTCCTTGATAACAAGGTAAGCGTCGCTGCACTGAAGGTGCCTCGGCAGCACAATGCTGAAGTTTATATTCTGTTTTTCCTTAACTGCACCGTAGGGACTTTTATGAAGTCCGTTACGGGAATTAAAAGGTATATATTCCATATGTGACCCTCAATAGTAATTAATTTTGCCTTACCGGCATATAGTTTAACAAATAAAATGAATGGTGGAAAAATTTATGTTTGTTCTTTCAGTAAAATCAGAAAAATTAAAATCCGCAGCCGTATTTTGCCTTGTTCTTCTTTTTACCGTCATAGGAGGTATTGTTTATGTTTCAAAAACAGAGGCAAAGCCTGTATCTAACATTGGCGGTATTGTTATGAAAGCATCAAACACAGAAGAACGGATTGCGTTTTTTTCTCAGTTCGGTTGGGAAATTGACGAAGATCCCACAGAAGTCAAGGAGGTAATAATACCCACGGAATTTGATGAAACCTACACGGCTTACAACGAAATTCAAAAAAATCAGGGCCTTGACCTCGAACCCTATAAAGGTGTTCGTGTGAAAAGCTGGAGCTATGAAATCAAAAACTATCCCGAATATGAAAACAGAGAAGGTGTTATACAAGGTAACATCCTGGTTTATGACGGAATTGTTATTGGCGGAGATGTGTGCAGCACTGAGCTTAACGGATTTATGCACGGCTTTTCCATTCCGGATTCCGAATAATCAGCTTTCAATTATCCAATCCTTTATTGTGTCAAGAAGGCTGATTTCAACAGTAGCCTTCATATATAAACCGTCTGCACGGTATTCTTCCTGTTCAACAACGCCTTCCTTACGGATTCTTGCCGCAATTGCACCTGCTGAAAAGGGTATGAGAAGCTCGGCTTTTCTTCTTGTTGGCGGAAGCTCCTTTAAAATTGCATCTAAAAGCTCATCGAAGCCTTTTTCCTTCAAGGCAGAAATCATAACGGTTTTGCCAAAGGTAGGCATTGAATATATGTCACCCACAAGGTCACATTTATTCATAACGGAAACAACCGGCTTACCCTGACAGCCAAGCTCGTCAAGAAGATTCTTTGTAACCTCAAGGTGCTCAGCAGCATGCTCATCTGAGGCATCACATACATTAAGAATCACCGTTGCATGAGCAGCTTCTTCAAGGGTTGACTTAAAAGCTTCCACCAATTTATGAGGAAGTCTTCTGATAAGACCTACAGTATCAATAAGCATAATCTGTCTTCCGTCAGGAAGAGTCAGTGCCCTTGATGTTGGGTCAAGGGTTGCAAAGAGCTTATTTTCGGAAAGAACGCCTGCATCGGTAAGTGCATTCATGAGCGTTGATTTGCCTGCATTGGTGTAACCGACAATTGCAACTGTCTGAACACCGTCTTTTTCACGTCTTTTATGCATTTGAGCTCTTCTTTTTTCAAGCTCTTTCAGCTCATCCTCAAGCTTTTGAATACGTCTTCTGATGTGTCTTTTATCACTTTCAAGCTTTGTTTCACCGGGTCCTCTTGTTCCGATACCGCCGCCGAGCCTTGAAAGTGCTGTGCCCTGCCCTGCAAGGCGGGGCAGTTGATATTTAAGCTGTGCAAGTTCAACCTGAAGCTTACCTTCGGAGGTTCTTGCACGCATGGCGAAAATATCAAGAATAAGCATGGTACGGTCAATCACTCTGACACCTGTTAATTTTTCAAGATTTCTTTGCTGTGAGGGTGAAAGCTCACTGTCAAAAATAAGAAGGTCTACCTGCTCATTCTGACAAAAGGCAATGATTTCTGCAAGCTTACCAACACCCACAAAAGTAGCCTTTTCAGGTCTTTCTTTTTTCTGAATAACCTTACCGATAACTTCCGCACCTGCAGTATGTGTCAGTTCTTCAAGTTCATCGATGGATACTTCAGCATCAAATTCACCTGTATCAACACTGACTAAAAGTGCTTTTTCAGTTTCGGTTCTGTTTTCGTAAAGAGTCATAAGATTAACCTCTTAAAATCAAAATAATATTATCAGAGAACTATAAGTTTCTTATCACATTCTGTAAGATTGATACAGCCTTCTGTTGTTACAAGAGCCATGTCTTCAATTCTTACACCGAATTCACCGGGAAGATATATGCCAGGCTCAACAGTTACAATGTGACCTGCTTTAAGTATTTCCTTGCTTGAAGGATTTAATGTAGGTAATTCGTGGATTTCAACGCCAACACCGTGACCGAGTCCGTGACCGAAGAAATCGCCGTATCCTGCATTTTTGATTATGTCTCTGGAAACAGCATCAACATCCTTGCAGCCTACACCCTCTTTTATGGCTTCAAGACCTGCATTCTGTGCCTTGAGCACAGTTTCATAAACCTCAATCTGCTTTGATGAAACTTCACCAACAGCAACAGTTCTTGTCATATCGGAATGATAGAAATCAACCACAGCACCGTAATCCATTGTGATGAAATCACCGTTTTCGATTTTTTTATCAGAGGGTACACCGTGAGGAAGTGAACTGTTTTTACCGCTGACAGCTATTGTTTCAAAAGAAAGTGCATCAGCACCGTTTTTAAGCATGAAATATTCAAGCTCAAGAGCAATTTCCTTTTCGGTCTTTTCCGTGGAAATGAATGAAAGTATGTGGTCGAAGGCCTTTTCTGAAATTCGCTGAGCTTTAACAATTGCATCAACCTGAGCCTGTGTTTTTACCTTACGGATTTTATCGATTGCACCGTCAAGCTTACCGTCGCATACAGTTTCAGCAAAATCCATAGCTGAAGCAATTTCGTTATATCTTGCAACGGTTGTTCTTTCACTTTCAAGATGAAGACAAGTGATGCCGAGCTTTTTGAGAAGTGCGGCTACATCCTCTTTCATATTTTTCAAAAGAAGAATTTCATCACATACTGTTATTTTATTCTGAGCTGCCTCAATATATCTTGAATCAGTTAAAAAATATGACTTTTCCTTCGTTACGATAAGATATCCGTTTGATGAGTGAAAAGAAGTAAAGTAACAGATGTTTTCTTCACTCATAATAAGAGCGGCTGAGTTACTCTCCTTAAAAAATTGTTTGAGCTGTTTTAACATTTATATCAAACCTTTCATAGGTATATTATATCATTTTATGCATGTAATAAAGATAAAATCACCCAAGGAAAAGAAGTCCTCGGGTGATTCTTCACTTAATTACTTAAATTTGCGCTTACGAGCAGCTTCAGACTTCTTTTTTCTTGCAACTGAAGGCTTTTCGTAATGTTCTCTTTTACGAACCTCCTGGATGATGCCATCGCGTGAAGTCTGTCTCTTAAAACGTCTGAGAGCACTGTCGAGTGACTCGTTCTCTTTAACTTTTACCTGACTCATTTATATTTCCCTGCCTTACCTGTTAGCAGGGGTATATTTCCATTCAAGGATACGCAAAATATTATACATTAATGTTTTTCTGTTGTCAAGAGAAAAACTGTAATAATATATGCTCATTTTAAACTTTTTTGTGTTTTTACTTATCTTGCAACAATATTTACAAGTCTTCCCTTAACATAAAGCTCTTTGACAATTGTTTTGCCTGCAATTTCTGCAGCAATTTTTTCGTCAGATTTAGCCATTGTAATTGCATCTGCAGCTTCAATTTCAGCGGGAACGTTAAGCTTTGCTCTTACCTTACCGTTAATCTGAACAACAATTTCAATTGTTTCATCAACGCATTTTGCTTCATCATAGCAAGGCCACTGGGCAGTTGCAAGCATACCGTCACCGAAAACAGCATCGTTGATTTCTTCTGTTACATGAGGTGCAAAGGGATTTGTAAGAAGAAGGAGTGCTTTAAGCTCTGCCTTATTGATTGAACCCTTGGCATAAATTGCATTAAGAAGAGTCATAAGTGCTGCAATTGCAGTGTTATATTTAAGAGTTTCGATATCTTCGCTTACCTTCTTGATTGTCTTGTGGAATGAAGAAGAAAGCTCAGCCGAGAATTCGTCACCGTCAACGAGAATTTCCTGAAGGTTCCAGATTCTGTCGATAAATCTCTTACAGCCCTTAACTGAATTTTCGGACCAGGGTGCTGCCTGTTCGTAGTCACCCATGAACAGTACGTATGTACGAAGCACGTCTGCACCGAAGACATCAACAACCTCGTTGGGGTCGATAACATTGCCGCGTGACTTACTCATCTTAACACCGTCGGGACCGAGAATGAGACCCTGAGCTGTTCTTTTTGCATAAGGCTCTTCACAGGGAACTGCGCCGATATCGTAAAGGAACTTATGCCAGAAGCGTGAATAGATAAGGTGACGTGTTACATGCTCCATGCCACCGTTATACCAGTCAACAGGCATCCAATACTTAAGCTTTTCCATATTAGCAAGCTCGTTATCATTGTGAGGATCAATATAGCGAAGGAAATACCATGATGAGCCTGCCCACTGAGGCATTGTATCAGTTTCTCTCTTAGCCTTGCCGCCACATTTGGGACATGTGCAATTTACAAAGTCTTCGATTTTTGCAAGAGGGCTTTCGCCATCCTGACCGGGCTCGAAATTTTCAACCTCGGGAAGCTTAAGAGGAAGCTCACTGTAAGGAACAGCAACCATGCCGCACTTATCGCAATGAACAATGGGAATAGGTTCACCCCAGTATCTCTGACGGTTGAATGCCCAGTCCTTCATTTTGTACTGAACACCCTTTTCGCCTACGCCATCCTTTTCAAGCTCCTCAAGAATTCTGGCAATTGAGCTCTTTTTATCTTTATAGCCGTTAAGGTAGTCGGAGTTGACCATTTCACCGTCACCGGTATAAGCTTCAACAGCCATATCTCCGCCCTTGATAACCTCGATTATATCAACGCCGAATTTCTTTGCGAAGTCATAGTCTCTCTGGTCGTGAGCAGGAACAGCCATGATAGCACCTGTACCGTAGCCCATCATAACATAGTCTGAAATGAAAATGGGGATTTCCTTATTATTAACAGGATTGATTGCAACAAAGCCTGAAAGCTTTACACCTGTCTTATCCTTAACAAGCTGTGTTCTTTCAAATTCTGTTTTCTTTGCACATTCAGCTCTGTATGCTTCAACATCACCGAAATTCTCAATCATATCCTTATACTTGTCAAGCATAGGATGCTCAGGAGCCATAACCATGAAGGTTACACCGAAAAGTGTATCGGGACGTGTTGTATAAATTCTGAGGGTTTCTTCTGTATCCTTAACCTTGAAGTTTACAAAAGCACCTGTTGATTTACCAATCCAGTTTTCCTGCTGAAGCTTTACATTCGGAAGATAATCAACCTCCTTAAGACCTTCAAGAAGCTTGTCGGCATATTCGGTAATGCGAAGGTACCATACATCCTTTGACTTCTGAACAATATCACTGTGGCAAATATCGCATTTACCGCCCTGTGAGTCCTCGTTTGAAAGAACAACCTTACAGGAGGGACAATAGTTAACAAGAGTCTTATCTCTGAAGGCAAGACCGTTTTCAAACATTTTAAGGAAAATCCACTGTGTCCACTTGTAGTAGCCTTCTTCTGTTGTATCGACAACTCTGTTCCAGTCAAAGGAGAAGCCAACTCTTTTAAGCTGAGATGTGAATTTTGCTATATTTGTATCTGTAACCTTTCTGGGGTGGATACCGTTTTTGATAGCATAATTTTCTGTAGGAAGACCGTAGGCGTCAAAGCCGATGGGGAAAAGCACATTATAGCCTTCCATTCTGCGTTTACGTGAAACAACCTCAAGACCTGAATAAGCCTTGATGTGACCTACGTGCATACCTGCACCGCTGGGATAAGGGAATTCAACAAGAGCATAGAACTTTTTCTTATCTGAGTTATCCTCAGCATGAAAAACGCCTGCTTGCTCCCATTTTTCCTGCCATTTTTGTTCTGCATTTTTAAAATCGTAATTCAAATTTATCACTCCGTTATATAAAAATCAAATAATTTACTTTTAATCTTCCGTAATAATATCGGAAATGTCAACCTCTTTTGCATCCTGCCAGAGTCTTTCAAGGTTATAATATTCTCTTGTTTCATTTGTGAAAACATGAACAAGAACACTGTTATAATCAAGAAGTATCCATCCCGTAGCTTTACCTTCAATATGATAGGGTGAAACGCCCTTTTCCTTGAGTTCAAATTCAATTTCATCGGCAAGGGATTTGACATGAGTATTTGAAGTACCTGAACAGATTATGAAATAATCAGCAACAATTGAATGCTCGGTAATTTCAATTGCTTTGATATCCTTGGCCTTCTTTTTATCAAGAACAGCAACAATTTCTTTTAGAATTTCAAGCTCTTTCATATCCTTTTCTCCTTTTCTGTAATCAATTCGTTATAGTATTCCACGCTGTCTGTGTGGATAAGCTTTTCTTTATCTGAAAGGGACCTGAAGGAATACTTCAGAGCATACAATGCAGCTTCGTCAAGGCCCGCATTCATTGAGAGCTCCCGCATAACATCGGCGTCTGCATAATCCCTTTCAACAGAGATATAATCTGCAATATAAACAACCTTTTCAAGCAGACTCATACCTGCCCTGCCCGTTGTATGGTACCTTACAGCATTTAGAATATCACTGTCAGTTATTCCCATTTCAAGCCTCAGATAACACTCACCTGCCATGGCATGCCACAGCTTTTTGTTATGTTTTTCCGTGCGACTAAGAATTATACCACCTTTTTCCATGATTTGCAACTGTTCTTCATCAGTTGCGTTTTTCATAATATCATGGACAAGACCTGCAAAGTATGCCTTTTCAGGGTCAGCACCGTATTTTTCAGCAAGAATCAAGGCGCTGTCAGCAACATTAAGTGAGTGTATATATCTTTTTTCAACAAGTCTTTCACTTAAAAGCCTTTTGACGTCAGCGTATTTATCGGCATAAATGTTATTTTTCATAATATATTCTCTTACCTCCTTCGGTAAAAGAGAGTCTGTATTCTCCCCTGCTTTGATTTTGTGTCTGACTTCAGTTGAAGAACACTCGAAAGCGCGGACGGGAGAAATGACAATTGAATTTTCACTCAGGTTAAGAGTATTTCTTGCATAAGACATAAGCTCATCACAGCTGATATTCTCTTGCCTTGTGGCAACACATAACGTCACATTTTTAAGTATTTCTTCATATCTGTACCACTTATGAAAGCACAGCAGCATATCTGAGCCGATAATAAGAAACAAGTCATCATCAGGATACTGTTTTTTCAGTTCCGTAACAGTATCAACGGTGTAGCTTTTGCCTTTGCGCTTTATTTCAAGGTCACTGATTTCAAAGATGCTTTCCTTAAAAGTAAGACAGCACATTTCCAGTCTCTGCTCCTCACCGACAAGGTCAGCGCTGACCTTGTGAGGCGGAGTTGATGTAGGAATTATAATAATTTTATCTAATTCTGCCGCTTTCAGCATTGATTCGGCAAGCCTTTTGTGACCGAGATGAGGCGGATTGAAGGTACCGCCAAAAATTCCTATACGCATTATCTTTTGCCCTTGGTGCTTCCTGTGAAGCGGAACTTCTTTTTTTCTTTTCTTTCGGCCATCGCTTTTTCACGCTGTAATTTTGCAGCCTTTTTTATATTTTTTTCCTTCTGTGCAGCTTTTTCCTTAAGCTCCTTGCTTTCTCTGTAAAGCACAATAACACCGCCGATAACCTGAATAACCTCAGCACCTGTTGCCCTGGCAAGCTCGTCGGCTGTCTCTCTCGGGGTTATGGGTGAAGATTCAAGAAGAACCTTTACCTTGATAAGCTCTCTGGCTCTGAGAGCATCATCTGTCTGCTTAATAAGTGCATCAGACATTCCGCCCTTACCAACCTGAAAAAGAGGTTCAAGGTGATTTGCCTGTGCTCTGAAAGCCGCTCTTTCTTTACCTGTCATTTATATGCTCCTTTAATTATATATTTATTAAACTGAATGCCCTTCAACACCCGTAACAGTGGCAAGCTTAAACTTTTCGCTGAGTGCTTTAAGTGCATTACCTCTGTGGCTTATGGCATCCTTTTCTTCCGCTGATAGCTCTGCAAAGCTTTTTTCACCAACCATAAAAAGAGGGTCATATCCAAAGCCGTTATCCCCCCTGTTTTCATAGCCTATCCAGCCTTCGCAGGTACCTCTTGCTGTAATTTCTTTTCCGTCGGGAAAGCTTACGCAAATTGCACATTCAAAACGTGCAGTTCTTTTTTCAGTGGGGACATCGCTGAGGTTTGCGAGAAGTTTTTGATTATTAGCTTCATCGTTGCCATGAACTCCGCAATATCTTGCAGAATAAACTCCCGGCTCACCGTTTAAAGCATCAACACAAAGTCCGCTGTCATCGGCAATACAGGCAAGTCCGCTCTCCTTGCAACCGCTTTCAGATTTGATTCTGGCGTTATCAAGGAAGGTTTCACCGTTTTCCTCAACATCTGTAAGCTCAATTCCAAGGTCGGTATCTGTAACAACCTCGTAGCCCATAGGTTCGAGAATACGTGCCATTTCTTTCAGCTTGTGCTTATTATGGGTAGCAATAAGGATTTTCATTCTTATTCCTCCTCAACCTTTGATGTATCCTCAAACAGTGCCTTTGCAAATACTTTTGGGTTGAAGGGCTGTAAATCGTCAATCTGCTCACCGACGCCGATGAATTTAACTGGAAGCTTAAGTTCATTCTTGATTGTGAGAACAACACCGCCTCTTGCAGTACCGTCAAGCTTTGTTAAAGCAATACCTGTAAGCTCGGCAACATTCATGAATTCCTTTGCCTGATTAACAGCATTCTGACCTGTTGTGGCGTCAAGAACAAGAAGAATTTCACGGACAGCATAAGGAAGCTCCTTTTCAACAACACGGTATATTTTACCAAGCTCGTCCATAAGATTCTTTTTGTTGTGAAGTCTGCCTGCAGTATCACAGATAATGATGTCGCAGTCACGTGAAATACCAGCTGAAATTGTATCAAAAACAACAGCTGCAGGGTCAGCACCTTCCTTGTGCTTTACAATGTCAACACCTGCTCTGTCAGCCCAGATTTCAAGCTGTTCAATTGCAGCAGCTCTGAAAGTATCAGCTGCACCGAGAATAACTTTTTTTCCCTGGCTTTTATACATAGCGGCAAGCTTACCGATAGTAGTTGTTTTACCAACACCGTTAACACCGATAACAAGGATAATTGACGGAATTGTGATAAGACCCATATCCTCACCGCCGTCAATCATATCGGCAATTATATCGGAGATAATCATTTTTGCATGCTTGGGGTTTCTAACCTCGTTGTGATTAACTCTTTTTCTTAGTTCGCTGACAATATCCGTTGCGGTTTTCATGCCCACATCACCCATAATAAGAGCTTCTTCAAGGTCATCGTATAAATCGTCTGTGATTTCCTCGTATGCACCAAGAACATCTTCTATTCTTCCTGTCATACCGTCACGGGTTTTCTTAAGCCCGAAACCAAGTTTTTTGAATATACCCATTTATATACTCCTTACTGTGTTATACCTAATTTTTTAGCAAGCTCTGCAGTTTTCAGTTCAAGAAGCTTTGAAACGCCCTGCTCCTGCATAGTGATACCGTAAAGCATATCTGCTTCTTCCATGGTACCTCTTCTGTGTGTTATAAGAATAAACTGAGTGTTTTCCGTCATTCTTCTTACATACTGTGCATATCTTGAAACATTAACATCGTCAAGTGCTGCTTCAACCTCATCAAAAATGCAGAAAGGTGCGGGATTAACTTTCATAATCGCAAACAAAAGTGCAATTGCAGAAAGTCCTTTTTCACCGCCTGAGAGAGAATCAAGACGCTTAACCATTTTTCCCGGTGGCTGAAGCTTGATATCAATATTGCTTTCAAGCACATCGGTTGGATTTTCGAGTATAAGCTCTGCCTTACCGCCGCCGAAAAGCTCACGGAAGGTTTCGTTGAAGTTTTCGTTGATTCTGACAAATTGCTCACGGAACTGATGACTCATTTTATGTGTCAGCTCTTCAATAAGACGGATGAGCTCTTTTTTGCTCTTTTCAACGTCTTCAACCTGACATGACATGAATTCATAACGTTCCTTGACTTCCTTATATTCCTCAATGGCACCAAGATTGACTGAACCAAGGTGACGGATTGAGTTTTTAAGATCGTAAAGTCTTCTTTGGGCTGCCTTGGGATCTTCAGGCTTTTCACCTATTGCTTCAGCCTCACGCTTTGTAAGCTGATATTCGTCATAAAGCTTGTTGACGGTTTCGTCATACTCTCTGAGCATGGTTTCCTTACGCTCTTCAAGCCTTGCTTTTTCCCCACCTATCTGCTCACGTTCAGCAGATTTTCCTCTTTCTTTAACACGCAGGGTCTGTGATTTTTCTTCCTTTTCACTGCGCTGCTTCTGAAGAGAAACAATATCTTCCTTGGCTTTTTCTGTTTCACTGTGAAGATTGAGAGAAAGATTTTTAAGCTTTTCAATTTCCTGTTCAATTTCTTTATTCTTTTCTTTTATAAGCTCAATTTCTTTATCAAGCTCTTTGTCCTTATCCTCCTGACTTACAAGCCTTGCCTTAAGAAGGCCCATTGCCTGCTGTCTTGCAGAAAGGTCTCTTTCTGCACCGTGAACATCAAGATTAAGCTTTGAGATTTCCGTGGAAATTTCTTCCCTTCTTTGTGAAAGCTCGGTTTTTCTGCCTGAAAGTGAAAGCAATCTCTGTTCACTTGAATGGATATCCTGTGTAAGCTTATCGGTAAGAAGCTTCTTTTCTTCAGCTTCCTTTACAAGGGCTAAGGTTCTTTCATCTGCACCGTTCTTCTCATTCACAAGCTCATTGAGGTCATTTTTGGCAATGGTGTACTGCTGTGAAAGGAAATTGAATTCACCGTCAAGTCGTATTTTCTCTTCCTGAAGGTTTGAAAGCTCAGCTTTTTCGTTATCAAGCTCTGCTGTAAGCTTGCGGATTTCGCCGCAAAGCTTATCGTAAGCCTCCTGTTCCTGTTTAAGTTCCGAAGTAAGCTTTTTATCCTTTTCCTTAAGACGTTCAATTTCCGTACCTCTTGAAAGGATACCGGCAGACTGAGCCTGAGAGCCGCCTGTCATTGAACCGCCTGCATTGATAACCTGACCGTCAAGGGTAACTATTTTAAACCTGTGTTCGTACTTTTTGGCAATTGCAATTGCAGAGGTAAGGTCCTCACACACAACAACCTTGCCTAAAAGCGAAGAAATGATTTCTCCGTAAATATCCTTATAGGAAAGAAGATTGATTGCAATATTGATATATCCGTCGCAATCATCAAGATCTTTTTCTTCAAGTAATTTACCCTTGATTGCAGAAATCGGCTGGAAGGTTGCACGGCCCGCATTAGATTTTTTAAGAAAATTGATAGCATTTTTTGCATCGTTTTCTGTGTCTGTAACAATGTTTTGTATAGCATTACCGAGGGCTGTCTCAACAGCAACAGCATATTCTGCTTTAACGGAAATCAACTGAGAAATTGTGCCGTGAATTCCTTTCAATGCACCGGTCTGGCTTTCCTTGATAACCTTCTTTACTGCACCTGAATAGCCTTCCATGTTCTTTTCAAGGTCTTGAAGCATTTTGATTTTGGAAACAGTTCTTTGTGCCTCAAAGGTTTTATCGTCAAGCTGTTTTTTGATTTCGTCAGCCTTTTCGTTTTTACTGTTTAAGCGTAGATTATATCCTGTGACAGCATTCTGACATTCTTTGATTTCTTTTTCGCACTTTTCCTTTTCTGCCTTGACCTTTTCGCTTTCAAAGGCAAGACCGTCAACAGTTTCGGTTTTGCCGATAATTAGACTTTCAATTGCTTCAAGACGGTTTTTAATTTCCGCAACAGAAGAAAGAAGTGTTGAATGAACCACTCTTGCATCAGAAAGCTCGTTTGTAAGAACAGTAATATTTTTTGAAAGTGCAGTGCTTTCTTCATCAAGACTTCCGCCTTCAAGCTGCATTTTTTCAAGCTCGCCCCTTGTTTTGAGAAGAAGTGTGCTTTTTTCGTCACGGATACGCTTGATTTGTGAAATAAGCTTTTCTTCCGTTTCGATTTCCTTTAAAATCTGCTTCTGACTTGATTCGGAATCGCTTCTGTCTTTTCCGATTCTGTCTATAGTTTCATTATTATGTTCAATTGAATTCCTTAAAACAGCCTGTTCACTCATTGATGTGGCTGCTTTTTCTTCAAGAAGCGATATATTACTTCTGATTTCATCAATTCTTATATTTATGTTCTGTGTGTCAGTAACGCACTGCTCAATCATGCTTTCAATTTCAGAAAGTTCTTTTTCTGCAGTATCATACTGATTTTGTGCAATGGCAATTTTATCCTGCTGTGCGCTGATATCAGCCTTGAGCTTATCGATATTATAAAGCCACAAGCCGATTTCTATATTCTTTTTCTCTTCAGCAAGAACTATAAACTTTTCTGCCTTTTCGCTCTGATGCTTCAAGGGGCCGATACGACTTTCAAGCTCAACAAGTATGTCTCTTAAACGAACAAGATTTTCTTCTGCCTGTGAAAGCTTTTTAAGTGAATCGTTTCGTCTGTATCTGTAAGAGGAAATACCTGCTGCCTCTTCAAGCATTTCACGGCATTCCTTGCCTTTTCCGCTGACCATATCTGCAATTTTGCCCTGACTGACCATGGAGTAACCGTCACGTCCGAGACCTGTATCCATGAAAAGCTCATGGACATCCTTTAGCCTTACGGTAGCACCGTTTATTTTATACTCACTTTCACCGGAACGAAAATACTTTCTTGTGACAGATACTTCATCTGTATCATAACCTTTAAGTGCTCTGTCACTGTTATCAAGGCGCAGTGTAACCTGGGCGAAACCGTGAGCTTTTCTGAGCTTTGTTCCGTCAAAAATAACGTCTTCCATTTTTGATCCGCGCAAGGACTTGCTCGACTGTTCACCAAGAACCCAACGGACGGCGTCGGAAATATTACTCTTTCCGCTACCGTTAGGACCGACAACAGCTGTTATGCCTTTTCCGAAGGTGAGTGTTGTTTTTTCGGGAAAGGATTTGAAGCCTTGCATTTCAAGTGCTGTTAATGTCATAAGTTTTTAACCTCGCACACTTACTTTATATTTTTCAAAATCGTTCTGAATAATTTTCACATCGTAGCCTGATGCTCTGAGCTTATCAAGGTTACTTTTCTTCTGTCCTGTAAGCTGAGAAACATATTTTTTGCCAACGGTAATTTCGATATTACCCGGCTTGATATTTTGTTTTAGGATTTCTTCCGTAACAAGTTTAAGATATATCCTGCTTTCACATATCTCACGGAATGCAGGATGATAAACCCCTGCAACAAAGCCTTCTTCAACATTTCCTCCCGAATGAAGCCCGAGACGGATAACGGGAATGTCTGCTTTATGAAACATCATAAGAAGTCCTGCACACAGCTCTGCAGCAGCTTCAAGACTCTGAGGAGGGTATTTACCCGCACGGTAGAGCTTTTCAAGATAAGTGCCTTCAAGAACAACCGTAGGATAAATTCGTGCTGTGTCAGGCTTCAGGGATATAAGCTTTCGTGCAGTTTCAATTGCACCCTCATCACTGTCACCGTAAAGGCCTGTCATCATCTGTACACCTAACTCAAAGCCGAACCTTCTGATTTTCTCTGCCGCTTTTACAATATCAGAGGAGGTGTGTCCTCTACTGTTAAGAGTGAGAACATTATCATTCATGCTCTGACATCCGATTTCAATTGATGTTACACCGTAAAAACGGAGTATTTCAAGAATGTCATCGCTGATACAGTCAGGTCTTGTGGAAATTCTTATCCCTTTGAAAAGGCCTTTATCAACATACTGCTTAGCTTTGCTGAGGAGTGATATCATATAATCTTTTTCAATGGCAGTAAAGCTGCCGCCGAAAAATGCAATTTCACCTTCGTTACAGTCAGATGACTTCAATGCCGTTATTACAGCCTTTTCAACATCCGCCTCAGTTGGCGGAACTGTTTTGCCTGAAATTGTTTTCTGGTTACAAAAGCTGCATTGATGGGGACAACCCATATCGGGCACAAACAAAGCAACATTTATATGCTTCAACTTCTTATACCCATAAGCTCAAGAGCCTGCTTTGCTGCCTGCTGTTCTGCAAGCTTTTTGCTTCTGCCCTCTCCGCAACCGATAATGTTGCTGTTGAGTCTGACTTCAACCTCAAAGTGCTTCATGTGGTCGGGACCGCTTTCACCCACAAGAACATAAGTAAGATGCTCATCGGGGTTTTTTTGAATAATTTCCTGAAGCTCGGTTTTATAATCTCTGAGATTTATCTGCTGAGTTGCTGCTTTTCTGATAAAATCAAGAACAAATTTTCTAACTTCGTCAAGACCGCCGTCAAGATAAATAGCAGCAATTACAGCCTCGAAGGCATCAGCAAGAATTGAAGCCCTGTTTCTGCCGCCTGTATTTTCTTCTCCCCTGCCAAGGAAAATGTATTTGCCAAGTCCGATTTCCTTTGCGAAGTTGTAAAGAGATTTTTCACATACACACGCTGCTCTTTTTTTGGTCATTTCACCCTCAGGAAGATGCTTTGCGTTGTGATAAAAATACTCTGCAGTTATAACTCCTAAAACGGAGTCACCTAAAAATTCCAGTCTTTCATTACAATCTCTTGAAAGTTGCTTTTCGTTTGCATATGAAGAATGAGTAAGAGCTGTTTCAAGAAGATTTATATTCTTGAATTTATAACCGATTCTTTCTTCAAGTTCGCCGATATTCATTCTTCTTCACATCCTTTCAAATGATTCTCTAAATCCGCAATGCCTCTTTGTGCAAGTGCAGAATAACGTTCTTTTTTATCTCTTATTTTCGGCTCAATGGGAGGAAGTACACCGAAATTTGCACCCATAGGCTGAAAATTTGTTACACTACTGTCACTGATATAGTGACTGAGTGCACCGATCATTGTTGTTTCGGGAAGAATCACCGTTTTCTTACCCTGAAGTGTTCTTGCCATGTTGATGCCTGCCATAATGCCTGATGCGGCAGACTCCATATAACCTTCAACACCCGTTATCTGACCTGCAAAAAACAGATTCTTCCTGTTTTTAAAGCTGAAGTCACCGTTCAGAAGACGGGGTGAATCAATAAAGGTGTTTCTGTGCATAACACCGTATCGCACAAAATCTGCATTTTCCAAAGCCGGAATCATAGAAAATACTCTTTTCTGCTCAGGAAATTTAAGATTAGTCTGAAAACCGACAAGGTTATAAAGAGTACCCTTGCTGTTTTCCTTCCTGAGCTGCAGAACCGCCCATGGTCTGTGTCCTGTTCTAGGGTCTCTGAGACCTACAGGCTTCATGGGTCCGAAGCGCATTGTATCCATTCCTCTTGATGCAAGCACCTCAATAGGCATACAGCCTTCATAAAAATCCTTACGCTTGTCAAAGCTGTGAAGGCTGGCACCCTCAGCATTTATAAGCGCTTCATAAAAGGCCTCATATTCCTCTTTGTTCATGGGACAGTTTATGTAATCATCCTCACCGCCTCTTTCATAACGTGAGGCTGTGAAGGATTTTTCACTGTTTATGCTTTCAAAGGTAACAATAGGCGCTGCAGCATCAAAAAAGTGTAGACCTGTACCGCAAAGAGCGGAGATACTTTCACTTATTGCATCAGATGCAAGAGGACCGGCAGCAACAATAACATTACCGTCAGGAATTTCTGTAACTTCACGGTTTATAACTTCAATATTTTCGTGATTCTGTATCTTTTCTGTTATAAGACGGGAAAATTCATCCCTGTCAACGGCAATAGCACCACCTGCAGGTACTTCGCACAAAGCTGCACATTCCATGCAGACTGAACCTAAGCGGCGCATTTCTTCTTTAAGAAGTCCGGCAGCAGATTCAAGGCGCTTTGCCTTAAGTGAATTAGAGCATACAAGCTCTGCAAGTAAAGGCGAATGATGTGCAGGAGTATACTTGTTGGGCTTCATTTCAAAAAGCTTTACCTTAAAGCCTCTGTTGGCAAGCTGCCACGCACTTTCAACACCGGCCAGACCACCGCCTATTACAACTACCTGCTCATCCATTTTTTTCACCTCTTATTCTTCTGTATTCTTTTTTCTTTTAACGGCCTTGCCCTTATAGCCACACTTTTCATCAAGGCAGGAAAGCACTCCGCCCTTGCCCTTGAAAAGAGATTTGCCGCAATTGGGACACTTTTCATCCGTAGGCTTATCCCATGTCATGAAGTTGCACTGCGGCCAATTGTCACAACCAAAGAAGGTATAGCCTCTTTTGGATTTTTTGGAGATTACTTTACCGCCGCATACAGGACAGGTTGCGTTTGTTTCAACAACAAAGGGCTTTGTTGTCTTACATTCGGGATAAGCGGGACAGGCAAGGAATTTGCCGAAACGTCCTGTTTTAACAACCATCATTCTGCCGCATTTTTCACAGGGAATATCGGTAATATCCTCCTGAAGCTGAATTTTAACTCCGTCCATTTCTTTTTTTACTTTCTGAAGATTTACTTCAAAATCGTCATAAAAATCGTGGAGCATACTGATGTAATCGAGATTACCTTCACCAACAAGGTCAAGATTTGATTCCATTTGTGCAGTGAATTTTACATTAACGATGTTTTTGAATTTTTCCTTAAGCAGATTTACAATAGCCTCGCCAAGCTCTGTGGGAATGAGCTGCTTTGATTTTCTTTCAACATATTCACGCTTAACAATTGTTGAAATGATTGTTGCATAGGTACTTGGTCTGCCTACACCGTTTTCTTCAAGGGTTTTGATAAGGGATTCTTCCGTGTAGCGTGCAGGCGGCTGTGTGAAGTGCTGAATTTTATTAAGCTCTCTGTTCTTCACCTTTTCATCCTGCTTAAGACCTTCGGGAAGCTTACTTTTTTCATCAGCATCAGGAAGATCATACAGCACTGTAAAACCGTCAAACTTAACAGAATATCCGCTCGCTGTAAAAACGCAGTACTTTTCTTCAGGCTGACCTGAAACGGTGCTTCTGATTTCAAGCTTTGATGTGTTCTGCACGCAAGCAGACATCATTGAAGCAACGAAACGGTTCCAAATGAGGCTGTAAAGCTTGTACTGTTCAGCAGAAAGACTGCTTTTGACTTTTTCCGGGGTAAGGGAAACAGTTGAAGGTCTGATTGCTTCGTGACCGTCCTGGGCGT
>JAZSHC010000005.1:0-18502 GCA_045533065.1 Acutalibacteraceae bacterium
AGTAGATAGCATTGACGATACAAGTGATAATCCGAATGTTGTTGGCATCGTTGTTGGCATCGCACCTAATGAGATTCAGGTTGATATCGGCAGAAAGTACGCCGGCTTTATCCCTGTTGAAGAGTACAGCAATGATCCCACAGCCGATCCCTCAAAGGAACTCAAGATCGGTGACGAGCTCAATCTCATTATCATGAAAACAAATGATAATGAAGGCACCATGAAGCTCTCAAAGCGTCTTTATGACAGAAGAGCATCATGGAAAAACATTGTTGCAGCAAAAGAAAACGATGAAATCGTTGAAGCTGTTGTTGCAGAAGCTGTAAGAGGCGGCGTTATTGCATATCCTATGGGTGCAAGAGTATTCATTCCTGCTTCACTCACAGGTCTTGCAAAGGACGAAGATCTCAGCCAGCTTGTAAAGCAGACTGTTAAGTTCAGAATCATCGATCTCGATGAACAGAAGAAGAGAGTTGTTGGTTCAATCCGTGCAGTTCTTCGTGAAGAACGCAAGGAAGTTGTTGAATCCTTCTGGGCTAACATTGCAGAAGGTCAGGAATTCACAGGTACTGTTAAGTCACTCACAAACTACGGTGCATTCGTAGATCTTGGTGGTGTTGACGGTATGGTACATATCTCCGAGCTTTCATGGAAGAGAATCAAGCATCCTTCAGAGGTTGTAAGCGTTGGTGATACTGTTAAGGTATATGTTAAGGCTCTTGACAGCGAAAAGAGAAAGATTTCTCTTGGCTATAAGAGAGTTGAAGACAATCCCTGGGAAATCCTCAAGAGAGATTATCCTGTAGATTCCGTTGTTGATGCAACAGTTGTTGGCCTTACAACATTTGGTGCATTCGCAACTGTTATCGACGGTATTGACGGTCTTATCCACATTTCACAGATTGCTGACCGTCACATCGCATCTCCTAAGGAAGTTCTTTCTGTTGGTGAAGTTGTTAAGGTTAAGATTACCGAAATCGACTTTGACAAGAAGCGTGTAAGCCTTTCAATCCGCGCTCTTCTTGAACCCGTAGCTGAAGAAGCTGCAGAAGAAGTTGAAGAAGCAGTAGTTGAAGAGGCTGCTGAAGAAGCTGCAGACGCTGAATAATCAGACATACGGTCACTGTGGAGTAACATCTGCAGTGACTTTTTTATCTTCATATAAAAAACTCCTGTGACAGACTGTCAGAAATCTGCCGCAGGAGTTTTTATTTGTTTTATGAGATTAATCGTTTATCTGCTTAATCACATTTCGTTAGTAGCAACAATGTCAATGCCGGTATCACAGATGTTGCTGATAAGAACTTCACCCATTTTAACGGGAGCATCAACAACCTCGTTGTTGATTATTTTCATACACTCAAACATCATGCCTTTTGGAATAGGTGCAGAAGTCTTGACAGATATAACAGGAAGTGAGCCACCGTTAATTTTCATGGTTGTTGTAAGCATTCTGACGGGATTGGTGCATTCATCCTGTGCATATTTTTCGCCTCTTTTGCAGGTGTTACCGGTAACAGAAATAACTTCACCCGCGTCATTCATCTCAACACTAAGTGGACATCCTAAAGGACAAGCAACACAAACCATTTCACGTTTCATTGATTACACCTCCACCTTAACTGTTATTTCTTTGCTGTCAAGAGACTTTATATCCTCGGACTTGACAATAACATATTCCATTTCACCCGGGGCAAGCTTAGGCTTTTTCTTGGAATACAGCACTTTACCTGCACTCTCAACGGTAATTCTTCCGTTTTTGTATACATCTTTAACACGGAAATAGAGTTTTACATCTGATTCTGTATCACATGTAATGTTCTGCGGAACAACGTATCTTACACCGCCTTCGGCTTTAACGGAAACATATTTGCTTCTTTTGTTCTTATGCTTTGATTTGATATACTTTGCTGCGCCTTCACCGGCTGTGTAGCTTTCCTGTGTAACATAGTCAACAAGGTCGTGAACCTGGAGCACGTTACCGCAGGCAAAAATACCGGGTCTGCTGGTCTGTCTGTTTTCATCAACAACAGCACCGTTAGTAATCGGATCTATGATTACGCCTGCATTTCTTGTAAGCTCATTTTCAGGTATGAGTCCAACAGAAAGCATAAGCGTATCGCATTCGACGAACTGCTCTGTACCTGGGATAGGACGTCTGTTTTCGTCAACATTTGCAATTGTAACGCCTTCCAGTCTTTCAATACCGTGTGTTTTTATAACGGTGCAGCTTAACTTAAGAGGTATTCCGAGGTCATCAAGACACTGAACAATATTTCTCGTGAGGCCACCTGAATAGGGCATGAGCTCACAAACCATTTCAACCTTTGCGCCTTCAAGGGTCATTCTTCTTGCCATGATGAGGCCGATATCGCCTGAGCCAAGAATAACGATTTTCTTACCGGGCATATAGCCGTCGATGTTTACATATTTCTGTGCGGTACCGGCTGTCATAATACCGGAGGCACGCGAGCCGGGGATGTCGAGAGCTCCTCTGGGCCTTTCACGGCATCCCATGGCGAGAATAACAGCTGTAGCATGTATTTCAAGTATTCCGTCGATATTATTGGTTGCAACAATAATGTTACCTGTAAGAATGTCTGTAACCATTGTATCAACCTTAACTTCAATATCAGTTTCTTCAACCTGCTTAATAAAACGGTAAGCATATTCAGGACCTGAAAGCTCCTCACCGAAATGATGAAGGCCGAAGCCTGTGTGTATACACTGTTCGAGAATACCGCCAAGACTTGCCGCTCTTTCAAGGATGAGGATTTTTTCAACACCGCATTCTTTTGCTTTAAGTGCTGCTGCCATACCGGCAGGACCGCCCCCGATAACAACCAGATCATATTTCAGCATATTCTCTCACCTCACTTTGTTTTTTCATAAAGAATCTTTGAACGGTTACCGTGCTTGGTAATCTGATTCATAGGAACACCAAGCTCACGTGAAAGTATTTCAACAACCTTTGAACCACAGAAGCCTGCCTGACATCTGCCCATACCGGCTCTTGTTCTTCTCTTGACACCGTCAACATCTCTTGCACCGCAGGGAGCCTTGATGGCATCGATAATTTCACCTTCTGTTATACCTTCACAGCGGCAGATTATCCTGCCGTAACGCTTGTCTTTTTCAACAAGCTTACGTCTTTCTTCGGCAGAAAGCTCGTTCACTCTGATGGGCGCAGGACGTGTTGCTATAAAATCTGCCTTTTTACTGTATTCCGGAGCAAGATTGCGGAATATCTGACCTACATATCGAGCAATTGCGGGTGCTGCAGTAAGTCCCGGAGATTCAATACCTGCCACATTGATAAATCTCTGATTTTTTTCACTCGGTCCTATTACAAAATCGCTGTGTTCACATTCAATGTGAGCACGTAAGCCGGCAAAGGAGGTTATAGCATTTCTTGTTGTCAGCTGAGGAATAACCTGTCGGATTTCTCTCTTAACTGTATCAAGGCCTTCAATAGTTGTATCAACATCAAGCTTGCTGTCGAAATCAAGGTCAATTGCGGTAGGCCCCATAAGCACATTACCGTGAGCAGTAGGCGTAATGAGAATACCTTTACCCATGCTTGAGGGGCATTTGAAAAGAACATGATTCACCATGGTGCCTTCTGTTTTATCAAGAAGATAATATTCGCCCTTTCGGGGGATAATCTTAAAGGATGTATCACCAATCATTTTTGCTATCTGGTCAGCAAATACACCGGCACAGTTGATGATGTATTTTGCTTTGATAACACCCGATGCTGTAGAAAGATAGAACATATCATTCTTATATTCAATATCGAAAACACCGCTGTTTCTCTTGACTCTGGCACCGTTGGTTACTGCATTTTCGATGGCGGCAATTGCCAGCTCATAAGGGCTTACAATGCCTGCGGTGGGTGCCCACAAAGCGCCGATAGCCTCGTCACTTATATAAGGCTCCATAGCCTTGAGCTTTTCCTTGCTAATAATCTGCATGTTAGGTACGCCGTTGTTAAAGCCACGCTCAAAAAGAACATCAAGGGTCTGCATATCCTCCCAGGAATAAGCGACAACAAGTGAGCCTATATTTTTGTAGGGTACGTTAAGCTTATTACAGTAATAAGCCATAAGAGAAGCACCCTGAACGTTAAGCTTAGCTTTAAGCGAGCCTGTTTCAGCATCAAAGCCTGCGTGGACAATGGCACTGTTTGCTTTGGTAGTGCCCATTGAAATGTCGTTGCATTTTTCAAGAACTATAACTTTTGCGTCAAGTTTACTGAGCTCTCTTGCAACCATCGCACCGCATACACCTGCACCGATTACGGCAACATCATATTGCATTTTGTTTTCCTCCTATTCTCTTTTCCGAATTGCATCGGTTATAAAAAAATTATATCATTATAATTGATTTCAGTCAATGCAAAAAAAGATGAAGTATAATTTTATCTTTTTACATAACTGCTGGAGAAATCGGTTAATCGAATCGGTTTTTTACATGAGAAGCTTTCATTTGCAGCCGGTGAAAATTATGTTTAATATGTTATGCTTGATTAAGCGACGAAAATATGTTATCATGTAAATGAATATGGCAAATTATCAATATTATCAGGAGATAAAAAATTAATGAAATTAATAAAACAAGGAATTTTAATATTGTGCGTACTGTTAATGCTTGTTGTTTGCTTATCACAACCTTGCTATGCACAGTCGGCTGACAGTACAGAACCCGTAATTGATTATGAAAATAAAACCATAACAATGTACTATGATGACCGGCTGGCATTATCTGAATTCAATTCATCGGTTATAAGCAATAAAGGAGAGCCGACATCATACAAGGTCGGTTACAATGTTCCTGAAAACGTAAAAGATGATTCTGTTATTGAGCTTTCAGGTAATGTTTTACATGCAACAGGTATCGGTACTGCTTCAATCAGCCTGACAGACGGTAGCAGAACAGATGAATATACTGTTTTTGTAAAAAAAGCCCCCTTATCTATGTTCCTTCTTATCGGTCAGAGTAATATGCGAGGCACCTCAGGCAAAGCTTCCCAATCCATCGCAAACACAAACGGTCAGGTTTATTCCTGTTACGGATATCAGGATGATCTTACAGTAAGTAATGCAGCTCAGTTTGTTCCCTCAGCACTTACCGGTGTTAATTCAAAGACGGATACAGTCGGTGGAACAAAGTATCTTTCTAAATATCCTGTTAACCTTCTTACACAAGCAGGAAGCGGAAAAATAGGTTTGGATAGCGGTCTCGCTTATCAGTGGAACAAAATGACCGGGGATAAGGTCTGGACTGTAAATGCTGCACATGGCTCAACGGTTATTTCAAAATGGCTGAAGGGACAAAGCGAATATGAACAGGCTGTAGCTATGTTCAAGGCTGCACAGAAGGTCATGGCGGCAGAAATAGCTGCAGGACACTATGAACTTAAAAATTACGGCTATTTCTGGTTGCAGGGTTGCTCGGATGACACCAAAACAGCAGAGTATTATTACAACTGTTTCATGTCAATGCATCAGAATCTGAAAAATGATTTAGCTTTTGATTTTAACGGTGACGGCGAAAAGGAAGTTTTCGGGTTTGCGGATATTATCATGCCAAGAGCAGGCGGTTCAAGCCGAATAGGTTACAGACGCGGTGAGTACGGTGATTCTAATAAATATTCCTATTATCAATCATTTTGCGATCTGGAAATGAGAGGTCAGAGAGTTGCTCAGTATTATATTTGTAACACTCCCGGAAATGATATAAATCTTGTTTCTAATGTTAGCGAATCATGGGTTTATATGCCCGACGGTACAAACGGTGTGTCATCATATTTCCTTGAGCATTATCCTGAGGGACGAGTAGATTATCCTGTTCAGGTCCGCCAGGATGATAATTGGTATACACCTGACACTCCTGCTGATGTTCATGACAGTCTTCATTATAATCAGATAGGTTATAATGAAATAGGCATTGATGCAGCAAGGAATGCTGCTTATACTCACGGCAGGGTAGAGAAACCTGAAAATGTAACAACAACCGTAACATTTTACGATTGGACAGGATACAGAACGGTTTCTTCGCTTGCTGCTTCTGCAGTTGCAAAATCCGAAACCTTAGTTGTTCCTGTTGTATATCCCGTTTATGAATCTAAAAATATTTCATACAGTGTTTCAGGTGAAGGGGTAAGCTATGATTTCTATGACCTTGTTGCTGATGTCGGAAAAGGCAACGGAGCTTTACTGAAGGCTACGGGTGAAAATTTTGAAAAAACAGTTACCATAAACGGTGATTCTCCCGCTTTGCATAACAGTAAGCATACCCTTGTTTATGTTAAAGAAACTGCCGCTACCTGCACGTCAAGTGCCTATTCACCGTATATTTATTGCAGTGATTGCAAAGAGGTTATCCAAAAAAAGACAGCCACTTATCCCGAGTCAGGTCACAAGATGACCGGTTATGTAAAAAGCAGTGATGCAACTTATGTATATGATGCCAAGAAGACCAAGAAATGTACTGTGTGCAGTTACAAAAAAACTGTATCTATAGAAGGGACAAAGCTTGTTTTGGGCAAGACCTCTAAGGTATATTCAACTGCTGAAAAAAACAGCATTAAATTGAAGTGGTCTTCGGTTAAAAATGCCACGGGATACACGGTTTATCTCTGCTCCGGAAAACAAATGAAGGAGCTCGGGAAAACAACCTCCACAAGCTATAATGTTACAAAGCTGAAACCGGGTAGGAAGTACAGGTTTGCCGTCAGAGCCTATATCAAACAAAGCGGAAAGACAGCATGGTCACCTGATTACAAATATGCAGATTTTTATACTGCTCCAACCGCTCCGACGGTTGTTAAAGCAACGAGAACGGATTCGGTTGTAACTCTAAGGTGGTCTTCAGTTACAGGAGCAACGGGATACCGTGTTTATGTTTATAACAATGGCTGGAAAAAGGTGAAGTCAACAACGTCCACATCCTGCAAGATAACCGGTCTCAAGTCCGGCAAAAAATACATCTATTGTGTAAAGCCTTATATCAAACATTCGGGTGAGGTTATCTGGGGTGATTATAAAAAGATAGAGATTTATACACTTCCGAGCACCCCGAGTGTAAGAGTTGCATCAACCGCCAAAGGCAGAGCAACGGTTGCATGGAAGGACCAGGGCGGTGAAAGCGGATATCAGGTATGGTATGCTTCTTCAAAAAACGGAACATACAAAAAGATCGGCAACTATAAAGCTAACACCGTGAAAATATACCACACCGGCCTTAAAAGCGGTAAAAAATACTACTTTAAAGTCAGGGCTTATAAGAAAATCGGGGATAGCTACATATATAGTTATTACAGCTCTCCCGTATCTGTAAAAATCAAATAAAGCCATTAAAAGCAACAGATGTTTTAAAAGCACTGTTGCTTTTAGTTGTTTTACCTTGAAATACATGTTGACAAAAAGCCTGATTTGTTTTATAATACCAACAATCGAACAAATGTTCTTTTAGTGGTGATGAAATGGAACGGGTTATAATACATTCCGATATGAATTCCTGTTATGCATCTATTGAATGCAGTCTTAATCCGGAGCTGCGCGGCAAGGCAGTGGCTGTTGCCGGAAGCGTTGAAGACAGACACGGAATAATTCTTGCAAAAAGCGAGGAAGCAAAAAAATACGGAGTCAAAACAGGCGAGGTAATCTGGCAGGCAAAGCAAAAATGTCCTGATTTGATTGTTGTGCCGCCGCATTTTGATCAGTATATAAAATATTCAGATCTTGCTCATGAAATCTATTCGCGGTACACAGACACAATTGAGCCTATGGGACTTGATGAGGTCTGGTGTGATTTGACGGGAAGTATAAGGATGTTCGGAAGTGTGGATGCTATTGTAAACGAAATACGGGAATCTTTTAAATCGGAGTTAGGCGTTACGGTTTCAATAGGTGTCTCTTTCAATAAAACTTTTGCCAAGCTTGGCAGTGACCTTGCAGGCAGGGATGAAAGCTTCAGAATTACAAAGGCGAACTTCAAGGAAAAGGTGTGGCCTTTACCGGTTCGGGCAATGTTTGGCATTGGGCCTCAAACAGGCAAAAAGCTTAATTCCTACGGAATTAATACTCTGGGTCAGCTGGCTGAGTGTTCACCTCAGTGGTTGAAGCTTATTTTCGGCGTTTGCGGAGAAGAAATGTATAACAAAGCAAACGGTCTTGATTTTTCTCCTGTTGTTTCTCAGGATATGTATCCTGCAGTAAAAAGTGTAGGTCACGGTATCACCTGTACAGCGGACCTTGTTGACAGCGAGGAGGTCTGGAAGGTTTTTCTTTCCCTTTCTCAGGATATATCAAAACGACTTAAGGCGGCAGGTCTTGAGGCAAGAGGAGTACAGATATCTGTAAGAGATAATCAGCTTGTTTCAAGGCAGTTTCAATGCAGTACGCCCTTTGAAACACAGTCAGCTGTTGAGATTGCTGAAACGGCCTTTGCTTTGTTCCAAAAAAATTACACGTGGCTTTATGATATCAGAAGCGTAACTGTTACGGCAATAAACCTGCAAAGTGAAAATTGCCCCGTTCAGCTTGAAATGACAGGGGATTATAAAAAACATGAAAAGCAGAAAAAAATTGACGATGCAGTTATGGATATACGCCGCAGATTCGGTGAAAAGGCGGTTTTTAACTGTTGCCTTATGACAGAGGAAAAATTGCCTGAAAACAAAGGAAAGGTGCCTGCTCCCTTTATGAGGCACCGTTAGAGGTGATTAAATGCAAGCGAGAAAGGTTTTTGTTAAGGTGTTGGTACAGTTTGACGAATACGGTAATGTTCTGCCCGTGAATATTACGTGGGAAGACGGCAGAAAATATGAAATTGACAGGGTTACAGATGTAAGACGAGCCTGTGCTATGAAGGTGGGCGGAACTGCTATACGGTATACCGTAAAAATAAACGGCAGGTTTACTTATCTTTATGAGGACGAAGGTAAGTGGTTTGTGGAAAGTTCTGTTAAAAAATCTTGATTTTTTTAAAGAAATAGTGTAAAGTATAAGTGTTGTGCAAAAATGTAAAATCTTCCACTATATTTAGTGATTTTTGATTTTTATGAAAGGAAACTGATATATAATGGCAAAGAAATCAGGATATTCCGATATTGATATTGAAATGCTGGAAGGTGCTGACCGAGTAAGAAAAAGACCGGCGGTTATTTTCGGCTCAAACGGTATTGCCGGCTGTGAGCATTCTGTTTTTGAAATTCTTTCAAACTCCATAGACGAAGCAAGAGAAGGTAACGGTGACAAAATCATTGTCACAAGATATACTGACGGCTCTGTTGAGGTTCAGGACTTCGGTCGCGGTATCCCTGTTGGCTATAACGAAAAATATGACCGATACAACTGGGAGCTTGTTTTCTGCGAGATGTATGCAGGCGGCAAGTATAAGACCAATTCCGGCGGCAGCTACGAATATTCACTTGGTCTTAACGGTCTTGGCCTTTGCGCCACTCAGTTCGCAAGTGAATATATGGATGCCGAAATCAAATATGGCGGCGATAAATACACCCTTCATTTTGAAAAGGGCGAAAACATAGGCGGTCTTAAAAGTGAGCCCTATTCGAAAAAGGATACGGGTACAAGAATCAGGTGGAAGCCCGACCTTGAGGTTTTCACCGACATCGATATTTCTCTTGAATACTATCAGCAGGTTATGCAGAAGCAGGCTATAGTAAACCCTAAAATCAGGTTTGAGCTTAAAAATCAGATTAAAGGCGGCTTTGAAACCTTTGTTTATTATTACGAAAACGGCATCAGTGACTATGTCAAAGAAATAGCAGGAGAGGATTCCATTTCATCTGTTCAGTATTGGCAAGCAGATCGCAGCGGTAAGGACAGAGATGACTTGCCTGAATATAAGGTTCGTCTTAATGTTGCTCTTACCTTCTCCAACAAAAAACAGCTTATTGAATATTATCACAACTCAAGCTTCCTTGAATTCGGCGGTTCTCCCGATAATGCTGTAAAGAGCGCTCTTGTCTCACAGATAGATTCTTATCTCAAGCAAAGCGGAAAATATGCAAAAAGCGATGCTAAAATCAAATTCCAGGACATAGCCGACTGTCTGATTCTGGTTTCCTCATCCTTCTCAACGGAAACCTCATATCTTAATCAGACCAAAAAGGCAATCACAAATAAATTTATTCAGGAAGCTATGACGGAATTCCTTCGTCATCAGCTTGAAATATACTTTATTGAAAACAAGCTTGAAGCAGATAAAATTGCTGATCAGGTGCTCGTTAACATGAGAAGCCGCGTCAAAGCGGAAACAACAAGACTCAGCCTTAAAAAGACCCTTACTTCTTCCAATGATATGGCAAACAGGGTGCAGAAGTTTGTTGACTGCAGAAGCAAGGATATTGACCGCAGAGAGCTTTTTATAGTGGAAGGTGACTCAGCATTGGGTGCCTGTAAGCAGGCAAGAGATTCTGAATTTCAGGCTATTATCCCTGTAAGAGGTAAAATTCTCAACTGCCTTAAGAGCGAATACGATAAAATCTTCAAAAGTGAAATCATCACAGACCTTCTTAAGGTATTGGGCTGCGGTGTTGAAGTCAGCACAAAGAGCATGAAGAATCTTTCAACCTTCAGTATGGACAACCTTCGTTGGAGCAAGATTATCATCTGTACCGACGCCGACGTTGACGGATACCAGATAAGAACTCTTATTCTCACAATGATTTACCGCTTGGTGCCAACTCTTATCAAAGAGGGTAAGGTATTTATTGCGGAATCACCCCTTTATGAAATTACAAGCGGAAATGAAACCTGGTTTGCATACACTGAAAAAGAAAAATCTGATGCACTTGAAGCTATCGGAAGCAAAAAATATTCAATTCAGCGCTCAAAGGGTCTTGGTGAAAATGACGCTGATATGATGAATCTTACAACAATGAATCCTGCCACAAGAAGACTTATCAAAATCGATCCTGCCGAGGCCGAGGCAACAGCAGAAAAGTTCGATTTGCTTCTTGGTGATAATCTTTCGGGCAGAAAGGATTATATTGCATCTTACGGTCATCTTTATATTGATATGACCGATGTAAGCTGAAAGGAGGAGAGTAAATGGCACGAAAAAAGTCATCTGATAAATCAAAGTCAAATGATGCTGATCTTCTTAAAAATACCCATATTGCCAATGCCGGTGAAATGATTGAACAGAGAATAACCGATACACTTGAAATCAACTATATGCCTTATGCCATGAGTGTTATTCTCTCCCGTGCAATTCCTGAAATTGACGGCTTCAAGCCTTCCCACAGAAAACTGCTTTATACTATGTATAAAATGGGACTTCTTAACGGTGCTAGAACAAAGTCTGCAAACATTGTCGGTCAGACAATGCGTCTTAACCCCCATGGTGATGCCGCTATTTACGAAACGATGGTCCGTCTTTCAAGGGGCAATGAGGCCCTTCTGAATCCTTATGTTGACTCAAAGGGTAACTTTGGCAAGGCTTACTCAAGAGATATGCATTACGCCGCAGCCAGATACACCGAAGCAAAGCTTGAAGGTATATGCAGTGAGCTTTTCGGCGAAATTGATAAGGATACAGTTGACCTTATTGATAACTATGACAGCACAATGAAGGAGCCTGCTCTTCTTCCTGTTACCTTCCCGTCAATTCTTGCCAATACAAACTTAGGTATTGCCGTCGGTATGGCAAGCTCAATCTGTTCATTTAACCTTAGTGAATTGTGCGAAACCACAATTGAACTTATAAAAGACCAACAGCATAACTGTATTGACACAATGCCTGCACCTGATTTTGTTGGTGGCGGTACGATCCTTTATAACCGTGAGGAGATGGAGGAAATTTATCGCACAGGCAGAGGCGGCATCAAGGTAAGAGCTAAGTATACCTATGATAAGAGCTTCAACTGCATTGATATTACGGAAATACCGCCTACAACAACGGCTGAAGCTATAATTGACAAAATCATTGAGAGAGTTAAAGCAGGCTCAATCAAGGAAATTACAGATATCCGTGACGAGACTGACAAGAACGGTCTTAAAATTACAATCGATCTTAAAAGAGGTACTGATGCGGATAAATTAATGCAGAAGCTTTACAAGCTCACACCTCTTGAAGATTCGTTCTCCTGTAACTTCAATGTTCTTGTTGACGGTTATCCAAGAGTAATGGGTGTCAGAGATATACTTATCGAATGGATCCGCTTCAGAGGAAAATGTGTATACAGAAGAGTAAGCTTTGACCTTAATAAGGCTAAAAACAGACTTCACCTTCTCAAGGGTCTTGAAAAAATCCTTCTTGATATTGATAAGGCTATTGCTATCATCAGAAAGACAGAGGAAGAAAGTGAAGTTATTCCGAACTTGATGATTGGCTTTGGCATTGATGAAATCCAGGCTGAATATGTGGCTGAAATCAAGCTTCGTCACCTTAACCGTGAGTACATTTTAAAACGACTTAAGGATATCGAAAATCTTGAAGAAACAATCAAGGATATGACAGATATTCTTTCGTCAAAGCCACGAATCAGAAAGATTATCATTGCTGAGCTTAAGGATGTTATCAAGAAATACGGTAAGGACAGAAAGAGTGATATTCTTTACGCTTCTGAAATTGAAGGCGATGAAATTGAAGAGGAAGTACCTGATTATCCGGTTAACCTCTTCCTTACAAAAGACGGTTACTTCAAAAAGATAACACCGCTTTCACTTCGTATGGGCGGTGAACATAAGCTTAAAGAAAGTGATGAAATTTTCCAGAGCTTTGAAACGACAAATAATAATGACCTTCTCTTCTTCACAAATAAACATCAGGTTTATAAAGCCAAGGCTTCTGAGTTTGCAGACAGTAAGGCAAGTGTACTTGGTGATTATATTCCTGCAAAGCTTGAAATGGAAGATGGGGAGCAACCGATTTATATGGTTGTTACCAAGGATTATGAAGGTTTTATGATGTTCTTCTTTGAAAACGGTAAAACTGCAAAGGTTACTCTTTCGTCTTATGCCACTAAGACAAACAGAAAGAAGCTCATCAAGGCTTATTCTGATAAATCTCCTCTGGTTTCAATACTTTATCTTCGTGAAGATAATCAGATTGTTCTTGAGACGACAGGTGGCAGATGTCTTCTTGTTGACACAGCTGTCATTTCACCTAAGGCTATGAAGGATACACAGGGTGTTGCTTGTATCACTATAAAGAAAAATCAAAAGATTTCCATGGTACGTCAATATACTGAGGGTGAGTTTGTCAAGCCATCCCGTTATAAATCAAAAAGTCTTCCCTCCGCCGGAGCAATTCTTTCAAACGAGGACATTATGAAGAAAAATAATGTAACTTTTGAAGGATTTGAATAATACAACACTACTCCCTGATTTGTTTCAATCAGGGAGTTATTTTTTAATCATAAAGTATATTATGCATACCGATGTTGCAAATGTTACAAATGGTTCATAATTACGCAAAGAGTTAGGAAAGAATTGATGTATAATTGAGTCTTAGATGTAAAGATTCCGTATAAAAGAATTAAACTCAATAGTGAAAAATGCATCTCAATAAAAGTTAAGGAAGTGTTTTAATATTGAAAAAACAGCTTTCCACTGTAAGACAGCTTGCTGAATATGCTGCAACAGTTTATGGTGATAAGGATTTTTGCCGTTTCTATGTAAAAAATGAGTTGAATATAAAATCATACAGGGAATTTTTTGAAGACAGTCTTGCTGTTTGCCGCTATATACGTTCATTGGAAAACAAAAGGATTCATATCGGTTTTATCGGCAGAACGAACTATGAATATGTTGCATGCCTTACAGGTATGATTTTCAGTGGCAATGTTGTAGTACCTTTTGCACCGGATATTACTGTTGAAGAAGCAACTCAGCTTTTCGCTGACGCTGATATTGAAATGCTTTTCTGCGAAGAGGAATTTTTACAGAAAGCAGAACGAATCAATGAAATCTATGGCAATATCAAAAAAGTTGTTTCTCTTGGAGATATGGTATGGTTTGCTGATATTTTTAAAAATTATTCTTCGGATTCTGAGTATGCGGCTTTGTCAGAGCTGGATGAGAAGCCGGATGAATGCGCTCTTATTATCTACACATCCGGCACTACAGGTGAAAGAAAGGGCGTTATGCTTTCTAACCATAATCTGGCTGCGAACTCAAGTTATGAGACCTACAGTATGGATGATGATGATGTGAGCCTTTCTGTGCTACCGATGCACCATGTTTTCTGCTATGCCTGTGATGTACTCAAAACACTTTATGACGGCGGCACACTGTGTCTTAACGGTGAAATAACAAATCTGTATAAAAATCTTCTAAGGTTTGAACCGACTATTATGAGAATTGTGCCTTCAATGTGCAAGTCAATTTTAACAAAAATTAAGGTTGCAGAAAGAAGACATCCCGAATTATCAAAAAGGGAAGCTGCCGAGCTTGTTGTTGGTAAGAAATTCCGCAGAATGATTGCAGGAAGTGCATTTTTGAGCAGTGCACTTATTGATGAATTTGAGCAGTACGGTATAACTGCAAGACAAGGCTACGGTATGAGCGAATGCAGCCCCAGAATAACTACTTCAGATTTTTCAGATAAATGCAAATATTCCAACGGTAAGCTTCTCGGCACAGATGAAGTCAGGGTGCAGGACGGTGAAATTCAGGTTAAAGGACCTTCCGTCATGCTTGGGTATTATAAAAAACATCTCAGAACAAAAGAAGCCTTCACAGATGACGGTTTTCTTCGTACAGGCGATCTTGGATATATTAAAGATGACCACATTTATCTTGTTGGAAGAAAGAAGAACCTGATCATTCTTTCCAACGGGGAAAATATTTCGCCTGAAGAAATCGAAAACTGCTTCGTTGATGACGGTATAGTAAAAGAAGTTGTTGTATATGCGGAAAAAGACAGTATTATTGCCGAGATTTTTCCTGACGAACTTCTTGCTTCATCTTTGGAAATTGTTGACGTTGAGGGTGAAATTGAAAAAATAGTTGACCGTGTTAATATAGGTCTTAATCCTGACAGACATATCAATTCTTTCAGAATCAGAAATAAACCTTTTGACAGAACTTCATCGGGTAAAATAAAGCGTACTGAATTTTATTACAAGGAGCAAAAAAATGGTTGAAAAGAAATTGCCGAATGGTGAAATTGTAAAAGCTTACCCAATAAGTAATTCGCAGCAGATGATGTATCTTATGTCACTTAAATACGGTTCCGGTTATCCGGTAAACAATATCGGTTTCGGGTATTACTGGAAGGGTGAAATGGACAAACAGGTTATGAAGGAGTCCATTCATGAAGCGATAAGCCGATGCGATACAATGCGTCTACGTTTTGTTATGGGCAAAAAACTCAGTCTTCTTCAGTATGTTACCGAAAAAAGTGAGCTTAAGGTTGAAGAATGGAATTACAGTCACATGACTGTTGATGAGGCACAGGATAAGCTTACTGCTTTTTCCAGAAGCAACATACCAATGTTTAATTGCGAACTTCACAAAATTGCTCTTATTGATTTTGCTGACGGATATAAGGGTATTTTTATGAGAATTCAGCATCTTGCAATGGATGCATATTCTCTTAAGGTGTTTGTTAACGATGTTATTGAAATATACCTGCACAAAACAAAGGGTACGCCTTATCCAAAGCCTATGCGTCCTTATATTCCTGTGTTGGAAAAAGAGCTTAATTACGAAACTTCAGAACAGCATGAAATTGACAGACAGTACTGGTATGATTCTCTTGCTAAAACTGACGAGCCGATTTTTACGGACTTTATGATAAACAGCCGTCTTAAAGAGCAGCAGATTAAACACCCTGAACACCGTTTTGCTGATATACATTCCGGTCTTCCTGATGCATCAACGATAAAGTTCAGTATGTCCTCAACTGACAGTGAAAAAGTATTGAAAATGTGTGCCGAAAGAAATCTTTCAGTATTTGCGTTGATTTCAATGGGCGTCAGAACAGGTCTTTCCTGCTTCAACGATAATCAGAAAGATGTTTCCTTTAAAATGATTATTAATCGCCGCGGAACAATTGCCGAGAAAAAGTCAGGCGGACTCAGAATTAATTTCCTTCCCATGAGAAGTATTATTGCACCTGAGGAAACCTTTGTTGATGCCGTTAACAAAATTTCTGAAATCCAGAATGAAATGTATCTTCATGCAAGTCTTTCCTTCCTTGAAACACTTAAAGAAAGACATAAATCTATGCCTGAGGATGCAAAGTTTGACTCAACATATGACAGTTTCGGCCTTTCTTATCAACCTATGTTGAAGCTTGCAAGCATTGATGAAAAAATGGCAGAAACCTCAAGAACTATATGGTATAATAACGGTGCAACAATGATACCGCTTTATGTAACGGTGCTTCACAGAACATCAGATAACGGTCTTGATTTTATCTTTGAATACAGAAAAGAGCCAGAAGCTGAATATGACCTTAAGGTTTTGTACTCAAAAATTGCTGATACTCTTGTTATCGGAGCTGAGAATCCTGAAATTACAGTGGGCGAAATTTTGAATAAAATTGCATTGACCGATGCAGAAAGGAACGGTAAACCGCAATGTGCACATTCGAACAGTTTGTTGAAATCCTTGAAAACTACGTGGAAGCTGACGAAATCAAGAGTGAAGACAGTTTTAAATCTGATCTCGGCTTAAGCTCATTTGACACAATGTGCCTTGTAAACGACATCAAGTCAGAGCTTGGTGTTGAACTTAAGGCAAAGGATTTTGTAGAACATAAGACCGTTGGCGAAATGGCAGAATATGTAGCAAGTTTTAAGTAATTTGAATTGAAATACAAAAACCCCATCCGATTATTATCGGGTGGGGTTTAATCTATACGATTGTGCCGGGCTTCCCCGCATCAATCGCGCGGAGAAGCCGCAAACGCCGTTGACTTGTCCGCTGATTTTATTATGTCTTATATAGAACAGATAATGCAAAAATGCAATTGGTAATTATTTCAATTTATCAATCATCATTTTTGCTGCTTTGTAAATATCTCCGCAACCGAGGGTGATTACTATATCACCCTTTTTTGCATTTTTGACAATATGTTCAACAACGCCGTCAAAGCCTTCATACCATACACTGCCGGGAATTTTTTCAGCTAAATCCTTTGTATAAATTCCGTAGGTGTTAACTTCTCGTGAACCCATAATTTCAGTCATGACACATTTGTCCGGAATCTGAAGTACACGAACAAAGTCATCAAAAAGGATAGAGGTTCTTGAATAAGTGAAAGGCTGAAAAACCGCCCATACGGTGTTATATCCCATTTTCATAACAGCATTGAGAGTTACTTCAAGCTCGCCGGGATGGTGAGCGTAATCATCAGCAATAGTTATTCCCTGATATTCGCCAAGCACTTCAAAACGTCTTCCTGCACCTGAAAAGGCTTCGATTCCGTTTTTACATTCTTCAACAGTACAGCCTGCGTTTATTGCAGCTGCAAAAGCACCAAGGGCATTTACAATGTTATGTTCACCGGGGATGCTTAATGCCAAGTGGGTGAGTACTTTACCTTTTGACATTACATCAAATTCGGCAAATGCACCTCTGTTGTAGGTTATGTTTTGGGCGTAATAATCATTTGTGCTGTTTTTACCGAATGTAATTTTTTTCTTGTCAACCGATTCAACTGCTTTTATTGTGTTAATATCATCACCGTTATAGATGACAGTATTTGTAGTGAGCAGAGAAAAATCAGTGAAACACTTTATAATATTGTCAATATTCTTGAAGAATTCAAGGTGATCCTCGTCTACATTCAGAATTAGTGCAACATCGGGTGAAAGCTCAAGGAAATGGGCCTGATATTCACATGCCTCGCAGACCATAAGGTCCGTTTTGCCTGCCCTGCCGTGGCTGTCAATGAGAGGGAGTCTACCGCCGATAACAGCAGTGGGATCCTTTTCAGCCATAATAAGAATCTGAGAAAGCATTGAGGTTACGGTTGTTTTACCGTGGGTGCCGCATACACCGATGCAGTTATTATATTTCCTTGTAATTGCCCCAAAAAGCTTATTTCTTTCAAAACAGGGGATACCACTTGACTTTGCGGCAATCAATTCAGGATTAGTTTCAAGGATTGCAGAGGTATAGATAATAATATCTGCTCCTTCAATGTTTTCAGGCTTCTGACCGAGAATGACATTAATTCCCAAATTTCTCAGTTTATCAATGTTATCTCCGGAATTGTTATCTGAGCCTGTAATTTCATAACCCCATGCGTGCATGATTTCGGCAAGGGGGCACATTCCGCTACCGCCAATACCGATGAAGTGAATTTTTCTTTTTTCTTCTAATAATTTATCTATTTCATGCATAATTAAGCACCTCACATATTAATACATTTTACATTATATTGTATTTTCTGAAAATAGTAAACACTTATTTAAAAATTAACATTAATTTTTTTACTTCATATAATGTAAAAAAAGTTATTTATAAAGGAGGATACAAATGCTTAAGGATATTAATATAGCAATTATCGGTGG
>JAZSHC010000021.1:0-51829 GCA_045533065.1 Acutalibacteraceae bacterium
ATGCTCAGGATATTATCGACTCCACACCTATAATGCGCAAGGGCACAGGTGAGGATGTTGCCCACCTTGCCGCATTCCTTGCGAGTGACAAAGCCGACTTTATAACGGGTCAGGTTATTGCCGTTGACGGGGGATATTCGGCTTAATTCGCAATTCTCAATTCTCAATTCGCAATCGCGGGTCAGGTTTGATAAATGCGAAAGGTGTAGTCCGCAATGCACCCTTGGTGCAATTCATGCCGAAGGCAATTTATAATAAACTGTAGGGATACGCTTGTCGTGTCCCTTTGTTTTTGCACGGTGTTCTATTTATTTGCTTAATTCAATTACCTTTTTTCCTTGCTTTTCTGCTATAGATTTAAACTGCCAAGCGCCGCCAAAACTGTGGGTAACATATGTAACAACAATATCTGATTGTTTTATCATCCATTTGTTTCTGTATGAAATTGCAAAGCGTTTCGTCACATTTTCAATACCTTCGGGAATAACGGTATTCGTAAAATCCTCATATTCACTCTTTGCCACAGGCATATATGCCAAAACTATGCTGTAATTTATGGGATATAATTTTGATAAGGTATCAAGATTACGGCGTACCATAATATCAAAATTGCCGTTGTTTCCAACATAAAATTTTGTTATACCGTGATTTTCAATTAAATCAATAAGAACAGTCCCCAATGTTTCTTCTGCTTCTTTCGGTGTATCTTTGTGTCCGAAGAAGGTTACCGTCATAATTAAACCTCCAATTTACAAAACCCACCGAGTAATCGGTGGGTTATCTTATGACCTCGCTATCTCTGTGAATCCAATTATGGGCAAGAAGTCAGGCTTATCCGAGCAAGGGTAAGCTTCCTTCAATAATAAATTAATATGTATAGGGGTCAATAAGATTCTGGTTAATATATTATATGAAATATATCACATCACAGATTATATCACATATTAAGCGATAAATCAATGCTATTATCGTTTTATATACAATAATTTTTATATGTGTGTAGGTTAAAATATAATAAAGGCGGTGATATAATGGAAGAAAAAGATATTGCTTCAAGATTGACACAGCTACGAATGATGAAAGGTGTATCGGCTCGTGAGATGAGCTTGGCAATGGGACAAAACCCCGGATATATAAACGGTATAGAATCCGGAAGAGCTCTTCCGTCACTGTCAGGCTTATCTTATATCTGTGAATATCTCGGTATTACTCTTACGGAATTTTTCGATGTATCCGTAAACAATCCCACAAAATCAAAAGAGCTTCTTGATACCGTAAAGAATTTGAGCACTGAACAGTTGGAACATCTTATTGCCATTGCAAAAGGGCTGAAATAAACTTAAAACAAAATTTTAAAAACTGCCGTATTATCGGCAGTTTTTTTGCTCCGTCGGTATGGTAACATAAATTCAAATGACTTGCACCGAAGGTGCATCCTGACTACTGACTACTGGCTACTGACTACTTAAATATTGACAAACCTCTTTTTAAATGGTAATATAAAATAGAATAAGCATTTTTATTTATAATATAAAGGAGTTATAACAATGGGCAGATATACAAAAGAAGATATCATCCGTATAGTTAAAGAAGAAAAGGTAAATTTTATCTGTTTGCAGTTCACCGATATTCTCGGTATGCTCAAGAGCGTTATTGTCACAACAAGTCAGCTTCAGAAGGCTCTTGACAACAAGTGTATGTTTGACGGTTCTTCAATTGACGGATTTGTGAGAATTGAAGAAAGTGATATGTGTCTTCATCCCGACCTTGACTCCTTCGTAATCCTTCCCTGGGACTGCGACGAAGGTAAAACCGCAAGACTTATCTGCGATGTTTATAACTCCGACGGCACTCCCTTTGAGGGCGACCCCCGTTATGTGCTCCGCCGTGCAATCAAAAGGGCAGCAGATATGGGATTTTCCTGCTTTGTAGGCCCCGAATGTGAATTTTTCCTTTTCCATCTGGACGACCACGGTAAGGCTACAACCAACACCTTTGATATGGGCGGATACTTTGATTTAGGCTCCGTTGACAGAGGAGAAAGCTGCAGACGCGACATCTGTCTCTGCCTTGAAAAAATGGGCTTTGAAATTGAAGCCTCTCACCACGAAAACGCTATTGCACAGCACGAGGTTGACTTCAAGTATGATGAGGTTCTCAGAACAGCCGACAATGTTATGACCTTCAAATATGTTGTAAAAAATATTGCACACCGTCATAATCTTCATGCAACCTTTATGCCCAAGCCCATTTACGGTGAATGCGGCAGCGGTATGCACATAAATCTTTCACTTTTCAAGGACGGTAAAAATGTATTCTGCGACGAAAGCGATGCCGCAGGTCTTTCAAAGACTGCATATAACTTCATCGCAGGTCTTATGCACCACATCAAAGCTATCACTGTTCTTACAAACCCCATCGTAAACTCATATAAGAGACTCGTTCCCGGCTATGAGGCTCCCGTATATATTGCCTGGAGCGCCAAGAACAGAAGTCCCCTTATCCGTATACCCACAGCAAGAGGCTCAGGAACAAGAGTTGAGCTCAGAAATCCCGACCCCTCTGCAAACCCCTATCTTGCAATGGCTGCCGTTCTTCAGGCAGGTCTTGACGGCGTTGAAAAGGCTATGACTCCTCCCCCGCCGAAGGATTCAAACATTTTCCACCTTACACCCGAGCAGAGAAAGCAGGAAGATATCCACTCCCTTCCCAAGAATCTTCGTGAAGCTGTAAGAGAATTCAAATACAGCGACTTTGCAAAATATGCTGTCGGTGAGCACGTTCATCAGAAGTATGTTGAAGCAAAGCAGGAAGAATGGATGGAATACACCACAAGAGTTTCTCAGTGGGAAATTGATAAGTACTTGGGCAAATATTAATTCCAATTCGCAATTCGCAATGCGCAATCGCGGGGAAGATTAGAAGTAAAAAGCACAATCTGCCCGCTGAATTTATTATGTAGGGAGCGACGCCCCGTCGCTCCGCATTGCTCATATTTTCAATATAAGATAATAAGACGCTATCCCGTATGTAAGCCCGAAGGACGTATGCGGTGAATATGGCGGATATAAGGCTAAAGGAAATAAAATGAACTTCAAAATCAACCCTCTTTCTTTTACGGGAATTTTTCCCGTTCCCAACGTTCTTGTTGACGAAAACATAAGACTTGCAAGTGTGGTACAGCTCAAAACAGTGCTGTACCTGCTTCGTCATGGGAACGAAAACGGTCTTACCGCCGAAAAAATTGCGGAAGCTCTCATGCTTGACAGGGAAGATGTGACAGATGCGCTTATTTTCTGGCAGGAAAGAGGTATCGTTATAAAAGAGGGGCAGAGTGCTGTTCCCCCCTCACCTGTAACGGCAGACCCTGTTACCACCCTCAGCATTCAAAAGGCAGAAGAGCTTTTACCCACAGATACACTTTCTAAAGAAAAAAAGACAGTTCCCTCACTCGATATTCCCAGACCCAGCCATGAGCAGGTTGCCGCAAGAGTTCAGGAGTGCGAAGAGCTTGCAACTCTTTTTCAGGAGGCACAGCTTATTCTGGGCAAAACCGTGGGCTATGAGGGTCAGGCTGTTCTTATTATGATGTATGACGGCTACGGTCTTCCCATTGAGGTTATACTCATGGCAATTCAGTATGCTGTTGACAAAAAGAAAACCGGCTACAGTCAGATTGCAAAAATAGGCAAGCTCTGGTGTGAAAACGAAATTTTTACAATTGAAGCTGTAAGTGAATTCCTCGAATCTCACACCGTTGTTGACGAAACCTGGGAAAAGCTTCGCTCCATGACAGAAATCACCAACCGTAACCCCACAGAAAAGCAAAGACGCTTCCTCACCGTTTGGGTAAAGGAATTCGGCTATGATGCCGACATGATTTACTATGCCTATGAGGAATCAATTGACCGTACAGGCAAAATGAGTATGCCTTATATGGATAAAATAATCCGCAACTGGCATTCTTCAGGGGTTAAAACTCCGCCGGATATACAAAAGCTTCAGAATGAATGGAACGAAAAGCAGCAGAAGAAATTCTCCGGCGGCAAAAACAGTAAATCCGCCGAAAAAGAGGTTTCATACGATATTGACAAGTATATGCAAAAAGCAATAAATCTCAGAAATATTAAAATAGAAAACGACTGATTCAAAAGAAAAGAGGTGTAACCGTGGCTTACAAAAGAAGCGTTTATATTGAAGCCAGAAACCGCCTGAGCCAACGCCGCAAAAAAGCTGAGGAAGAACAGCTTACACGCCACAGCCTTGCTGTGATGAAATGCCCTGAGCTTATTGAAATTGAAAGTGAAATGGCATCCTACGGTGCAAGTGTTATTAAAGCAGTGGGCATGGGCGCTGATGCCAAGGAATATGTTGAAAGGCTTTCAGAAAAAAGCCTTCGGGTGCAGGAAAAAAGAAAGGCCCTTCTTTCAGCTGCAGGTTATCCCGAAGATTATCTTGATGTAAAATACACCTGTCCCCTTTGCAAGGATACAGGCTTCAGGGAAGAAAGGTACTGTCAGTGCCATCTGAAGCTTATAAAAGAAATTGCAAGAGAGGAAATCAACAAAAACGCTCCCCTTGATAAATGCACCTTTGAAAGCTTCAGGCTGAAATACTATCCCGATATTGTTGACAAGGGTCTTGGTGTGAATCAGAACGAGCATATGAGGTCCGTTTATGAAATCTGCAAGGAATATGCAAGCTCCTTCTCGCTTAAAAACAGAAGCATTTTCATGACAGGCATGACAGGTCTCGGAAAAACTCATCTCTCCCTGGCAATTGCAGGCACCGTCATCGACAAGGGCTACAATGTTATTTATGAAAGTGCACAGAATCTTATGGATAAGCTTGAAAGGGAACACTTTTCAAGAAATTCCGACGACAGCTCCTTCAGGGAATCCGTTCTTGAATGTGACCTTCTCATTATTGATGACCTCGGCTGTGAATTCCGCACACAGTTCACAAAAGCGGAAATTTACAACATCATCAACACAAGATATCTGCGCTCTCTTCCCACAATAATCAACTCAAACCTTTCCGTCAATGAGCTTGGTGAGGAATACCACCCAAGAGTTGCATCAAGAATAATGGGCAACTATATTCCCCTTCTGTTCTGCGGAAATGACATAAGACAGTAAACAAAAATGCGGATTCACTCCGCATTTTTTTGTTGGCCCCTTAATATAAAATTTGGTTTTCCCCTTGATTATTGGTGCTTTTTAATGTATAATACCCTTTGCAATTGAATATATGCTGGAATAGCTCAGTTGGTAGAGCAGCGCATTCGTAATGCGCAGGTCGCGTGTTCGAGTCACGTTTCCAGCTCCAAAAAAGAAGTAACTTTTGTCTACCAAAAGTTACTTCTTTTTTTATCCATTGCGAAAGCAATGGCATATCATCACGCTTTAGCGTGTATATCATCGCCGCAGGCGCATATCATCAACCGCAGGTTGTATTGCTTTCGCAATGATGATATACCGCAACAAGTTGCGGATGATATGCAGTTTCTTCGAAATTGATGATATACAAGGCTTCGCCTTGATTGCTTTATAGAATTATGGTATAATATATTAAACAAACTTGAATTTGTAAGGGATTGATAAGATGCAACATGATATTGAATTTTGGAACGCATTAGATGAATTGGTGAATAATTCAGAAATAATAATTGATAGACCAAAAGGAACTTCGCATCCTAAGTATCCTGATTTCATTTATCGAGCTGATTATGGATATTTGAAGGATACAACCTCTATGGATGGTGCAGGAATAGATGTGTGGGTTGGAAGTGGTGAGAAAAAGGTTGATGCAATAATGTGCATTGTTGATTTACTGAAAAAAGATTCGGAAATTAAAATACTGATTGGATGCACAGAAAAAGAAAAGGAAATAGTATACGAAACACATAATGAAACACAGTTTATGAAAGGTTTTTTAATACGTCGATAAATTCCAATTTGTCGAATAGATAACGCACACTACTTTTACTCGCTTTTTCGCAATAAAAAAGGAACTTTTGTCTTTCAAAAGTTCCTTTTTTGATTTACATTGTGCAGACCGTATCATTCTCACATTCCCGTAATTGCCCCCACAACAATTCCTGCAACAAAGCCTGCAAGCAGAAAGCCGCAGATTTTCAGCACTTCAATTCTTTTATCCTTTTTCAGCTTGGTCACAGGGGGCTTCTGGGTGTTGCCTGCAATTATCCCCGCCCGTTCTCTGATTTTTCCTTCACTTACGGCAGCATATTCGGGCTTTACAAAAAACATAATTTTTTCAAAATAGTCACAGCCCGTATCCTTCACCTCAACCACTTGTCTGTTTATACCTCTTATCATCATTTTTTCCTCCGTTAAAAGTATCGTCTTCATTATTCTGCCTTCTGTTGTGCTTATATATTCCATGGAAAAAGATATAAAAATATGGTTGCTGACAAGGTGTCGGTAACGAATTTTGTAGAAAAAGAAAAGAAAATTTTGTATCATTTGCCAAGGGCTGTTTTCCACGTTTTCCACACAGTTTTTAACCTTTTTGTGTGGAAAAACCTGTGGAAAAAGTTAAAAACTCCCTTAAAATCAGTGTTTTTCGCCTTTTCGAATGTTAAAAACTAAGCATTGCACCATGTTGAAAAGTTTTTGTGTTTTTTGTGTCAATAGGCATGAGTTGAGATTTTTTGTATGTTTTTTTGTATAAAATTTAATTGCTGTCAGATTAAGGCAAAAAATATTTTTTCTTTTTCACTTGATACTTTTTATATGATGTGCTATAATAACTCAATTATATTTTTAAACTCTTTTTCCTGCTTAAAGCAAGCAGAAAAAACCGCAGCTCTTTCATAAATAAAAAGACAGAAAGGAAAATGATTATGGATTACAATTCAAAGTTTGTAAAAGAAGGTCTCACCTTCGACGATGTTCTTCTCATCCCTGCAGAGTCAGATGTTCTTCCTGCTGACGTAAGCCTTGAGACACAGCTTACAAAGGGTATCAGACTCAACATCCCCGTGATGACTGCTGCCATGGATACCGTTACTGAATCAAGAATGGCAATTGCAATTGCCCGTGAAGGCGGTCTCGGCGTTATTCACAAGAACATGTCAATCGATGCACAGGTTCAGGAAGTTGATAAGGTTAAGAGAAGCGAAAACGGCATCATCACAAACCCCATGTTCCTGGCTCCCGATAACTATGTTTATGAAGCTGAAAACCTTATGCATAACTACCGTATTTCCGGTGTTCCCATCTGCGAAAACGGCAAGCTTGTGGGCATTCTCACAAACCGCGATCTTCGTTTCCTTTCAGATTATAATATAAAAATCAGCGAGGTTATGACAAAGGAAAACCTTGTTGTGGGTGCAGAAGGCACAACTCTTGAAGAAGCAAAGCTTATCCTTATGAAGCACAAAATTGAAAAGCTTCCCCTTGTTGATGCTAACGGCAACCTCACAGGTCTTATCACAATCAAGGATATTGAAAAGGCTGTTCAGTACCCCAACTCAGCAAGAGACTCACAGGGCAGACTTCTTTGTGCAGCCGCTCTCGGTGCCACTGCAGACGTTCTTGACAGAGCAACTCCCCTTGCAAATGCAGGCGTTGACGCTTTTGTTCTTGACTCAGCTCACGGTCACAGCAAAAACATCCTCAAGGCTGTTGAAAAGGTTAAGGCTGCATTCCCCCATATTTCCCTTATCGCAGGTAATGTTGCAACTGCTGCAGCTACTCAGGCTCTCATCGAAGCAGGTGCTGTCTGTGTAAAGGTTGGTATCGGCCCCGGCTCCATCTGTACAACACGTGTTGTTGCAGGTATCGGTGTTCCTCAGGTTACAGCTATTTACGACTGTGCTGAAATGGCAGCAAAGTACGGCAAGAACGTTATCGGTGACGGCGGTATCAAGTATTCAGGTGAAATTGTTAAAGCAATTGCCGCAGGTGCTTCTGCAATCATGGTTGGCCCACTTGTTGCCGGCTGTGAGGAATCACCCAGCGATACAGAAATCTATCAGGGCAGAAAGTATAAGGTATACCGCGGTATGGGCTCAATTGCAGCCATGAATCAGGGCAGTAAGGACAGATACTTCCAGGCTAACAACAAGAAGCTTGTTCCCGAAGGCGTTGAAGGACGTGTACCTTATAAGGGAACTCTCAGCGAAACCGTATATCAGATGATGGGCGGTCTTCGTGCAGGTATGGGCTACTGCGGATGCGCAACAATTGATGAGCTCAAAACAAAAACACAGTTCATCAGAATCACATCAGCAGGTCTTATCGAAAGCCATCCCCACGATATTTCAATCACAAAAGAAGCTCCCAACTATTCAATGGGCAACAACTGATAAAAAAGGACGACCGACGGTCGTCCTTTTTAAATGCAAAATGCAAAGTGCAGAATGCAGAATTGCGGGGAAACACAGTGCACAAAGGCACAATCTGCCCGCTGAGTTTAATTACCTTTTCTGCGGGCGTCTTGCCTCTCCCCTTGGGAGAGGTGTCACGCAGTGACGGAGAGGGATTTTCCCATCCATCACCCGACTGTGCCAAAGTATGTGCCCTAGCGGCATGAGCGCTCCGGGGATGATTGCCGTGAAATGGTACAAGGTTAAGATAGGTATCAGCTAGGGTGATAAACAATAAACAAAGTTTTGTAAAAAAACAAAAGAGCAATCCAATTTCATCGGATTGCTCTTTACTTTACATATACATATTATATAATTTTCTTTCATTGCGCTCGCCGCGGGGCGTTACTTTCTTGAAAGAAAGTAACCAAAGAACTTTAAATTTTCTTGCGGTTAACTGTTTACTGTTCCGTTTTTTACTCCGCATTAAGTGAATCAAGTGACTGCTTTTTAAGGTAGGCGTTGATAAAGCCGTCAATGTCACCGTCCATAACAGCGTTGATGTTACCCATTTCAAAGCCTGTTCTGTGGTCCTTTGCCAATGTGTAGGGCATGAAAACATAGGAACGGATCTGGCTGCCCCAGCCGATTTCCTTCTGCTCACCCTTGATATCTTCAATCTTGTCAAGGTGTTCTCTTTCCTTGATTTCGATAAGCTTTGATTTCAGCATACGCATACAAACTTCTCTGTTCTGATGCTGGCTTCTTTCAACCTGACAGGATACAACAATTCCCGTAGGCTCATGAATAAGACGTACTGCAGATGAGGTCTTGTTAACCTTCTGTCCGCCTGCACCTGAAGCACGGTAAACTTCCATCTTGATATCTTCTTCTCTGATTTCAACTTCAACAGTGTCATCTATTTCAGGCATAACCTCAAGTGAAGCAAATGATGTATGACGGCGTCCTGAGGAGTCAAAGGGAGAAACACGGACAAGACGGTGAACACCCATTTCACTTTTGAGATAACCGTAAGCGTTTTCACCTTCAATCACAACAACGGCAGATTTAAGACCTGCTTCGTCACCGTCAAGGAAGTCAACGGTTGTGAATTTAAAGCCGTGCTTTGTTGCCCACTGACCGTACATTCTGAACAGCATCTGGCACCAGTCCTGAGCCTCGGTACCGCCGGCACCTGCATGGAAGGTGAGAATTGCATTGTTGTTATCGTATTCGCCTGAAAGAAGAGTTGCAAGAGTCTGCTTGTCAAGCTCCTCTTCAACTGCCTTAACGCTGCTTTCACATTCAGGCAAAAGGTCAAGGTCGCCTTCCTCGTCGGAAAGCTCAATCATAACAAGGGCATCCTCATAGGCTGTTTTAAGGTCTTCATAGGCCTTGATTTTGTTTTTAAGTGAAGCGATTCTCTGAAGCACCTTCTGTGAGTTTGCAAGGTCACCCCAGAAATCCTCTGCTGCAGTCTGTTCTTCAAGTGTTGCAACTTCCTTTGCCATTTCATCAAGGCCGAGTGCAGCTGCAAGCTCATTAAGAGGCTTTTCGCTTTCAAGAAGTTTAAGTCTTAATTCTTCAAACTGAACCATTAACTTTACAATCCTTTCAAAAAGTAGATTTGGTATAATATAAAGCTTAGTATTACATTTTATTTCACCTTTACAAATTTATCCTTTTACATTATACACATTTATTTGTAAAGAGCAATAATTTTAACAAAATTAAGCTAAAAAAAACCTTACATATCACTGTTTTGTGCTTCAATTATTACATGAAATTAAATTTTAGAAAAAAATGTTGAAAAGAAAACAAAAAGAGAATACAATATAATAAAAGAATAAAGCTACAGGGCATGTTTATTTGCCCCAAATAAAATTTTCGATAAGGAGAAAAATCATGACATATACAGGAAATACCTGTGACGGCTGCGGTAAAGCTTTTACAGCGGAGGATGACGTTGTTGTCTGCCCCGAATGTGCCACCGCCCAACACAGAGAATGCTATGAAAAAAACAACTGCTGCGTTAATGCTCACCTTCACGCTGAGGGCTTTGTATGGCACAGTAATGCGGCAAAATCCGCCCCCGCCGAAAAAAACATTCAGCAAAGCAAGGATGAGGAAACCTCACCCTGCCCCAACTGCGGACGTAAAAATCCGAAGGGCTCAAAGCAATGTGCATCCTGCGGTATGAAGCTTATGGTTTTCGGCATTGACCTTGCAGATTCAATTGAAAAAACACAGGCAGAAGAAGCTAAGCAGAATTCACCTGATGCAACTGTTTCTCATTATGAAGCTCCCTTCTGTCTTGGTGAAGGCGAAGGCTTTGAATATGACAAAGCTGTTCAGCCCCAGGAAAATACCGAAGCCGAAGGTGAAAGCGTAACGGATTCACAAGCGCAAGAGCCTGATTTTGTTCCCCCCACCGCTCAGCAGCTTCAGCAGAGCATTATCGGCGCTGTGGAGCAGACAGGACACGATACCTATTATGACAGCTATGTTGAAAATGTTCATGTCAATCTTCTCGCTTCCCTCATCGGGCCCAAGGCCTTTTGCTACATCGAAAAATTCAAGGCACTGGCTTCAGGTAAAAAGATAAGCTTCAACTGGGCGGCATTCTTCTTTGCCCCTTATTGGTTCTTCTACCGCAAGCTTTATAAAGCAGGTGTTCTGTTCATGACATTTATGATGGCAGTATCCATTGCTTTCACACCGGCAATGCTTGAATATACAAAAAAGTTTGAAGAATTCGCCAATTCAATGCCTACTGATTATTTTGCGATGACTGAAGAACAGATGCTTCTTTTCGCACAGCAGATGACAGAGCAGATGATGACAATGATGCTCCCCATGGTGGGCATGATGCTTATCATGCTTGTTACCCACCTTGTTGCAGGCTTCATTGCCGATAAGCTTTACAAAAAGGAAATTTTTTCTGCGGCAAAAAGTGTTCTGGCGGCAAAAAGTCCTGCTGAATCAGGCAATATTATTGCAAGGCTCGGCGGCGTTTCTGCAATTGCACTTCTGCTTTCCTATCTTGCAGAACAGATTCTGAGTTATATAGTGTCTGCACTTATGTTTTAAACAGTGCAATGTTTACATTATTTTAACCTCTTTTACTTGACAAAACAGTAAAAATTAGGTATGGTTATATAAGTGTAAATTTACGTTTTCTTACTCCATTAAACACAAAAAAAGGAGCATTAATTACTATGAAAAAAGAATTTAAGGCAGCAATAGCTGTAATCCTTGCAGTGTGGATTTTTGCCATGGGTTGGGTTCTGGGTAACAGTCACGGCTTCAAAAAAGGTGCAGCTGAAGCAAACAAGCTTATAAATGCAACACAGTCGTCAGACAGCACCACAACAACCGAAACACCAACAACTGAAACACCCACAACTCAGACTCCTCCTACAACTGAGACTCCCTCAACACAGCCTCAGCCTTCAGGAGCAATCACTGTTCCCTCGTCAACAGATAACGCTTCAACTCAGGCTCCTTCAACAACAGAAAAGCCCGCAGGTAATGACCCCTCCTCACTTTCAAAGGAAGAGGTTATTGAAAAAATGAACAGCTATGTTGCACAACTCAGAGCAGAGCAGAATTTTACTGCACATAAGGTTGAATCAATTAAAATTGAAGTTACCGACTGCTCCGTTCCCGCAGCTGTTGGCGCAATTAACAGAATCATCAGCGGTCTTGCAGGTGATGAGGAGCTTACCTTCACCTTCTCTAACGGTGTTACAAACGATAACGATAAGAGCAATGCCACACCCAAGGATGTTATTCCTCCCACAGGTAAGGATTTCAAGCTCTCCAAGGAAGGTATTACCTCTGCAACTGCAAGAAAAGACGGTGAGAACACAGTTTACTCAGCCAACATTGCAGTTGAAGACACAACCGTTTCTTCACCTATACCGGCATATAACTCCAATGTAATCGGTTACCTTGACCTTACATCACTTAACCTGACCGGCGTTACAATTTCTGAAGCAAACATGCATTACCCCGGTTCATTGGTTGAAATTGTTGTCAATCCTCAGGGCAAGGTTATCAAGCTTGTTAACAAAATGCCCATGACAGGTAAGGGCGTTGCAAAAATTATCGGCATGGAAGGCATGGCAACCTTTGAAGGCGGCCTTGACGAAAGCTGGGACTTCACCTATTAATTAAATGCAGAGTGCAAAATGCAAAATGCAAAATTGCGCCCAACAAAGCAATAAAGGGTACAATCTACCCGCTGAATTTATTTTATAAGGGATGACATCCATGTCATCCCTGTTTTTTTTGGTGGGCGTCTTGTCTCTCCCTCTGGGAGAGGTGTCACGCAGTGACGGAGAGGGCATTCCCCACCCATCACTCGACTAAGTGGTTCACCTTTACATCGTTGTCGATTAAGTGAGCCGGTGATTACCTTAACTATGTTCCATTTCACGGCAACCTTCCCCGGAGCGCTCATGCCGCTAGGGCACATACTTTGGCACAGTCAGGCGCCAAAGTATGCAAAGCGCCCTTTTTGCTATACGCATGGTTTTTCCTTTAGCCTTATATCCGCCACATTCACCGCATACGCCCTTCGGGCTTACATACGGGTAAGCGTCTTATTGTCTTATATTGGAAATTTCAGCAAATATTTTTACTCTGTATACTACAGGTAAATTCAGCGGGTTGATTGTGCCTTTTTACACTGTGGTCCCCGCAATTTTGCACTTTGCACTTTGCATTTTGCATTTAAAAAGGACGACCAACGGTCGTCCTTTTTGAATTTACTCTGCTTGTGTTGTTTGTGCGTCTTCTTCTCCGCCGAGAAGGCCTTCATTTTCTGAGGTGTCTTCAACAGTTGAGTCTTCCTGTGATTCATCGGTAACATTACCGTTTTCCGTAAGGTCATCGGCAAGGTCATCAAGGCCGGATGAAACCTCATCCATAAGTGTTGTTGCATCGTCCATCATTGATGTAACATCATTTTTTGTTTCTTCATTTCCGCAGGCGGCGAAAACAAAGGCTACAGTTACAAGCACAAGGGCGGCAAGAATTAAAGAAATTATTTTTTTCATAAGTAAAGTCTCCTTTTATTCTGGTGTTTTATCCTTATGCATATTATTGCCCCAATATTCCTTTATATTCAATTCCATATTTTTTCTTCAAATAAAACAATATAATTTCATCTTTTCAGTTGACTAAAAGGCCTCGTAATGTTAAAATTAAGTGTCATATTTTTTTAATTTCAAAAAGGAGAAGATAAAAAATGAGTACAAAAACCAAAAAGCCGCAAAACCCCTTGTGGCAGACCAATCCCGGCGAAAGAAAAAGCTATTATTCATACTTCTTAGGTCAGAATATGATCTACAGTATGATTGCTGCTTATCTCACCACATTCCTGCTTCTTATCGGCGTTGACCCCGTAAAATCCGCTGCTGTTATGCTTGCAGTTAAGGTATGGGACGCAGTCAACGATGCTATCTTCGGTGTTATTTTTGATAAGGTGCAGTTCAAAAGCGGCAAAAAATATATCCCATGGCTTAAAATTGCCTGTGCACTTACCCCTGCAGCCACAATTGCAATTTTCATTATCCCCGGCAGCGCAAGTGAAACCGTAAAGCTTGTATGGTTCGCTCTTGCTTACATCATCTGGGATACAGCTTATACCCTCTGCGACGTTCCCGCTTTCGGTATTATTACAGCAATGACAAGCAATATTGAAGAAAGAAACACAATTCTTTCTCTCAAGGGTGTTACCGGCGGTATCGGTTCTGCACTTACAACAGTGCTTGTTACCTTACTTATCAGTGAATTCATCGGCCTTAATTACGGTTGGGTTTCAATTATCGTAGCCCTTGTTGCCGTGTTCACAATGTTCCCCGTTTGCACAAAATGTCAGGAAAGAAATCAGTCCATTGACGAAGAGCAGTTCACCGTAAGAAGAATGCTCAAGTATGTTATCAGCAACAAGTATCTTCTTATCTACTATCTCGGATATATCTTCTATTCAGGCGCTCAGACCTACAATGCCCTTCACATGATTCTCGCTTACTACATTTATGAGAACTCTCTTGCTTCTCTTATTACCGGTACCGTTGCAGCTGTTCCTCAGCTTGTTATGGCTCTGCTTGTACCGAAAATCATCAGAAAGATAGACAAAACCAAGCTGTTCAAGATTTCAGCTATTGCAACAATTCTTCTTTCCTTCCTTATCCTTCCCACCAAGAGCAACTTCATTCTTTTCACAATCGCATTTATGCTCCGTTCAATTCCTCTCGGTATTATCGGTGTTCTTTCCTTCACCTTCACTCCCGACTGTGCAGAATACGGTGAATACACAACAGGCACAGAGGCAAAGGGTATCACATTTGCTATCCAGACCTTCGCAGTTAAGCTTGCTGCTGCTATTTCAGGCTCAATGGGTCTTGCTCTTCTCGGTGTATTCGGCTTCAAGACCAAGTTTATTATTGACGGTGTTGAACAGGAAATCAGCAACTTTGCAGACCTTCAGGCTATTGACGCTATTTCTCAGCAGACTCCGGAAGCTCTTAACGGCTTATGGTTCACATACAACGTTGTGCCCATCATCGGCCTTGTAATTGCTCTTATTCTCTGGAGCTTCTATAAGCTTAACGATAAGGACGTTCAGATTATGGCTGACCATAATGTGGGCAAAATCACAAGAGAAGAGGCTGAAAGCCGTCTTTCAAGAAAATATTAAGCTTGACAAAAACAAGCTCTGAGCTTATAATTATTCCACAATATTATATAAACCGTTGAACGGGAGTAGTAACACAAAGGGATGCTTACAGAGAGTCACAAAAAGGTGGAATGTGACAGCGGAAAACTGTGTGAATGGACCCGGGAGGGCGGCCCGAAATTAAAAGTAGGCGTCGACGGAAGCTCCTGCCGTTACCGGGAGAGCGTATGCTTGTACGTGCAAAACATTAAGGTGGCTAAACAGTACAGACCTGTTCCTTTCTGGAACAGGTCTTTTATTTTATCATTGAAAGGAAACCCGTATTATGGAAGAAAAAATTATTATTCCCGGTGCTGAAAATGCGGCACCGGAAAAGAAAAAGAAAATACTTTCCTGCATTCAGCCTTCAGGTATTCCCACCTTGGGCAATTACCTGGGTGCACTGAAAAACTGGAAATTGCTTTCCGACGAATTTGACTCTGCCTTTGCTGTTGCAGACCTTCATGCAATCACTGTAAGACAGGACCCGCAAAAGCTGCGTAAGCAGATTATGGAGGTTTTTGCCCTGCTTCTTGCAATCGGTCTTGACCCTGAAAAGAACATCATTTTCATTCAGAGCCATGTACCTGCCCACTCACAGCTTGCATGGATTCTCAACTGCTACACACAGTTCGGTGAAATGAGCAGAATGACACAGTTCAAGGATAAGAGCAAATCCCATGCAGATAACGTAAACGTGGGCCTTTTCTCCTATCCCGTGCTTATGGCTGCCGATATTCTTCTTTATCAGGCAGACCTTGTGCCCGTTGGTGCAGACCAGAAGCAGCACCTTGAAATTGCAAGAGACATCGCTGCCCGCTTCAACGGTATTTACGGAAAGACCTTCACCGTGCCCGATCCTTATATCGGCAAGCAGGGTGCAAGGGTTATGTCCTTACAGGACCCCACAAAGAAAATGAGCAAGTCTGATCCCAACCCGAAGAGCTATGTTTCTGTTTTTGATGCACCTGAAACAATCATGAAAAAAATCCGCAGTGCTGTTACAGACAGTGAAGGCGGCGTATACTTCGGTGACGGAAAAGACGGTGTTAATAACCTTATGGGTATTTACTCATGCTGCACAGGCCTTACCATGGAAGAAATTGAAAACGAATTCCGCGGCAAGGGCTACGGCGACTTCAAAACGGCTGTTGGTGAAGCTGTTGTTGAAGAGCTTCGTCCTGTAAGGGAAAGATATGAGATGTACATGAAAGACCAGGCATATCTTAAGGAAATGGCTGCAAAGGGCGCTGCAACTGCAAACAGAATTGCAGACAGAACCCTTCAGAAGGCAATGAAAAAGTGCGGATTTGTTTTACCGTAAAAAAAAGCACCCTGCGGGGTGCTTTTTTTCGGTAAATGCAGAATGCAAAGTGCATTCAAAAAGGACGACCGTTGGTCGTCCTTTTTTGTAAATTCAGCGGGCAGGTTGTGCCCTTTACTGCCAAGTAGGGCGCAATTGCGAAATATGAATTGCGAATTGCGAATTCATATTTCGACTTCTGCTACAAACAGATCACCGTTAATTTCAATATTCAGTCTGCCGCCCTGAATTTCACAAAGGCTTTCTGCAATTGAAAGGCCAAGGCCGCTGCCGTCTGTTGTTCTGGCTTCGTCACCGCGGACAAATCTTGCTTTAAGCTGTTCTGCAGTAATGTTCAGAGGTAAGGCGGAAATATTCTTTACGGAAATAGCTCCCCTGCCTTCTCTTTTTTCAACTGTAATGTAAACCCTTGTGTTTTCCATTGCATACTTGGAAACATTGCTCATAAGGTTTTCCAGTACACGGTAAAGCATTTTACTGTCCGCTTTTACAATTATATTTTCCTCGGGGAAAACGGTGACAAGAGAAAGTCCCTTTTCCTCAAAATTATCACAGAATTCACCGATAATCTGGCTTGTGATTTCATTAAGAGAAACTTCCATAAATTCAACCTTAAGGTTTCCTGTTGATGCCTTTGAAGCTTCAACAAGGTCTTCAATAAGCTTTTTAAGGCGGTCACTCTTTTCACCTAAAACGGCAAGATATTCCTTTGCATCTTCATCGGCTATATCACACTTTTTCAAAAGCTCAACATAGTTGATAATGCTTGTCAGCGGTGTTTTCAGGTCGTGAGACACATTTGTTATAAGCTCCGTTTTTGTCTGCTCCTGCTTTACGGCTTCGTCAACAGCGTCCTTCAGTCCGTCACGAAGGCTCATAAGCTTGTTTGCAGGCTCACGAAGAGATGAGGGAATTGCAAACAGATTAATCTGCACATCATAGTTGCCTTCCTTCAGCTCATTCACGGCGGTGAATATCTTTTTAACCCCTGCAATAAAACGGATAAGCTGAATGCATACAAAAATGTCAAAGCCCATAAGAGCAAATAAAAACCATAGGGTTTCAGTATTTGCAATTTCAATAATTGCACAAAGACCGAGAACGGCATTAACTCCGAGTACGATTATTCCCTTTATTACCGTTTCTTTTTCAAAGCCTCTGACATACTTCATTTTTTCTTTAATCGGCACAATCCAATTCTTTTCCTTCACCAATAAACCGATGGCAGTGAAGTCATAGGTCAATAATGCCGTAAGAGAGAGAAGCATCCAGATTTCATCGTCGCAGAAGTCCATGATGAAAAAGTAAGCGAAGATATTCACGGGCACAAATAAAATCAGAAGTATGCTGAGAATTTTATTTTTGATTTTCAGTGCCTTGCCTGACTTTTCGGAGAATTTTTCAATGCACCACACAAGGAAAAGCTTTTTGAATAATGTTTTGTTTTTGATATGTCTTGTGATGAAAAGCACAAGGTTAAGTACCACGGCGCCAAAGGCTGCACAAACAGCACCCGATGCCAGAATAACAAGCTCATTGACATTGCCGCTACTGAAAAATTCTTCAAGAATCCACCCAATCAGAAGTATGAGCAGAAAGCCTATACCGCAATCAATTATAATTCTCCAGTCGGTGAACATGCTGTCGAGCCTGAACATATATACATTCTCTTTGTCACCGAAGCGTCTTCCCGAATAAAGAATAAGGAAAATAAACAGTGCAATAAAAAGTATCACAAGTGCTCCGCAGGTTTTGACTGTATCCTTTGCAATGTCGCGGGCAAGAATGATTTTGTTATTAACCTGTGAAAAACGGCACTCTCTGTTTGCATAAGCCTCTGAGCTCATATCCACACCAACATAAATATCCATATCGCTTGCTTTTTCTGTGAGAACAAGAAAAGAGCTTGTACCGTTATATTTGTCTGTAGTGGCAGCAGTTGGTACTGTTGCCGGCACAGTGGTTGTGTGTACAGGTTCGGTTTGCGGCACTGTTACTGTCACCGCTGTTGTTTCGGCAGTGTCTGATGCAGGTTCAGGCACTGTTGTGGACTGCGCAAAGGTTGTTGTGACAGGCATAGTTGTTGTTTGTACCGGGCTTATGATTTGGTTGTAATGATGCACAGTACCCTCAGCAAAAACATCACCTTCAAGCTGAGAGAAGAAGGAATAGCCGGTGTAATATCTTCCGTCATGAAGAAGCATTCCCTCATTATCAGCCTCAACGGTATAAAAGCCCATCTTTGAAAAAGCAGAGATTATTTTTTCATCGTCAGATTTTTTGCCGAGAGACTTCACATTAGTATAGGTGTTACCGAGAGCATCCCTGATGAAATATCTTGCTGAGGAGAAATTCTCGTCAAGATACTGCTGCAGCTCTTCGTATTCCTTGCTGAACTGTTCAAAGGTCTGACTTCCCCTTGCGATAATGTTATTCTGAATAAGGTTTGTTTTGAGCGTTGCGTCATCAACCTTAAAAAGATAATATCCTGCGGGATAAAATTTTTCCGTTTCCTCGGCGGCTTCGTTGATAATATAACCCTCTGAGCTTAAATAGATTATACCGTCTGCCTTTTTTTCTTCAGCGAGTTTTCTCACTTCATCGGTTAAGGGAATCTCTTTTATAACCCTCTCCTCACTATAATTTGACGAAGAAAGCCAGTCATAATCCATGTCAGCATCATCAATTTCTTCCGCATAAAAGAAGTTGTCACTGTCAAGCTTATCAGAAATTTCAACAAAGCCGCATTCAACAATATCACCGCTTGAAAGGGCAACAAGGTAGTCAAAAAAGCCCTGGTCCTGTTTAATCTGAGCGATGAGGTTTTTCTTTGCTCTGTTGAATTTTTCTTGAGCCTGATTTTCACGGCTTTCGACCATTGTGTTATAGGCATCTTCGCTGCCGTCACCGTAAGCGGTTATCATATAAGAAAGTCTGTCACCGAAAATCTGATATTCCCGCTTGAAGCTTTCTGTCTCCCAGATATCTCTTTCGTCTGCGTAATAAAGAGCATCCTCAAAGTGTTTTAATCCAAGCTCTCTTTTTTCTGCCATCACAAGGCTTGAAGTGAGCTGTGTTACCGTACCGCCTATACACAAAAGACAAAGTGCAATTGCTACAAGCTTAAAAAGGGCTGAAAGATTAAATTTTTTCAATTTTGTATCCAATTCCCCACACCACCTTTATATATTTTGGATTTTTGGTGTCGAATTCGATTTTTTCACGAATCCGCCTGATGTGTACCGTAACGGTTTTTTCCGTTGAAAAGGCGTTTTCATTCCAGACATTTTCATAAATCTGGTTTGAGGAAAGAGTTCTGCCCATGTTGACCATAAGGTATTCGAGAATTTTGTATTCCGTTGCGGTGACTCTTACTTCTTCACCGTCAAGGGTAACTTTTCTTGCCTGAGTGTCAATGCTGAGTCCGCCTGTTGTGATAACAGTTTCATTTTCCTCCATTGCGCCCAGGGAAACATAGCGCCTTATCTGACTTTTTACCCTTGCACATAATTCAAGAGGATTAAAGGGCTTTGTCACATAATCGTCACCGCCGAAGGTAAGGCCTGTAATTTTGTCTGTGTCCTCACTTTTTGCAGAAAGAAAAATAAGGGGCACATTACTTTTCTGCCTTATTTCAAGGGTTGCCGTTATACCGTCCATTCTCGGCATCATTATATCCATTATAATGCAGTGAACAGTGTTTTCTTCCATTTTCTGAAGTGCTTCTTTACCGTCATAAGCGCAAAGCACATTATAGCCGTCAGCCTTCAGATAAATTTCAATTGAACGGACAATAGCCTTATCGTCATCACAAACAAGAACATTATACATTTTTTTCTTTCCTTTCGTCCTTGGTACGCTTTTATTGTATGTGGGCAAAATTACAAATGGTATAAGTAATTATAACAGATTTATTACAATTAGGCAATCCGGTGCATTTTTGAAAAAAGACATAAAAAAAATCACCCCATGGGTGACAGCAAAAACATATATAAAATAGAAATAACCCCCGGACCGATGTTTCTTTACACATCTTTTATGGTCGGGGGGTTATTTCTGTGAACTCTTGATATCTAACATCTTTTTTAATCCTCTCTTTCTACAGATTTTTAAGTCTTCATTTTTAATATTGTTCCGAAATCAATTTTTGTTTTTTGTTTTTTTGTTTTTCCTTCTTGTTTTTTGTTTTCTTTTTTTCGTTCCGGAGCTTTTTTGAAGACTTTTCGGTTTCGGCTTTTTCTTTATCGGTTTAAGTTTTAAGCTTTGTGTTTTTTTGTTTATTGGTTTTTTATTTTTGTTTTTTTAAGCTTTTTATTTAAAGCTTTAATCTATGTCAATTCAAGCTTTAAACTTTAACCTTTGGATTAAGCCTTTAGGTTTTTACCTGTACATTGGTATCACCTTTCCCTTTCTGTGATTATAATATAGCACAATTTTTTTAAACATTCAATTGATATTTTATACAAAGTTAACTATAGATTATTTATGCAAAACACAGAAATGCAATCAGAACACCTCAAAACCGTTGACAATGGACACAGCTTTTTGATATACTGAATATGTTGGGGCTTTGTGAATTCGCAATTCGCAATTGCGCCCGACAAAGTAATAAAGGGTAATATCTACCCGTCGAATTTATTGAGAATGTAGGGGTTGACATCTTCGTCAACTCTTTTTTTTGTGGCATTCTTGCCTCTCCCTCTGGGAGAGGTGTCACGCAGTGACGGAGAGGGCACTCCCCACCCATCACTCGAGTAAGTGGTTCACCTTTACATCCTTGCCGATTAAGTGAGTTGGTGCTTACCTTAACTATGTTCCATTGTACGGCAACCTTCCCCGGACAGCTCATGCCGCTGGGGCACATACTTTGGCACAGTCGGGCGCCAAAGTATGCAAAGCGCCCTTTTTTTGCTATACGCATGGTTTTTCCTTTAGCCTTATATCCGCCCCATTCACCGCATACGCCCTTACGGGCTTACATACGTGATAGCGTCGTAGCTGTCGTATGCGGAAATTTGTGCTGATATATTTTTTTGTGTTCAGTAAATTCAGCAGGCAGATTGTACCCTTCACCACCTTGTCGGGCGCAATTCTGCATTTTGCATTTTGCATTTAAAAAGGACGACCGTTGGTCGTCCTTTTTTGTAAATTCAGCGGGCAGATTGTGCCCTTTACTGCCAAGTGGGGCGCGATTGCGAATTGCGAATTGCGAATTTAAAAATTTAATATGTAATGGTATAATCCTTTTCAAAGCTCATACCAACCTGTGCATCAAGCTCATTTCCCAAAAACAGCAGCTTTACCTTGAGAATAACCGTTGATTTGTAATTTGACCAGGTTGTTCTTCCCGTAGCTTTGTCAATCTTACAGTTTACGGTACAGTCTGTGTAGTTTGTTGAAAAGCTTGTTAAAAATGAGGGTGCCTCTGCCATAACCTCAGATGTTGTTATTGTGTCAAATGCCTTTGCAACTCCCATACCCGGTTCAGGGTTTTCAGTGGGATGTAAGGTGATTGAAATTTCATATTCATTACCGTTATCCTTTATTGAAGCACTTGCAACCTCTGCTTCAGTAAGACAGCTCGACCACTCAACTCCGGGTACCTGATACTTGTCAACAATTTCTTCCCTTGTGAGATATTCGATAGGCTCTGTGTCGTCTTTGAAATTCTTTTCCATAAGATCGGCTGCCATACCTTCTACTACGGAAGGTACTATAAGATGCTCTTCATTGTGCTTTCTTTTTTCATAATTCTTTACAACCTTTGAAGCGTCGGTTTTAACCTTGTTTGCACTTTCGTTGAAAAGCTTTATAATTTCTGCTGTTGCCATTGCAGATGATGAACTGCCTGAAGCCGTTGTTCCCTCGTTTTCTTTGGGTGATGTGGGCTGAGGTGCAGTTGTCTGGGGTGAGGTCTGCTCCTGTGATTTTTGTGTTGTTGTGGGTGTCTGAGTGGTCTGCTGAGTCTGAGACTGATTTTGTGTAACTGCTCCTGATTGCATCGGCAGAACGGTTTTGCTTGTTTTTATAACTGAACCCAGAATATTACCCATTGAAAAAACAAGAATAAATGCAAGTGTAAGCGCAACAGCCTTTTTTAAATCATCAGTGAAAAAGCCGCTGTTTTTTTCATTTTCGTTCATTGCTTAATCCCCTCTTTTCTTTTTAGGTATTATATAACAATTTAAATTAAACTTCAATACCCCTTTATTCTTTATTTGCATTTTTGCACCACTGAGTCATACAGCAGATGTCACATTTAGGTCTTCTTGCAACACATACTGCTCTTCCGTGAAGAACTGCCCTGTGGCAGAAATCATTGCTCTTTTCCGGAAGAAGTATTTTTTTAAGCTCAAGCTCTACCTTTTTAGGGTCCTTTGTATTAACAAGTCCCAGAAGATTTGTAATTCTTATAAGGTGAGTATCTGCCACAACTGCAGGCTGTCCGTAAACATCGCCCATAATGAGATTTGCAGTTTTTCTTCCCACGCCGGGAAGGCTTGTAAGCTTTTCTATTGAGTCGGGAACCTCACCTTCAAATTCGTCTCTTATCATAAGAGCCATTCCTTTGATATCCTTTGCCTTTGCCCTGTAAAATCCGCATGAATGAATAATTTTTTCTATATCACTGATTTCAGCATTGCAGTAATCTTCAAGGGTGGGATATTTTTCAAAAAGTGCAGGCGTTACCGTATTTACCCTTGCATCGGTGCACTGGGCAGAAAGCCTTGTTGCAATAAGAAGCTCCAAGGGGTTTGATGCAACAAGTGAACATATTGCATCGGGATATTCCTTTTCAAGGGCCTCAACACAGAATGCTGCGCGCTGTTTTTTTGTCATTTTTTTCATCCTTTCAATTCAATATACCGAAGGCATACTACTTACTGTTTAAATTCCTGCGCCAGTGAAAAAGATACTGCTGAGCTATTCCTTCAACACCCTTTGTGCACTGAGGAAGACCCTGTTCATACATTTCAGACATTATCCTTTTTACCCACACATCAACAGGGAATGCTTCAATTCTTCCGAAGCCGTAAAGAAGGGTACATTCTGCAACCTTTGCACCCACACCCTTAATTTTCATAAGCTCCTGTCTTGCTTCTTCTATGGGCATATTTTCGATTTTTTCAAGTGAAATTTCACCACTGTTCAGCTTTTGCACAGCGTCAATAATATATTTACTTCTGAAGCCTGCTCTTAAGGGTGACAGATCTTCTGCCGTAAGGTTTTTCATCCTCTCATAAGAAGGAAAAGAATAACCTTCACCTGTTTTTTCACCGAAGCTTTCACAAAGCCTTTCTATAATACCCGTAATTCTGGGAATATTGTTGTTCTGTGAAATTATAAAGGAGCAAAGAGCCTCCCAGGGCTCCTGGCGGAGAATTCTTATTCCGTAATATTCCTTCACCGCCTCATTTATATATCCGTCGGCACTTATTATTTTACATATCTCTTCATAATCTCTTTCAAGGTCAAAATAAGGTACCCATATACCTTCAAAATCCTCTTTTGATGTGTTTTTAAAAATTATTTCATTCTCTTTCTGAAATATTCTGACATTTTTGTTTTTTACAATTCCCGAAAAGGATCCGTCATCATTTTTTTTCCAACGGAATGCCTGACCGCAGAAAAGACAAAGCTCAATGTTAAAACAGGATATCTGAGTCAGAATTATATCATTTTCTTTTTCAATATATTTCATTTCAATTCCTCTTTTTTTATTAAAAACGCCCCTTTGAGGGCTTTTTATTTTTTAAAGTATTTTCATTATATTACAATGAATTCAAAAATCAAGTATGTTACAGACCAAAAAATAGTACTTTGCATTGTTTTTCCTTATTCTTTTTTAAAAAACACTTGCAAGGCTGTAATTTATATGCTACAATGAAAGATGTAGTATTATGATTATATTTAATTATATATATTACCTTTTTTACCCTTATATATAAATATATTAATATATGCAGCACACAAAAATCAACAGTTATATCATTTTTATTTCAGTAAATATCTGACAAAACGAAATTTAAAAACCAAGGAGGAAAAATATGGATTCTTTTGATGAAATCTGGGAACTTGTTAAAGAAGAAATGAAATGCTGTGTTACAGAAATAGCATACAATCTCTGGCTCAGTCCCCTTGAATTTGTAAGCTTCAAAAACAACAAGGTCTACCTTTCAATAAGTGATTTTAAAAGAAAAATCATCATGGACAAATTTGATATCGTTGTTCAGGCAGCTTTTGAAAATGTTCTCGGCTTCCCCGTTGAAATTGAGTATACGGTACCCAGTGAGCTTATTAAGGAAGAAGTGAATAATCAGAACGATAAATCTGTAAGCAATGAATACGATTATACCTTTGAAAATTTCATAACGGGCCCTTCAAACAAATTTGCTCATGCAGCGGCACTCAATGTTGCGGCAAATCCCGGAAAAGCATATAATCCTCTTTTCATTTACGGACATTCGGGCCTTGGCAAAACCCACCTTCTTATGGCTATCATGAATGAAATCAAAACAAGAAATCCCGATGCAGACATCATTTACACAAGCGGTGAGCTTTTCACAAATGAGCTTGTTTATTACATCGGAAATCACAACACCTATGCATTCCATGAAAAATACAGAAACTGTGATGTGCTTCTTGTTGACGATATTCAGTTCATTGCAAAGGGTGAAACCACACAGGAGGAATTTTTCCATACCTTCAATGCCCTTAACGCAAACGGCAGTCAGATTGTTCTTACCTCAGACAGACCGCCGAAGGAAATGATGATTCTTGAAGAAAGACTTCGCACACGCTTTGAAATGGGACTTATTGCTGATATTCAGCCCCCCACCCTTGAAACAAGAATGGCAATTGTCAAAAAGAAGTCTGACGATCTTTCACTTGAGCTTTCCGACGATGTTATCAAATTCATTGCAGAAAACATAAAAAAGAATATCCGTCAGCTTGAGGGTATCGTTAAAAAAATCAAGGCATATAAGGACGTTGAAAACACAAAGCCCACAATTGCCGTTGCAAAAAAAGCAATCAGCGATATCATCAACGACAATCAGCCTCTTCCCGTAACGGTTGAAAACATCATTAACGAGGTTTCTCGCACCTTTGACGTTACTCCTGCAGATATCCGCTCTGACAGAAGAAATTCAAACATTTCTCTTGCAAGGCAGGTTGCAATTTACACCGTTGACCAGGTAACGGGCCTTTCACTTAAGGCAATCGGTAATGAATTCGGTAACAAGCACCATTCAACCATTATCTATGCACTTAAGGAAATTAAAAACAAGCTTGAAAAAGACATTGCTCTGAAGGCTACCGTTGACGATATTATCAAGAACATAAATGAGCAGTAATTTTCAACACTTTATTTAACATTCAACATTAAGTTTTTAACTTTCTCAACATTTCAAAAACGGCCGTGTTGAATACATGAAATTTTTAACAAAAGCTTCAACATAAAAAATAAGGCGGAAAAGCCCTTAAAATCTCATTTTTTTATGTTTTTCCGCAAATTCAACACCACCTACTACTACTACTATTATTTAATATTTGTTTATTTGTGATTACGGAGGTTTTTTATGAAAATCATTTGTGACAGCGCAGAATTATCAAAAGTTTGTATGAACATACAAAGAACGGTTTCAAGCAAATCAACCATTCCTGCCCTTGAGGGTATTCTTATTGAAGCTCAGGAAGGTAAGGTAAAGCTTACAGGCTATGACCTTGAGGTTGGTTCCGTTGTTTCCCTCAGCGGCGAGGTATATGAAGGCGGCAGAGTTGTTCTTAATGCAAAAAATCTCTGCGACATTCTCAGAATGGTACCCGAGGATGTGGTATCAATTGAATGTGACGACAGAAATATATGTAAAATCAAAAGCGGTGAAACAGAATATTCAATCATCGGCACATCAGCAGACGATTATCCTGAGCTTCCCACCCTTAATAAGTTCTCTCCCGTATGCGTAAAGCAGGCAATTCTTAAGGATATGATAAAGAAAACAATTTTCTCTGTTTCAACAGGCGAAAGAAATCCTGTTCACACAGGCGTTAAGTTTGAGGTTACACAGGGAAGACTTGTTCTTGTTGCAGTTGACGGTGCAAGACTTGCCGTAAGACGTGAGGATATTGAATATAACGAGGATGAAAACGGTGAGCTTCAGTTTGTTGTTCCCTCAAAAACCCTCAACGAAATAATCAAGCTTTCAGGCGATGACGAAAGTAATATAGAAATCAGAGTCGGTGACAGACATATCATCTTTAAAATTGATGAATATGAAATCGTATCACGCCTTCTTGAAGGTAATTTCCTTAATTATAAATCTGCAATTCCCCTTACCTACGGAACAAGAATTATTGTTTCAACAAGAAACCTTATTGAATGTATTGAAAGAACATCACTTATTATTACAGATAAATCAAGTCCTGTCCGCTGTATTGTAGAAAACGGTATTATGAAGTTTTCATCAGTTACGGCAATCGGTACTGCAAATGACAAAATGGCTGCCGATATTGAAGGTAACAATGTTGAAATAGGCTTTAACAACAGATTTGTTCTTGATTGCCTTAAGGCATGCGATGTTGACGAAATTAAAATTGAAATGTCAAGCTCAAATCAGCCCATCACATTTGCACCGCTTGAGGGTGACAGCTTCTTCTTCCTTGTTCTTCCTGTAAGAATCTGATAAATAATACAAGTTTTTTCGGATACTTTCTTTCAAAAAAAAGCATCTCCTTGCCGCGAGCAATCTTAAATAATTCCTTTTTTAATTGACCTCGCCGGTCAGGCATTACTTTATTTGTAAAAAAAGTAATCAAAAAAACATTACTTATTATTACTTTTTATAAGAAACGGTATAAAATTATGAAAATCAAAGTTACAGTCAAACAGCCTCAAAAGGCAAAAAAGGAAGTTCCCGTTGTAATCACAACTGAAAATATCCGTCTTGATAATGCACTTAAATTCTGTTCTGCTGTCGGTACCGGTGGTCAGGCAAAATGGGTTATTCAGGATGAGCTTGTTAAGGTAAACGGAGAAATCTGTACTTCCAGAGGCAAAAAGCTTTATGAAGGCGATACTTTTGAATATGAAAAGGTAGTTTATAAAATTCAGAAGTGAATTTTTATAATTCATAATTGTAAAAAAATTAATCTTCGTAATAACAGTTTTAAATTTGCAAACAATTGCGAATTGCGAATTGCGAATTGCGAATTGGCAAGAGGTTTGCTATGAATGTCAACCACATTGAAGTGAAAAACTTCCGTAATATTGAATATGTCTGTCTTGACCCATGTGAGGGTGTAAATATTATTTACGGTGAAAACGCCCAGGGAAAAACAAACCTTCTTGAGGGCATCTGGCTTTTTACGGGCTGCCGCTCCTTCAGAGGCTCAAAGGACAGCGAGCTTATCGGCTTTAAAAAAAATAAGGCTAACCTTTACCTTGATTTTTTTGCCGGTGACAGGGAGCAGTCTGCATCCCTTGAAATAGGAGAAGGAAGAAAATTTATCCTCAACGGTGTTAAAATGAAATCCTCTTCACAGATAATGGGTGAATTTTTAAGCGTTGTTTTTTCACCTGACCATCTTTCTCTTGTTAAAGACGGACCTTATGAAAGAAGACGTTTTCTTGACATTGCCATAAGCCAGCTGAAGCCAAAATACGGTGTAACACTTTCACAGTATAACAAGGCAATTGCACAAAGAAATATACTTTTAAAGGATATTCAGTTTCATTCCGAGCTTTATGACACTCTTGATATCTGGGAAGACAGAATTGCATTTTTTGCATCGGAAATCATAAGGCAGAGAATAGGATATATAAACAAGCTTTCAATGTATACCGATGAAATATATTCGGGTCTTTCACAGCAAAGGGAAAAGCTTAAAATCGGCTACAGCCAACAGACTGTTGTTTTTGGTGACGACAGGCAGGAACTTTATGAAAACATGAAAAATCAGCTTCTGCAATCACGAAAAAATGACCTTGTAACAGGCTTTACCTCAGTGGGTCCTCACAGGGACGACCTTGAAATCAAAATAGATTCCTTGCCTGCAAGAACCTACGGTTCACAGGGTCAGCAAAGGTCTGCTGCACTGGCACTTAAATTGGGTGAAGCTGCAGTTATCAGAAACTTTTCAGGCGAGCAGCCTGTGGCACTTCTTGACGATGTTATGAGCGAGCTTGACACAGGCAGACAAAACTACATTCTTAACCACATTAAAGACTGGCAGGTTTTTATCACCTGTTGTGACCCTTCAGCTGTACGCAATCTTAAATTCGGAAAGAGCTTTCATATACAAGCGGGAGCTTGTTTGTAATTCGCAATTCACAATGCGCAATTGAGGGCAGCAAAGTGATAAAGGAGGCAATTTTCCCGCCGAATTTACTGTTTGCCAGAAAAAATTAATCTTCGTGATATCAGTTTTAATTTGCAAATGATTGCGAATTGATAATTGCGAATTTTTCGGAGGAATAAAAATGTATCTCCACCTCGGTCAGAGCACAGTTATAAATTCTGATGAAATTATAGGTATTTTTGACCTGGACAGCACAACTGTTGCAAAAAAAACAAGGGATTACCTTGCCATTGCACAGAAGGAAGGAAGAGTTCATGAGGTTTCTTATGAGCTTCCTAAAAGCTTTATTGTCTGCTGTGACAAATCAGATAAAAATATTGTTTATCTTTCACAGATTTCAACCTCAACCCTTCTCAAACGAACGGAAGAGCTGAAATATCAGACACAAAAATGAATTCGCAATTCGCAATTCCCAATGCGCAATTGCGGGCAGCAAAGTGAAAACGCAAGCAATTTTCTCCGCCGGATTTACTTATTGCCAGAAAAAATAAAAATGAAAAAATTAATCTTCGTAACAGCAGCTTCAAATTTGTAAATCAATTGCAAATTGCGAATTGCTGATCGCGAATTTAATATATAATTGTAAAATATGAAACGGAGGTATCAGCCATGGATGAAATCCAAGTTCAGGCTAATGCTGAAAATCAGGAAATAACAAACACACAGGAAACTCTTGAAACAATGAACACTGTTGTTACGGAAGAATACACTGCCGATGCAATTCAGGTTCTTGAAGGTCTTGAGGCTGTAAGAAAAAGACCGGGTATGTATATCGGTTCAACAGGCCCAAGAGGTCTTCATCACCTTGTTTACGAAATTGTAGACAACTCCATCGACGAAGCACTTGCAGGCTACTGTACCCACATTGAGGTGGAAATTCTTCCCGGTGACATTATTACTGTAAGAGACAACGGACGTGGTATTCCCGTTGGCATCAACGAGCAGCAGGGGCTTCCTGCAGTTACCGTTGTTCTTACGGTGCTTCATGCCGGCGGTAAGTTCGGCGGCAGCGGCTACAAGGTATCAGGCGGTCTTCACGGTGTTGGTTCGTCTGTTGTTAACGCCCTTTCAGAATGGATGGAGGTTGAGGTTTCACAAAACGGACACATCCACCATCAGCGCTTTGAAAGAGGTAACATAAAAACAGATCTTACCGTTATCGGCGACACAACGGAAACAGGTACATTTATCCGTTTCAAGCCCGATGCTCAAATCTTTCAGGAAACCACTGAATATGATTATGAAACACTTCAGCGTCACCTGAGAGAATCTGCATTCCTTAACGCAGGTCTTTCAATCACACTCACTGACAGACGTGACGAAGAAAATATAATTGAAGATGTTTTCTGCTATCAGGGCGGTCTTTCATCCTTCGTTGAGCATATCAACGAAAGCAGAGGACTTACTGCAATTCACGAAAAGCCCATTCATTTTTCCACTGTTGTGGGTGACAGAAGTGCCGAGGTTGCACTTATGTACAACGACGGCTATAACGAAACAATGCTTTCTTACGCCAACAATGTTCACACCGTTGACGGCGGTACCCATGAAACAGGCTTCAAAACAGCCTTAACCAAGGTATTCAACGAATACGGTAAGAAATATAACTATCTCAAGGATGCGGACAAAAAGCTTTCCGGTGAGGACTGCCGTGAAGGTCTTGTGGCTGTTATTTCAGTAAAGCTCACTGAAGCTCAGTTTGAAGGCCAGACAAAGGGTAAGCTTGGTAACACAGACATCACAAAGCTTGTTAACAACACAGTTTATGAAAAGCTTTCAGACTTCTTTGAAGAAAATCCTGCAGTTGCAAAGGCAATCATCTCAAAATCCCTTGACGCTTCAAGGGCAAGGGAAGCTGCAAGACGTGCAAGGGAAGCTGCAAGAAGAAAGTCTCCCCTTGAATCCAACTCACTTCCCGGTAAGCTCGCTGACTGTACAGAAAAAGACCCCACAAAAACTGAAATTTACATCGTAGAGGGTGACTCTGCAGGCGGCTCCGCAAAGGAAGGCAGAGACAGAACAATTCAGGCAATTCTTCCCCTTTGGGGTAAAATGCTCAACGTTGAAAAGTCAAGACCCGATAAGGTTATCACAAACGAAAAGCTTCTTCCCGTTGTAACAGCTCTGGGTGCAGGCTTCAATGAAGATTTTGATGTAAACAAGCTCAGATATCACAAGGTTGTTATTATGGCCGATGCCGACGTTGACGGTGCCCATATCAGAACTCTTCTTCTCACCTTCTTCTTCCGTTACATGAGACCTCTTATTGACGGCGGTTTTGTTTACATCGCACAGCCCCCTCTTTATAAGCTCAGTAAGGGTAAAAAGCACGAATATGCTTATTCCGACGAGGAAAGAGACAGAAAGATGGCAGAAATGCCCGGCGCAGATATTCAGCGCTACAAGGGTCTTGGTGAAATGGACCCCGAGCAGCTTTGGGAAACAACAATGAACCCTGAAAACAGAATAATGCTGCGTGTAACACTTGAAGATGCAATGCAGGCAGACGAAACCTTCTCCATTCTTATGGGTGATCAGGTTGAGCCCCGCCGTGACTTCATCACCAAAAACGCAAGATACGTTCAGAATCTGGACGTTTAATGACAATTCGCAATTCGCAATTTACAATTCGCAATCGCGGGAAAATTATTATAAAATAAACAACTTTTTATTCCGCCGAATTCACCTTGTTTCTGAATTTATTATATTAATGCGGGACATGGCGTGCCGTGTCCGCAAAGAAAATAACATTTCTTCGGGTGTGTGAATTTGCTGAAAACGGAAAAAATTCCCATAAGCTTTCACCGTCAGATTACGCACCATCCTTGCTTTTTCTGAAAGAAGAGGTGGCATGACGAAGTTGTGACAGAGAGGTTTTCCGAATTCCGCATTCCGAATTAACTAAGGATTTGATAAAAAAATGACACCATACGGAATAGTTTACAATGAAAACATTCACGCCTTTGAACAAAGTGTAAGGCTGTGGCAAAAAAAATTCGGTGTTTTGAAAATAAGAACATTTGTTAAGATTTCCGCAGTTTTGTGGGCATTGGCAATTGTTGTGACTGTTGCTCTTTTTGTTGCCAAAATTGATATTCTATATGCAGTTTTTTATTGGATAATGACCTTGTGCATGAACATATTTTCATATTTCACTGCAAAAAACGGTTATGTAAAGCAGATATGCAAGGGAAATTACCAGCCTTATGAAAAGCAGATTGTTCTTTTTGAAGACAGACTGGAAATTACAACAGGCTACGGAAAAGGAACCTACTATTATGATGAAATAGTTCTTGTTCACGAAAAAAACGGAGTTATCACAATCATAATTGATGAGGGTGCCGCACCCTACTGCGTTTATGCTCACGGAATCAAAAAAGGCGATTACAGAACATTTTCTTCAATACTGAAGGAAAAAACTGCACCTGTTTATGTTTTTAACGGAGGTGCTGTGTAATGAAATACTTTTCTTTAAGCTTCAATCTGACAAATGAGGATTATTCTGCTTATTCAAAAAACGGAATAAAGGCTTCCGCCCTTTTCAGAATTAAAAGATCTATGATACCCCTTATAATTTTTACATGTTTGGGCTTTATTGAAAAAACAGCCTTACTGTTTCTTCCCCTTCTGATTGCTTCAAGCCTGATTGTGCCTTATATTATTGACAAAGAATATATCAATTCTCTTCACAGAAATTCTGATATTCTCAAAAAAGAGCTTACTGTTGATTTTTATGACAACCACTTTGTTGTAAGCTCACAGGCAGACAGCATTTCAAAAAGCTTTTCCGAAAGGCATTACGGATTTGACACGGTGGCTGCCGTGAATGAAACGGAAGGCTATTTCTACTTCATATTCAAAACCAACAACATTCTTATTATCCCGAAAAGAGTCCTTTCACAGGAGCAGTTCGGAATGATAAGGAATCTGATTGATAATCTGTTTGCAAAGGTTTACAAAGTGATTTAAAAAGACAAGGTTTCGTATTGTTAAAAAATGAATTGCCTTACGGCATGAATTGACCTATGGTCATGAATTGCAACGCAAAGCGTTGCATTACTGACTACTGGCTACTACTTACTGACTACTATAAAAGTGGTGATAAAATGGACGAAATTAGAATCAGTTACAGTGATGATTATCCGAGTATTTATGAGGGAATGAATTTCTACCTTTCAAAGTATTCTGTAAAAAAGAAAAAGAATTATATAATTTGTTTTGTTGCTACAATATGTATTTCATTTATTATCAATATTTTTGAAATTATAAATAGCTATGACGGTTTCTTTAAATGCTTCCTTATATTTTTTACTTTTATTTGTAGTGCTCTTTCAGTTTTTTATTATCACATTTATTGTATGCGACATCTGAAGATTTCTGCATCAAAGCTTTTCATTGCTCAAAAGGAACAAAGCAAAGAAATTGTTTTAAGACAGGATGATATTCTTTTTAAAAGAGATTTTTCTTCTTCAAATTATTACTACGATGAATTTATTGGAGTGATAGAAGGAAATAAATCAGTTTCTTTCATTGTTTCAAAGGATGCTGAGCCGATTATATTTTCAAAATCAGACGAAAAAGCAGAGACTTTGACAGTTATCCTAAAAGAAAAATTTGGTGAAAGATATACAGATAAATCAAAGGGAGGCAGAAAAAAATGAGTTTGCTTTCCGTAACATTCAATATTACACAGGAAGACCTTAAAATTATTGAAAAAGAAGTACCCAAGTTTAAAAAAATATCCCCGAAAATGATGCTGATAATTGCACTTATTCTCATTTTCTGCGGAATATGGATATTTCTTGACCTGGTATTTGTTTCAGTTAATTTACTTCTGATTTTTCTTGTTCCTTACATTATTATAAATCTTTCGGCTTTGCATAAGCATAAAAAATCAGATTATAAAATACTGAAAAGGTCAACCACATTCGAACTGTTTGAAGACAGAATAAAAATAACCCGTAATCCCGATGAAAATTTCAAAGGAAAATATGAAAAAAATTTTCCTTTGGATGAAGTCGCTGAATTTATAGAGTATCAGAATTTTATACTTATTGTTTTTAAAAGCTATGATGCTCAGTTTTTAATGAAAAAACATTTCAAAAAAGAAGAGCTTGAACAGATTTTGTTGAAGCTGAAAAAATAAAAACAACCAAAATACTGCATTCTGCATTTTGCACTTTGCACTTTGCATTTTGCATTCTTTGTAGGTGATAAAATGGAAAATTTAAACTATGAAAACCAAACAATAATTGACGTTGATCTTAATAAGGAAATGAGAAAATCCTTCCTCGACTATTCAATGTCAGTTATCACTTCCCGTGCACTTCCCGATGTAAGAGACGGTCTGAAGCCAGTTCACCGCCGTATTCTTTACACCATGCATGAAAACGGACTTTATCCCGAAAAGGCATACCGTAAGTGTGCCGACACCGTAGGCTCCGTGCTCGGCTCATACCACCCCCACGGTGACGCATCCGTTTACGATGCCATGGTACGTCTTGCACAGAAGTTCTCAACAAGATACATCCTTGTTGACGGTCACGGTAACTTCGGCTCCGTTGACGGTGACCCCCCTGCTGCTTACCGTTACACCGAAAGTAAAATGAGCAAAATTTCAATGGAAATGCTCACAGATATTGACAAGGATACCGTTGATTTTGCGCCTAACTATGACGACCGACTGAAAGAACCCACCGTTCTGCCTTCACGCTTTCCCAATGTGCTTGTAAATGGCTCAACAGGTATCGCCGTAGGTATGGCAACAAACATTCCCCCTCACAACCTTCGTGAGGTTATTGAGGGTATGTGCTATTACATCGATAACCCCGAGGCAGAGCTTGACGAATTAATGCAGTTCATCAAGGGTCCCGACTTCCCCACTGCAGGTATTGTTATGGGCAGAGCCGGTATCAGAGCTGCATATGCAACAGGCCGCGGCAAGATTGTTGTAAGAGCAAGAACTGAAATTGTTGAAAACAAAAGCGGAAGATTTTCAATTGTTGTAACAGAGCTTCCTTATCAGGTAAATAAGCGCCGTCTTATTGAAAGTATGGCTGATCTTGTTAAGGACAAGAAGATTGAAGGCATTGCCGATATCAACGACTATTCAAACCGTGAGGGTATGAGACTTGTTGTTGACCTTAAGAGGGATGCGAATCCTCAGGTTGTTCTCAATCAGCTTTTCTCATATACACAGCTTCAGATTTCTTACGGTATTATCACCCTCGCTCTTGTAAACGGTGAGCCGAAGATTCTTACCTTAAAGCAGGTGCTTGACCAGTATATCAAGTTCCAGGAAGAGGTTATTGTAAGAAGAACACGTTATGACCTTAAAAAAGCTCAGGAAAGAGCTCATATTTTAGAAGGTCTTATGATTGCCCTTGACTTCATTGATGAGGTTATTGCAATCCTCCGTGCATCCAAGGACCAGGCAAGCGGTAAGCAGGCACTTATTGACCGCTTTAATCTCACAGATGTTCAGGCAGATGCAATCGTTAAGATGCGTCTCGGACAGTTGACAGGTCTTGAAAGAACAAAAATTGAAGAGGAGCTTGCTGCACTCAGAGCAAAAATTGAAGAGTTTATGGAAATTCTCTCATCTGAAGGCAAGGTGCTTGAAATCATCAAGACAGAGGCTATGGCAATTGCAGATAAATTCGGCGACGAAAGAAGAACTGAAATTGCAACTGTCAGCGGTGAGGTTGATATTGAAGACCTTATTCCCGAAGAGGAATGCGTATATACTCTCACAACTCTCGGCTATATCAAGCGTCAGCCCGTTGAAGCATATTCACTGCAAAGACGCGGCGGCAGAGGCGTTAAGGGTATGACAAGAAGAGAAGAGGACGTTGCAGAAACAATGTTCACCTGCTCAAGCCATGACTTTATTATGTTCTTTACCACAAAGGGTAAGGTATACCGTCTTAAGGGCTACGAAATTCCCGAAGGCAGTAAGCAATCCAAGGGCATGAACGTTGTTAACCTTCTTCCCCTTGAAAGTGACGAAAAGATAAGCTCCATGATAAGAGTGCCCGATTTCGGCGGCGAAGAGACAAAGTATCTTTGCATGGTTACAAGAAAGGGTATTATCAAGAGAACTGACCTTGAACAGTATAAGAATCTTCGTAAGAGCGGTATTATTGCAATTAACCTTGATGAAGGCGATGAGCTTGCATGGGTATGGCTCACTGACGGTAACGACGATATCCTTGTTGCAACAAGAGGCGGTATGAGTATCCGCTTCAACGAACAGGACTGCCGTCCCATAGGCAGAACTGCAAGAGGTGTTAAGGCTATTGAGCTTAAAGACGGTGACGAGGTTGTGGGCATGTGCGTAATCTCTGAAGGTCAGGACAGCTCAAAGAAGATTCTCACCGTTTCCGAAACAGGTCTCGGAAGACTCAGCGAGCACGAGGAATACAGACTTCAGTCAAGAGCCGGTAAGGGTGTTCTTAACTACCACACAGAACGCTTCGGTCTTGTTGCCTCAGTTGCAATTGTTAATGAAGACGATGACCTTATTCTGATTTCCTCAGACGGTATTATAATCAGAATCCCCGCTTCACAGATTAATGTTGTTTCACGTACCTCAAAGGGCGTGCGTGTTATGAAGGTTCAGGAAGGCGAAAAGGTTGTTTCTGCAATTGCAGTAAGAGAAAACGAAAAGAAGGAAGAGGGCGAGGAAGAAGACACTTCCGAAGCCGAAAACACAGAAGCTGACACTTCAGAGGAATAATTTAAAAAGACGGAAATAACTTGAAAACGTAATAGGGGCAGCCGCTCAGGTTGCCCTGTTACGGCAGAAAGAAGTGAATCAATGTCTAAGAATATAAAAGAAAAAAAGCCTAACCCTGTGGCGGCTTTTTTGTGGAAGGATAAAGCAAGAAGAGCAAAAAATATTTACTTCCTTTTAACGGTATTTATTGTTTTTGCATCAGTTGCCATGGCAATCATCAACGATAAGCTTGAGCTTATTACAGACAGCGGTGATGACAGACCGACTCAGGTTGCATCGGATGAAACAACCCAGATAATTTATCCTGAAGACGAGCTTGAGCTTATGAATGCAATTGAAGAGGCCGGCTCAATCAACGAATATCTTTATCAGTGGGCAAACAACGGCGGCACCCTTTATTCAAGCAAGAATGTTATTAATATTCTGCTTGTTGGCCTTGATTCCGAGGATGCCCTTGAAAACGGAGGAAGGTCTGACAGTCTTATTCTCGTATCTCTTAACAAAAAGACTGAAAAAATCAACATGACCTCCTTTTTCCGTGACAGCTGGACTTATATGAACATCGGCGGTCATGACAGATACAACAAAATCAATTCATCCTATTACCACGGCGGCCCCGAAGGTCTGATTGACACAATTGAAAAGAACTTCAAAATTGATATCGACTACTATGTTGCTGTTGACTTTTCTTCATTTGTTGATATAATCAATGCCCTTGGCGGTCTTACCGTTGAGGTGCAGGAGTATGAGGCAAACTATATCAACAGAACAACGGTACACACAATTCAGTCAGGTCCCGCTGTGAGGCTTAACGGCTATGAGGCTCTTGTTTTTGCAAGAATCAGAAAGAGTGACTCAGACTCTGACGTCAGCAGAACAAGACGTCAGCGAATGGTTATTGAAGCGCTTATCAACAGTGCAAAGGGTGCAACCCTCAGTCAGCTCAACGATGCACTGGATACTCTTTTCCAGCACGTTAAAACTGACCTTACACAGATGCAGATTTTATCTTATGCAACTCAGGCTCTCACAAAGGGTTGGATAAATTACGAAATAGTTCAGCATACTCTCAGTGATGAGGATGTTTTCACAACGGGCTATGTCGGTGACAGCTCTGTTGTGTTTATGGACTTCCCCCTTGCCGCACAAAGGGTACAGACTGCCCTTTACGGCGATACAAATATTGTTCTTGATGAAAACAGAGTAAAGCTGTTTTCACTTATAAGAAGATTCGGTTAAGAGGTATTGAAAATGGAATATATCGGAACAAAACATGAAGTAGAAATTACAGTTACCAAGGAAGTTACCGCAGCAAGCATGCGTTCAGGCTCACTGGATGTTTTTGCAACCCCCTTCATGGTGGCTCTTATGGAACAGGCAGCAAGTGAGCTTTGTGACAAGTTTGTGCCTGAAGGAATTTCAACAGTAGGCATCGCCCTTAATATTCAGCACATTGCAGCAACGGTAATCGGTCAGAAGGTTAAGGCGGTTGCCACTCTCACTGCTTTTGACGGAAGAAGAGCAAGCTTTGATGTTGAAGCCTATGACAATGCAGGTCTTATCGGTAAGGGTACTCATGAGCGCTTTACCGTTAAAATTGATAAGTTCCTTGCAAAGGCAAACGAGAGAGCTCTTGTTGAATAAAGTGAATATATGAAAGGAAAGCCGATTTAACGAATGTGTAAATCGGCTGAGTTTGTATGAATAAATACGATTATGTGCTGTTTGATTTTGACGGTACTGTTGTTGATACCGGTGAAGGTATATTAAAAAGCCTGCAGTATTCCTTTGAACAGATGGGCAGAGATATTCCCGATATGTCAGAGCTGAAAAAATTCATCGGTCCCCCGGTTTATTACAGCTATACCCATTATTACGGTGTGAGTGAACAAGAGGTTGACGAATATATCAGAAAGTACCGTGAGAGATATAAAATCAAAGGAATTTATGAGTGCGCTCTTTATGACGGTATGGTAAGTCTTCTTGACCGTCTGAAAGAAAAGGGAATAAAGCTGGCTGTTGCATCAAGCAAGCCGGAGCATCTCATTTTTTCCGTTGCCGATTATCTCGGTATCACAGATAAGTTTGATGCGATTGCCGGTGTTAAAACAGACAACAGCAAGCACAGCACAAAAGCAGGAATTGTTCTTGAGGCAATGAAGCTTCTGGGAGCAGAGGATAAAAGCAAGGTCCTCATGGTCGGTGACAGAATGTATGACATTGAGGGTGCCAAGGGCGCCGGTGTTGATTCATGTGCTGTTCTTTGGGGCTACGGAAGCGAAGAAGAGTTCAAAGAGCATAATGCCGACTATATAGTTGAAAAAACGGAGGAAATACTCCGGTTAGTCACAGAATAATTACAAAATAGAATTATAAATGCTAATTTAGTGACGAGTAGTCACATTTCAGAATATGTTTAATAGATTTTGTTTGAATGATGAAAGTTACGTTTCGAGAATTTCCATTCAACAGAATCTGTTAAAAAATAAGGAGTTTTTCCACAGAAAAAATCCCGGATGTGGAAAACTGTGAAAAGCTAAATTACACGTTTCAAAAAAAGGTTAGTGATTCCCAATGAAGTATTTTGCAAAAGAATATGATGTTATAGTTATAGGTGCAGGCCATGCCGGTATAGAGGCAGGTCTTGCTGCCGCACGTCTCGGAACTCAGGTTGGTGTATTTACCATCAATATGGACTGGGTAGGAAACATGCCCTGCAATCCTTCTATCGGCGGAACATCAAAGGGTCACCTTGTAAGAGAAATTGATGCCCTTGGCGGTGAAATGGGTAAGGCTGCTGATGCCAACACCCTGCAAAGCAGAATACTTAACCTTGGTAAAGGTCCTGCCGTACATTCACTGCGCGCGCAGATTGACAGAAGAAGATACAGCGAATACATGAAGCATGTGATGGAAAAGCAGGAAAACCTTGAAATTGTTCAGGCCGAAATTGTTGACCTTGTGAGAACTGATGACGGTAAATGGCAGGTGCTGACTATGCTTGAAGCTATTTACCATGCAAAATGCGTTATTCTTGCAACTGGCACCTTCCTTGGCGGAAAAATCTATGTGGGTGATGTTGTTTATGACGGCGGTCCCGACGGTATGTTTGCTTCAACAAAGCTTGCCTTAGCCTTGAAAGATTTAGGCGTTTCCACCAGACGGTTTAAAACGGGCACACCTTCAAGAGTTAACAGAAGAAGCGTTGACTTCACAAACCTTGAACGTCAGGACGGTGATGAAAGGGTTGTCCCCTTCTCCTTCGACGGATTATATAAGCCTGAAAACAAGCTGCCCTGCTATATTACCTACACAAACGAAGAAACCAAGCAGGTTATTCTTGAAAATATTCACCGTTCCCCTCTTTACAGCGGTAAGATTGACGGTGTCGGTCCCAGATACTGCCCTTCCATTGAGGATAAAATTGTCCGCTTTGAAGAAAAGAAGCGCCACCAGCTTTTTATTGAGCCCTGCGGTGAAAATACGGAAGAAATGTATTTACAGGGTATGTCTTCTTCCTTGCCTGAGGATGTACAGCTCAAATTCCTGCGCACTATTCCCGGACTTGAAAATGTTCAGGTTATGAGAACTGCCTATGCTATAGAATATGACTGTGTTGACCCTGTTTCTCTCAGAGCAACCCTTGAATTCAAGGATTTTGACGGTCTTTACGGTGCAGGTCAGTTCAACGGCTCCAGCGGATATGAAGAGGCTGCTGCTCAGGGCCTTATTGCCGGCATCAATGCGGCACAGAAGATACTCGGAAAAGAACAGCTTATTCTTGACAGAGCCACATCATATATAGGCACTCTTATAGACGACCTTGTTACAAAGGGCTGCAGTGACCCCTACAGAATGATGACATCAAGGTCTGAATACCGTCTGATTCTCAGGCAGGATAATGCAGATATCAGACTTACGGAGTACGGCTATAAGGTAGGCCTTGTATCAGAGGAAAAATGGCAAAGGCTACAGAACAAGCTGAAGCTTATTGAGGAAGAAAAGGAAAGAGTGTCTCTTGTGTCTGTTCCGCCGAGTGATGAGCTGAATGAAGTACTTGTTTCACGTGGAACATCTGCACTTATAACAGGCTGCAGACTTATAGAGCTGCTCAAGCGCCCCCAGCTTGATTACGAAAGCCTTAAAGCCTTTGATAAGAATAGACCTGATTTACCTTATGAGATTTTTGAACAGGTTGAAATCAGCATCAAATATGAAGGTTATATAAAGCGTCAGCTGGCTCAGGTTGATGAAATGCGTCGCCTTGAGGTCAGAAAGCTTGACTTTATTGAGGATTACACTGAAATCACGGGACTTCGTATGGAAGCACAGGAAAAGCTGAACAAGGTCCGTCCCGCAAATCTCGGTCAGGCTTCCCGAATCAGCGGTGTAAGCCCTGCCGATATTTCTGTTCTTCTTATATATCTTGCCAAAAGGAAGTGATTATAATGGAAAACACATTTATTCCCCTTACCCTGCTTAAAGAAAAAGCGGCTGATTACGGAATAATATTGGATGATACAGCATTGAACAGATTCGATATTTATGCAAAGAATCTTGTTGAATGGAACGAAAAAATTAATCTTACAGCAATTACAGACCCCGAAGGCATAGTTATAAAGCATTTTCTTGATTCTCTTACAGTTTTCACTGCTGTTGATATTCAGAAAGGTGCTAAAATAATAGATGTAGGCACAGGTGCAGGCTTCCCCGGTCTTGCCATGCTGATTGCAAGGCCTGACCTTGATATGACACTTATGGACGGTACAAACAAGCGTCTTAATGTTATAAGGGATATTCTTGAAAAGCTTGAGCTCAGTGCTGATGTTGTTCATTCAAGAGCTGAAGAAGCCGGAAAAAATCCCGATTTCAGAGAGCAGTACGATTATTCAACAGCAAGGGCTGTTTCAAATCTCAGAGATTTATCTGAATACTGTCTTCCCTTTGTGAAGGTTGGCGGAGCCTTTATTTCTATGAAAGGCGCAAAGGCTGAGGAAGAAATTGACGAAGCTGCAAAGGCAATAAAGACACTTGGCGGCAAAGTGAGCAGTAAAAAGACCTTCGAACTTGATTCTTGCGGTGAAAGAACTATAATAACAATAGAAAAAGTTTCGCCAACTGCTGCGAAATTCCCCCGTCCTTCGGCAAAAATCGCAAAAAATCCCATCAAATAAAGACATATAGAATAAAACAAATGCTGTTTTTGACGAACGGTTTTTGTGGACAACCTCCTTTTACTGTGATATTATCATAGTCAAAGGGAGGTTTTATTTTTGAAAAAAGCAAATGAACCTTCTGCCTTCATCAGTGAGGTGAACTCATGATATCGGACAAAACAAGAACAGCAGGTCAGGTTCTTCTTATTCCCAATGAGCAGATTATGCCGAACCCCAATCAGCCAAGGCGTGTTTTTGATCAGGGTGAGCTTGTCAATCTTGCTATAAGCATAAGAATGAACGGAATACTTCAGCCCATAACCGTCAGACAAACGGAAAAAGGCTATGAGCTTGTTTCCGGTGAAAGACGGCTGAGAGCATCAAAAATTGCAGGCATGGTTTCTGTTCCCTGCATTGTTATTGATGCAAACACATTGAAGTCTGCGATTTTTTCTTTGATTGAGAATCTGCAAAGACAGAACCTTGGCTATTTTGAAGAGGCAGTTGCAATTGAAAAGCTCATGAAGGATTTTGCTCTTTCTCAGGACGAAGTTGCACGAAGGCTCGGAAAAGCTCCGTCAACGGTGTCCAATAAGCTTCGTCTTTTAAGCTTGCCGGAAGAGGCACAGGCACTGCTTATTGAAAAAGGCCTTTCGGAGCGTCATGCAAGGGCACTTCTTAAGCTGGATAAGGAAGACCTGATGCCGATTCTGAAGAAAATCATTGACAGAAAACTGAGCATAACCCAGACAGAAGCCCTTATTGAGGCTTTTCTTCAGGAAAAGGAGAGCCCGAAAAGGAACACGAAAAGGATGTTCAGTGATGTTAAAATTTTTCTTAACACAATAAATCATGCAGTTGACACTATGCAGAAGGCAGGAATTAAAGCTGATATTAAAAGAAAGGACACAGGAGACAGCTACGTTTATCAGATAGAAATTCCCAAAAAAGCGATGTATAAAGTTGTTGGTAACACTGCTTGCGGTGATTCCATATAATCATATCTTTCTCTTTCACACCCCGGAAAAAGCATCCGTAACAAACGGATGCTTTTTCCATTATGTTTCATGTGAAACAATGAACTGTAATAGAAAGCATTGCATTCCTGATTGCTGACTGCTTTCAATAGCTTCACCTGAAACATTTTTAAAAAAATTCCCCGTAGCCCTTTAAAATGAGTGATTCTTGTGCTATAATGATTTTTACAGACAAAAAACAGTTGGTTTTTATATAGAAAGGATAAGATAATGGGAAAAGCTATTGCAATGGTTAACCAGAAGGGCGGAGTGGGAAAAACAACGTCTGCGGTTAATTTAGCTGCTGCCATCGGTCATTACGGATATAAGGTGCTTCTTGTTGATGCCGACCCTCAGGGCAATGCCACAAGCGGTTTGGGGATCAATAAAAGAGAGGTCACAAAATCATCCTATGACGTTATTGTTGGCGGTGAAGATATAAAAAATGTAATACGCTCAACAGCCTTCAGAGGTCTTGACATACTTCCGGCAAACATGAATCTTGCCGGTGCTGAGCTTGAGCTTGTGGATATGCAGGGCAGAGAGTCCAGAATCAGAAATGCCCTTGCGCCGATAAAGGAAAAATACGATTTCATCATTATTGACTGTCCGCCGTCACTGGGTCTTCTGACCGTTAATATACTGTGCGCCGTTGACAGTGTGATTGTGCCTATCCAATGTGAGTATTATGCTCTGGAGGGTCTGTCACAGCTTATGAATACAATAAGACAGGTTAAGAGACTTTATAATCCTCTTGTGGACCTTGAAGGTGTGCTTCTTACCATGTATGACGGCAGACTTAATCTTACTCAGCAGGTTGTGTCTGAGGTTAAGCGCTTCTTTCCTCAAAAGGTTTATGCTTCTGTTATACCGAGAAATGTGCGTCTTTCTGAAGCACCTTCCTTCGGAAAGCCTGTGTATTATTATGATAAGGGCTCCAAAGGCAGTGTTGCCTATGATGAATTTGCAAAAGAATTTCTAAAAAAGAATAATAAGCGACCGAAAGGATAATTGTTATGGCAGTTAATAAAAAAGGCGGTCTCGGAAAAGGCTTGGATGCTTTATTTATTGATAACTCCACCGAGGAAAAAGGAGCTTCCACGGTAAACATCAATGATATTGAGCCTAACAGAGATCAGCCGAGAAAAACTTTTACTGAGGCTTCACTTAAAGAGCTTTCAGACAGTATTGCGATGCACGGTGTAATTCAGCCTTTGCTTGTTAGACCGATTTCTGACGGCGGATACCAGCTTATTGCAGGTGAAAGAAGATGGCGTGCATCAAGAATGGCGGGGCTTACTCAGGTGCCCGTATATATAAAGGAAATGACGGATAAAGAGGCAATGGAGTTTGCCCTTATAGAAAATCTTCAGCGTGAAGACCTGAATCCCATTGAAGAGGCAGAAGGCTTCAAGCTTTTGATGGATACCTATTCTCTCACACAGGCTGAAGCGGCAGAGCGTGTTGGCAAATCCCGTCCTGCTGTTGCAAATGCCCTCAGACTTCTCGCACTTCCCAAGGCAGTGCTTGATATGGTAAAGGAAGGAAAGCTTTCTTCAGGTCATGCAAGAACACTTCTTCCCGTAACCGATGAAAAAATTCTTGTTGATTTGGCTGAACAGATTATCAAAAAAGAAATTTCAGTCCGTGAAACAGAAAGAATTGTAAAGAGTATTCTTAATCCCAAAGCTGACAAAGATAAAAAGGAAAAGAAAACAAAAAGAGATCCTTATTTCGACGAATGTGAGCTTGCAATACGTGAAGAGTTAGGCAGAAAAGCAGAAATTCATGTTACAAAGGGAAACAAGGGTACAATCGAAATTGAATTTTTCAGCAAAAGTGACCTGCAGAGCATCCTTGAGGCTCTTGCAAAGTGGTAATAATTACAAAAAAGAAAAAAGGAGCAAAAAGAAATGTTAGATATCAAGCTTATAAGAGAAAATCCTCAGAAGGTAAAGGATGCAATGAAAACAAGGAACAAGGATATGGATGCCCTTGTTGATGAAATTCTTGAAATAGACAAAAAAGCAAGAGAGCTCACTCAGAAAGCAGACGCTCTCAAGGCTGAACAGAATGCTGCAAGCAAAAAAATCCCTCAGATTAAAAAAGAGGGTGGCGACATCAGCGAAATTATGGCAAGAATGAACGCTATCAAGGAGGAAGTAAAGGTTCTTGATGCAGAAAAGAACGAGCTTGCCGCAAAGCAGAAGACAATGATGTATGAATTCCCCAATGTACCTTCAGATGCTACACCTGTGGGTAAGGATGACAGCGAAAATGTTGAAGTACGCCGTTGGGGTGAGCCCAGAAAGTTCGATTTTGAAGCTAAGGCTCACTGGGATATCGGTGCAGACCTTGGTATTCTTGACCCTGAAACCGCTGCAAAGGTAACAGGCGCCCGTTTCCATTTCTACAGAGGCCTTGGTGCAAGACTCGAAAGAGCTATTGTTAACTTCTTCCTCAACACTCACACAGAGCACGGATACACTGAGGTGTTCCCTCCCTTTATGGTAAACAGAGCTTCAATGACAGGTACAGGTCAGCTTCCCAAGTTTGAAGAAGATGCTTTCAAGCTTACAAATGACTATTTCCTCATTCCTACCGCAGAGGTACCTGTTACAAACATGTACCGTGACGATATTATCGACGGTGACAAGCTTCCCATGAGCTTTTGTGCATATTCCGCTTGCTTCAGAGCTGAGGCAGGCTCTGCCGGCAGAGACACAAGAGGTCTTATCCGTCAGCATCAGTTCAACAAGGTTGAGCTTGTTAAGTTTGCAAAGCCTGAAGAAAGCTATGAGGAGCTTGAAAAGCTCACAAATGATGCAGAAAGAGTACTCCAGCTTTTAGGTCTCCCCTACCGTGTTGTTGCACTTACCACCGGTGATATCGGCTTCTCAAGCGCAAAAACCTATGACATTGAGGTATGGATGCCCTCTTATGGCAGATATGTTGAAATCAGCTCCTGCTCAAACTTCGAAGACTTCCAGGCAAGACGAGCTTCAATCCGTTATAAGAACGGACCGAAGGAAAAAGCACAGCTTGTGCATACCCTTAACGGTTCAGGTGTTGCAATCGGCAGAACAACAGCTGCAATTCTTGAAAACTATCAGAACGCAGACGGTACTGTTACAATTCCCGAAGCACTCAGAGCTTATATGGGAACTGATATTATTAAATAATTAAAGTTCTTTGGTTGCTTTCTTTCAAGAAAGTAACGCCCCGCGCCGAGCGGAATTAAAAATGCAAAGTGCAAAATGCAAAGTGCAAAATTGCTCCCGACAAAGCAATAAAGGGTACAATCTACCCGCTGAATTCATCTTAAAAAAGGACGACCGTTGGTCGTCCTTTTTGCTATACAAAACACTAAAAAGTCTTAACTTTCATACTTTTCGCCCGGAAAAGTATCAACTTTACCATTGTATTTCTTCTTCTTATAGGTTATGATAGTATTACAATAAAACAAAGGAGAGTAAAAATGAAACCTTTTTTAGGCTTTGACCTGACAGAAAACAAAAAGAACGAACAATATAACGGTGATGAGTTTCTCAGTGTAAAAACATCTGAGTCTCAGCTGCAGGCCTTTGAAAAAGCGGCAGAAAACGGTTTGGAGCTTGTTGAAAAGGCAAAATTACCCCTTCCCTTCAGAATAATTCAAGGGATCTGCGGAATCGGGGGCTTGTTATTGGCAAGCGGAATTGTCCGCGCATGGGGTGACAGCGAGGAGATGACCTTTGCCCGTATGTATGAAAACGCGCCTTGGATGTTCTGGGTATGCGGAGTGTGTGTTGTTGTGTGGGGTATTCTGAAGCTCATGGGAAACAAAAAGGCAAAAACTACAATAGAAAGCGATGAAGGAAATTTGACAAAATCAAGACTCGATTCTGTTATAAACACGATTTATGCAGAAATGGGTGTTCCAGAATCAGCACCGGAAACGGACATCCTTTCCTTCGGCTATAAGCTGAAGGACGGTGAGATTACTGCAAAGACGAGGGGCTTTGAAATCACTCCATATAACAACCTTATTTACAGAGTGTTCTCTGATAAAGATAACCTTTGTCTTGTGAACATGGAGGGAAGATACGAGTTCCCGATTTCAGAGATAAAAGCAATCAGAACCGTTAAAAAAAGCATTGTTATTTCCGATTGGAATAAAGAAGAGTCTCCGAAAAAGGGGATTTATAAACAGTACAAGCTTTCCGTTGACAATCAGGACTGTGTACACTTAAAGCCTTATCATATTCTTGAGCTTGAGCATAAGGGTGAAGTATGGGGTATTTATTTTCCCTGCTATGAGTTACCCGTTTTTGAAAAGCTGACAGGCTTAAAAGCAGAAATATAAAAGCAGTTTGTTTTTGAATCAAAAAATGACACGGAAGAACGACACTCGGCTTACGACGTGCCGTACTTCCGTGTTCTTTTTGTTGCTGATGGGGTATTGTAAAACCAAAGCATTTGTGCTATAATTATAATAACTATAGCTATGGGCAAAGGAGGTATTCTGTTGTCAGCCATTACAAAACATAAAGACAATTTTCTCAAATACCGCTACCTTTTAAAGGAATTGGTAGTTAAAAATATAAAGCTTCAATACAGAAACTCGGTTCTCGGTATGTTCTGGACCTTTCTTCAGCCTCTTCTTACAATGATTGTGCTTTCAACGGTTTTCAGCATTGTTTTCGGTAAAGGCTCAAACGGAGAAATCGTGAACTACCCCGTTTATCTTCTTTCGGGCAGACTTCTTTACGACTTTTTCACCCAGAGCACAAAAAGGGCTATGCGCTCAATCCGCAGTAATGCTTCAATAATCAAAAAGGTTTATGTACCAAAGTACATCTATCCCCTGTCACAGGTGCTTTCAACCTTTGTCACCTTTCTTATTTCTCTTTCAGTTCTTGCAGTTGTTATTGCATTTTTCAACATTATCGGCAAAGACCCGGTGACAATCACCTTCAATATTTTCTGTGCAATAATACCCGTTATTATTCTTTTCATTTTCTGCATGGGTGTGGGTATGCTCCTTGCAACGCTTAATGTATTTTTCAAGGATATTGAAAATTTCTATGACGTTGTAACACTTCTTCTTTTCTATATGGTACCCATTGTTTACAGTGTTGACAGGCTCGGCTTCAGTAAGGATGCATGGCAGGTGAGCCTTCTTAAAATCAACCCCTTGTACGGTATCATTGAAATGTTCCGTGCTGCAGTGCTTCACGGAAATGAATTCATGGCATTTTTTGATGTGACTCAGCTCTATTATACTCTGGCGGTGGCTGTTGTTACATTTATAATCGGATTTGCGGTATTTTATAAAAACCAGGATAAATTTATTTTGCATATTTAAGGGAGGGTGTGTGAATGAAAGATTACGCAATTGAAGTAAATCATGTCAGCATGCTTTTCCACCTGAACAGGGAAAGAGTGGATAATGCAAAGGAATACTTTATCCGTCTTGTTACAAGAAAGCTGCATTACACGGAATTCTGGGCACTTAAGGATATTTCTTTTAAGGTTGAAAAGGGTGACCGTGTTGGTATTATGGGCTTTAACGGTGCGGGTAAAAGCACCCTTCTTAAAACCATTGCAGGTGTTCTCAAGCCCACAATGGGCTCTGTTAAGGTAAGCGGTGTGATTGCGCCCATGCTTGAGCTTGGTGCAGGCTTTGACATGAACTATTCCGGCGCTGAAAACATTTATCTTTACGGTGCAACCATGGGCTTTTCAAGAAAGTTCATTGAAGAAAAGTATGACGAAATTGTTGAATTTTCAGAGCTTGGCGAATTCATTGACGCCCCCTTGAAAAGCTACTCCTCAGGTATGAAGAGCCGCCTTGGCTTTGCAATTGCAACTGCGGTAAAGCCCGATGTGCTTATCCTTGACGAGGTGCTTTCTGTTGGTGACGCCGCCTTCAAGGATAAAAGTGAGCAAAGAATACTCGATATGATGGAAGACGGAGTTACAGTGCTTTTCGTTTCTCACTCAACAGACAGAGTAAGAAAAATCTGCAACAAAGCAATAATTCTTACAAAGGGACAGATTGTTGCAAACGGTGAAGTTAACGAAATATGCGACATGTATACGGAAATGGTTAACAGTAAATAAATCGGAGTGTTTAAGATGGAAAAAAGAATTTTTATAAGTCATTCCAGTAAGGACCATGATACGGCGGCACTTATATGTGACGCCCTTGAAAAAAACGGTCTTCTGTGCTGGATTGCACCAAGAGATATCCCCTACGGCAAGGAATGGGCAGGAGAAATTGCAAAGGCTATTGAAAATTCATCGGCCTTCCTTTTCCTTTCAAGCGGAAACTCAAATGCCTCAGGTCAGGTAAGCCGTGAAATTCAGCTTGCAATTGAAAATGAGGTACCCATAATCCCAATCAGGCTTGACGGTGCAGATTACAGCGACACAAATAAATACTACCTTGCAACAATCCACTGCATGTTTCAGTATGACGCATCAAAGGTAGCAAAGCTTGTATCAGACATTGCAGATGCACTTCCTCAGTCAGCAAAGCAGTCGGCTGAAGAAAAGAAGGAAAAGCAAAAAAAGGTGAAAAAACCCAAATACGGCTTGAAGCTTTCACTTTGCGGTGTATTTACATGGGCTTGTGCCCTTGCCGCAATGCTGACCTTTGTGCTTTCGGACCTTGAGCTTCTTTACAAAATACTGATTGCGGCAGCTGCTGTTATTTTCGGAAATCTGCCCCTTTTTATTATCCGTCACAAGGCTTTAAAGTCTTTCAAAATTAACGGAACAACGGTCAATGCCCTCACTGCAGTTTTTCTTTGCGGTGTAATCGGTATAGCGGGCAGCGGCTTTGCTCTCGATCATTATCTGTGGTATTCAGACCTTGATACAAAGTATCACATTGTGCTTACAGCGCCTGAAAACATGACTGCAGCCGAATTCAAGGACGCTACAGAAAGGGTTACGGAAAGAGTACATATTCTTTCAGACGGAAAGAGATATACCGTTGATGCTAACGGCGATGAAATTGAGCTTATTATTCCCCGTGAGACCTTTGGTGAAATTACTCTTAACGATATGCTGAAATGCTATATTTCAAGAGCGACTGTCCTTTATTTTACAACAAACACCGTTTATGATATTGAAACAGGCAAGGATATTATCCAGCAGGTTGAAATTCCCCGTGAAAGCATCACATCCGTAACAGTAAAGCAGGGCACGATTCCGGGTGTTGAGGATATTTCAGAATACGATATTGAAAACACTGAAAGTTATGAATACCTTGAAATTGTTCTGGATGAAAAGTTTGTCAAAGATAACAAGGATACTCTCGATTTTTACGGTGAAAAGCTTGTAATTGCCCAGGATAAGGTAGGTAATGACAACTATTATTATTATCATACCTTCCGTGACAAAAAGGCAAACGTGTTCTATATTCTCAGTGAGGAAAAGCATTCCACAGTGGGTGAGGTTATTGCTTATAATCTGACTCATGAGCCTCTTGCAGATTCACTTTACATCAAAACTGCAATTGCTGCAGTGTGGGAGAATGTGAAGGATGCTGAAATAAAGGGCAAGAATCAGTGTAACGTGAAGGACCTCAAGGGTGAAACCGTAACAATCAAGTATAAAGCTTCAACATATTCTCAGATAACTGAGGGTGAATGGAGCGATACAACAAGAGCCTTCAAGGCACGTCTTGATGCACTCGGACAGCCCTATGCCTTCGGCTCTGCCTACAATGAGCCCAACACTATAACAGTGAGGACATCACCTGAGCGTCTGAATGAAAATTTAATGCATTTCATCAGTGAAAGGCAGCCGGCCATAAAGGGCGGATATTCAAAAGCTGATATTCCGAACACCTACAGTGATGATTATAATCTTAAGGTTATATCCGATGAGAAGGGCATTTATGTTCAGATTGATGCCCTCGATGAGGATGACGAAAAGATATTCAGGCAGCTTGCAGCAAACGCAGCCGCAAATAAGTCCGACAGAATTTACCTTGCTGATGAATGGACCGGAGTTAATATTCTGAGCGGTGTTGCTTCAGAAAATTCCAAGGGTGATTCTCTTCGCTTTAACGAGATCACTTTTATGCCGGAAAAGACAATCACTGAAGAAAACCGCTGGGTAGTGGATTTGGTTGAGGCAGTATATTGCAACAGCCTTAAGACGGGAATAACTTATTCCGAGTTCAATTTCAGTGATTTTACCGAAACGGAAGAGAAAACCTTCGCTCTTAACCCTGACCTTGCAGATTTGAAAAATAAGATTTCCGAAATTGCAGATGTAAGGTTTGTTGAACTTGAACAAGGAACTCTGAAGGTTGCTCTTAACCTTGAGGTTAACGAAGAATTACCGGAAAAGGCAATTGAAATAGCCAAGAAGATATATAAATTAACAGACTTTGAGAACAGTGATTTCGAATCACTTTACATCTATCCCATCGAAGAAGTAGGCAAAGAGCGTGTGAGGATATTCTTCTCAAAGCATTATGAAACACTTGCTTCTTACAAAGAGGAGTTTAACGAGGGCTATATTTACGCTCACGGCTTGTTTGCTGAGGGCAGAGTTGACAGAGATAAGGAAGTCTTCCTGAAGCTTGTTTCTGAAGACGAATTCTTCCAAAAGCTTGACCACACACAGGACGATAGGTTAGGCTTTAAAATTGATTATTAATTCGCAATTCGCAATTCGCAATCGCGCCTGGCATGGCAAAAAAGGACGACCAACGGTCGTCCTTTTTTGAATGCAAAATGCAAAATGCAAAGTGCAAAATTGCGGGGAGCATAGCACTAAAGGGTACAATCCACCCGCTGAATTTACTGTGTGGCAACCCTTTGTTTAATTTTATTTGTAGGGACCGGCGTCCCCGACGGTCCGTGGTTCACCTTTACATCCTTGCCGATTAAGCGAGTCGGTGCTTACCTTCACTATGTTCCATTTCACAACAATAATCCCCGGAGCGCTCATGCCGCTAGGGCACATACTTTGGCACAGTCAAGCGCCAAAACAAGCAGAAGAAAACCGAATCCAACATGGTTTTTGTCGGCATATTTTTGTCGCAACTTCGTCAAAAAGCCTTGAAAGGCGTCAGCCTTTCTGCGTTTGTTTCCTTGTTGCGCCTAAAAATTTCCTCGACAAAAACTACAGACAATACAAAAAGAAAATAAATTCGAGCATATTGGTTTCGG
>JAZSHC010000039.1:0-9851 GCA_045533065.1 Acutalibacteraceae bacterium
GATAAAAGAAAGGTTAATGAACTGTATGAGGATAACAGTTACCTTCGTGAAGAAAATCAAGAGCTCGTCGGAGATGTACTTAAATTCAGACTTCTCAGAAAAGTTTTCGGTGATGAAGAGGTTGACAAGCTCGTTGATAAAGCAACGGAGCTTGAAAGAGAAAGCCGCAGGGCTCGCAATCGTAATCGTAGCGGGTGGGAACGATAAAAAAGAAAGGTGGTTATGATGAGAAGCTTCATTGAAGAATTTTATTACGGCAACATTGAGGCACAGGAGCTCAGCTCCGAGCTTGGCGGTACTCTTAAAAAGAAGCTCAATGCTCTTACGAAAAACGAAGAAGAGCTGACAGAAAAGCTATCCGCCGAAGAGAAGAAACTGTTCGAGAAATACACAAACTCATGCAACGAGTTTCTCAGTATGAGTACAGCCGACAGTTTCATCTCAGGCTTTCGCCTCGGTGCGAAATTCACTCACGATGTATTTGTAAAATGAAAGGACGATTTAATATGAACATAGAATTCAGACAGGTCGGAGATTACAAAATCCCGAACATCAAGCTTCCCGAAGCGGAGAACGTTACTCTTGGCAGGTACGGTATGATGAGGATGAAATTCCTGCAGCAGAACAAGTCGGGAATGTATATGCTTCTGATAACCAAGGGCACATTGATGAGAACGCTCAAGAAGACCGAGGACGAAGCTACAGAGATGCTGGAGCGCCTGACAGAACAGATGATGAAAGCACAGGGCGTGACGGAAGAGCTCAAGGAGAACAATCAGATGCTTTGGGTGCAGATGATGAACAACATCCGCCACTCGGCCGAGGAGATGGTTCTCAAGGAGCTGATTTACAGTTAAAACTTTAATGTGATTGAACAAAGCACGGCTTACTATAAATGTAGGTCGTGCTTTGCTATTAATATTGTAAAATCGCCTTTTATCTGTTAGTTTTTCTTGCATAATACCTTTGGTCACTACAAAAATTTCTATCGAATACAAAGCAAAATTCAAAAAAATCATACAATATGTTGTGGTTGATGTTGGCTGATTTTGGGGTATATGGTATGATTTTTTTAGCTTTACAGAGATGCTTTTTGTTTAGTGAAAAATTGCTTTCATTAAAGTAGTTGACAAATTTAAAATAATAGCTGAATTTAATTTTATCATTTCACTTTTCAATTTAATCATTTGAGCAAAAATGATTAAATTGAAATTATTTCTGTTACTTTTTCTCTTTTTCGACACTATATATAAAAAGGTGTTTATAAATCAGAGCACACAATGGAGAATTGCAGATGTTTTTACATTCAATGTAGTTTTCGCTTCATTTTTTATTGCAATAACAGCTTGAGAGTGTTATAATAATAAACGGATTATTATATTTAAAGAGGTGTATTTATGGCTGTTAGTTATAAAAAGCTCTGGAAGCTCTTGATTGACCATGATATGAAGAAAAAAGACCTTGCAAAGGTCGCTGACATCAGCAATTACACAATCACAAAAATGAGCAAGGGTGAAAACGTTACTGTTGAAACTCTTGGTAAAATCTGTGCCGCTTTAAACTGCGGTGTGGATGATATTATGGAATTTATTCCTGAAGAAAATCAGTGAGGGTTCATAATGGAGTTTATTGATTCGTATAAAAGGCTTGAGAAATTGTGTAGTGAGGTTTACGGCGACAATCATGGTATATCAGCTTACATAGATGAAATGGTTAAAAAATATGATGGCTCATACTGTGTATCTGGTTGGAACGAAGATTTAAAGCAACTGAAGCATTATCGTTGGGTTAGAAATCAGATTGTCCATGAGCCGAATTGTTCAGAAGAAAATATGTGTATACCTGAAGATACACAATGGATTAATAACTTTCACTCACGCATTATGTCTGCAAACGACCCTCTTGCTCAATACAGAAAAACCAAAAGACGTTCTGAAGTTCAAAGAACCAAGCAAAACGATATAAGCGAAGAATTCATCTATGTTGAATCTAAACATGAAAAATCATCTCGCAAAACTACAGGTTGTTTTGCTTTTATAATCGGCATTATACTTCTTGCTGCCGTTGCAGTTTTAGTTTTAAATATTAATTAATGAAAATTTGGAGGCAATATGGTACTTGAAAATAAATTAGGAATTACTTCTGCTCCCGAGCTTGCAGAAGCTGAAGAAAGAATCAGCAAGAAAAAAGCTGTCGAGCTTTTTGAAAGCGGTATGCTTGATAAACTTGAAGCAGGTAAGACTGCATCTCTTCAGGCAATACACAAATATCTCTTTGATGAAATCTATCCCTTTGCCGGAGAAATCCGTAAGGTAAATATTTCAAAGGGTAACTTCCGTTTTGCTCCAATTATGTACCTTGAGGTTGCGTTACAGAATATCGAAGCTATGCCGCAGGCAACATTCGAAGAAATCATTGAAAAGTATGTAGAGATGAATGTTGCTCATCCCTTCCGTGAAGGTAACGGAAGAAGTACACGCATTTGGCTTGACTGCATCCTCAAAAAGGAAATCGGTAAGGTTGTGGATTGGAGTCAGGTTGATAAAGAAGAATACCTTTCAGCTATGGAGCGTAGTCCCATTAAAGACCTAGAGATAAAATACGTTCTGAAAAATGCTTTGACGGATAAGATTAACGACCGTGAGGTTTATATGAAGGGCATTGACCACAGCTACTATTACGAAGGTTACACGACGTTTAAAGCGGAGGAGTTATAATATGAAGTTGTTAAAAGAATTATCAGCAGACGGTAAAATAGCATATTTAATTAAACCTATTTTGAAAGTACTACAGGCTGCAGGCGGTCAGTTAGAGCGTTCAGAAATTAAAGAACGAATCGCTGATATGGACGATCAGATAGCTGACTATGCTGAATTAGAAAAGAAGTCAAAGAAAACCGGAAACACATATAAGGAATTTAATTTTAAATTTAATTTTGCTATTAAAGATTTATACTTTATGGGCTTGTTAACCTATACAGATACTTCTCCTATTACTTTGACTGAAAAGGGTTTATATCTTGATGTTGATGCACTTGATGTGCAGAGAGATGTTATTGAAGCCTCAAAAGTACACTGGGAAGAATTAAGCAAGAATAACAAGAAAAACAAGGTTGTTGATGTTACAGACAGTGAAGAAGAAACTCAAGCCGAGGAAAAAATCAAGGATGATTTTAAAGAGGTTCTTCTTGCTGCCATTTCAAAAATGTCACCAAAGAAATTTGAAGCCTTCTCAAGAGCATTGCTTAATAAAATGGGTGTTGATTTTACCGAGAAAGGTGTTCAAATCAGTAATGATGGTGGTATTGACGGATACGGTTATCATACGGACGCAAATGATTTTAGAACAACAAGAGTTGTTATTCAGTGCAAGAGATATAATGTTTCTCCTGTTAGAGAACCTGAAATAAATCAGTTTTTAGGTGCAATGAACAAGTTTCAGGCTGACTACGGCGTGTTTATCACAAACGGTAGATTTACAAATTCTGCAAGAGTTGCCGCTAGAGAGGGTTCACCGATTACATTGATTGATGGTAATGAGCTTGTAAGACTAGTTAAGAGATATGAACTTTATATTACACCGGTTCAGACCTATGTGTTAGACGATTTTTATAATTCAGAGGAGTAGAACTCAGAGGTGCCTTTCGTTTAATAAAGAAATTAATTAAATTTCACAATAGACGATGTATAAAGATTTTTAGGTTGAAGTTTATTTGGTTGATTTTAGATCAATTAACAAAGAGAGGATGTTGAAAATGTATTTGACAATAAAGCAACACGATATGTTCCGAACTCTATTGATGGGGTTTGAGATTCCTTACAGAGCGTACATAGCTGATGTAATTACATCAGCATATTCTAATGATTCGATTTTTGAAACCATCATGAAGCAAAAACATGCACTTTTGTCATCTTCAAGTCCGCAATTTCTTAGGGATGTTTTAACTAATGTGGTCTCAAACAATTCTTTGAAAAATGCATATCGAAAATTTGTTACTACTAATAATTCTAAGGATGAAATAGTTGCTTCTGATATTGATTTGCCGATGGTTGGTGCTCTCAATTTAGTAACTTTTGCATTGACTGAGAATTTTAGTGCGTTGTATTCTTTGTTCGGTTCTTACTCAACATTTTGTGATTTAGCTGAAAAATATCGTTATTCAAGAAATAAACTTGACCATCCTGGTTGTAGAACTTTAGAAGATTCTCACCTCATACCAGTTCTTTCTTTTGTTAAAGACATTTGTATGTTTATCGATGAAAAATACTTTTTGCAGAAAAAGAAAGACGTTATTTTATCTGAAGTCACTGCTTTACAACAAAGAAAAATCATAATACCAATTGATAAAAACAATTTTTCTGAAATGCCTTATGGCGAATCAAGAATAGTTTGTCGTGATAATGAAATTGAACGAATCAAAAGTTTTGTGTATGGAAAACCCGAGGATTTAAGAAAGCAACATTCTTTTTGTATATACGGATATGGTGGCGTTGGAAAAACAGCATTGGTTTTAGAGGCCTTGAAGCAAATAGTTCGAGACGTTCAGGATGAAACAACAATAAATGAATACCATCCAAAGTATATTCTGTTCTTCTCTGCAAAGCAAAGAAAACTTAACATTGCATCAGAAACAGGCAAGTTTATAGAACAAAAAATTAAATGTCATTTTGAAAATGCAGATGAACTAATTCATTTGCTTTATTCGGAGCTTTGTGTTGATAATCTTCTCAAGTTTAAAGATGAAGGAATTGTCGTTATTGATAATTTGGAAACACTTTCTAAAGATGAAAGAGATAAAATAAAATATTTTGTTGATTGCCAAACTCCTTCTGAAATGCAATTTATTTTGACTTCAAGAAACAGCGAAGAATATGATACAAATTTCAAGCTAGCTGGCTTTGATGTATCTACTGGAAGCGAATTTGTGCAATTATACAATGAGGAAAATTCATTAGGATTATCTCTTAGTAAAGAAGAAGAAGAAGAATTATTGGATTTGTCTAAGGGAAATACACTTGTATTAGTTTTGAGCTTAAGACGCTTGAGTAATCGTCTTGTTACCTTAGGTGTATTAAAAAGCGAATTTAACAATGCAAGTGCTTGGAAAGCTTTACGGAGCACTCTTGCATCAACTCCTTCCAATGCATATGAAGTTATTTCAGAATTCATGTACAAAGATACTTTTGAACATATAGAAACAATTTTTTCTAAATCAAATAAATTGTTTTATAAAGTTTTAAAAGTATTTGCAATAATTGAGAATAATAGTACAGACATCAATACGATATGCCTTCTTACTGAAGAAGCGTATCCTAATGTTGAACAGGTTATAGATATTCTTTGTAATTATTTGATAATTGAAAAAAGAGACACTCAGTATTCTTTGAACAGCTTTGCTGAAAAGTATATAGTTGGAAGATTTATACCTGATGCAGAAACCTACAGTAAGCTTTCCACTGAAATAACTACAAGGAGAAGACAAGTTGAAAGTTCATTGCTTCAATTAGAGGAAGATATAAAAGGTAGTTCTGCATTAGCAAAAATTATGAGCGATTGGCAGATAATAACCGATATTGATAGAATTACTGCTGCAAAAATGTATCAAATGTATGGTGAGGTTAGAAGAGAATGTGAGCGTTCCGGTAAATATCGGGTAACTACATACTTGGAAGACTTTTTGAAATCATGTGACGAGTCTGAAAGTGTTACGGCCCATCCATATATTAAGTACCAAAGAGCACGTATTTTGCAATTGGTGGATAAGTCGGGAGTTTTAGATGATAAGCACACAGAATCTATTAAGAAGGCTTACTATGATTCTATATATTCCATAAAAACAATTGGTCAATATTCTGGGATTCAACAAACAAAGTCATATGCATCGTTGTTGTGGCTTTTTGGTCAATTTTTATCTGACGAAGGAAATTTATTAGAGGGTATTAGATATTTGGAAGAAAGTAAAATATCTTTTGATGAACAAAACATAAAAGATCAAGAGTATTATCAGTGCTCAGCAAAATTAGCTACAGTATATCTGAATTATTATGATGAAGATAGGTCAAACAGAGTTACTTATCTAAGAAAATCAAGATCACTTGTGGGCTCATTAAATAAAGATTGGGTGCATTTGGGTAAGGCTCGTTCATATGTTGGGCAGTTAAAATCAAGATTGAATATATATTGATTTTCTACCTATCAACTTCCGATAATTTTTACTATCAGGAAGTTATCAACAAGAAAAACGCTTACAGGAGGTTAACATTATGTTACCTGAAGAAAAAGCAAGAGTTAAAATAGATAAGCAATTAACTGCAGCAGGATGGGATATCGTTGCTCGTGACGAGTACATTCCATTCAATGCTTCTGCGGTTAAAGAGGCTTTGATGCAAGGCAATAAGGAAAGCGACTACCTTCTTTTTGTTGATGACAAAGCAATTGCTGTTGTTGAAGCAAAAGCAGAGGATAACTCACTTGGTGATGCAGTTGCACAGCAGGCTGAATGGTACTCACAGAATCCTCAAGGTGTAGGTTTATGGTACCCTAATCAGATTCCTTTTGTTTATCTTGCAAACGGAAATAAGATATATTTTAAGAATATGCTTGATGCAGACAGTGAGTATGTTGAACTTGCAGAAATGCACTCTCCAAAGAAAATGCTTCAGATGCTTGGTAAAAAATCTGAATATGGAGCATTACCTAGAATAGAGAAAAAAGGGCTTCGTGACTGTCAGTATGATGCAGAGGTGAAACTTGAAGCTTCTCTGAAAGCAGGTAAAAAGAAGGCTCTTGCTATACTTGCAACAGGTTCAGGTAAGACATATCTTGCTTGTCTTGCTTCATACCGTCTATTGAATTATACACCTACTAAGCGTGTTCTTTTCCTCGTTGACAGAAACAACCTTGCTCGTCAGACAGAAACGGAATTCAGTCTATTTAATCGTACAGAAAATAATGACCCGTTGAATAAAATTTATCAGATAAATCGTTTAAGAAAGCCCGAAGATGTTCAGGGTGATATTGTTATATCTACAATTCAGAAACTGTTTGCCGTTCTTACAGGTCAGAATATTACTGATGATGACGAGGATAAAGAAGATGAAAAGCGTGGCTTGAGCGATAATATAAAAAATGAACCGGCTGTTGAGCTTGGTTCAGACCTTAAATTACCACCTGATTACTTTCAGTTTATTATTGTCGATGAATGTCATCGTTCAATTTACGGCAAATGGAAAGCAGTTCTTGATTATTTCAAGGATGCAAAGATTCTTGGCTTGACAGCTACTCCAATCCCTGAGGCACAGGCTTATTTTAATGAAAATATAGTTGAAAACTATACCTTCGAAAAATCTGTAATTGATGATGTTAATGTTCCTGCCCGTGTATATAGAATAATTACAGAAGCAACTGTTCATGGGGGAACTATTAAGCAAGGGGAAACAGTAACAGATGTTAACCGTGCAGGTGAAGTTGTTGACACATATACGGCTCAGAATCGTATTGATTATGCACCAAATCAGTTAGACCGTTCTGTTATTAACCCAAATCAAATTGAATCTGTTCTGAAAGCATATATGGATTCAATCTATACCGACCTTTATCCCGAAAGAGAAGAAAATTGGAATTATATTCCTAAAACTCTTATTTTTGCAAAAGATGATAACCATGCTACCAAAATTGTGGAGGTAGCAAAAAAGGTTTTTGCAGAAAAATTTGCTGATGGTAAAGTTCCTGACAACTTTGTTCAGAAAATCACTTATTCTGCAGGCGATTCAAATGCACTTATCCGTGAATTGAGAACAGAAAAGGATTTTAGAATAGCCGTTACAGTAACGCTTGTTGCAACCGGTACTGATGTAAAGCCATTGGAAGTTGTTTTGTTTATGAATCATGTTAAGTCTGATGTTTTATATACACAGATGAAAGGTAGAGGTTGCAGAAAAATTTCCGATGATAAGCTTAAAGAAATCACTCCTAATGCTAATATTAAAGACTGTTTTTACATTGTTGATGCTGTTGGCGTTACAGAAGAAGACCATACAATTCCTCATCCCGGTAAAGATGGTAGCAGTGTGAATCCAAAACCATTGCGATTAGACCAGCTTCTTGAAAGATTATCACATGGTGAGGTTTCTGATGCAAATCTCGCATTGCTCCGAGATTATTGCGCTACTATTCATAATCGCTACGAAGGCTATCAATTGTTTGAAAAACACCTTAATAGCTTTATCGCAGATTATGGCTTTTCTCCCAAAAAATTAGCAATAGATATCAATGATGCAATTTCGGAAAATACATTGCCACCATATGACAGTATCTCAGATGATAATATAGTTCGTAAAAATTTGATATTCTGCTTGACGGGTAATATCCAAGCAAGAAGAAAACTGCTTGAAATGCAATGTGGTTACAAGATAATCACACCACCGGGAAAAGACCCGATTATTTATAAAGGTTTTTCAAAAGAAATTGCAAAGAGTTTTATCGCAAACTTTGAGCAATATTTAAAAGATAATGCCGATACAATTGAGGCTCTCCGAATTATATATAACTCCGAGGATACAGTCATTACATACTCTATGCTTACAGAGCTTCAGGAAAAACTTATTGCCGAAAACAAACAATATGTTCCTGATTTAATTTGGACAAATTATAAAATCCTTGATAATGATGGCAGTGTTGATGATTTGGATACAAATCAAAACATCAAAGCACTTACACATCTTATTCAGCTTGTTCGTTATGCATACAAAAAGAGTGATAAGCTCGTAAGTCTTCTCAAGGGTTATTCTCAGAGATTTAATCTTTACTGTGGACAGGCTCAGCGTGAGTTGACTGATGACCAAAAGGAAATAATGAAGCAGATTGCTGATTACATTATCAAAGAAGGTGCAATCAGTACAACCGAACTTAATTCCTCTGATACTGATTTATGGCGCAGAGCTGTAAAAAGCTTCGGTATTCCTGCTCTTACACAGGAAATAATTACACTTTCAAAATTTATATTAAAGGCGGCTTAGTATTATGGCAGATATTCAAAAAAGCGAAGCAACATTAGTTAAAAAGGTATGGGACATTGCAAATGTTCTTGCATCAGCTGGCGTTGGTTTTACAGACTATATAACACAGCTTACATATATTCTTTTCCTTAAAATGGACGCTGAAAAAGAAGAATTAGGTCTTGGCAGTTCTTTGCCTGAAGGTTGTAAATGGAATGACCTTATCGATTTGAACGGTGAAGATTTAATTGAAAAATATGAGGAAATCCTTAAAGACCTTTCAAAAGATGATGGTCTTATCGGTACTATTTTTACAAAGGCTTCCAATAAAATCAACAGTCCTGTTCACCTTGCAAAGGTGTTGCAGATGGTCGGCAATGAAAACTGGTATATGATGGAAGGAGATTTCAAGGGCGCTATTTATGAAGCTATCCTTGAAAAGAACGGTCAGGATAAAAAGAGTGGTGCCGGACAGTATTTCACCCCTCGAGCTCTTATTAAGGCAATGGTTGAAGTGACTGACCCGAAGATTACAGAGACTGTTGCTGACCCTGCTTGTGGTACAGGTGGTTTCTTGCTGACAGCATACGACTACATGAAAGACCAATCGGAAAACAAGGAGAAGCGAGACTTCCTTCGCAACAAAGCATTGCATGGCGTGGACAACACACCGCTTGTGGTGACATTGGCTTCCATGAATCTCTATCTGCACGGAGTGGGTACAGACCGAAGCCCGATTGCTTGTGAAGATTCATTAGAAAAGGAACCTTCGACATTGGTTGATGTCATCTTGGCTAATCCTCCTTTCGGAACACGCCCGGCAGGATCAGTGGAAATCCACCGCCCCGACTTTTA
>JAZSHC010000016.1:0-10849 GCA_045533065.1 Acutalibacteraceae bacterium
TTGTCTTACCTGACTGACAACGCTTGTGAGAAGTGATGTGAGACCGGAAAGAACGGGAACTGCAAGAACAAGTATTGTTGCCTTTGAAATTCCGCCTGCCGCATAAACATCGGAAGGGATATTACCAAGGTCAATACCTAAGATTGTGAAATCGAAATTACGGATAGTTTCAATTTCGCTTGCGAAATTTGTAAGAAGCTCAGGTGAAGCTTCAACAATTTTTTCAATGTTGGAAATAACAATAGATTCAGCATAGGCAATTGCATTACCTGTGATAAGCTCCATGTCGGTTGCAGCCTTTGTAAGAGCTGTGATAGCAGCCTCAGAAAGGTCAAGAACATAAGTAAGGGGCTCACGGATGATACCGTAAAGACCGATAAGAACGGGGAACTGAATCAGAAGAGGCAAGCAGCTTGCACCCATTGAGGAATAACCCTCACGCTGATAAAGCTCCGATGTTTCCTGCTGAATTCTCTGCTGTCTTTCCTGAGGATTGTAGTCCTGATACTTTTCTCTGATTCTTTTAAGCTTGGGCTGAAGACGCATCATTTTTGCCGAAGACTTCTGCTGCTTGACTGTTGAAGGCAACAGAATAAGACGGAAAAAGAGCGAGAATATAATCAGTGCAAGACCGTAATTTTCAACAAAGCTGAAAAGAATTCTGAAAAGGAATCCGAAGGGGACATAAAGAATGTCGTATAAACCTTGCATATTAAATTTTCCTCCGTAAAATTATTCCCTTAAAATAAAAGAGCGCTGTATATCACTTAACGGTTATGCTTTTCCTTTTTTGGGGGTACGGGATCGTAGCCGCCCTGTGAAAAAGGGTTGCAGCGCAAAATACGCCACGCTGCCATAAGGCTTCCCTTGAAGGCTCCGTGGGTTTCAATTGCTTCAATTGCATAACACGAACAGGTGGGATAATAGCGGCACATGGGTGGCAGATGGGGAGAAATATGTCTGCGGTAAAATCTGATAAGAGCTAAAATGAGCTTTTTCATTTTATCGCGCCAACCTCCTCCAACAGCTGAAGCATGGCTTTTTCCACCTGAGGGGTTTTGAGATACTTTGTTTTTGTTCTTGCAACAAAAACAAAATCGTAGTTGCCTGTGATGCCGTAGTTTTTCACTACAGACTGAAAAGCGGCTCTGATAATTCTACGGGAGCGGTTTCGTTCAACTGCATTGCCGATTTTTTTGCTTACCGTAATTCCGACACGACAAACGCCCACACGGTTTTTCATTGCATAAACAACCAGTGCAGGTTTTGCAAGGGATTTTCCTCTGTGATAAACACGCTGAAAATCCGTATTCTGATTTAAGGAAATATACTTTTGCAAAAAATCAAATCCTAACAATTGAACAAGGACTTAAGCCGTCAGACGGCTTATGAATGTGAAAGGATTGCCCTTTCATTGAATAGTAAGCGAAAAACACAGCTTAGTATGTGAGCTGCTTTCTGCCCTTTGCACGGCGACGTGCGAGAACCTTGCGGCCGTTCTTTGTTGCCATTCTCTTACGGAAACCGTGTTCCATCTTTCTGTGGCGCTTCTTGGGTTGATAAGTTCTTTTCATTGCGTTAACCTCCTTTTTAAATTTGAATTTTAATAAAACGGGACATATTGCAGGAGTAGTAGTAGTGAACGCAATAATGACCGACGCTTTCAAAAATCAGGCAAGAAAGCCTTGAAGACATAACTTGCAAGGATACATTATATATCAATTTCTCCCGTTTTGTCAATGTTTTTTGCCTTTTTTCTTCTCTTTTAACAGTTTTGAAAAACATACTTGTGGTTCAAAATTGCTGTCTCCACAACATAGAGTATAAAATGATTTTTCAGCCTGCAGCAGCCCTTAAAACGCTTTAAATTGCCGAATAGCAAATATGCAGTAAAATCAAAAGTTTTTTCTTAATTTTTTGTTATATACTCACATAAGCATTGACATCGCACGCATATTTTGGTAAAATAATTCAGTCTAGATTCAGTAGCTGTGTGCCCGCAAGGGTGAGCGGCTGCTCACACAAAGGAGGACTATAATATGATGACAGATGCAAAAACCCTTGCATACATCAATATGTATGCTGTTCTCGGTGCTATCGAAAATCTTTGCGAGCTTGACAAAGCTGCAAGCGACCTCGTAAAGACAAAGAAGCCCGTATCCATCGGTCTTGAGGTTACAGGCGGCCCCAGTGCTACCCTTACCTTCAAAAACGGCAGATGCAGAATGGAACAGGGCACAAAGAACTGTGATGTTCTTCTTCCCTTCTCCACACCTGAAAAATTCAACGCTATGGTGGACGGTACAGGCTCAGCTCTTCCCTCAAAGGGCTTTTCAAAAATCGGCTTCCTTCTTAAGAAGTTCATCCCTCTTACAGATATGCTTTCAAAGTATCTCAGAGCTACAGAGGAAGACCTTAAGGACGAAAAGTTTTTTGAAATCAGCACAAAGCTTATGTTCTATGTAATTACCGTTGCCCTTTCACAAATCGGTAACAACGATGAAATCGGTAAGTTCAGCGCTTCCTTCATCCCCGACGGCATCATCGACGTTTCAATCAAGGACTGCGTAGGTGCCACAATCCGTGTTAAGGACAGCCACATGGTAACAATCAAGCAGAAGCCCGAATCCTTCCGTTCACAGATGGAATTCGACAACATCCGTCTTGCAAGAGACCTCTTCGACGGTAAGGTTAACTCCATTGCCTGCATCGGTGAAGGCACAATTGCAATGCACGGTCAGATCAACATGATTGACAATGTCAACAGAATTCTTGACAGAGTTGCACTCTATCTTGCATAAGGAGGTATTACAATGAGTTTCCCCGAATTCAAACACGATAAAAGTACAGAATTATTTAAAAGAGCAACAAAGGTAGTACCTTCAGGTATCTACGGCCACCTCGGCCCCGCCGAAGGTCAGTTCATCCCCGTTTCAAAATGGCCCATGTTTGCTGAAAAGGCAAAGGGTACATATGTATGGGACGTTGACGGTAACAAATACATCGACTACATGTGCGCTTACGGTCCCAACGTTCTCGGCTACTGCGACCCCGATGTTGATGCAGCTGCCCTCAAGCAGATTGCTCTCGGTAACTGCACAACACAGCCCGGTAAGGTTATGGTTGAATGTGCTGAGCTTCTTGTTGACACCGTTGCAAGTGCTGACTGGGCATTCTTTGCAAAGAACGGTAACGATGCAACTCAGGGCGCTATCATGTGCGCAAGAGCATACACACACAGAAAAAAGGTTATCATGTTCTCAGGCTACTACCACGGTGTTTCACCCTGGTGCCAGAAGATTGACTATCCGGGCGTTCTTCCCGAAGACGTTGCAAACAACATCATGCTTCCCTGGAACGATATCCCTCTTCTTGAAAAAACCATTGAAGAAAATAAAAATGAAATTGCTTGTATCATAGCTCAGCCCTATGACCACGGTAACTTCCATGATAACGCATTCCCCGAAAAGGATTTCTGGCCCAAGGTAAGAGAAATCTGCACAAAGAACGATATCGTTCTTATCATCGACGACGTGCGTGCAGGCTTCCGTCTTGACCTTAAAGGCTCAGACCATTACTTCGGCTTTGAAGCTGACCTTATCTGCTTCTGTAAGGCCCTTGCAAATGGCTACAACATGTCAGCAATCTGCGGTAAGGACTTCCTTAAAAATGCAATGAGCTCCCTTGCATACACAGGCTCATACTGGCTTTCAGCAGTTCCCTTTGCAGCATGTATTGCAAACATCAACAAGATGAAAGAGCTTGATATCCCCACAATGTTCAAACTCAAGGGTGAAAAGCTCTGTAACGGTCTCCAGAAAGCCGGTGCGGAACACGGTATTGACCTTGTTGTTTCAGGTGCTCCCGCACTGTTCTATCTCAGAATTGCAAACGACGACAGCATGCTTCTTCATCAGGAATGGGTTGGTGAAATGGTATCAAGAGGTATCTTCATTTCCTCACACCACAACCACTTCATCAACGCTGCTCTTTCCGATAAGGATATCAAGCACACCATTGCAGTTGCTGAAGAATGCTTCGGTATCGTAGCTAAGAATCATCCCGAAATTTTCGGCTGATAAAATGTAAACCGTACCCCTCAGCCCGGAGGGTGAGGGGTATTATATAATAATGAAATATGGAGGAAATTATTATGCCACTTTCAAAACAGGAATGGCTTGCCCTTGAAAAGAAGGCTTTTGAACTTCGTAAGCTTACAGTTCAGACAACCGTATGGGCAGGCAGCGGACATTTCGGCGGCGGTATGAGCGTTATGGACCTTCTTACCGTTCTTTATCACAAGTACCTTAACATCAAGGTTGAAGATCCCAAGTGGGAAGACAGAGACCGCTTCATCCTTTCAAAGGGTCATGCAGCTATCGCTTATGCTCCCGTGCTTTGCGACAAGGGCTTCAACGATGTTGAAATGCTCAAGTCATTTAACCTTTCAGGCTCAAAGATGGGTATGCACCTTGACTCAAACAAGGTTGTAGGCGTTGACGCTTCAACAGGCTCACTCGGTCACGGTCCCTCAATCGCAGCAGGTACTGCTCTTGCAGCAAGACTTCTCGGCAAGGATTACCTTACATACGTAGTTACCGGTGACGGCGAGCTCGGTGAAGGCTCATGCTGGGAAGGCTTTATGACAATGAACCACTACGAGCTTTCCAACTGCATCGTATTCATTGACAGAAACCACAACATGATTGACGGTAACACAGAAGATATCAAGAAGCTTGAACCCCTTGCTGACAAAATGACAGCTTTCGGCTTCAACACAATCGTCGTTGACGGTAACAACATCGGCGAGCTCTGCAACGCTATTGATGTTGCTATTGAGCGTTCAAAAGAAAAGTGCGCACCCACATGTATCCTTATGGACACAAAGAAGGGCGCCGGCATCAAATCAATCGAAGGCGACTACACCTGGCACTACGGTGCAATTGACGATGCCAAATTTGAACAGTTCAACAATGAACTTGAAGCAGATTACAAGGCACGCTGCGCACGTGCAGAAAAGGAGGGCAAATAATTATGGCAGGCGGATTTGTTTACACAGCAGTTGACCAGACTGAAATCTCCACAGCAGAAATTTACGGTAAGGCTCTGGCTGACATCATTTTAAAAGATCCCAAGGTTGTTGCTATCACAGCTGACCTTGCAAAATCAACAAAGCTCGGTGACGTTCTTAAGGTTTGCCCTGAAAGAGTTATCAATGTTGGTATCGCAGAACAGGATATGTTCGGTGTTGCTGCAGGTATGGCAAGAGCTGGTATGGTTCCTTTCCTTTCAGGCTTCTCTGCTTTCACATCAATGCGTGCTTGCGACCAGCTTCACACAGACATCTGCTATCAGAATGTAAACGCTAAGATTATTGCTACTCATTCAGGTACATCCTTCGGTCAGGCAGGTTCAACTCACCATGCTATCACTGACCTTGCAATTACAAGAGCAATGCCCAACCTTACAGTTATCGTTCCCGCTGACGGCTTTGAAACAGCAAACGCTGTTAACGCAGCTTATGATAACTTCGGTCCTTACTACATCCGTATCAACCGCGGCTTTGACCGTGTTCTTTATGAAAATCAGGACTACGGCTTTGAAGTAGGTAAGGCTGTTGAAGTTCACGAGGGTACAGACATCACAGTTATCGCTTGCGGTTCCTGTGTATTCCAGGCTCGTGAGGCTGCTAAATTCCTTAAGAATACAGACGGTATCAGTGTACGCGTTCTTAATATGCACACAATCAGCCCCATCGACGTTGAGGCTATCCAGAAAGCAATTTCTGACACAAGAAGAATCGTTACAGTTGAAGACCACCTTGTTACAGGCGGCCTCGGTTCAGCAGTTGCAGAGGTTATGGCTCAGTACGGTAAGGGCTGTGCATTCAAGATGCTCGGCCATAAGGGCTTTGCTATGATCGGTCTTCAGGAAGACATTATGTCTGATGCCGGCATTGACTCTAATGGTATCATCGCTGCAATTCGTGAAACCATGAACGCAGACTTCGAAGAAGACGACAACTGGGACGACGAATTCTAATATTATTACAAGGAGGCAAACGATATGGCTCATACACAAGAAGCCTTATATTCAAATAAAATCTTTCTCAATGCAGCTTTGCCGCTTGTAAAGGTTATTGCAAACGATGTTCCCTCCCTCAAGAAGAAGTTTGAAAACGCTCACGCAGTTATTCAGGTAAGCTGTCTTGATCCCGATGTTGAAGGCGGCAAGCAGGGTATGCACTTTGTTGTAAACAGCGGTGAATGGCTTGTTCACACCTGCCTTACAGAGGATCCCCACATAGAGCTTGAATTCAAGAGTGTTGAAAATCTCAACGATTTCTTCAAGGGCAAGATTACACCTGCAGGTATCCCTAAAATCAAGGGCATCAAGCACGCCGGAACTCTTGTTTCCTTCGTAATGGTTCTTCTTAAGATGGCAAACCTTCTCGGTGCCACAGAACCTCCGAAGGATGAAGAGACAAAAGAACTTCTTGTTAAGTGTTACTTCTATCTTCTTTCCAGCGGTATCAGCCAGCTTAACAAAATGGGACATCCCGAAATCAAGGACTGGACTACAAAGAGCCCTGACCGTGTTTATGCTTTTGCAGTTGACGGTTATCCTCAGGTTTCTGCCTTCATCCGTATTAAGGCAGGTAAATCCCGTGCAGGCCGCGGTGAATACAAGAGAGCAATGCCTTTCTTCACTCTCCGCTTCAATAACCTTGACAGTGCACTCGGTATCCTTATGAGCATTGATGATATGCTTGAGGCAACAAAGGCAGGCCGTCTTGTTATGGACGGTGGCCCTGAATTCGGTGCACAGATCGGTGGCTTCATGCTTGAAATCGGCGCACTTGCTAAATAATAGAAAAAGAGGTCGCAGCAATGCGACTTCTTTTTTTAATTCGCAATTCGCAATCGCGGGGAAATATGGTGGTAAAGGATAACATATCCCCTTTGAATGCAAAATGCAAAGTGCACAATGCAGAATTGCGCCCGACAAGGTGGTGAAAGGTACAATCTGCCCGCTGAGTTTACTGCACACAAAAAAACATCAGCACAAATTTCCATATACATTAACTACGACGCTTACCCGTATGTAAGCCCGTAAGGGCGTATGCGGTGAATGCGGCGGATATAAGGCACAAGGAAAAACCATGCGTATAGCAAAAGCGTGCTTTTGCTTCCTTTTGCCACAATCGGCAAAAGGAAGTGCCCCGGCGGCATGAGCCGTCCCATGAAATTGCAGTGTAAGGGCAAAAGGTTAAGATAGGTATCAGCTTGAGTGAAAAGCAACAAACACCCACTTTGCAAAAAAAGAAGAGCAATCCAAATTCATCGGATTGCTCTTTACTTATACATATATTTAAGCTTCTTTCATGCGCTCGCCGCGGGGCGTTACTTTTCTTGAAAGAAAAGTAACCAAAAGAACTTTACTTATTATGCTTATTTATTGTATAATATAATTTAGACTTATTATTTAAAGGAGAACTGCTATGGCTGATACAATAGCTGCCCTTTCCACCCCCCTCGCATCAGGCGGAATCGGCGTAATCAGAATATCCGGCGACAGTGCAATAGAAATTGCCGACAAAATAGTTCACACCACATCCGGTAAACCCCTTTCAGACCTGAAAGGCTACTGCGCCGCTCACGGCAAGGTTGTTTTTGAAGGCGAAACCCTTGATGAGTGTGTTGCCCTCGTTTTCCGTGCACCAAGAAGCTATACAGGTGAAAACACTGTGGAAATCTCCTGCCACGGTGGTGTTTTTGTGTGCAATCAGGTGCTGCGTGCTGTTTTTAATTCAGGTGCAAGACCTGCCGAAGGCGGAGAATTCACAAAACGTGCCTTCCTTAACGGAAAAATGGACCTTTCAGAAGCCGAAGCGGTTATGGACCTTATCAACGCACAGGGTCAGGGCTCAATGAAAGCGGCTCTTACTGCCCTTGACGGTGCCCTCAGCCGAAAAATTGATGAGCTTTGCAGTATTCTGCTTTCCGCAGCCGCTCACATGTCTGCCTGGGTTGACTACCCCGATGACGATATTCCCGACCTTGATTTTGATATACTTAAAGACAGTCTCAACAGTGTAAGGGAGCAGCTTACAGGTCTTCTTTCAAAATTTGATGCAGGCAAAGCAATTACAGGCGGAGTTGACACTGCAATTGTGGGAAAACCCAATGTGGGTAAATCTGCCCTTATGAATATGCTTTCAGGCTTCAGCCGTTCCATTGTTACGGATATCGCAGGCACAACAAGAGACATCGTTGAAGAAACCGTCCGCGTTGGCTGTGTACTTCTCCGCCTTGCAGATACGGCAGGCATCAGAGAAAGCGACGATGTTGTTGAAGCCATTGGCGTCAACATGGCAAGAACAAAAATTGAAAGAGCAGGTCTTATCCTTGCAGTTTTTGACGGCTCAGGTGACCTTGAAGAGTCCGACAAGGAAATCCTTGAGCTTTGCAGGGAAAAGAACGTTATCGCTATCATAAACAAAACAGACCTTCCCTCAAAAGCAGACATCGATTACATCAAAGCTCTCATTCCGGATGTGGTATTAATCAGTGCTGCAACGGGCGAGGGTGAACAGGAGCTTACAAAAGCAATAGAAAGGGTACTCGGTACCGACAAAATTGATACTTCACAGGCAATGCTCACAACGGAAAGGCAAAGACGCAGCGCCCTTGAGGCATTAAGCTCCATAAAGGAAGCCACCGATGCCATTGATATGGGTATGACGATGGATGCCATAAATGTGTGCATTGACACTGCAATCGGTTTTCTTCTTGAGCTTACGGGCAAAAAGGCAAATGAGGCCGTTGTTGACGAGGTGTTCTCACAGTTCTGCGTGGGAAAGTAGGGAGGAAATAATGAGAAAAAAAGCATTAATCACCGGTGCATCGGGCGGTATAGGTCAGGCTATTGCAGAGGAAATGGCAAAGCTCGGCTACGATGTTATTCTTCATTTTAACAGTGACAGAGACAGCGTGTTTACGCTTATGCACCGACTTGAGGAAAAATACGGCATTTATGTGCATTGTCTCAGATGTGACCTTTCAAAGCCCGAAGAAGTGAAGGAATTCGCCCAAAGAGCAATGGCGTTCGGAAAAATCGAAGTTCTTATCAACAATGCAGGTATAGCTTATCAGGAGCTTTTTCAGTTAGCAGATGAAGAAAAAATCCGTCAGCTTTTTGAAATAAACCTTATGTCCGCACTGTCGCTGACAAAGGAAATTCTTCCTTCAATGATAAGCACTCACAGCGGAAGAATCATCAATATTTCTTCTATGTGGGGCATTATGGGTGCTTCCTGCGAGGTGCATTACAGCGCTTCAAAAGCCGCACTTGTGGGCTTTACAAAGTCTCTTGCAAAGGAAGTCGGCCCATCAGGTATTACCGTAAACTGCATAGCACCGGGCTTTATTGACACAAAAATGAACGCCCACCTCAATGAAGAAGACGCTCAGGAAATTATCGACTCCACACCCATAATGCGCAAGGGCACAGGCGAGGATGTTGCTCACCTTGCGGCATTTCTTGCAAGTGAAAAGGCAGGCTTTATCACGGGTCAGGTTATTGCTGTTGACGGAGGATTTTCTGTTTAATGCGCAATTCACAATTCGCAATCGCGGGGAAGAAGAGAAGTAAAAAGAACAATCTACCCGCCAAGTTTATTTCGTAGGGACCGGCGTCCTCGGCGGTCCGTGGTTCACTTTTACATCGTTGCCGATTAAGTGAGCCGGTGCTTACCTTAACTATGTTCCATTTCACAACAATAATCCCCGGAGCGCTCGTGCCGCTAAGGCACATACTTTGGCACAGTCAAGCGCCAAAGTATGCAAAGCGCCCTTTTTTTGCTATACGCATGGTTTTTCCTTTAGCCTTATATTCGCCGCATTCACCGCATACGCCCTTCGGGCTTACATACGGGTAAGCGTCTTATTATCTTATATTGAAAATTTGAGCAACACGGACCGTCGGGGACGCCGGTCCCTACAAATAAAATTAAATGAAGGGTTGCCGCACAATAAATTCGGCGGGTAGATATTACCCTTTACTGCCAAGTCGGTCGCAATTACGAATTGCGAATTGCGAATTGCGAATTGACAAACTATGTTTTAAGTGGTATATTAAATTGAATAAGCATTTTTAAAAAATCAGGCGTAAAAGGAGTATTCAAATGGGCAGATATACAAAAGAGGATATCATCCGTATAGTCAAAGAAGAAAAGGTAAACTTTATCTGTTTGCAGTTCACCGACATTCTCGGTATGCTTAAGAGTGTTATTGTTACTACAAGTCAGCTTGAAAAAGCCCTTGACAACAAGTGTATGTTTGACGGCTCATCAATTGACGGATTTGTTAGAATCGAAGAAAGTGATATGTGTCTGCATCCCGACCTTGATTCCTTCGTCATCCTTCCATGGGACTGCGATGAAGGCAAAACCGCAAGGCTTATCTGCGATGTTTACAACTCCGACGGAACTCCCTTTGAAGGCGACCCCCGTTATGTGCTCCGCCGTGCAATCAAAAGGGCAGCAGATATGGGATTTTCCTGCTTTGTAGGCCCCGAATGTGAATTTTTCCTTTTCCATCTCGATGACCACGGTAAGGCTACAACCAACACCTTTGATATGGGCGGATACTTTGATTTAGGCTCCGTTGACAGAGGCGAAAGCTGCAGACGCGACATCTGTCTCTGCCTTGAAAAAATGGGCTTTGAAATTGAAGCCTCTCACCACGAAAACGCTATTGCACAGCACGAGGTTGACTTCAAGTATGATGAAGTTCTCAGAACAGCCGACAATGTTATGACCTTCAAGTACGTTGTAAAAAATATTGCA
>JAZSHC010000041.1:0-47040 GCA_045533065.1 Acutalibacteraceae bacterium
AAGCAGACATCATTGAAGCAACGAAACGGTTCCAAATGAGGCTGTAAAGCTTGTACTGTTCAGCAGAAAGACTGCTTTTGACTTTTTCCGGGGTAAGGGAAACAGTTGAAGGTCTGATTGCTTCGTGACCGTCCTGGGCGTAGTTTTTTGTTTTATAATAATTGGGCTTTTCGGGCACATATTTTGCACCATAGGTATCTTTAATGAATTCAGCGGTTGCAGATCTTGCTTCTTCTGAAACACGAAGAGAGTCAGTTCTCATGTATGTTATAAGACCGATCGAGCCATAACCGTCAATTGCAACACCTTCATAGCGCTCCTGAGCAATTTTCATTGTCCTTTCAGCTCTGAAGCCAAGCTTTCTTGAAGCTTCCTGCTGAAGGGTTGATGTGATAAACGGAGGTGCAGGGTTCTTTTTTCTTGTACCGTTTTTAAGTGAGCTTATATAGTAAGATGCACCGTCAAGACGAGCGAGAATTGCTTTTGCTTCCTCTTCATTGTGAAGCTTGATTTTGCCTGTTTCGTCGCCGTAGAATTCAGCAACAAAAAGCTTTTTGGAATTTGTGAACTTACCTTCTATTGTCCAATATTCTTCGGGATTGAAGGCACGGATTTCGTTTTCTCTGTCAACGATCATTCTTACGGCAACACTCTGTACACGTCCTGCTGAAAGTCCCCTTCTGATTTTCTGAGAAACAAAGGGACTGAGCTTGTAGCCTACGAGTCTGTCGAGAATTCTTCTTGCCTGCTGAGCATTTACAAGGTCGATATCAACCTTTCTTGGATTGCTCATACCGTTTTTGACACCGGTTTTTGTAATTTCGTTAAAGGTAACACGGTTAAGCTTATTAAGGTCAAGACCGAGAATTTCAGCAAGATGCCAGGAAATTGCTTCTCCTTCACGGTCAGGGTCAGTTGCAAGATATACTTCATCACTGGCAGCAACAGCATCCTTCAGTTCCTTGACGAGCTTTTCCTTTCCCTTTACTATGCTGTATTTTGGTGCGAAATCATTTCTGACATCAACACTGAGCCTTGCTGCGGGCAAATCTCTGATATGGCCCTTTGATGCAACAATGCTGTAACCGTTCCCAAGATAGTTTTTAAGTGTTTTAGCCTTTGATGGAGACTCAACAATAATAAGATTTGACATTTATTTTCACCTTTTCATCAATTTATAAACATTAGGTCCGTCACCTGCAATTATGCCTTCAAGCTCAAGCTCGGTGAGCGCTGAGAGAACCAGCCTTGTTTCAAGATTACAGGCAAGTTCAATTTCGTCAAGGGTAATTGCACCGTCGGACATTATATTATACACTATTTCTCCGTTTTTAGAAATAGTCTCAGGAAGATTTTTTGCAATATTTTCCTTTATTTCTTCAATTTTTTCCGTATTTTTATTTTCAGTGGTTTTATCAGAGCTTTTTTTACCTCTTTTTTTACCGAATGAAGACTCAATATCAATGCCTTCAAAGGGAGCCCCGTCCTTAACTGGAACGGATGGCTTCCTGTATTTTTTGCCGAAGTAACAGGAAAGAATATCCGTGTGAGAAAAAACAGGTCTTGCACCTTCAGTCAAAAGCTGATTGGAGCCTGCGAAATTTCCGCTGTTAATATCACCGGGCAAAACAAAAAGATCTCTGTTCTGTCTTTCTGCATGGTGTGCAGTGCTGAGGGTACCGCTTCTTTCCGCAGCCTCGATAATTACCACTGCTTTTGTCATGCCCGATACTATGCGGTTTCTTTCAGGAAAGGTTTTTGCTGTTACAGCAGTAAACGGTGGATACTCTGTTACGAGAGCTCCGTTTTTTGAAACCTCTTTGCGAAGAAGAGAATTTTCGGGAAGATAGTTAGCTCCGTGTCCGCAGCCCATAACAAGCACCGTTTTTCCGCCGACGTCAATTGCACTCTGATGAGCAACACTGTCGATTCCTAAAGCGCCGCCACTGACAATAAGTGCATCCTTTTCTTCAACCAATCCTTTAACAATTGTTCGTGCGGCATTTTCACCGTATAGCGACGGAGTGCGCGAACCGATTACACTGATTCTAAAATCAGACACAAGTGCAGCCACATCTCCACGCACAAACAGAACTGCAGGATAGTCACTGATTTCAAGCAGATTCTGCGGATAATATCTGCTTTCCGGCGTGATAATATGTATTGAATGTTTTTTGCAGATATCAACAATACTTTCACACTCGGCAATGTTTTTACAAAGCAGTTTTTTCTTGCTGGACGGCCTTCTTCTGAGAAAAGGACAAGCCGAAAGAACATCTTCATCAGCTTCATACAAAACCCTTGCAGAACCGTAAAAATCTATGAGCTCTTTTAACCTGAAGCCTGTTCCCAGGCTTTTCTGAAGCCAGAGCCAATAAATAACATTATCCATTTCTACCTCATCATTTCCCACATGGTGATTGCTGCGGCCATTGATGCGTTCAAAGATTCAGCCCTGCCGAGCATAGGAATTGTAACCTTTTTGCAAAGAGAAAACACCTCATCAGAAACTCCGTTGCCCTCGTTTCCGATTACAGCCACAACACCGCCGGACATATCGCATTCAGTAATTTTTTCGACGGTGCTGTCGGGCGTTGTGGCATAAAGCTTCATGCCCATTCTCTCCAGCTCTTCAAGAGTGTTGCACAGATCATCGGTTTCAATGATACTCAGCCTCAGAAGAGAGCCCATAGCGGCACGCTGACTTTTCGGGCTGTATCTGTCACAGCAACCACTGACGATTGCACCGGTGATGCCCAGAGCCTCAGCAGTTCTTGCAACGGCACCGAGATTTGAAGGGTCCTGTATATTTTCAAGGGCAATATACTTGCCTTCAGGGTTAATTTCGCAAACCGACTCCATCATTTTGCAAAGGCAGAAAAAGCCCTGGGAAGACTCTGTCTGAGAAAGCTTCAATGCAACATTATCGGAAATTATAAAGCCGTTTTTTGCTTTTTCAGCTATAAACCGAACGTCTTCACTGCTTTTTTCAACAACCTTTTCCGTAAAAAAAGCATATTCAATTTCATACCCTGTCAGAGCTGCATCGCGGCAAAGACGAAGTCCCTCAAGAAAGAACAGCCCTTCTTTTTTTCTGTGCTTTGATGACGAAGCAATTTTTACGGCAAGCTTGATTTTTTCGTTGGATAAACTGTTAATTTTCAGCATAATATCATCCCTCTGATACAACTCAGAAACTTGGATTTGGATGTTAATTCAAGACCTTAACCTCTAAATCCTAACTCCTGAATCCTATTACTAAAAACACAAATACGCCCGAGAAGAAATTCTCGGACGTAATTAAGTTTAAATTAAAGAGCTGCTTTTGCTTTTTCTACAAGAGCTGTGAAGGCTGCGGGATCAGCAATAGCAATTTCTGAAAGCATCTTTCTGTTAAGAGTGATGTCTGCTTTCTTAAGGCCGTTCATGAATGTTGAGTAGTTCATGCCGTTTGCCTTGCAAGCTGCTGAAATTCTTGTGATCCAAAGACGGCGGAAATCTCTCTTCTTCTGCTTTCTGCCGATGTATGCATAATTACCTGACTTCATAACAGCCTGCTTAGCTGTCTTGAAGAGGCTGTGCTTTGAGCCATAGTAGCCCTTTGCAAGCTTTAATACTTTATTTCTTCTCTTACGAGTCATCATTGCGCCTTTAATACGAGCCATGATTAAGTACCTCCGTTATGATATAATTTGATTTAAAGAACGATTTTTGAATTATTTGTAAGGAATAAGACGCTTAATCTGCTTCTCGTTTGTCTTATCAGCAACAACTGTTGTGCGAAGACCTCTCTTACGCTTTGTGTTCTTCTTTGTAAGGATGTGTGATTTGTTTGCATGGTAACGGATGGGCTTACCGTTCTTGGAAAGCTTAAAACGTTTTTTTGCACCGCTGTGAGTTTTAATTTTAGGCATTGTAAATTCCTCCTGTTATTACTTTTTCGGCTTAGGTGCCAGGAACATCATCATTGATTTGCCTTCGAGCTTTGCGGCCTTTTCAACATTACCGAATTCGGCGCAGGCATCAGCAAAGTCCTTCATAGTGACAAGACCGTTCTGTGTGTGAGCAAGCTCACGGCCTCTGAAACGGATTGAAACCTTGACTTTGTTTCCGCTTGTGAGAAAACGCTTTGCATGGTTGACCTTGGTTTCGAAGTCATGCGTATCAATATTGAGTGAAAGTCTGATTTCCTTGATTTCAACTGTATGCTGATTTTTCTTTGCTTCCTTTTCGCGCTTTGTCTGTTCAAAACGGTATTTTCCGTAGTCCATAATTTTACATACGGGCGGAACTGCCTGAGGAGCAATTTTAACAAGGTCAAGATTCTTTTCCTCTGCGATTTTAAGAGCTTCTTCTGCAGACATGATTCCGAGTGCTTCACCGTCATTCATGATAACTCTCAGTTCCTTGTCGCGAATCTCTTCATTGATTTGCATTTCTTTGATAGCGATGTTCATACACCTCCAAAAATTTTTGACTGTTCGTCATAAAAATCAAAGCGTGAACGAGAGTTTCGTTCACGCAGCAATACACTAAAAATCTTAGTCTATTGACCCATGCGGAACCTTATCCCATAGGTGAGAACGAACTGCTCTGCTTTGTTGTGCTCAAGTATGTTATCACAAAGTTTCCGCTTTGTCAATAGTTTTCAGAATATATTTTTAAATTTTTACCGTTAATATGCTACACCGATTGAATCAAGGTATTCTTCAAGGCAAAGACCGCTGTTTTTGATTTTTTCAGCATACTCCACACCTACATATCTCCAGTGCCAGGGCTCAGCCACAATACCTGTTATAGGCTTCTTTTCGGCAGTATAACGAAGAATAAACCCGTATTCGTGGGCATGCTCCACAAGCCATTTATACTCCTTCTGATTTGCAAAAGAATCATAGGTATTACATATATCCATTGCAAGGCCCAGGTTATGCTCACTTGTTCCCGGAGGAAGAATGACCGTTGCAGCCCTTTTGGCAGCCTCAGCCCTTGAAATACCGTACCGTCCCATATATTTTTCCGTCAGGTTATTATAGTTGATTTTCTGACGCTCATACGACCTGTAGCCCGAATAAGGAACAAGCCTGATGCCGTCTTTTAATGCGGCATTATACATTTTATCGTACCATGGTGCAACTCTGTAATCAAGCTTTACGCCTGTACCTGCGACGGTTGTAAGTTTAGGTACATAACCCTCCGGCATTGCTCTGCCGGAATTTACAACAACAAGATTCCAATTTTCCTGTTCGGGGTTTACAATAATACGATTGTTTTCATCAAGCTGAGGTTGAGTTGTGAAATCACGCTTTGTGGTTTCTTCCTTTGTAGTTTCTTCCTGTGAGGTTATAATATTTTCCGTTGACGGCTTTTGAGTTGTTGTATCTGTGTTGGCTGTTGTGGAATCAACTTCCTGCATTGTCTCTTCCGTAGTAATTTCATCGGTTGACGGCACCGTAGAATCGCTTGCAGGGGCATCAGTCTGCACAACAGCAACGCCGATAATAGCTATAAGTGCAACTGCCATAACAACACAGGCAGCCGCAAGAGCTTTGATCACTGTGTTGAAAGCATCTTTTTTCCTGTTTCTTTTTTTCTTACTGTTCATTTTAACATCTCCGATTATGAGTCTGCGACAATTATACACCAGAACAGCTTAAAAATCAACAGATAGCAAAATTTTTAAGCCTTACACAAAAAAAGCACCGCATCCGAAGATGCAGTGCCGATTATCAATAGTTTTCCTTAAGGCCTTCCTCATCGTAAAGGAAAAGTGTCTGCAAAGCGATATCAAGACATTTTTCAACGGTCTTCATATCCATATTATCAGCCGTGTCACCTCTTGTATGATAATATCTCGGTGGGCCGGGGTCCATGGCAGCAAGTGTTACAGCGGGAATGCCGAGCTTCTGAACAGCAGCACCGTCGGAAGCACCAACGTATACTGAGCTGTAAGGAAGGTCAAGGCCTGCCCTTTCACCGCCTTTTTTAACAAGAGCGCATACTCTGGGGTCCATTTTTACGGTACCTGTCATATCACGGGCATAGATGGCGATACTTTCGTAGTCTCTGAAGGTTTCAAGACCAACAAAAATTGTAGGAATCTCCTTGAGCTCGTCAAGATGACGCTTAATGTAATTTCTGGAACCGCGAAGGCCTGATTCTTCAGAACCGGCAGCCATTGCCACAACTTCAGTATTTTCAAAACGGATATCGTTATCCTGAAGGAATTTCATAACTGCAACAGAGGACATTGTGCCGGTAAGGTTATCATTTGCACCTTCAACAGTACGTCTGAAATTAACAAAAAACATAACTGCAATTGCACCGGGGATACATGCAAGCTGTATGTACTTAAGAATTTCCTGAAGCTCAGGTGAGCCTACATTCAATACTATAAGCAATGACGAAACAAGAACATAAAGCATGCTTACAATACCGTAGCCGCCGACTGCAAAAAGAAGAACCTTACCGCCAAGGTGTGTATAAGTCCATTCGTGTGAGGAGTCTACGTGACCTGAGAAAATAATTCTCTGCTTAGCTTCGCCGCTTGCTTTTCTTACACCAATTGCATTGTGTGATGTCTTTTTCGGAAAAAGAAAATCATAGAATTCCCAATACATAAGGAACTCGCAGAAAAGACACACAAGAGCAAGTAAAGAAAGTGCTACCGACACAACAGCAAGATTAAGAAATGCAAAAAGAATTGACAGAAGAACCAATGCACCGTCAATACGCACCCAGCTCATAAAAGCTTCCGGAGCGAGTTTGAATTCTTCAATTTCAACACTGTCACAGCAGGTTTTCATTTCTTCGGCAATATACTTATGAGCCTCATGCTCCTGTTCACTGCCTGCGATTCTGGGTCCGATGTTTTTACAGATTTTTTTGATTTCTCTGACAGTGTAATTAGTATACATTCTGACAGAGGCTGCGTAATTTTTTACGCTTTCATTTGCTTTCAAGATATACTCTCCTTTTCTGATAAATTGGAATGCAAACCGTCCGATTTTTAACACGTTGCATTTTAATGTGGTTATTTTAACATAATCATATTAAATAGTCGATATATTTTTTGTAAAGTTAAACAATTGTTTATAATTACGGAAAAAATAAACAAAATTAAAGTTTATTTTTCATTTTATCAATGCACTGAAAATAATCAACACATCTCAGGATATTGACTGTTTTTACAGAGTTTCATAATCGACACTGGCTCTGTTTTCCCTTATAAGCGCAACGAAGGAAGAGATCTTTTTGTGATCGGGATGAATTCTGTATTTGTTAACATCTTCAATACTGTCAAAGCTACTGATCAGAATCGCATCGTACATTCCTTCCTTAGGATTTACATTGACTTCTACTCTCATTTCTCTTATGAAATCAATTTTAGACGGAAGAGCCTCCAGCATTGTTTTAACCTTTTCAATATTCTCTTTTTTGGTTGCGCCTTCGGCATAATCCTTGAATTTCCACATGACTATATGCTTTATCACATTAAACACCCTTTCTTTTTTATTTTACTGTGATTATAACCCATAAATTACAAAAAGACAAACATATTTTGAATTGACAATAATTTTTAATTATGTTAATATTAAAAAAACTGTAAAAAGAGGGTATTTTTATGCAATGCAAAAATTGTGGAACTCCAATTGAACCCGGCAATAAATTCTGTGAGAATTGCGGAACACCCGTCCCTGACACAGAGCCTGTTGTTGAAAACAATTACACTGATTCAGAAGAAACTTATGCTCCCTTTGCGCCTCAAAATGAAACAACCGAGCAGACCGAACCTACATCAACCTCAGAACCCGGTTCTATACCTGAAAAAGCAAAGAAAAAGGTTAATGTTCCGCTTATAATAAGCGTGAGTGTTGTTGCAGTAGTTCTTGTTGTTGCTCTTGTTATCCGCTTCCTCCCCGCGCTTCAGAAAGATAAACCTTCTTCAGCTGTTGACAATCAGTCGACTTCTCAAAGCTATGACGAAACTACTATCAGAGATTTTACAGGTGATAACAGCAGCTCGGAATACAGTGATATTGTTAATCCTGATTTCAGCTATAACCCCGTTACATATTATGTTAAGCCTATAGAAGGTCTTAATCTCAGAAAAGGACCCGGAGCCGATTACGATTCTCTTCTTACTTTACAGCAGAATGAAAGTGTTGAAATTCTCGGCGGCTCTGAAACAAACGAAAATTGGGCTTATGTCCGCTACTCAGTTACAAATGATTACGGTTGGCTTTCTACACAGCAGCTCTCATCAACACCAATCTTTCCTGCAGAGCCTTCAACTCCACACGGCGTTGATTACTATGACGACAACAGCACTTATGAGGTTTATGTCAGACCTGCTGTCGGTCTTAACCTCAGAACAGGCCCCGGTGAGCAGTACGACAGAATTACCCTGCTTGAAGAAGGCTCAGTTCTTACTGTTCTCGGTGTTGCCCAGGAAGACAGAGAATGGAGCTATATCAGATTCGGAAGCCTCTACGGATTTATCAAAACCGAATATGTAAATAACTATTAATCAAACAAACGCCAAACGGCTGTTGCATTAAGTTGCAACAGCCGTTTTTGTGATATTTTAACCTTTTACAACAGCAACAGAACCGTTTGCACTTACGCAACGGCAACAGTCAACATAAACTTCTATGAACTCGTAACCGCCCCTCATGGCAACGCCTCTTGCCTTTTCCATTCCGCTGGGCAAGATCTGACCGGTTTTATAGTGTTCGATTATGTTATTGGTCATATCAAGAGTATGTACCTCATAAGGCTTTCCGAGATAGCATATTGAAACAATTCCCAACATGATTCCGCTGATTTCAACCTCAGGGAATTCCTCACGGATTGCATCGATAATACTGTTGACCTTGTTCTGATTATGAACATGTCCGCCTGCATCGAGACGGTGAATCGCATCCATATATTCCTTGGAGCGCGGCTGTCTGAGAAGTCTGTCAAGCTTCATCTGATCAATCTGCTGAAGCTGTTTTTTCTGAGCCTGAGTGTGCTGCTGAGTTGTTGACAGAACAGAATCACTTCTGTTCTGAGTCTGAGGCTGTCTTAACATAGGTCTTGGCATAGTATAATTCTCCTTTATTTAACAATTAAATTATATTGTGCAGTCTGAAGCTCATATTGTCAGTTCTGCCTGAAGCATAGGCAAAATCCATGAGGGTTTCAGATATAAGACGTGCTTTGCTTTTCTTCACTTCTTCATTTATTATCTGCGTCATATCAAGAAGCTGTGAATAAATCTTCTGTTCATATTCTGCAAGCTTAATATCATTACCGCTTCTTCTTCTCATAAGAGCAGTTTCAAAGGACAAAGTAGAATAGGTTGACAAAATCAGTTCCGGTGTAAGCCTTCCATAGTTGGAAATAAACCTGAGTTCATCTTCGGCAACCTTTTTTTCAAAGGATATTATTTCACTGTAAACCTGCTCTGCATCCTGCTCAACAAGAATCTCAAACAGCACATTATAAAGAATATTCAGTCTCGTTACAAGCTCATCAGATTTATCTGCGGCATATACATCATTGATTATTGAGTTAACTGAATAATCCATCAATTATCCCCCCTTTTTTATAGTTTTCTTTTTTCTCTTTGTATTTATTGAGCATATCATTTACAATGCTTTTTTCATATTCCGCATCGGATGTTGGTCTGCCATTTTCCAAGTAATTGTGCATTTTATCCATATGATTGCAGAAAAAGTCAAAAGAGCCTTTTCCTGAATATTTATCAAATTCCTGTCTCAATGAGTCCACATCATTCTTCATATAGGCAGACCTGAGTTTATCCTCGCCGCAGATGCTTTCAAATTTCTTCATAATTGCAACCTGATCGGTGTATGAGTTGGAAACATAATCCCGATTGATTTCTTTCATGTTTCTGATTGAATACATTTCTGTAATACCTTCATTCATGCCAACATTACCATTTACTAGTTCAAGATTTTTAACACCCGTAACACCGCGCGGCATCTGTGTACCTTCATCAACCTGCTGGGTAATCATATGTAAGCATTCGTGATCAATAGTTGCAATTACGTCTTCTGTTCTGCTCTGAGGATCGAGATTGATTTTTATTTCATCGTTATTCGGAGAATAATATCCGAGAACACTTTCAGGATTTTTAGCGTTTGTATTTTTTGCTACATATTCAGTATCTACAAAGCTTACACTCTTTTTAATTTTCTCTATTCTTTCAGCAGAAAGGTTTTCGCCGTATTTTTCAATGGCATTATCAATTGAAATACTAACAAATTCCAACCGTTCTTCATCGGTTAAATCTTTAACGTCTTTACCCTTGAATTTTTCAAAACGTTCTGCCAATTTGTCATCAACAGATATATTTTCTGAAACTGCTTCGGAATCAATTGAAGAAACGCCTTCAGCTGCTGTTGGCTGTGTTCCTTCAAATATATTCATACCGCCAAACAAAGACGAAAGCTTATCTTTGATTGTCGGGTTTTCCTGTATTTCGGAAAGTTTATCCTGAATCAGCTCATTATTGGTTTCCAGCTTTGAAATTTCATAACCGTTCTTCTCGTAAGCAGCTTTCATGCTGTTATATTCACTTACCATCTGTTGATATCTGATATCGTTCTGCGATTCATACCTGCCCATATTGTTTGAGGTTATGTATTCACTCATTTCATTCATTTTGGCATCGAGAGCCGCCTTCATTGCATCACTTTGTTCTGTCAGTTCATCGATAGTTTCACTGTTCTGATTTTGTATTTCAAGAAGCTCTTTTTTATCCGGATGTTTTGAATAATACTCATCCTCAAATCTTCTGTTGAGTTCTTCAGCGTTTCTGACTGTTTCTCCGGAAGCAGCAAGTGCTTCATCGCCTTTTTCATAAATTTCTTCGGTAATTTCACTGCTTTTTCTGTCAAGAAAATCCTGTCGGTCTTCAAGAGCCTGAAGCTCAACAGCAGCCGCTTCCTTACGGTCTTTAATGTCGTTATATTCAGTTAACGCCGTATGATATTCTTCACAGCCTTTTTCAAGTGAAATAACCTTGTTGAATTTTTCAGAAAACTCCTTGTCAAGCTCCAGCTTTTCATCACGCTTCTTGTCGAGCTCTTCGACATTTTCCTTACGAAGCTCCTCAACCTCAGCAGCGCTCACATCTTCCTTTTCCATGAGCTCGTCAACACGTTCCTGCAGAGTTTTATTTTCAACATCTTCTTTTTCTTCATGTTCAGTTATTTCGGATTCGTCATCAATTTTATTTTCTGTTTTTTCTTTTTCTTCGATATCTTCTTTTTCTTCAATTTCTTCTTTTTGCTCATCAAGCTCTTGCTGTGTGTCTTCAGCATCTTCACGGCGCTTTTCCGCCGTCTCCAAGGCCTCTTCGTCTGCTTCCTTCTTTTCGTTGTATTCAGCCTTGCGCTCCTCATACTCTTCGTCAGTTTCTCCACGTTCCATAAATTCACCGTCAGACTCAGTCGGAGTCTCAATCACCTCGGCATTTATGACTTCGTAATCGGAATCTGCATTTATATTATCGCTGAGCTGCTGCATATCCTCAGGGTCATCGCACTTATCGTAAGCCTGCTGAAGAACTAACTCTTCCTGCTCATCAGTCGTATCGCCCTTCACTTCATATTCAACTTCAGCTACATACTGTCCCTGCTGAGCGCCTTCAGGCTGCATTTCATCAGGAATTTCACAGTCATCAAAATTATCTTCTTCGTCTTCCTGTGACTCGGTCACTTCTCCATAAAAATCATCAGACTTTTTTTCGCAATCTTCAAAGGTTTCCTCAGCTTCAAAATCTTCCGTTGTTTCATTCACGGATTCATCTGTATCTGATATTTCCTTGATTTCGCAATCTTCAAAATTTTCTTCTGTTTCATTAATTTCGGGCATATCAACGTCTAAGGATGATGCATCCGCAGCATCAAAACGCTCATATTTTTCTTTGATTTCAGAATTTCCGAATCCGTAACCCATATTCATCCTCCGAATAAACAGGACACGGCATGACTAATGACTTCGTAAAATCAAGCCGAGCCGTGTCCGCATTTTCAATTAAACCAACACCTTACGTGTTTTGGGTCCGCTGTTTTTCTTGTTGAGAGCTTCGCCGCCGATAGGCTTGCCCGATGCGGGAACTGCACGTTCCTTACCCCAGTCTCTGATTGCCTCAATTTTTTCAGGGCTGGTCTGAGAAAGAGGAACAACATTGTTAAAGGCTGTAACAATATTTTCTTCATTGAGAACAAAGCCGTTATTTGCAATTGATCTGTATGTGAGGTCTCTTACAGTGGACTCAAGGTCAGCACCTGTAAATCCGTCAGTAAGCTCAACTATCTTATCTGCAAAGGGACCTGCAAATTCAACCTTAAGATATTTCCTCATGTAAAGTGAGAGAATCTCTCTGCGTTCATCCGCAGTAGGAAGGTCAACAAAAAACAGCTCGTCAAAACGTCCTCTTCTGAGAAGCTCAGAGGGAAGCATTGATACATCATTTGCTGTTGCAACAACAAAAACCTGCTTTTTACACTCCTGAAGCCAGAACAGGAACTGTCCTACCATTCGGGTGGATACACCACCGTCATTTGAACTGCCTGCACCTGAAAGACCTTTTTCAATTTCGTCTATCCAAAGGATACAGGGAGATACATTTTCAGCAGTTGTAAGAGCATCTTTGAGCTGCTGTTCAGTCTGGCCCACATAACTGCCCTGAACCGTTGCAAAGTCAAGACGGTACAAGGGTAGCTTCCAGTTTGCGGAAATTGATTTTGCAGAAAGAGACTTACCACAGCCAGGCACACCTACGAGAAGAATGCCTCTGGGCGGCTGAAGGCCCTTTGCTTTAAGCTCATCCCTTTTTTCCGGTGTAAGAAGCTCTTTCTTTTCATCAAGCCACTTACGAAGACCTGAAAGACCGCCGACATCCTTAACGCTCGGATCAACATCAATTTTTTCAAGACCTGAAATATCGGAAAAGAGTCTGTCTTTTGCATATCTGATTTCATCAAGGTCTGACTTTTTAATGCACTTGTTTGCAATAAGTGCGGCAATAACATTTTCAGCCTCAATACGGGTAACGCCTGCAAGAGTTGATGCAGCCTCCCTTATATCGGTGTTATCCCATTCGATGGGAATTTCGGCACGGTAATCGTCAATATACTCCTTAATAATTGAATACATTTCCTCTTCACTGGGAAGGTCAATTTTAACAACCATACCCAATCTCTGAAGCTGATTCCAGATTGAACCGTTTGTAAGCACAATAATTACACCACCTGATTCATTGGCAAGTGTAGCCAGAGCAAGAATCTGCCTTGCATCACCGTTATCACCGCTGAGATCAGGAACCTCTGTAAGAACAAGTGTCATGTACTGTTTGCGCTTCATTTGTTCGGTCATGTAATCGATTGCGCCGTAAATTGACTTGTCTTCATTTACAACCTTATCTGTTGTAAGGTCATAAACACCCTTTGACATTGAGTGAACATAAAAGGGAAGTGAAAGTTCTTCTGAAACTTCCTTAAGAACATCAAGTGTTCTTGCAACTTCAATTGTGTTTACTGCAATAAAGGGAATACGCGCAATTGAATATCTTTTTAAAAGTTCTTTACTTTTTGCAATATCGCTCATTATTTATTTCTCCTATCAGAAAGCATTTACTTTGTGGTTACGTACAATGCTTGCAAGCTTGCCGGTACGGTCTTTTTTTGCTGAATCCTCAAGTGATTCCTGAATGCTGTCTGCCTGACTGCGTACAAGCTGAACATATTGCTGACGGTCTTTTTCAGGTATTGCAGGAAGATTGATAACCTTTGAAAGGAAGCTCATCTCCTTACGAAGGCCAAGAAGCGCCTGAACAATAACCCTTTCCTGTCCGTAGGCTCTTGTAAGCTCCTTCTGGAACTTATCTGTAGCTTCATTCATACGGAAATTAATCACATCAATAAGTCTTTTTGCAAAACGCTCTGCAACACCGGTCTGCCATTCAACAGTACCCTGAAGCATTGCTTCGAGTACAGCCTCGTCATCAGCTTTTGTTTTAAGCATATCAAGTACTGTGACCCACTCAGAATAAGTATGCGGGGGTTTTATTGCCATTATTTTTTGCGCCTCCTGACCATAACCTGAGGTGGTTCAACGCTCCATGAAGGAAGGCCTTTTGCAAAAGCATCCTCAGGAGCAACATATTTTACTTCTGTAACAACGGGATTTGCCACCGCTTCTTTCTTTTCTTCCGGTGCGAATGCAGGAGCTGCATCCTTTTTATCCTCTGCAGGAGTGAACACAGGAGCTGCGGCTTCCTTTTCAGGCTCAGCAGGAGCAAAAACAGGAGCGGCTTCTTCCTTCTTTTCTTCGGCAGGTGCGAATACAAGAACGGGTTCCTCTTTCTTTTCTTCAGCCGGTGCAAAAGCCACTGTTGAAGTCTTTTCCTCAACGGGAGCAAAAGCAGCTGCAGCAGGTGCAGGCTGTTCAAACTTAAAACCGCAACCTACACAGAATTTTGCAACAGCCTTATTATTTTTACCACACTGCGGACATACCAACGGCTTGTCAGCTGCAATATTGTTAGTCATATTATCCATTTTTAATTTCCTCCCCTATTATTTTGAAACAGTGATACGACGGTTTGAATCTGAAAGCTTCTTGACATACTGTTCGGGACTGATTTGCTCAAGGAAGTCAACAACCTTCTGGCTTTCGCCGTCTTTTTCTGCAAATTCAGCACGGAAATCAACAACCTCAGCAAGGGTTGCGCGAACAATCTGTGTGCCGTTTTTACGCTTTTCTTCAAACTGTGCTTCAAGATTCTGACGTGAGGTCTCAACGTTCTTTTTCTTTGAGAAGTGGTTAATTACAAGACCGATACCTGCAATAATAGCAATAATACCCAGAAATGCTTCACCGAAAATGAGCATAATAAGACCTATTGCAGCAATTGCTCCGCCGCCGTAAAGACAGAAATAATTTTCAAAGGCTGAAAGCACACATTTTGAAAGAGCGTCTGCCTTTTCTCTGTCAACAAGGGCATTGAATTTTGAAACAAGCTCTTCTTCATTCTGTCCGTCTGTTGTTTTATCATTGAAGGTATCAACATTAATTTCTATTTCATTTGGAATTTTCAAACGATTCTGAGCAACAACATCGTTATAAGCAGTGCTTATCCAATCCTTAGAAAGTGCAATTGCAAACTTCTGTGTTGACACACTTGCATGTGAGGATTCAGGCTTCATTGCAGCGTCAGTGAGAAGCTGTGTGAAATCCTTATGAGTTTCAAAAGCAGTCTGTTCAATATTCATGTGCTTTTGTGCACGCTGCTCATCACCGCCGAACTGAACAACAAACTGCTCAAACTTTTCTTCTTTACGAAGAGGCAGTTCTTCATCGTCATAGTCTGTTACAAGACTTTCAAGAATTCCGTCAAGCTGCTCCTTGAGCGAATCCGTTGAAGCTTCCTGATCGAAAATACCAATGAAATAGCCGAGAATATCAGCATGAAGACGTGCGCCCTCCATGATATCCTGAAGAACAGGCCATGTCTTACTGTATTTACGAAGGTAAGTATAATCGTTGCCTTCAATAGGCTTTCTTTTGAGATTGATTGCATCAGACCACTGCTGAGTCTGTTTTTCAACAAAGCCGGGCTTTGCGGCAAGATGATCCATCCATTTTGCCATCTGCTTGGATACGATACCCTCTGAGTCGGCACCAAGCAAGCCACTTGCAAAAGCATCAAGAATGATGATTGTTTTTCTGTCAAGATTTTCCTCATCCTGATTTTCAAGATAACGCTGAGTCCACTTAAGGGCAGCCTGCTTACGGTCTGCTCTTCTGCAGATTAGCGCAAAGAAAAGAGATGTTTTTTCGTCATTTCTCTTAATACCCTCTCTGAGTGCTCTTTCAGCAAGTTCAGGCTCATCATTGATCCATGCGGCAAGAGCAACAAGGCAAGGTGCAAGCCAATAACCGGGAGCATCAAGCATCATCTGCTCTGATGCACTTGTGATTGTTTCTTTTCTTACGATACCGAGATCGTCAGCCTGAAGAATACCTGTTGTATGTCTTCTGATTGTATCATAGTGGCCGTACTTCTTTTCAAGATCCTGACGGATTTCAATAAGTCTTGTGTGAGCAAGCTGCTTTCTGTTTTCCATCATCTGAAGACGGACAAACTTGTTAAAATCCTGTGCAAGCTGGCCAATTTCGTCATAAACAACCTTAATGTTGTTATCTACATGATCAATTCTTGTATCAACGACTTCAAGGTCTTTGTGAATTGCACTCAGGTTTCTTTCAATAATACTTAGATTGGCCGCACTTATCGCATAATCTGCCATAATTTTTTACCTCCGTTTTTTTGTGTTTATATATTCAAGACATTCAGAAATAATTTTTTGTCTCTGTCCGTCATTGAAATCGGGTACTTTTGATAAAATATAGCCGAGAAGGCATATTTTCTGGAATTGATTATTTATATCATATTTCTTGACAAGGTCTGACTCTACAAAAGCGGCAACGTTTTTTGCAGCATATTTTTTCGCCGCAAATTTTTCCGTAAGCATTCTGACATCAAGCCGCTTGTCAACAAAATTCATGATTGCTTCACGGTAACGGCAACGGTGCTCACAGTAGGAACAGCCCATATGATGACTTATGATTTCATCATAGCCGCTTGCAATGCCGTACACCTTGTTTCTGACCTCAGATATTACCTCCTGACGGTTCTTTTCATAATAAGATGTAACCAGGGGTAATTTAACACATTTTGGTCTGCTGTCGCCTTCAGCATAAACTGCCGCATAGCCTCGCCTGAGTGAACTGAGATATTCAATCTGCTCAGAGGTCATATTCATGGCTCTTCCTATTGTCTCCCTGTCTTCAAGAGCCACGGTACGGTGAACAATTTTAAGGTTGGTATTCTTTATCGTATCTGATGCCAGCTTTGTGGGTATCTGGTCTGCTATTATTATGCCCTGACCGAAGGTGCGGATTTCTGCAAGAAGATTACAGAAGAATTCGACGGATTTTGCCCGTGGGTTTCCGCCCTCACCGCCTTCAGGCACATTTTTAAGCAGACGGTGTGCCTCTTCAACCATAAGAATATGAGAAAGCTGTTTGCTGCCCTTTGTCATCTGAGACTTCCGGTATTCATAAAGCTGAACGAGCAATATACCAATAACAAAGGACTTGGTTTCATCATCACCAAGGTCTTCCAGCTCCATAACAACAGGGCGCGAAAGCAGTTCCTGAATCGGTACGGATTTGGGCGTGTTCAGCATGGCACCCTTTCCGCCTATCATAAGCGAATAGACTCTTGCCTGCAGCGCAGCCTTGACATTTGACTGCACCTCCTGATGATAACCCATGTTGTCAACGATAACATCGATTTTATTGTAAAGGTCTGTCAGTGTGGGATATTCTGTAAGACCGTATCTGTTCACGTTTTCAACAATGTCCCATCCTCGGTCGCTGTAAATTTCATAAACAGCTTTTTCAAGTATATAAGGCATTGGCGGATAAAGGTCAAACGCCGCCTTGAAGGTTGAAAGCAGATAGTCAATATGGGTCTGCAAAGAAATATTCGGATTGGTTTCAAAGGGATTAATTCTGTAACGCACTGAGGTTGCTGAAGCTTCGGCACCAAGTGTAAATACAAGCAAATCTTCAAAACCTTTGAGATTTCTGAGCTCCCAATACTCCCTTTTAGCTGATTCTATTACCATAAAAGGAACTTTTTCATTATAGTGTTCAGCATTCCACAAGGTGTTGAGAATTGATTTTGAGGTGTTGGTTTTACCGCCACCGGTGATACCGATAATCAGTGCATGTCTTGTTAAATCATTTTTTTCAACTGTATAAACATTATTTGAGCACTTGTTGTCTTTCCGTCCCGCAACACATACATCACCGATTGGAACAGGATTTTTCTGATTCTCCTTAACACGGCTTGAAACATCAAACTCAACATAATCGTCAACATACCAACCCGGAAACTCCTTTGTCGGAAGCTGACAGAGAATTCCTAACTGATTGCTGTTGAGTATTGTCTGAAACTTATAAATGTAAAAATTAAGAGGTCTTGGGAAGTTGGCTCTTTGCCAAGTTCCTAAAGGATGAAGCTCACGGTTGTCAATGGTATCAGCCATCATATATGTATTTGCAATAACATCGCTGATTTTATTATACTCTATAACCCTGAAAGGCTCGGGCTTTGATTCCTCGCCGGAAAAGCTTGCTTTTATAATATTTCCGAGTCTTACACAATCACTGTGGTTGTCACTTGCATAATAGCCGTTAACACGCCACATGCCTCTGGCACAGCCCTCTTTAATACTGTTTTCAAGCACCTCAAGGTTTTCAAAATAGTTTTTACTGCTGAAATCCTGCTTCTGAGCTGAAATGTTACCCTGAGCACCGCCTGAAACGGTCTGATTGATAAGAGCATAAACACTTTCCATTTCCTCAAGAATCCGCTCATGTCCCAAGCTTACGGTCATATTGCCTATACCAGATGCCAGAATAACATAAGTAAATTTCTTGCCCTGCATACCACGGCAGACGTTTTCAATCTGAAAATGTTTTTTATCCTTTGATATCTTATCGGCAGGAATACCTGTGAACATACCTCCGCAGGTTTTCGGTGCATTTCTTAAGGGATTTTCGGAAACAAGCTCAATATCAATTCCCGGGAAAGCTGCTTCATAAGAGGCTTTCATACCTTCTCTGAGATGATTTGATGTGCCCACATAAATATTGATTCCGTTTTCGTCACCGATAATTTCATAGGCAAAGGGTATCTGATGACGCACACAGCTGTTCAGAATATCACCCACAAGGGTAGTAACATCATAATCATTCTCTGTTTTCCAGAATTCCGTAATACCCTTGATTCTGAAAAACTGCATATCATGGCATTCTTCATAGCCAACAGAAACAAAACTGCCGCTCTGGATAAAATCAAGCTCTTTTCTGCAAAGGGCATAGTTTTTTTCCGTTGATGTATAGATATTGTTTACAGACACCTTTTTCCCTCCCGAAACCGATAAAATATAAAAATACTGCGCTCGCTGAAGCTTTAACCCTATAACGGCACAGTATTAGCCAATCAATACAGACAGAAATTAAAGGAACAAGGCAATAAGGCATGCAAATCCGAAAATGGATATACCGCGCACTACACCTGCACTGATTGAATGGTTAGGAGTTATAATGGTGCCGGACGCAATATTCTTAACCGTTGCGGCAATAATGTTGTTGCTTGAATCCCTGTAGCCAAACACTTCAACATCATTGTTCTCACTGATAACTCCGTTATTGATTTTTCCGTAAACTATAACCTGATCGCAGGCATTTCCCGATGCATTGAGAGCCGAGCCTGTAAAATCAGGAAAAACCTGAAACATTGTAATTTCATTTTCTGTTGTGAAGGGTACACCCTTAATAAGAGACCTGAACCACTTTGAAATTGCAGACTTCTTTTCAGTGTCAACCATAATGTTTTTTGTAATACCCTTTGTAAGCGGCTCATTGCGGCTGCGTTTGACAGGCTGAGGTGCAGCAGCTGAAACAGTGGTATTATTTGTAACAGCCTGAGGCACCTGACCGGCGCCGTAAACCTTAACCTCATGGTGAACCTCTTCCTGAGGTGTTATGACATTACCGTAAGGATCAGTGTTAGCAATCTGTGCACCGCCGTCAATAAGAATCTTTTTTCTGCCTGAGCTGTGCTTTGGTACATAGACCTGATTTTCTGTGTTTTCCGGAGCGAGTCCCATCATATGCGGTCTTTTTGCAGTGCCTTTGGTTCCCGCTGCAGCTTCAGCAGCAGGATCATATGTAAGAGAGCAGAGTTCACATACTCCGCCTGAAAAATCAACCTCATTAACACCGCAAACCTTACACTTATACACTGCAATCCCCTCCGTAATTTTCAGAGTGCAAACAACACTCATATACTTATATAATAACTAACAATAAATATAGGACTTAATTATGAATAATTATACATTAATTATAAAAAATGTCAATAGATTCAAAAAAATGTAGAAAAAAATCACAAAAAAAAATTAACGACAGTCCGAAAACTGTCGTTACCACATAATTTTAACTAATTTTTAGCCCATCCTATAAGCTTATTTGCAAAACCGCCTTCAAAAAGAGAAGATATTGCCATAATAATACCGAAGCAAACAAGAACCATCGGCATGATTGTCATAGAAAGAGCCTCGTCGGTAATTACAATAAGCACCGTTGAAAGGCAGGTGTATACACCGAAGGTTCTTAAAAATGACGGGAGAAGCTTTCCTGTGACAAAATACAATCCCGCAAATCCAAGTTTGAACCCATAGCTCAGCATATGCCTGAACCAGAAAAATGTGCATACAGCAAATACAACAAGTAAAAAGACAAGCGGAACTACTTTATAGGTATGTTCCATGAGTTTATCTTCAATTTTTCCAAGGATAAAGCCTGAGGCAAGAGCAATAAAAACAGCAAGCAGAATCTTAATAAAGAAAAACTGCACAGGCTTTTTGCTTGAACCCGGAAAAAACGTAGCGACAACCGGTATGAAAATAGTGAACAGAACACTTGCGATCAGTGATTTAATAATATCTGAAACAATAATCATAAGTGTGAGTTCTTTACCTATATTTGTATTGTAAAAATAATTTATCACAAAAGCAGTCTCATTACCAAAGGGCAGAACATTTTCTACCAACGACTTCAGCATTTCAAAAATAGAATCAAACCCCAACGATGCTGCAAAAGCTGAAATAATAACTAGCGGAAGAACCAGAATAAGAATGATTCTTGATAAAAACCTACCGATTTTCAACAAAATCCCCCCAAACAATTTTATAACGAGGCTATTATATATCACCTTTTCATCCTTTGTCAATCTGTGAAAGCAGAAAAATCAGGCATATTAAAAGACGGCGCTTCATTTTGAAGCACCGCCCGATAATTTATTGATTTTATTATTCTTCAAGAAGCTTTTCAACAGCAGCAAGCTTTACACAGATGCAAAGGAGCTTGGTTGCGGTCATAAGCTCGTCTACAGGAGGATATGAAGGCGCAATTCTGATATTCGAATCCTTGGGATCATAACCGTACGGGAAGGTCGCACCTACAGTTGTAAGAGTTACTCCTCCCTGCTTACAAAGATCATAAACACGCTTTGCAGTACCTTCCATAACATCAAGTGATATGAAGTAACCGCCCTTTGGCTTTGTCCATGTAGCCACCTCATATTTACCAAGGCTGTTTTCAAATTCGTTGATAACTGCCTTGAATTTGGGAGCAAGGATATTTCTGTGAAGCTTCATGTGGTTCTTGATACCTGCAACATCCTTATAGAACTTTACGTGTCTGAACTGATTGAGCTTATCATAACCGATTGTCTGAATTGACATACGGCTGATAATCATATCGATATTCCTGTCTGAAGCGGCGAGAACGGCAACACCTGCACCGGGGAAGCTGATTTTTGATGTTGATGTGAATTCAATGACCATATCTTCGTGGCCGTATTTCTTAAGAACATCAAAAATGTTATCAAGCTTTTCACTGTGTTCTTCAAGGTCATGGATAATGTAGGCGTTGTCCCAGATAATTCTGAAGTCACTTGCAGCAGGTGTCATAGCCGCAATTCGTTCAACAGTTTCGCTTGTATAGGTAACACCTGTGGGATTTGAATACTTGGGCACACAGAACATACCCTTTACTTTCGGATCCTTGACAAGCTCTTCAACCTGATCCATATCAGGACCTGTTTCTGTCATATCAACAGGAATAAGCTTGATACCGTAATATTCACAAATTGAAAAGTGTCTGTCATAGCCGGGACAAGGACAAAGGAACTTGATTTCGCCCTGATCCTTCCAGGGTTCTGCACCTGAGCCTGTAAGCATACACTGAGTGATGTAGTCAAACATCATATTGAGGCTTGAGTTACCGCAAACGATTACATTCTTTACGGGAACCTTAAGAAGCTTTGCAAAAATTTCTTTACATTCAATGATACCTGTGAGAAGACCGTAGTTCCTGTATTCAAGGCTGTGATTACTTGCATCGTCTTCCCAGTCTCTTGAAGTAACGGCATCAAGAAGAGAGTTTGAAACAGCAAGCTGGTCTGAGCCGGGCTTACCTCTTGACATATCTAATTTGAGTCCCTGAGCCTTGAAGGCTTCATACTGCTCAGTGAGCTCTGCTTTTAAAAATAAAAGTTTTTCTTTTGAATAATCTTTAAGTGCTGACATTGTAATTCTCCTTTAGTGTAACAAATCCGCAAATATGACTCCGAATTAAAAATCTGCTGAGCCTGTTGTTCTCGGGAAGGGAAGAACATCCCTGATATTTGAAATACCTGTAAGGTACATTACAAGTCTTTCAAAGCCGAGTCCGAAGCCTGCATGCTTGGTACCACCATACTTACGAAGGTCAAGATACCACCAATAATCCTCTTCCTTAAGACCTAACTCTTTGATACGGTCAACAAGCACGTCATATCTTTCTTCTCTCTGGCTGCCGCCAACAATTTCACCGATGCCCATAACAAGAAGGTCACAGGCCGCAACGGTTTTACCGTCATCGTTAAGTCTCATATAGAACGCTTTGATTTCCTTCGGATAGTCTGTTACGAAAACAGGTTTTCTGAACACCTGCTCAGTGAGGAAGCGTTCATGCTCTGTCTGAAGGTCACAGCCCCAATAAGCCTTGAATTCAAACTTGTCATTGTTTTCTTCAAGAATTTTAACAGCATCGGTGTAGGTAACCTTTGCAAAATCTGAGGTTGCAACTGCTGTAAGTCTTTCGATAAGTCCCTTATCAACAAACTGATTGAGGAATTCAAGGTCCTGCTTACAGTTTTCCATAACATAGTTGATAACAAACTTAATCATGCTTTCAGCAAGCTCCATATCATCATTAAGGTCTGCAAAAGCAATTTCAGGCTCAATCATCCAGAACTCAGCTGCATGACGCTGAGTATAGCTCTTTTCAGCTCTGAAGGTGGGACCGAAGGTATAAATCTTACCGAAAGCCTGAGCCATGATTTCACCCTGAAGCTGACCTGAAACAGTGAGGAATGCACTCTTACCGAAGAAATCTTCACTATAATCAATTTCACCGTTTTCTGTTTTGGGCGGATTTTCCATGTCAAGAGTTGTTACTCTGAACATTTCACCGGCACCTTCACAGTCAGAGCAGGAAATAAGAGGTGTATGAGCATAGATAAAGCCTCTTGATTCAAAGAAGCGATGAATAGCCTGTGCAGCTACCGAACGGACTCTGAAAGAAGCAGAATAGATATTTGTTCTGGGTCTGAGGTGAGCAATTGTTCTGAGATATTCAAGGGAATGTCTCTTTTTCTGCAAGGGATATTCGGGTGCTGATGCGCCTTCAAGAACTACCTTAGTTGCATTGATTTCAAAGGGCTGCTTTGCTTCCGGTGTGAGTATGAGATTGCCCTCAACTATTACAGCTGCACCAACGTTATACTTTGCAACCTCACTGAAGTTGTCAATCTTATCCTTTTCAAAAACAACCTGAACACCCTTAAAGCAGCTGCCGTCATTGAGTTCCATAAAGCCTAACACCTTTGAATCGCGGTTGGTACGTATCCAGCCGGCAACGGTAACGGTACCCTCGGTGTACTGTTCAGCATTTTCGTAAAGCTTTGCAATTTCTGTACGAATCATTATATTACCTCCTATGAAGGGATTTTTACACATTGATTAGTTATTATATCAGTATATAGAGCAAAAATCAATAGAACAACAGAAAAAAACAGACTATAAACAGTCTGTTTTTCGCTTTTATAAGGCGTAAAAATGCAAATCCTTAAGTACGGGATTTCCTCGCACCTGAGTGGGAAGAATAATTATTTCATCAGCTTCAACGTTATAATCAAACTTAACAATTTTACGTGAACCGATAACGGTGCCGTCGTATACCGGCCAAAAACCACTGTGTTCGTCTTTTACAAATATCTGAAACTGTTCGATGCGTTGAGATTTCGCCAGATCCTCTCTCATACTGATAGCAGAAACCTTATGAACACTTTTGAACTTAACACTGACAGCAAGCTCATCATCCTTGAAGGTATATCCTTCATTGTTTTGGACAAGACGGTTATCTGCTGCAATGTACTCCCCATCTTTTGTGATAAGTGAAACTGTTACGGGTGCAATTTCATTTTTGAATGGTTCTTTAATAAGCTTAGTGAATTTCCTGAGTCTTCTTATTTCCCTTTTCGTGATAAGTCCGTTTTTATCCGCAGGAACATTCAGAAGCATCGATGCGTTGCCGCCAACGGAATTGAAATAAATTTCGCTCAAGGCTATGGCACTTCTGCCTTTTCGTGCATAAGAAAAAATGTTACTTGTATAAAACCATCCCATATTTATTGACACATCGGCTTCAGCCGGCTTGAAAACAAGATTTTCATAGTTTTTAAGAAGCTCTCTTGAGCCTAAATCTTCATCTCTGTCATCAAGCTTTTTTGCCATGATTTTTGTTTCATTTGCATTCTGCTGTGAATTTTCGGCAACACAATCAACAGAGTCTTTTTCACCGGGAATAACAGACCACTCGCTTTTTCTCACTTTGCCGCCCTCGTTACCTATCCATCTAACATCAGGGCCGCTTATTGAAATTACAGCTTTCGGCTGGTGTTTTCTTATAGTTTCATAGTAACGTTCCCAATCATATATCTGCTTTTTGCCGTTTTTACCCTCACCGCAGGCACCGTCAAACCATACACAGAAAAGCTCACCGTAGTTGGTACATAGCTCTGTAAGCTGATTAACAAAAAAATCGTTATACTCTTTTGTTCCGTAGGTGCTTTCATGACGGTCCCACGGTGAAAGATAAACGCCAAGCTTCAGCCCGTATTTTCTGCAGCTTTCAGAAAGCTCTTTAACAATATCTCGCTTAAACGGAGTATTACGCACACAGTGTTCTGTATACTCCGTATGAAACAGACAGAAGCCGTCATGATGCTTTGCAGTGATAATTATGCCCTTACTTCCCGTACTTTTAAGCACCTCGCACCATTGGTCGGTGCTGAGCTTTTTAGGATTGAATCGGGAAATATCTTCCTTTCCGTCACCCCATTCGCGGTTATAAAAGGTATTGATACCAAAATGGATAAAATTATAATATTCCATTTCCATGAATTTAATCTGTCTTTCATCAGGCAGAACTGAAACAAGCCTTTCGGTTTCATCGGTATTAAGCTCTTTTCCGTTATTATCAATACACCAACCATAATTCAGATTGTTCATATACATCATCCCTTTTGTTTACTGAATATAGTAAAAGTATATCAAAATCAAAATATGGTGTCAATAAAACATCTTAATTCAAACCATGACATTAAAATATTCCTTCAAAAGAAAAAAATCTCTTGACACAGGATGATTTTGGTAATAAGATATTCTTGTATAAAATTTTTTTAAAGGCGGTATAAATAATGAAGAAATCAACAAAAAAATTATTCAGTATTCTTCTTTGCGGCGCACTTCTTTTCTGCTGTTCAAGCATTGCTTTTGCGTCCGACTCAAAGGATTACACCATTAATTCATGCTATGACGATGTCATTTGGGAGGGTGAAAATGCTTGGGGCGCCTATAAGGGCAACCTTCACTCACATTCAACCTACAGTGACGCAGATGTTGACCTTGCTACAATGGTTAAGGAATACTACAATCAGGGCTATACCTTCCTTGCAAACTCAGACCACGGCGTTACCGGTGTTGAGTGGAACCGTCCCCAGCCCTTCCTTCCTCTTTACGCATACCAGTATCTTTCCGGAAAAAAGGTTGCACATCTTACAGATGAAGAATTTGAAGGCATCACAACAGGTTCATATCCTCTTTATGACGGCACAGTGAGAGGCGAAAAAATGGTCTGTGTTACAGGTGCAAACGAGCTTAACAATCTTACCCTCACAAAAAGCCATGTTAACGGCTTCTTCCTTCCCGAAGGTGTTGGTAACGGCTACGGTGGCACAGAAAACGGATTTGAGCAGGCAGTTGCATTTGTTGAAAAGCACGGCGGTCTGTCACATATTAACCATCCCGGTGACTGGCTTGAAAGCAACAAAGACATCGGTGCTGTAAGTGACCCCGAAAATGTTAAGTTCTTCGCCGATATTCTTCTCAGATATGACAGCTGTCTCGGAATTGAGGTTTTCAATGAAAACAATGGCGTTACTGCCTATGACCGTATACTCTGGGATAATCTTCTTATGGAAACTCTCCCCTACGGCAAAAACGTTATCGGCTTCAGCAATAACGATGCTCACAGAATTAAAGATATCGATACATCCTTCAGTGTATTTATGATGGAAGAAAATGATGTTGAACACATTAAGCAAACCATGCAGACCGGTGCATTCTTTGCAATTTCAAGAATCGTAAAGGCAAATAACATCATCGGACCCGAAAAAGAAATCGATGCCCGTAACATGAATCTTCCTTATCCCATGTTCACTAACATTGAAGTTGAAGGTCACACCATCAGCGTAAACACAACAGACGCAGCTTCAATCCAGTGGATTGCTGACGGCAAGGTTATCAAAGCTGAAAACATCACAGACGGCACAGCCGTTCTCAATCTTGACGAGATTGAAGGCGCAGAGAATTTCACTTACGTCAGAGCTGAGCTTACAGGCGAAGGCGGTATGTGTCTTACTCAGGCATTCGTAATTGACGATGGCTCTGAAAAGGCAGAATATATTGTTGTTAAGGATTTCATGAGCTTCATTGATGACATACTCTTCCGTCTTAAGAGTTCACTTGTATGGACAATTATTGTTGAAATTTACAGAATGTTCTGATTATAAAAAATGGGCAACACTTCAGTGTCGCCCATTTTTTTAGCGTTGATAAACAAAATATCTCCGACACAGATTTTCCGTGTCGGAGATATATTTTTGTTCTATTTATTATTTTTGTTTTAATTATGAATTATAACTTTAATGTTTAATTCTATGTGTATCTCATTAAATTTATATGTTTTTACTCTTTTTACTTAAACTCTTTGTTTTGGCACTTGCAATTTTTGTTTCATTTTATTATTGCTTTTTGCCCCTGGTGAGTCTTACATCAAACTGCCTTTAAGCTCTTTATCAACTCAAGCCCTCTTGAGTTCTCAGATATTTCTCCTTCAAACATCTGAACTTCCCTGAGCTTTTTACTCCTTTAAGGCTACGAGATACTTTTTTGTTTTCTTCATTTTGTCCGCTTTCGTTTTATGAAAGAAGGACTGTTTTCTCTTTATATATTTTAGTCGATACCGATATCGATCTGATAATCATTATAATGCTTTGCCAATTTCTGATGGCATTTTCTTTCTTAATTATTTTTTGTTTTTATGTTATCAAATCGTACGGTTTACATTAAACAGTACATTGGTAACACCCCTTTCTTTTATCTTGGCTTTATTATACATTACCATCACGATTATGTCAATAGTTTTTAACATATTTATCTTATTTTGGCGATTGTGCACAACTGTATTGTTCGTAAGATATTAAAAAACCTTGTTTCCAGCTTTTTTACAAACCGAAAACAAGGTTATTTTTTGTGAAAAATCAATAAATCAGTATCCCCAATCGTCAACAATCCACGGGGAGCTTTTGTTCTGCCTTATAAGAATCCACATCCAGTTGCTGTAAGTTTCATTAGAATTGAAGGAGCCGTCACCGCCGCTTTCATCAACCTTAAAAGAAGACATAAGAATTATAACATTCTCTTCTTTGACGCCGTTAACACTTCCCCTGCCACTTGAAAGGTAGGAAAGAGTTTCAGTATTGTTCTTCTCTTCGTCAAAATAAAGTTCAGTTAATGTGCAGCCTTTAAAATATCTGAATTTCTTTTTAACTGCAGAAATTGCCTCGTTAATTTCTTTATCGGAGAACTTCTCAGAATTATGCTTGTCTGAGTGAGAAACATTACTTGCATCACCCATAGGCCCGGAATCAAGAAAAACATATGAAAAGCATCCCACCGAAACAAAAGCTGCAATTATAACAACAGCTATAATAATTTTCTTCAGCATGAAATCACTTCTTTCATAAATGTGATTCTAATATAACAATTACGAGGCAGAAAAGCAACATATTACGATTAATGTAAGAAAAACTTAAGAATCAGATAAGCTCCCTGCCCATGAGTACGCCCATAACAGATGCCATCATCAGTCCTCTTGTCCAGCCTGAGGAGTCACCGAGGCAGTGAAGACCTTTGACATTTGTATTAAACTTATCATCCATTTTAACTCGATTGGAGTAAAACTTGAGCTCGGGTGAATATAGAAGTGTTTCTGTTGAAGCAAAGCCGGGCACAACGTGATCCATAGCCTTGATGAAATTGATGATGTTCATCATTGCTCTGTATGGCATTGCAGCGGTGATGTCACCTGCAACAGCATCAGGAAGTGTGGGCTTGACGTTGGACTGTGAAAGCTCCTTTTCCCATGTTCTCTTACCGTCAAGAATGTCACCGAAGCGCTGAACAAGAATATGACCTGCGCCGAGCATATTCGTAAGCTCACCAACCTTTTTTGCATATTCAATAGGCTGATTAAAGGGGTAGCTGAAGTTGTGTGAAACAAGAATTGCAAGGTTTGTATTGTTGCTCTTAAGATCCTTATAACTGTGTCCGTTAACAACGGCAAGGTCATTATCATAATTTTCCTGGCTTACAAATCCACCGGGATTCTGGCAGAAGGTACGCACCTTGTTTTTGAAAGGTCCGGGATAACCGATAAGCTTTGATTCATAAAGCACTTCATTGACCTTTTCGATAATTTCATTTCTCACTTCAACTCTCACACCGATATCAACAGTGCCGGGCTGATGTGCGATATCATATTCTGCACAGATTTTTTCAAGCCAGTCCGCACCTCTTCTGCCGGTTGCTATAACAGTATGGTCTGCTTCAATTGTCATTGCATCACCCTTACCGTTGCGGATATGTACACCTTTGCATGCACCGTCATCAAGGATGATATCGTGACACTCATAGCCGAAAATAATTTCAACACCGTTATTGATAAGATACTGCTCGATTGCATAGTAAATATCCTGAGCCTTTTCTGTACCCATGTGTCTGATGGGGCAGTCAACAAGCTTAAGACCTGCCTGAATTGCTCTCATACGGATTTCTTTTACTTCCTGTGAATTGCTGATACCTTCAATATGAGTGTCAGCACCGAATTCAAGATATATCTTATCAGCATAATCAATTGTTTCCTGGGCTTTTCTTTCACCGATAAGCTGAGGAAGATCTCCGCCTACCTCATAGCAAAGAGAGAGCTTACCGTCAGAAAAAGCACCTGCACCGGAAAAACCTGTTGTAATATGACAGTATGGCTTGCAGTTGACACATTTCTGAGTTTTGTCTTTAGGACAATGTCTTTTTTCAACAGGCTGACCCTTTTCAACAATAACAATACTTTTCTTTGAGCCTTTTTTAAGCATTTCAAGAGCTGTGAAAATACCCGCAGGACCTGCACCGATAATTACAACGTCTTTTTTCATTTTACTTTCCTCCTCACATAAAAAAGGACCTTTATCACGGAACAGATAAAGATCCCCTTTAAAATATTCCTATTAAGTCTAACATTTTTAAGGCAACATGTCAATAATCAACCAAAAAAAATCAAGACGTTCGGAACTTGATTTTAAAAAAATATTGAAATTAAAATAAAACAGGTATATAATGAACAAGAAATATGCAGAAAAGAGGTTGAAATATGAAAAAATCAACAAAAATTATTGGTGCTGCTCTTGCTGCAGCTACTGTGGGCAATGCAGTTCACGCTGCAGTTTACCGCCCCAAAAAGGTTGATGCAGCTCCACTGCCTGATGAAAAAATTAACACTGAAAGATATCGCAGTAATCTTTCAAAAGCAATTCAGTACAAAACAATTTCAAACAGAGATTCTGCCCTTGTAGACTGGAAAGAATTTGAAAAATTCCACGCCTTCCTTGATGAGGCTTATCCTCTTATCAAAGAAAATCTTACAAAAGAAATCGTTCCTCCTGCAAACCTTCTTTATCATTGGAAGGGAACTAGAAGCGACCTTAAGCCCATTGCCCTTCTTGCCCATCAGGATGTAGTTCCCGTTTCAAATGGTACCGAAGGTGACTGGGAACACGATCCTTTTGGAGGCCATGATGATGGTGAATTCATCTGGGGCCGCGGCAGTGTTGATATGAAAAACCATCTTATTGCCGTTATGGAATCTGTTGAAGCTCTGCTTGAAGACGGCTTTGTACCCGAAAGAGATGTTTATCTTCTTTTCGGTGACAACGAAGAAGTTGTTGCAAATGCCGAGAACGGTGCAAAGGACCTTATGGAAACATTGAAAGCAAGAGGGATTGAGCTTGACTCTGTTATAGACGAGGGCGGTGCTATTATCCCCGTAAATGTTCCCGGTATTCTTCCCAATAAACACCTTGTCGGTATTGGTATTGCTGAAAAAGGTTATTCGGACATTGAAATTGTTTGCAACGGTAAGGGCGGCCACTCCTCACAGCCTCCCAAGCACAATGCTTTGGGTCAGCTCGCCTGTGCAATCAAGGAAATTGAAGACCATCAGTTTAAATCATCCTTCAATCAGCTTATGAAGGACCTTATGGATGCAGTTGGCAGAGAATGTACATATCCCGTTCGTCTTATCACCTGCAACATTCCTCTTTTGAGACCTGTTATTCTTGAAATTGCAAAGCAGATTCCCTTCGGTGCTTGCTTTGTAAGAACAACAACAGCCGTTACAATGGCACAGGGCAGTCCCGCTGCAAACGTACTTCCTCAGAGAGCATCTGCAATTATAAACTTCAGAGCTATGCCCGGCACAACAAAGCAAGACCTTGTTGACCACATCAGAAAGGTTGTTAAGAACAAGGACATTGAAATCAATGTTCTCAATTCAAAGGAAGCATCAAAGTTCTCCCCCACCGATTCAAGAACCTTCAAAATTATCGGTGAAATATGTAAGAGCCTTGAGCCTAACTCAATCATTGCACCTTACCTTGTTATGGGCGGTACAGACTCATACAACTATGAACCCATTTGCGATAACATTTACCGCTATGCTCCCTTCAGACTCAGCACAGAGCTCCTTCGCTGTACTCACGGTACAAATGAAAGAATTCCCGTATCATGCCTTGAAACAGCTATCATATTCTTCAAAAACTATATCCGCAGAGCAAGCGAAGAATAATAACGATCAAACCACCGGTTAATTAATCAACCGGTGGTTTCAATTTATAATTCAATATTACTCAATGGTCTTTCGTTGCACCTTCTGGGTGTACAGGTGAAGTTTTTCACCGTAAGCTTTTCTGTATCCCTGACATACAGACCGTATACAGGCAATTCCCAATAGGGTGATTCATCGTGAGAATTTGTGTATATACTTGAAAGCCTTGTTATTTCAGGATATTCAAGCATTGCTTCATATCCTACACCACCTTGTCTGATATACAGCTCCTCATCGCTGTCACGGTAAGCTATACTGATATTTTCTAAAAGCACATCGCTTACGTTATAAGCTTCACCGTTATGCAGTACGCCTGTAATTGCTGAGGGAAGAGATACATTTTCAGCAACGATATTCTGAAGCACAACGTTATTGAGTGCCCCGGGCGTTATTCCCCTTCTGTCACCGAGCCACAAAAGGAAGCAGGATGTTATACCCTTCATTTTAATGTTTCTGACGGTTATATCGGAAACTTCACCGCCGCAATCAGACTGAATTGAAATTCCCGAATAGCCGCCCGTTGTTTCTTCCATAAAGAACTCACAATCTTCAACCAAAACATTTTTAACATTTCGGTACACTGTTGTTCCGATTTTAAAACAGTTTGCAAGGCTCATGGCTTTGCAGTTTTTTATAACAATATTTTCTATATCCTTATCACCGTCAGCCTTGATGCAAAGTGCGTCATCACCTGTAACTATGTAACAATGTTCAATTTCTGCATTGCTCGAGCAGCTCAGATCAAAGCCGTCTGTGTTGGCAACATGAAAATTGTTGTTTATAACAACATCTTTGATTTTTATTCCGTCACACTGAAAAAGATTGCATGTCCAACAGGCACTTTCATAAAGCTCAATGTTATGTATGTCAACATTTTTGCAGTCGCACAATTCTATCAGATTGACTCTTCCGCTATTTTCTTTTTCAAATCTGATGCGGTTACGGAAGGCCATAATGTATGATTTAAGGTGAAACTTTTTCAAAGGTAAAAGCTCCTCAGGTTGAACAGCCTGCTTGCAGTATGATGCACCGCTGCCGTCGATTCTGCCACCGCCGCAAATGGTGATATTATCAGCATTTTCAGCATAGATAAAGCCTCTTCTTGTTCTGCTGTGAACATAATAGGTTTCACCTGCACACAAGGTATTATCTGAATGTAGATTTGTTTTATAATCGACACACTTTACAGTGCCTTCGATAAACAAGGTTACATTACTTTTCATTACAATGGTTGAACAGATAAACGTACCGTCAGGCACTAATACAGTTCCCCCTCCCTGCTCACTTGCAAAAGAAATTGCATCATTTACAGCTTTTGTATTGGTTACATAATCTGCACTCTCTGAGGCACCGAATGCTTCTATGCTTACAAATCCCTGAGGTAATATTTCTCTATATAAATATTCATCAAAAGGTATATTTTGTCCGAAATCCCTGATTTCGCTTAACTGTTCAATTCTTACAAATTCAACAGCACCGTTTTTAAAAAACATTTTACATTCCTCTTTACTTTCCGTAATGATTAAGCATCCTGTTATACTCTACATCGGAAATACTCAGTACTGAACCGTGACGCGGAGAAAAGCCAAGGTTGTAATCACCTTTTTTGACAGGTCTGAAATTAACGAAATCAGTTGTTTGCTGCATAACATAATAACCTTTTGTATAAGAGTCCATAATCATTACCCAGGTATCGGTACCCTTAATATTATACATGCAGCAGCCTTCAGTATTATCGGGAAATGCTGTTATGTTCTTTCTTTCCGGCTCTTTGTAAGGCCCTGTGAGCTTATCGGAATAAACGTAACAGATATATTTTTCATTTTCATCTTTATAATAAAGATAGTATGTTCCGTTGTTTTCAATGATATCACCGTCAATTGCATCTTTTTTGCAAGGCGGTGCATAAAGAATCTGAGGCTCAGTTTCAAGAGTTCTGAAATCCTTGGTATATGCATACCACATAATAGTATTTGTCCATTCGTCATTATCAGAAAAATGCTGCTGATTTGCCCAGTAAATCATATACATATCTTTTTCTTTGTCATAGAACACCTCCGGTGCCCATGTGCGGCAAGATTCAGGCAAATAATTGTTCATATCAAGTGCAGGATACTGCTCCCATGAAATGAGGTCATCACTGTGCCATATGCAGAACGCATGGTTTGATGCCCATCCCAATTCACTGCGCATATCGGTACCAATGATAAAATATCCGCCCTTTTCATCACGAAAAACATAAGGATCACGGATGCCCTTTGTGCCTGATTCATTAAATATAACAGGCTCATTGCCGTTAAGTGGCTCAAAATTATAGCCGTCATCACTGAGAGCAAAATTAATTGATTCATTGTGAGGTTCATTACCTTTGAAGTATGCAAAAAGGTATTTACCCTTACCTTTCACTGCAGATACTTCGTTCATATAATTTTTCATAAAAAATCACCTTTCGGATTTTTGGTTTTGCTATAAAAAAATCCTGTATGCTTTCACACACAGGATTTTTGGTGCGGATGACGGGACTTGAACCCACATGAAATTAACTTTCACTAGAACCTGAATCTAGCGCGTCTGCCAATTCCGCCACATCCGCATATTTAATTAGTTGACACAGTTTTTTTGTGCATTCACAATAACGCCTGTCAACTCTATGATACTACCATAAAATTAAGTTCAAGTCAATAGCGAATTGAAAAATTATTTGCGGCAGCTATTTTGACTACTATTAATTAACATGAAAACAGAAAATTATTTCTGTTTTTCTTTATTTTTTTATTGACAAACAATAAATTGTGTGATATTTTTAGCTTGTAAAAGAAATTATTGACTTATTGGAGGAATAAATATGTACACAACAGAAAAGAGCACAAAGCTTACTTTATTCGTTACATACATTTTTTATGTACTTTTAGCTTGGATGATGATTGCGTGCTATCCCATTGCACAGTGGGTAATAGGTCCGGGAGAAAGAGCTTCTACGCTTGCGGCGGTTATTGCCTTTTATTCATCATGTCCTGCAGCGTGGATTGCACTTTTCGGAATAACAAAAATTCTTAAAAACGTTTTAAAAGACGAGGTGTTTACCCATGACACTGTAAAGACATTACGCATTCTTTCATGGTGCTGTGCTTTTGTAGCCTTTGTCAGTTTCATCGCCTTCTTTTTTTACAAGCTTTTCATCGTTTTCTCACTTGGAGCTGCACTTATGATGCTCATTCTCAGGGTGCTTAAAAACGTTATGGCAAAAGCAGTTGAAATTAAAGAAGAAAATGAACTGACAGTATAAGGATGGTGTTAGAATGTCAATTATTGTAAACCTTGATGTTATGATGGCAAAAAGAAAAATAAGCTCCGGTGAATTGGCTGATAAGATCGGCATCACTCAGGCAAATCTTTCCATACTCAAAACCGGCAAGGCAAAGGCGGTGCGTTTTTCCACCCTTGAAGCAATATGCGATGCCCTTGACTGTCAACCCGGAGATATTCTTGAATTTCAAAAGGAGGAATAAATATGTACGGCGAAAAACAGATAATAAGTCCTGACAATAAAATCGGGACACAAACAAACGGTTTACCTGTCACAAATCCACCTGTTTCAACCGCTGAACCGGTTATTTCAAAAGCAGTAAAACGTGGCATACAAACAAATTTTCTTGATTTAATGCTGCCTTACGTTGCATTCTTTTCACTTTTTATGATTATTGATGCTCTTTTTTGGGAAAACGGCTTTGGTGTTGCTACAGGATATATAGTATTTTTGACTTATACAATTATCAGTATTGTTACAAAGCAAAAGAAGTTTTCTATGAGTGCTGTTTTTCCTGTTTTGCTTTCTGCAGTAACAGCAATAGGCTTCTCCATTCATTATGTTACTGTTTTTTCTTACGCTATCCCCTTTCTTTTTTATCTTTCAGGCCTGAGCTGTATGAGTCTTGTAAGAACAAAGGGCTATGAATTTAAAAGTTATCTTAGTATTTATGACCAATTTAAGGCTGTTTTTCTGATTCCGCATTCCAGGCTCTTTCTTCCGCTCATCAGCCTTTGGCAAAGCAGAAAAGTGCCTAAAGCAAAAAAGAGTACCCTTGGGATACTACTCGGTATTTTGTGCGGTATTCCAGTATTTCTTATTGTTACAAACCTGCTTGTTGAAGGTGATGCGGCTTTCAGCGGCGTTATGAACGACTTCACAAAAACAGTAAGTGAGTTCTTCAGAAAGCTTTCAGAAAAAATTGACCTGAATATGGATTATTCAGTGATAATGATTGCCCTTCTCTTCACTCCATGGCTTACTTCAACTGTATTCGCCTTCCGTCACGGAGTTGTGAATGAAAGGATGAAGAAAAGCAATACCGAGGATTCCGTTAAGCATTTCCGTATTGCTTCCAACGGTGTTCTGGGTGGCTTTTACGGCATAATAGCCCTGTGCTATGTTGTTTATCTTGTTTCACAGTTTTCATACCTTTTCGGTGCTTTTTCAGGCAATATCCCCCATTCTGTAAACATAAGCCTTTCAGAATATGCACGCAGAGGCTTTTTTGAAATGAGCACCGTCGCTTTGATAAATCTGGGGCTTATAGGACTCGGTGCAATAATTTCAAAACGAGACGAAAAAGATAATCTTTCAAGGCTTTACAAAATTTTTGCAGTTTTCTTCAGCGTTTTTACTCTGATTCTGATAGCTACTGCTATGAGCAAAATGGCACTTTATATAACAGAGCTTGGACTTACGGAAAAAAGAATACTTGTTTCCGTTGCTGATATTATTCTTTCAATTGTATTCATTTGTGTGCTGATTAAGATATTCAAAAACAATTTCCCATATATGAAAATTATAATGTACACAGCTTTGATATTTGTTACTCTTTATTTTGTTATCTCCCCTGATCTGATGGTTGCACGGTTTAACACACATGCCTATCTTTCAGGACGTCACAAAACAATTGATATGGAAACAATCTGTTATCTGACTGACAATTACGAATCAATTATGGCTCTTGATAAGCTGAAGGATTGTGATAATGAGGTTATTGCAGCAACAGCTAAGGCTGAAATTTACGATTATTACCAAAAGAATATTGACGACCCATATGCCGATACAACAATTTATTCATGCTTAAATAACTTGAAATTACACAGATATATTAAAGCTAATGAAGAAGAAATCAAGAGCTTTAAAAAATACGCTTATTACGCCATGCACTACGAATACGACATTAATATGCTGATGAAAGAAACTGAAGAAAACGAAGCTTTGTTCGAAATAAGAACTGCAAAAATATCCTTAACAATAAATACTGAAAAGGACATCTACGGTATTTATTTTTCAAATGACTATTCAGATTTTGAAGTTTTCAAACCGGAATACGGAAGCACCGTTACCTTCGATTGGGAATATGCAGACAATGTAAAAGATTGCCTTGCAGAAATTGGCATTGACGAAGACGGTGTTTGGGAATATCATAATCTGAGCGTTTATCTGGAAAAGGACGAAAGCGGAAAAGCAGTCATAAAGGATACTTACAGCTTTGAGCTTTTAGACGGTGACGATGGAGAATTAATTATAGTTGAAAAATAAATAAAACCTTCACCTTTGGAAAAGATAAACACAGAGGTGAAGGTTATGTTTTTATTAAAAACGAAAAATATCAAAAGATTAAAAAAGCTGCTGTCAGTGTGCCTGGTACTTGTGATGATTATTGGAACAGTGCAGATTATTTATGCCGAAAACAGTGTCGACGCTCTTTCGAGACTCGGCTCACGTGGCGATGAAGTAAGAAGAATTCAGCAAAAGCTTAAAAATCTGGGATATTATAAAGGGGCTGTTGACGGAATATACGGTGCCGGTACGCAAAGAGCCGTTAAATCATTTCAAAAAAACTGCGGAATTACTGCAGATGGTATAGCAGGACCGAAGACGTTGAAATTCTTGGGTCTTTCAGGCGGTTCATCTGCCGGCGGATATTCAAGCAGTGATATTAATTTACTTGCAAAGCTGATTGCGGCTGAGGCCCGTGGAGAAAGCTACAAAGGTCAGGTTGCAGTTGGCGCCGTTGTTCTTAACCGTGTTGATCATCCCTCGTTTCCTGACTCAATAGCAGGGGTAATTTATCAAAAAGGCGCCTTTTCATGTGTTAATGACAGCAACTGGAATGTTGCACCTAATTCTACATCCTTGAAGGCTGCTCAGGATTGTATAAACGGTTGGGACCCGAGCGGAGGCGCAATTTACTATTATAACCCTGCAAAAACATCAAACAGCTTTATGCATTCAAGACCGACCATAACAGTAATAGGAAGGCATTATTTTTGCAGATAAAACGGGCGATACTTCTTTGAAGTATCGCCCTTAGATTTATTAAATCAATAATTATTTTTTGAAGGGAGCATAAGTAAACAGAGTTCTGACAAAATCAAAAATTTTCTTGAAGAATGCCACAAGCTGTTCCCAGAAGGAAAGCTCCTTCTCTGTTTCAATAAGCTCTCCATAACCGGGAAGAGTTACATTGTTATCAGCGGGTGCATTGTCAACAGTAAACTCTGTAATAACCGGAAGAAGTGCAGTTGTTATAAGAATTTCAATACCCTCAAAGCGCTTCATTCCGTCGCCTGCATATATGAGAAAATCAACAGGAACTGTTACACCTGTAAGACTTGTAAGGAAGGAAAGCACCTTTGCATATTCTTCACCGGTTACGTCTTCAAGAGCATAATTGATAGCTGCCGCAAGACCTCTTGTTACGATAACAAGCTCGTCAGAATATGCGGGAATGTTTTCGTCACCAAGATTATGTGCCTGATAAACAGCAATCGCTACATCAAGCAAATCCGTATATGAGGTTTCAGGAATTGCTGTGTCATATTTTTCAACAAGTGACTCAATGCTCTTGCCTTCTTCAATTTCATTCGCCTTATTCAGAGGCATTCGAATAGCTTCGCTGAGCTTTGTTGCAACCGCATCAATGATAGCATTCATTTCATCATCTTCAGTTTTCAGAAGCTTCTTGAGACCGGATGCACTTGTGTATCCGTTGAAAAGAATTCTGTGGCTGAGATCCATTGCCTTTTTTGTATATGCGCTGAAATCGCTTTCTGCAAGCTTGAGTGCATTTTCGCTGATACCTTCAGGAAGAATTGAAAGATCAATTGAATCAATATTTCTTGTTTCAAACTTAACCTCATCACCGAAGGTAACAACTCTGTAAGGACAATAAGTGCCGGTAAGTGTTGCTGTTACAACATCATAAATAACAGTGCCGTCATCTGCTGTGTAAGAGGCTATATCATGGTCATGAGTATGTCCCGTGAAGATATACTTGATACCAGCTTTTGCAAAAGCATCTGCGTATCCGGGTTTATCACTTGTAACAATTGCACCCGGATGGATTTTTGTGCCGAGAACAAAATGTGAAATAAGGTTGTGGTGCATCATTGCAATAAGCTTTTTGCCGTCTGCCTTTGCCTTTTCACCCTGAGCAGTAATCCATTCAATTCTTGCATCATCTAAACCGTGAGGACTTTCACCGGGAACACAGGAATCAATGGAGATAAGACGGTAATCGCCTTCAAGATCAACTGTGTATGATGCAGAAGCTGAGTCCTTTTCAAGAGCTTCAGCATACCCGAACTGAGCGTAAATTGCTCTGAATTCATCAAGTGTTGTCTTATAAAGATCATGGTTACCGGGAGTAACATAAATCTGCTTGTTATACTTTGCTTCAAATTCACTAAGAAGCGCTGCAAAAAGCATATTTTCCTCCACAGTACCTGTTTCGGTAAAATCACCGGGAAGAAGGATAATATCAGATTCGCTTTCGCCTGCTTTTTCAAGGAATGCCTTGATAATTGCAACTGACTCGTTAACAAGTCTGCATGAAGAGCCGATATGAGCAAAATCTGCATCAAGACTGTTACGCTTTGTTACAACAGTTGAAGCTTTAAGGTTATAATGCAAATCGTTTGCAACTGTGATAACAAGCTCTTCGGATTCAGCTGAAGCAGCAACACTGCATATGCTGAACAGCATAACAACGGCAAGAACCAATGATAATACTTTTTTCATTTAATTAACCCCCATATGTAGAACAAGAGATTCGCTCTACGTATTCTAAATTATATATTATCAATTTTTTTCTTTTATGTCAATAAATTATTTAAAGAATTTGATTTTGTATTTTTAAACATCAAAAAGGATTTTTCCGTTTGGAAAAAGCCTTTTTTAATATTATTCGTCAATGTGAGAGAAGAAGAATTCTTTTCTTTCTTCAGTGTTGATAACGGTTACGGGCTTAATCTGATTGAGGATTCTGCCCTGCTTTTTAAGCATATCCTTATAATCGTTGTATGTGTCCTTCTTAAGGAATGTAACCTTAGCGGGACCGATCATACCCCAACGACGGTATTTGAAGTACTTTTCATTACTTTCGCTGAGCCACTTGTCAAGACATTCTTCGATTTCAGGAATCTTATCCTTGGAAATCTCGCCTTCGGGTTCTGCAAACATAACGTAACGAACAGGATCGCTCTTGAGATCATCGTAGAAGCTGTAGCCCTTGAAGGAAACTCCAAGCTCTTCCTGAACCTTCTGAGCAGCCCAGTCAACCATCTGTGTGGTTGTTTTTTCGTTTGCAATGTTCATTGCAAGATTGTTTCTGTAAAGGAACTCAATCTTCGGAGTTTTATTATAGAAGCCTGTAACACGTACAACGTCTTCTATCTGATAACGGTAAAGACCTGAGAAGTTTGTAACAATAAGCTCATAATCCTTGCCTACTTCAACCTCACCTATTGTAAGAGGTCTTTCGCATTCCGGGTCATCAACAGGAATGAATTCAAAGAAAATTGAACGGGGAAGAAGAACAGCATCATTTACATCAAGCTCAACAGGCATTGCCATATAGCCTTCTGCGGCTGCATAGCCCATATTATGAATGGGGGCATCACCGATGTGCTTACGAAGCTTCTGAACATAGAACTTAAGGTTAGAACCGACCATACCGTATGACCATACGAAATCAGGCCAGATTCTTTTTGCGATGGGGTCATCAAAGCCTTTTTCGCATTCGCGTCTGATTTCGGCAGCTCTTTTGGGCATGGGCTTGAACTTCTTTTCCCACTTTGCACGAAGTTCAGCAGGGCATTTGATGCTGGGATCAATTGTACCGAGCTCAATATCCTTACAGATCAATTCCCAGTTTGCTTCAAGATAATCGAACATACCTGTAAGAAGAGTTACAACCATTGAGCCAAGGAAGGTAACATCACGGCGCTGAAGTGCAAAGCGAAGATGGAAATATGTTGAATCAACAGCATCCTCATTTTCGGGATACATAAAATCATTAGGAGTTGTCATAAAGAACTTTGAAATCGGCTTCAGGTATGTAAAAGGAACCTGTCCGGCACCGTTACCCATTTTTCCGTCCTTCATCTTGTGTCCTGTAAGAATAACTGCAACAGGGCCAATCTGCTTCGGGAACTTCTTACCGTGCTTTTCAAACCACAGCTTTGCACAAGCAGGAGTTGCGGCAAAGCCCATTGACTGCATGTTGTAAAGTGCTTTTGCTGACTGAGGAAGAACCTTTGGTTTACCGACTGAGCCTGATGATGTGCAATATCTGATGCACTTTCTTGCCATCATAAGATTCTTTTCGCCGTTAAGCATGCGGTCAACATAATCTGAGTATGTATCGTATGTTGAAAGGGGTACGATTCTCTGGAAATCTTCAACTGAATGAACATCCTTAAAACCGATTTTCTTACCGTATTCGGTATCCTTATTCTCGTCCATAATCTGAAGAAGAATTTTCTCCTGAGTTTCTACAGGAACAGATGTGAAGTGGTTAACGCCCTTAAACACCATTTTGCCGAGCATTACACCAATATCTGACATTGCCATTGGTATTACCTCTTTTCATAAATAAATTTTTGTCCGATAGCGGATTTCCGCATCAATTCAACCATTTTATATTATCATTTTTGATTTATATTTGTCAATAGTTTGTTAACAAATCGTTCACCGGTAATAATTCTGTTTATTTCCAGACAATTTCCCAACTTTCGTCGATATATCCTTCCATAGTGGCTGTTGCCGTAATGCCGAAGGCCTGACCTTCACCGATACCGTTCATATCTATATGCTCACTGTAACCGATAACCTTGCCGTTTTCATCATAGGTTACGGTGATAATTGCTCCGGGATAATTGAAGTCTGATTTTGTAATCTCGCCTGTAGGTATTTCAAAAAGTGAAAAGTCAAGAGTATCACAAGCAACTCCGTGATGTGGTGGTTTGGGCTGCGCAAAAGTACCTGTTTCGGGAACAAGGGTAACAGAGTATTTTGTGTTATCCCCTATCTTTTCATATGTAGCTTCCCTTACACCGTCAACCGTAAGAGCAAAAGCCGTGCCTACAGGAGGTATTGTATCATCAGCGCTTACCTCAACATTTTCTTCAGGATCTATACACTTTCCGTTTGTGAAATCGTATTCCAGAACCTCTTCATTTGCAATAAGCTTTACAACACCGTTGATAATAGCAAGAAATGCAGGATAAGAGCAATCGGTAACATCGATAACAATATTCTGTGTCTTGGTGCCCACATATGAAGCATCAGGTGCTTTAAGGGCGTTCACACCGTCTGAAACAGCTTTGAGAATTTCTTCTTTACCCGGTTCCCTTTTTGTTGTGGGTTGCGTTGTTACAGGTAAGGTTGTTGTGGGTAAAGTTGTTGTAACAGTCTGAGTGGTAGACGGCACTGAAACGGTTGTTTCCGACTGAGTTACAGTTTCACTTGTTATAGGAACTGTTGTTGTGACAGTTGTAGCGTCAGTAGTTGTAACATTTGCAGCAGTGCTTATTACTGTATCACTGACCCATGCCTCAGTTGACTCTTTATCTCCGAGCATTCCGATAATACCAATACCTGCCACCGCTACAGCTATAACCAGTACAGCAATAACAATAATGTTTCTTTTAGCATTATAATTCAAGAGAATACCTCCAACATTTATAATCTAACAGATTATAACATTGTTTTGACACTAATTCAACTGTTTTGCAATAAATTAATGCCGTTATAAAAGATATGGCGTGGTGTTATGTTTTCTAATATTCAATATGTGCTATTCATGAAAAAAGCCGCACAGGAGTGCGGCTTTAATTTTTGCTTCGGAGCAGACTTGAAACAAATAATATAAATCGGGGTTTAAAAGCTCGGATATCTCTTGCTTCTAACATCATTTTCCGGTCTTCAGTTAAAACTTTTAACCCAAGTAACTAAAGAGCCATGATGCGTATTTTCCCGCACCATTCCTAACATATAGTCAGTTACCGGACCGTTTTTTCTCATTTTTTCAAGAATTGCTTCCTGAAGTTCTTCAACAGACATATCTTCATATCTTTTTTTCGGTGATACGGCGATTCTTTCAGACTTATTTTCTTCCTGTACTTTTAGGGGCTTTGACCTTTCAGGTTCTTCCGTAACCGCTGTGGGTTCCGACTTCCCGGGCTTTGCAACTTCTTTTACAGATTCAGGCATTTCCTTTATTTCTACGGTTTTAATCGGTGCAAAACATTCACTGCAAAGCTCTGCCGGAATCCAGATTTCACCGGAATTTGCCGGCACAAACACATGAATTTGTCCGTCCCTTGCACAAACACGTTCTCCTGTCAGTGCACCCACATATTCTGCGGATTTTCCGCATGCAAGGCTCATAGAAATACCGTTATCAGCATTATTTACCGTAACGATTACAGACTTACCGTCAAGAGTTCTTTCATAAGCAAAACAAGTGGTCTGAAGCAACAATTCCTTGTAATCACCGTAACAAAGAGCAGATATATTCTGACGAATCTTACCAAGTGCCGCAATTAGCTTTGTGCAAGGATTCGTTTGTGCTGCATCCTTGTAATCATCATAATTTAACGCAGGTCTCAGGGAGTCGTCCGAGAAGCGTTCCTTTCTGCCTTCAATGCCAAATTCAGAGCCGTAATAAATCGACGGTATACCGGGCAAGGTATAAAGCATTATGTGCACCGGGACATAATGAGACTTGTTATTAAGCTTTGTATAGATACGCTCCACATCGTGATTATCCACGAAGGTGTAAAGATTCAGACGGGTTCCAACCATATCGCTGACATATTTGATTGTATGGGCAACTTCAAAATAGTTATGGTCATTATGTGCGGAATACAAGGCTTTGTGAAGCATATAGTTTGTTACGGAATGAAGCGTTCCGTCATTAGCCCAGCGTGAGTAATTCCCGTGTATAACTTCACCCATAAGCCAGAAGTCAGGTTTAACTTCATTTGCCACATTGCGTAGTGCCTTCATATAGTTAAAATCCATTACATCTGCAGCAACAAGACGGATTCCGACAATATCAAACTCTCTTACCCAGAAGCGAAGTACGTCACAAATATAGTCCCTGACTGCAGGATTGTGCTGGTTTAATTTTGCAAGAAGGTCGTGACCGCCCCAGTTTTCATAAGAGAAGCCGTCATTAAATGAGTTGTTTCCCCAAAAGTTTACATTGCAGTACCAATCTTTGTACTGTGAGTTTTCTCTGTTTTGCTTAATATCCTGAAAAGCAAAAAAATCTCTGCCCGTATGGTTGAAGACACCGTCCAATATTACACGGACACCCTGCTTATGGCACTCTGAAACAAAATTTGTCAGGTCTTCGTTGGTACCCAGTCGGCTGTCCAGCTTTTTATAATCCGTTGTTTCGTAGCCGTGGCCGACGGATTCAAAAAGCGGTCCGATATAAATTGCATTACAGCCGATTTCTTTTATGTGGGGAATCCATTGCATGAGCGTATTCAGCCTATGCACGGGTTCGCCGTAAGAATTTTGTTTTGGAGCTCCTGTCAGCCCCAACGGATATATATGATAAAATACAGCCTCATCAAACCATGCCATGATACCATTCTCCTTATTGTGCTAAAATTCATAATTGCAAACAACCGTTTTTGCTCGGTAAATTCTTATTTGTAGAAATGATTATACCATTCAAACAACAAAAAACAATACCCCACAATGATAGGTTAATTCTTTCGTTGCAGGGTTTTGCGTTGGTTATTTATTTTCTGTTATATATGCTTTTTGTGCGTTATTAATTGCCAAAAAATGGTTCGAATTTTTCAGCACTGTTATCTTAGCCTATATAATAAATATTTATTGTAATTGCCGCAATTCATCAATTTACTCTTATAACAAGGTCGCTTTCCGGATAACAACAGCAAGGATGTATAAAATTAAATTGCATATCTGCCACACGACGCTTATCTTCGCCATCAGGTATATAAACCTTACCGTTTACAAGCTTGCTCCTGCAAAAGCCGCATTCGCCGGTGTGACATCTTGCAGGAACCTCTATACCTGCTCGTTCAAATGCACAAAGTACAGTTTCACTGTTGCTTGCTTTAATTACAGATTCCTCTCCACGGTTAATAACCGTGATGCTGAAATATCTTGGCTCTTCTTCCGCCTTCTTACCGGAAGAAAAAACTTCAAAACGTATATATTTTCTTTCCTTTTCAAGCTTAGGAAGCTCTGTTTCAAGATATTTATATAAGCCTCCCGGACCGCAAACAAAAATACTGTACTCCCCTTCAGGAGCATATTTCTTTATAATATCTGCACCCACAAAGCCCTTTTCATAGCCTTCCTCATCACTGTTGCTAAGTACATAAACCACATTGATTCTTTCGTTATTCTCAGAAAGGAGGTCAAGCTCTGCTTTGAAAAGGATTTCATCTGATGTTCTGCAACCATAAAGCAAGGTAAGGGTGCAATCCTCATCGCCCTGATCTATTGCTCTGGCAAGTGAAAGGAAGGGCGTGATACCGCTGCCACCTGCAATGCCGACTATGTTTTCTGCATCTCTTAACGGGTTGTATGTCAGATTGCCCTCAGGCGCATATGCTGTAACCTCGTCTCCCACACTCCAGTTATCAAGAATATAATCGGAAACGAAGCCATTATTAATACGTTTAACGGTAATCTGATATTCACCCTTTAATGCGCTTGCAGGTGATGAGGCGATTGAATATGAACGGGTAACAACTGCATTGCCTATCTCAAATCTAAAGGTAAGATACTGACCTGCTTTAAAATATGCAACAGGTGCCGCTTCACTTTTTAAATAATAGCTTTTTGCAATGCCTGCATGCTCTTCAATTCTGCCGATTATAAGTCTTTGCTCTTTCGGGTGAAGGCTCTTCGCAACCTTGTTTACACCAAAATCATCTGTACGGGTAGGTAAAACTGCTTCAGCGCTGTTTATAAACTGCTTTCTTTCTGTTAAAAACTTTACTGTATTCACGATATCTTTGAAATTGCCATTCACAGAAGCCTTTTTCTTGCTCATTTACTTTACCCCCTTTTCCATACTTAATATTGCTGCCTTTGCCGCCATATCGCCTGTTGTATAGCTGGGTGAATAACCCATATGTCTTGTTGTATAGCCACCGGCGAAGTAAAGCCCCGGTATACCCTTATCTATCAAATCAAAAACAATTCTTTTAACGATGCCGTCTTCCTTGCTTGCTTCGTATCCGTAAATAGTTCCAGCCGGAGCATCGGTATAACGTGCATAGGTCATTGGTGTTGCAATTTCAATTTCTTCTATATAATCCTTAATTGCAATACCTGTTGCTTTTTCAAAATTATTTATCATTTTTTCTGCAAAGGAAAGCTTTGTCTTGTGATAATCCTTTACGGAAACCTTACTCCATTCATCTCCCGCAAAAATAGACGTCATATAGAGTATGCTTGTGCCCTCAGGAGAACAGTCGTCAAAGGCTCTGTTAAGACAAACTGTTGCCTGAACATCATTTGTTTCAATGTTTTTACTGAGTTCGTAGCACCTTCTGTTATCGTTAGTAGGATAAATAAAATAAGTGTGATTATTAAGTCCCAGCTCATCTGCTGAACGGTTAAGACCGAGAAATACCGCAAAGCCCTTTGCACCCAGAGTTTTTGCGTTCACTTCTTTTTTAAGCTTTTCGGGAACAGCCTTTTCGTCAATAAGCTTTGTATAGGCATTATAGGGAGATGCGTTACAGATAACTGCCTTAGCGTTTATAACAGTACCGTCGTCAAGCTCAACACCTGTTGCAACACCGTTTTCAATGTTAATTTTCTTAACACTTGTGTTAAACCAGGCTTCACCGCCGTTTTCTGTAAATGCCTCAAGCAAAGCAGTGCTTATCTGATGGCTTCTGCCCCTGGGAATAACAGCACCGTCAATAATATATGAGTGAAGCATTGTAAAATAGTGAATAACATTAAGCTCATCCGTAGGCTGACCGAGGTAGCACCAATATCCGTTAAGTATATCCCTTGTTTTCTTACTTGCACCGAATGCCTTCAGCACCTCATCAACAGAATAGTTTGCTACTTTAAGAAACTCTGTATGCTCAGAAAAAATTTCTTTTATCATTGATGGCTTGAAATCTTCAATGTTACTGACAAAATCCAAGGTTTTTTCAATACTCTCAATAAGCTCAAAAATCTTTGTAACTACTTTTGCAGAGCCAGGGTCATATTCTTCAAGCTTAGCTATAAATGCATCCTTACCCAAAGGCATTGAATAGTCGCTTTTGTCGTTTTCATCCAATGTGAGCAACCTAAACGCTTCATCAAGTGAAACCCATTCTATTTTATCTGCTGCCCCTACCTCCTGAAAAATTTTCAGCAATGGCGATTTTCCTGTGATAGAGCCGATACCGCAAAGTTCATGAAGCGATGCTTCAAATTCAAATCTCCCTCTC
>JAZSHC010000006.1:0-109375 GCA_045533065.1 Acutalibacteraceae bacterium
ACAGTTCTTGAACTCTCAGAACTCGTACACGCTGTAGAAGACGAATTCGGCGTATCAGCTGCTGCTGCAGTTGTTGCTGCAGGCCCCGTAGCTGCTGAAGCTGCTGCTGCAGAAGAAAAGACAGAATTCGACCTTGAACTCACAGAAGTTGGCGGCAACAAGATTGCTGTTATCAAGGTTGTTCGTGAAATCACAGGCCTTGGCCTCAAGGAAGCTAAGGAAGCTGTCGACGGCGCTCCCAAAGTTATCAAGGAAGCAATGTCAAAGGACGACGCTGAAGCTGCTGCTAAGAAGCTTGAAGAAGCTGGCGCAAAAGCAACACTTAAATAATTTTAATTATTTAACCTTTTGTAATGTAAAAGACCTACCTGTTACGGTAGGTCTTTTTATTTTACAAATATTGACAAAAGTTTTTAGGTTATATATAATTGGGTTTATGAAGAAAACAGGAGGGATTTTTATGGACAATAAATCAAAAGCTTTTGATCAGGAAACAATAGAGGGTTATATTGATATGCAAACAAGCTTTGAAGCTTACACCGGTAATGAACCGTATCTGTTTGTAAGTTATTCACACAGAGATACTGCTGTTGTATATCCCATTCTTGATGCTTTATATGAAAAGAAGTACAGAATCTGGTATGATGAGTCCTGTGAAAACGGTAATGACTTCCGTTCAGAACTCAGAACCCGTATTGAAAATTGTGAGGCTGTTATTTTATTTGTTTCTAAATCTTCTATGGCATCACCATTCTGCGGTATGGAAATAATTGTGGCAAGAGAAAACGGGAAGCGTCTGTATCCTATTTATCTTGATGAAGAAGTGGTGCCGCCGGCTTTTGAAATTCTTCTTCAGAACACACATCACAGCACGCCGAATAACATGGATAAGCTCATTAAAACAATGGTACGTGATTTGCCTGCTGTTGCAATGGACAGACTTACAACTGAAAATGATCTTCTCAAAAAATGTGAAGATAATGGTAAAACAATTACCATTGACGAGGGCATTAAGGTGATTTGTTCTAAGGCATTCAAAAACCGTCGTGCGCTTCACACCATCAATCTTCCGGAAACTCTTGAAGTGATTGAAATTGAGAGCTTCAGAGGATGCAGCAATCTGGAAGAAATGAATATACCACTTAATACAATCAAAATTGGTGACAGTGCATTCCGAGATTGTGTAAATATGAAGAAGCTTGTTGTCCGCAACAATTGTATTAAAATAGGTGAGCGTGCCTTCGAAAACTGTGCACATCTTTCAGATATAACATTACCTGAGGGTCTAACGGAAATTTATGGTGGTGTTTTTAATAGCTGTAAGAGCATCAAAAATATCAAGCTGCCTAAAAATCTTACAATACTTGGAGAAAGTGCTTTCTCTGATTGTATAGGTCTTGAAGAAATTGATGTTCCGGCATCGGTGACAAAAATTGATGATCTTGTATTTAACGGATGTGATAAGCTTAAAAAAATAAGCTTATATAACGGTCTGAGAAAAATAGGTAAGGGTGCATTTAAAAACTGTAAATCTCTTACACAGATTGAGATACCTGCAACTGTTTCAAATATAAGCGAAGCTCCTTTCAGAGGCTGTGATGAACTCAGAACTATAAAAGTTGATCCCAAGAATAAGTATTTTAAATCTCAGCCAAATAAACGTGAAGGTAGCGATCACGTTTTGTTTAATAAGAACAAATCAAGAATTATTGCTTATCCGGCAAGCAGTCGCGAAGTACAATATGATATTCCTGACAGTGTTACTGTTATTTGTGAGTGGGCATTCAGCGAATGTAAGAAGCTCAGCCGTATCACAATTCCTGATAGTGTTTATGAAATCAGTGAAGGTGCCTTTTGTAACTGTAACCATCTTGACGAAGTTGAGATTCCGGATAGTGTTATCAAAATTGATGACTGTGCCTTCAGAGGCTGTGAGGCTCTTGAAAAAGTGATTATACCGACCTCAGTTACAGAACTGGGATGGGGAATTTTTGATGGTTGCGAAAACATTGTAACTGTATACTGCGATGAAGGTTCGGCTGCTGAGGAGTATTGCTTACGTAACGGTATCCGCTGTGAAAGAATAGAAGAGAAAGTGTAAATTGAGACATGGAAAATAAAGTTGTTAAAAAAAATACAAGTGGTTTTGTTTCTTTTGTTAAGAAAAATGTTGTTATGATTGTTGCATTGTTTGCTGCTGTCGTAACAGGAATTATTATTCCTCCTGATGAGGAATATATCGGATATTTTGATTTCAAAACCTTAACATGTCTGTTTTGCGTTTTAGCTGTTGTTTGTGCTTTAAAGAATATCAGATTTTTCTATTTGATGGCGAGAAAAGTTGTTATTATGTTCAAAAACGCTCGTATGAGCATACTTGCGCTTGTGTATATAACATTTATCGGCTCTATGCTCATAGCTAATGACATGGCTCTTTTAACGTTTTTGCCGTTGGGATTTTTGGTACTTACTACAACAGGTAAAGAAAAATATATGGCATTCACTTTTATCATGCAAAACATAGCTGCAAATCTTGGAGGTATGTTGACGCCTTTCGGTAATCCTCAAAACCTTTTTCTTTACACTAAGTTTAATATACCCAACCTTGAATTTATGTCGATAATGGCTCCGCCGTTCATTGTATCTATTGTTCTTATTACGGTGTGTTGCTTGTTCGTAAAAGCCGAGCCCTTGCAGCTTGAAGATGAAAAAATTGAACTTCCGGTTGCGAAAACTATTCTGTATCTTGTTTTATTTGTTCTTTCAATTGCAATTGTTTTCAGAACTATACCTTATTGGATTGGTCTTATAATTATTCCGGTTGTGCTTATTTTTGTTGATAGAAATGCACTGAAAAAGGTTGACTATCCTCTTCTTTTAACATTTGTGTTCTTTTTCATCTTCTCGGGCAACATGGCGAGAATTGACGTTGTAAGGGAATTTTTTTCAAATCTTCTTGATAAGAATACACTGCTTGTAAGTACGCTTTCATGTCAGTTTATCAGTAACGTTCCCAGTGCAATTTTACTTTCACAGTTCACACAGAATTATGCTGATTTGCTTGTTGGTGTTAATATCGGCGGTGTCGGTACACTTATTGCGTCCTTAGCAAGTCTTATTACTTTCCGTGAATACGTGAAACATAATCCTGGTAAAACAGGCTACTATATCACAATGTTCTCACTGTTTAATTTTGGCTTCCTGGCAGTGCTTATTGTTTTTATGTCATTACTTAAAGTTTTATAAAAAACAAGGTTGTGCAATGAGTTAACACATTGCACAACCTTGTTTTATTCGTCGTCCCCTCTGACAATTTTATAAGTTTTTCTGAAATCTTCCTTACCCCAGCCTTTTTCTACACCTTTGTCAAGAGCGGCCTTTGCGGCTCTCATTCCCGGCATATCGAAGCCTTGCTCGTCGCTGAGCTTTGCACAAATTGTAATATCCTTGTGCATGTTTTCCATGGAAAAGGCTGTTGTCCAGTCTTCGTTTTTAAGCTTTTCTCTTTGCGCGTTAAGGTAGAAATTCTGTGCACCGCCGGCGGCAACTGCGTCGGCAAAATTATCAATGGAAATACCCATTTTCTGCGCTAAAAGTATAGTTTCATTAACACCGTTCTGAATTTGCGCAACCAGAGTGTTATGGCATATTTTTGCTGTTATGCCTTTACCGTTTTCACCCATATAAATAACCTTGCTACCCATATAGGAAAGAATAGGTTCAATAATGTCAAAAAGCTCCTTATCACAACCAACAAGAACACCTAGGGTTCCGGCAATTGCATCGGCTTTTGAACGCACAACTGGGCAGTCCGCAAATTGTGCACCGACAGCCTTGACAGAGTTTGCAACTTCAACTGAAACAGAAGGCTCAATAGTGCTCATATCAACGCATATTTTACCTTCTTTAAGATAGGGGAGCATTTCATTATATGCCTCTTTAACATGGTCTGACGTGGGAATCATTGTTATTATAATATCTGACTCCTTGGCAATTTCAGCGTTTGTTTTGCAGCCAACTGCACCAAAGGATTCTAGCTTTTTAATTTGACTTTCTTTGTGATCATTGCAAAAAACTGTATCATTATGTTTTTTTACTATGTTTTCACACATAGATTCACCCATTATGCCTAAACCGATAAAACCTATTTTCATATAAGTTACCTCCTAGAATATTCAATGTAAGTATATTATTAAAAAAATAAGTTGTCAAGAAATACTTTACAGCGTTTTAAGTTAGTGATAAAATATTGCTGTGTTTTTTGACGGAGGATAGTTGGATATGAAAAATAATTTTTCAATAGATATGTGCAGTGGCTCTATTTCGTATAAAATGTTTCGTTTTGCAATTCCTCTCATGCTTTCGGGCGTTTTACAGCTATTATTTAATGCTGCTGACATAATAGTTGTAGGAAAGTTTGCAGGTGATGAATCCCTGGCGGCAGTGGGAGCAACAACTTCCATAATTAATCTTCTTACAACACTCTTTATCGGTATGTCAGTTGGCGCCAATGTTCTTGTTGCAAATTATATTGGGGAAAAAAAGGATGAGGATATTCAGGTAACCGTTCATACAGCAATGTCATTAAGTGTTATTAGCGGTATTTTTCTGACAATAGTTGGCTTGATCGGCGCACCTTTAATACTTGAACTTATGCAGACTCCGCAGGAGGTTTTTGAACTTGCTGTTATATATCTGAGAACATACTTTATGGGCATGACTGCTGTAATGGTTTATAATTTCGGTAGTGCTGTTTTAAGAGCTGTCGGCGACACCCAAAGACCGTTGTTTTTCCTTTCTGTTTCAGGTGTAATTAATGTTGTTCTCAATCTCATTTTTGTTATTGTTTTTCATTTGGGAGTATTTGGCGTTGGTCTTGCAACTGTTATTTCGCAGATAATCTCTGCTATTCTTACCACAAATTGTCTTATGAAAGATGAAAGCCAGATTAAATTATCTCTAAGAAAATTAAAAATTGACAAAAAGAAACTGCCGAGCATACTTCAGATTGGTTTGCCTGCAGGTTTTCAGGGTATGCTGTTTTCACTTGCAAATGTTTTTATTCAGTCCTCTGTAAATTCGTTCGGAACAACGATTATCGCAGGTAATTCTGCATCTGCTAATGTTGAAGGTTTTGCTTTTACTTCAATGAATGCCTTTCACCAAGCGGCAATTTCATTTACAAGTCAGAATGTAGGTGCAAGAAAAAAAGACAGAATCAATAAAATACTGCTCACGGCACTTTTTTATGCTTTTATTGTCGGAGCCGTCTTTTGTGTTATTTACATATTATTCGGCGATAATTTAATTGGTTTATATACAAACAGTGAAGAAGTTATCAAAGCCGGTGTAACAAGGCTTACAATTATTGCTTTGTCTTATGTTTTAGCTGGGATGATGGATGTTGTTGTGGGATCTTTAAGAGGTCTTGGGTATTCTTTTGTACCTATGACAGTTTCGATTATAGGTATATGCGCTTTACGCCTCATATGGCTTGCCACTGTTTTTCAGATTGAAGCATACCACACAATTGAGACCATTTACTACACTTATCCGCTAAGCTGGTTTGTTACTTTAATTGCTCATCTGATATCTTTTGTTATAATAAGAAACATAGTTTTTAATAAATGGAAAAAAGATGGAATTACTTGAAAATCTTTACTGAAAAGAAAATTCATGTAATTTGCTGAAATTAACTTGCATAGATTTGTTAAATGTGCTATAATAAGTAGAATTTAAATTTAAAAAGGCTTTTATAGCCTTTTTTTGAAGTTTGGTTACTTTATTGCAACATTATATTAATGTGCTGATTTGGTAACTTTTCCTATTTTGAAAGGCTGATTATAGTGATTAACAAGGATATTGATATAAAAATCAAAAGCTGGATTAATCTTAATAAAGACGAAATAGTTGAAAGCTGGATGAAGTTGGCTGAAATACCGTCAATTACAAGCGAAAGTAAACCCGGTGCACCCTTTGGCGTTGACTGTGCACGTGCACTTGAATTTTCCGGTAATCTTTTTAAAAATGCAGGCTTTGATTGTGATGTTTTTAATGATGATGGCTATGCAATTGCACGGTACGGTAACAAAGGTAAGGCAATTGGTTTATTTTGTCACAGTGATGTTGTTCCTGTTGGAGATGATTGGATTTATACTGAACCGTTTAAGCCTGTTATTGAACAAGGAGCTCTTATCGGCAGGGGAGTTGAAGATAACAAATCCGGTATAATTGCTTCTTTGTGTGCTTATAAATTTTTAGCGGATAATAATATCAAGCTGAAAAATCATATTGAGACTTTTATTGGCTCCGATGAAGAGTGCGGTATGAAAGATATGGACAGTTATCTTAAAAAACACACTCCACCCGAGTTTTCGATTGTTCCTGATGCAGATTTCCCATGCAGTGTCGGAGAAAAGGGGATTTACCATTTTCTTGCTGTGTCAGATTTTACATTTTCTGATATTATTGATTTTTACGGTGGTGAAGCCTATAATATAGTTCTTGACAATGTTACTGTTGAAATTCGTTACAGCAAAGAACTTGAAAAAGAACTTGTAAGCATAACTGAAAACAATCATTGTAGTACGCTTGTTGCTTCCGGTGAAAAACTTATACTTAAAGTTAAAGGTGTAGCCAAACATGCAAGTATTCCGGAAGGCTCAGTAAATGCAGCTTTATCGGCATGTGAGATTCTTTGCGCATGTAAATCTCTTTGTAAGAATGATAAGGACATTCTTAATTCCGTTAAAGATATTTTGTCCTCTTATTACGGTCACGGCATAGGAGTTGTGCACGAGGACGAAAGATTTGGAAAAATGACAAGTGTCAACGGACTTTGTAAAACTGTCGACGGTCATATAAATGTCAGTTTTGATGTAAGGTACGGAAGTACACTTGACAGTGCATATCTTGAATTAACATCAGAAAAGGTTTTGAACGAAAAAGGTTTTTCTGTTATCAATAAAAACAACAGCCCCGGTTTTGCAATTGACAAGGACAGTGAATTTCCTCATATTTTTGAAGAAGTATATGAGGACGTTACCGGCGAAAAAAAGGATCGAGTTCTTATGTCCGGCGGAACTTATGCCAGAAGGCTGAAAAATGCGTTTTCTATCGGAACCTTTGCTTTTACCAAAGACAGAGCAACTCCGTTATTAAAAATGCCCGACGGTCACGGCGGCGCACATCAATGTGATGAAATGATTGATATTGAAGCTTTTTTTAATGCTGTAAGAATTCTGATTCATACAATTATCATTTGTGACGGTATTATATAAAATTCGTGACACGGATGATATTCTGATTTGAAAATATTCAGGATGTTTATTTAATATAATAAGGTGGTATAAACGTGAACACAAAAACATTTTTATATATTCTTAAAAGAATAGGGCTCGCCATTCTGACGGTGTGGGTTGTAATTACTGTAACATTCTTTGTAATGAGAATGGTACCAGGTGGTCCTTTTGTTGGTGAAAAAGCAACAACACCTGCTGCTCAGGCCGCTCTTGAAGCAAAGTACGGACTTGACAAACCTCTTTCAGAACAGTATTTCACATATCTTAAGGATATTGTTACAAAGTTTGATTTTGGTCCATCACTCAAGCAGCGTGGACGTATGGTAATAGATATTATTTCTGACGGACTTAAGACAAGTGCAAAGCTTGGTGTTATTGCTGCTTTCATTGCCCTTGTTTCAGGTATTGTACTCGGCGCAGTTGCAGCTTTGAGAAGAAACAAGCTTATTGATAAAACAATCATGGTTATAACAACAGCTTTTGTTTCAATGCCTTCATTTATTATGGGTACCTTGTTGCTTCTTGTGTTTGCGTTGAAGCTTGGTTTATTCCCTGCAAACGGTTCAACAACAGAAGGTCTCGTTCTTCCGATAATTACACTTTCGCTGTATCCCATGGCTTACATCACCCGTCTGACCCGTTCATCAATGCTTGATGTGCTTGGTCAGGATTATATAAGAACTGCAAAAGCTAAAGGCGTCTCAGGCGGTAACATTATATTTAAACACGCATTGAAGAACTCGCTTATTCCTGTTATAACTTATTTTGGTCCTATGCTTGCATATATCGTCACAGGTTCACTTGTTGTTGAACAGATTTTTGCTGTTTCAGGTATAGGCAGAGCCTTTGTTAACAGTATTACAGGCCGTGACTACACACTTATCATGGGTACTACAATTGTTCTTGCAACACTTATTGTTATCATGAACCTTGTAAGTGACATTCTTTATAAGATTGTCGACCCGAGAATTAACCTTGAATAATCAGGAGGTATAAATATTATGAATAAAAAACCCTTCAGCCTCCATGTGAATCTTGATTCTTTTATTCCTGCAACGGAACAGGAAAAGGAATACATGGTACAGATGCGTCCCTCGTCAACCTTTTTCAAGGATGGTGTTAAGCGTCTTCTTAAAAATAAAGTTGCAACAATATCTTTGATTGTTGTTATTGTTATTACACTTGCATCAATTCTTATTCCCATGTTCTGGCCTTATTCATATGAGCAGCAGTTAGGTATTCAGCCCGGTGAACCTGTAGACTCAACCTTTGCAAACCTTGCGCCTTTTGAATACGGTGCTACAGAACAGAAGAAAATCGAGGCCGGTGAATCCGTGTTCCCTCACATTTTCGGTACCGACTCACACGGTCGTGACTATTTTATCAGAGTTGTTTACGGAACAAGAATTTCTCTTGCTGTAGGCTTCTTTGCCAGTATTATTGTTTTGATTGTCGGTATGACTATCGGCTCTATTGCAGGTTATTTCGGCGGTAAGGTTGACCTTATCATCATGAGAATAGTTGATATTATTTATTCTCTTCCCGATATGCTTATGGTTATCCTTCTTGCTTCCGTTCTTAACACAGCGCTTGCGCCGATTATTGACGGTACACCGCTTGCAAGGATTGGTACAAATATTATCAGCTTATTTGTTGTTTTTGCTCTTCTTTACTGGGTTTCAATGTCACGTCTTATCAGAGGTCAGATATTGTCTCTCCGTGAGCAGGAATATGTTCTTGCTGCAAAAGCAACAGGCGCAAAGGGCGGCTGGATTATCAGAAAGCATCTGCTTCCGAACTCTATCAGTGTTGTTATCATTTCAACAGCACTGCAGATTCCCAACGCCATTTTCACAGAAAGCTATCTTTCTTTCCTCGGACTTGGTGTAAATGCTCCCATGCCTTCACTTGGCTCACTTGCTTCAGAGGCTCTTAACGGTATTAATTCTTATGCATACCGTCTTGTTATTCCCGCAATTGTAATTTCACTTATTGTTCTGTCTCTCAATCTTCTCGGTGACGGACTTCGTGATGCATTTGACCCCAAACTTAACAGCTGAGAAAGGAGATAGCAAACATGGCATTATTAGAAGTTAAAGACCTGCGCACCTCCTTTTTTACCGATGCCGGTGAAGTTAAAGCTGTTAACGGTGTATCATTCAACCTTGAAAGAGGCAAGGTATTAGGTATAGTTGGTGAGTCCGGCTCAGGTAAATCTGTTACTGCTTATTCAATTATGCAGATTCTTGCCGGCACAGGTAAAATTGTTGGCGGCTCAATTAAACTTGACGGTCAGGAGCTTGTTAATTCAGGTGAAAAAGTTATGAAAACCGTCAGAGGTAACAAAGTATCCATCATTTTCCAGGATCCTATGACATCCCTCAATCCCACTTATACAATTGGTAAACAGCTTACTGAAGCTATTCTTCTTCATACGGAACGTAATAAGAAGCAGGCTAAAGAACGTGCTGTTGAAATGCTCAGACTCGTTAATGTAAATGAGCCTGAAAAAAGAATGAAGCAGTATCCCTTTGAGCTTTCAGGCGGTATGCGTCAGAGAGTAATGATTGCAATGGCTCTTGCTTGTGAACCTGATATTCTAATCGCTGACGAACCCACAACTGCTCTCGACGTTACAATTCAGGCACAGATTCTTGAGCTTATGCAGTCCCTTCAGAAGGAACTTGGTATGGCAATTATTATGATTACTCATGACCTGGGTGTTGTTGCTCAGATGTGTGATGAAGTAATCGTTATGTATGCGGGTTCAATTTGCGAGCAGGGTACTGCTGATGAAATTTTCTATAACCCACAGCATGAATATACAAAAGGACTTCTGCGTTCAATTCCTTCTGCAACATCGGCAGGCACAAAGCTTCAGCCGATTACAGGTACACCTATTGACCTTCTCAATATGCCGAAGGGTTGTCCTTTTGCTCCCAGATGTGATGCAGCTATGAAAATTTGTATCACTGAGAGAGCGCCTAAAATTAATATTAATGATGAACATGCATCATCTTGTTGGATGTGCGTTAAAAAAGGAATTGAAAACGGTGAAATTACTGTTGATAATTCAGAACCCGAAAGTAAAGGCGGTGACGCCCAATGAGCGAAATCAATAAAAATAACAATTTAATTGAGGTTAAAGGTCTAAAAAAATACTTCGATATCAATGTAGGACTTTTAAAATCAAAACCTTTAAAGGCTGTTGATGATGTATCGTTCAGCATTAAAAAAGGCGAAACTCTTGGTCTTGTTGGTGAATCCGGTTGTGGTAAAACTACAGTCGGCAGAACTATCCTTAATCTTTACAAGCCTACTGCAGGTGAAATCCGTTATGATGGAAAATTAATCAAAACTGCAGCAGATATAAAGGATTTCCGTAAAAAAGCTACTATGGTTTTTCAGGACCCATATTCATCGCTTAATCCCAGAATGACTGTATCTGATATCATAGGTGAACCTCTCGATGTTCATAAGATGTATAAGGACAAGGCTGAAAGGGAAGCCAGAATTCTTGAATTGATGGGTCATGTTGGCCTTAACAGTGAACATGCTTCAAGATATGCCCACGAATTTTCAGGCTGTCAGCGTCAGAGAATCAGTATTGCCAGAAGCCTTGCTGTTAACCCTGACTTCATTGTTTGTGATGAGCCTGTTTCAGCTCTTGACGTTTCAATTCAGGCTCAGGTTATAAACATGTTCGGTGAACTTCAGGATAAGCTTGGTCTTACCTACCTGTTCATTGCTCATGACCTTCTTGTTGTGCGTCATATCAGTGACAGAATTGCTGTTATGTATCTTGGCAGAATGGTTGAGCTTGCTGATGCAGGTGAAATTTACGACCATCCTCTTCATCCCTACTCACAGTCCTTGCTTTCAGCTGTACCTGTTCCTGACCCTCAAATTGCTAGGGCAAATCAGCGTATTGCTCTCAGCGGTGATATCCCGAGTCCTCTTAACGCACCTTCAGGCTGTCCCTTCCGTACGCGTTGTAAGTATGCAAAGGATATTTGTGCTGAATCCATGCCTGAGTTCAAAGAGGTATCTACAGGTCACTTTGTTGCTTGTCACAGAGTTGACGAAATTAACTAAGGTTTCAAAAGTGCTGAGTGTGCTTTGAAATATAAAAAAATTTATTCGAAAGGAAAGAAAAAACTATGAAAAAAGTTCTCGCAATTGCTCTTGCTGCAATTATGCTCTTCACACTTGCAGCTTGCGGCGGAAACAAAGCAACAGACGGCAATGCTACAAATTCACTTGCAGTTTGTCTTGCTTCTGAGCCCGATACAATTGATCCGGCTCTCAACTCTTCAGTAGACGGTGCAACACTTTGCGCACACCTTTTCTCAGGTCTTGCTAAGTGGGCACAGGCAGAAGACGGTTCACTCGTTATTGCTGCTGACGCTGCAGAAGAACTCGTAGAAGGTGTTGAAAATGAAGACGGCACCGTAACCTACACCTACACACTTAAGGAAGGTCTCACATGGTCCGACGGTAAGGCTCTTACTGCTGCTGACTTCGTATTCGCTTGGAACCGTGCAGCTTCACCCGCACTTTCAGGTGACTACAACTACATGTTCGATGTAGTTAAGGGTTATGCAGAAATGTGGGAATCCGAAGAAACAGGCGAAGTTGACGAAGAAGGCAACCCTGTTATTAAGTATCTTAACCCTGATGCAAAGCTTGCTGTAGAAGCTAAGGATGAAAGAACAATCGTTATCACTCTTAACAACAAGGTTAACTACTGGAACGAACTCCTTGCATTCCCCACATACTATCCTGTTCGTGAAGATGTTGTAGCTAACGAATCATGGGCTACAGATCCTTCAACATACGTATGTAACGGTCCCTACACAATGACCGGTTGGGAACACAACAGTGTCATCACACTCACAAAGAACGACAAGTTTGTTGATGCAGCAAGCGTTACAATGCCTGAAATCAAGTTCTACCTTTCAGACGATGCTAACAACATGCTCACAAACTACAAGAATGGCGAATGGCTTCTTATTGACGACGTTCCCACAAACGAAATCGCATCTCTCAAGACAGAGTATCCTGATGAGTTTGTAGTTTCAGGCCAGCTTGGTACTTACTACATTTCATGGAATGTTAACGAAGACATTCTTCCCGAAACAAGCACACTCGAAGGCGCTGCAGCCGAAGAAGCAAAAGCTGAAATCAGAAACGCTGTTTCACTTCTTCTCGACCGTAACCACATTGTAAACAATGTTTCACAGGCTGGTGAAGTTCCTGCTTCATCATTCGTAGCTATGGGTCTTACAGAAGCAGACGGTAAGACACAGTTCTATCAGGAAGCTGGCTCAAGTGAAGAATACTTCGGTTACTTCAACACAGCTGAAGATGCTTTCAAAGCAAACTTTGATTCAGCTATCGAAGTTCTCAAGAAGTACTACACCTATGACGAAGCAACTGCTAAGTTCACAGATGTTCCTACTCTTAACTACATCTATAACACTAACGACGGCCATAAGGCTATTGCTGAATACGTACAGAGCGCTCTTCAGGCTGTTGGTATCACAATGAACCTTGAAAACCAGGAATGGAACACATTCCTTAACACACGTAAGAACGGCGACTATTCAGTAGCTCGTAACGGTTGGCTTGCTGACTACAATGATCCCATCTCATTCCTTGATATGTGGACAACTGTATCAGGTAACAACGACATCCAGTTCGGTAAGGGCGAACATGCAAAGCTTGCTATGTATGATGTAGATCTTACAGCTCTTGGTATCGATCTTAAGGTTGAAAACGGCACATGGGCAGAAACATATGACGTTCTTATCGCTGAAATCAAGAAGTGCACAGATAATGAAAAGCGTTATGAACTTATGCACATCGCTGAAGATCTTCTTATGTCAACAGGTTGCGTAACTCCCATCTACTACTACACTGACATTTACATGCTCAATGATTCAGTAGAAGGTTACTTCTGCAATCCTCTTGGTTATAAGTACTTCATGCACTCAACAATCGCTGAATAATTTCAGTTTAAAGACCGATGTTAATTCATCGGTCTTTTTTATTTATAAAGAGCTAATTTGTATTGACTTTTGATACTCAGTGTGATATTATAATTAAGTAATTTTTGGTGCAGAACACCTGAATATTTTGACGGAGGATATTATAATGAACAGAATTAAAACAGTTGAAACAAAAGATATCAAAAAGACAGTTGCTCACGGCGGTTGCGGTGAATGCCAGACATCATGTCAGTCAGCTTGCAAAACATCATGCGGCGTTGCAAATCAGCAGTGTGAAAACAAGAACAAATAATTCTTTAAATTAAAAAAACGCTGCCTCAAAGGTAGCGTTTTAATTTATGTAATATATCAGGAGTTAAAAATGGTACATCAGTATAAATTAAACGGATATAATATTGTTCTTGATACCTGCAGCGGGTCTGTTCATACCGTTGATGAGGTTGCGTACGATATAATTTCAATGTATAAAAGTTACACCAAAGAAGATATTGTGTCCTCAATTCTTCAAAAATACGGTCATTTACCCGATGTTACAGAAGAGGAGGTTATTCTTTGCCTTGAAGATATAAAAGCTCTTGAAGAGGCAGGAAAGCTCTTTTCTGAGGATGAATATGAAAACCTTGCAATAGATTATAAAAATAACAGTAAGGTGATTAAAGCAATGTGTCTTCACGTTGCACACACATGCAACCTTAACTGCTCATATTGTTTTGCAAGTCAGGGTAAATATCAAGGTGACAGAGCACTTATGAGCTTTGAAACAGGAAAACAGGCTTTTGATTTTCTTGTTGCTAATTCAGGTACAAGACGAAACCTTGAAGTTGACTTCTTTGGCGGTGAGCCACTTATGAATTTTGAGGTTGTAAAACAGCTCGTTGAATATGCAAGAAAAATTGAAAAAGAGCACAATAAAAACTTCAGATTCACCCTGACAACTAACGGTGTTCTTCTTGATGATGAGATTATTGAATATCTCAATAAAGAAATGTGCAATGTTGTTCTTTCTCTTGACGGCAGAAAGGAAGTTCATGACCATTTCAGAGTCGATTATGCCGGTAAGGGAAGCTACGATAAGATATTACCTAAATTCAGAAATCTTGTTGAAAAGCGCGGTGGTAAGGATTACTATATGAGAGGCACCTTTACTCATAACAATATCGATTTCACAAATGACATATTCCACATGGCTGATTTAGGCTTTAAGGAATTGAGTATGGAGCCTGTTGTTTGTCCGCCTGACGATCCGTATGCTCTTACTGACGAAGATTTACCGAAGCTTTTTGAGCAATATGAAATTCTTGCAAAAGAGATGGTGCGTCGTAAAAAAGCAGGGGATGGCTTTACATTTTATCACTATATGCTCGACCTTACAAACGGTCCTTGCATTTATAAGCGTATTACAGGATGCGGTTCCGGCACAGAATATGTTGCCGTAACACCTTGGGGAGATCTTTATCCTTGCCATCAGTTTGTTGGTGATGAAAAATATAAGCTTGGAGATATCTTCAATGGCATTACCAACATCGGAATTCAGGATAAATTCAGACATTGTAATGCCTATTCAAGAAAAGAATGTAAAGACTGCTGGGCTAAGCTTTACTGTTCAGGTGGCTGTGCTGCTAATTCATATCACGCAACCGGTGATATAATGGGTGTTTACGAATATGGTTGTGAGCTTTTCAAAAAGCGAATTGAATGCGCTGTTATGATGAAGGTTGCGGAGGCAGAAGAATGAACACCCCAATAAGGGATTTTGTTAAAAAATATGCTGAAAGCGACACTGTCAGGTTTCACATGCCAGGTCATAAAGGCAAAAGCTTTCTTGGTATTGAAAAATACGATATAACAGAAATAAATGGCGCTGATGTTCTTTATTCAGCAAATGGTATTATAAAACAAAGTGAAGAGAATGCATCGAAACTTTTTGGAACTTATAAAACATATTACTCAACGGAAGGCTCTTCTTTGTGCATAAAAGCGATGCTTGCATTAGTTCTCAGTGACAGAAAGAGTGATGGTAGACCTTTAATTTTAGCGGGTCGTAACGCACATAAAGCTTTTATTTATTCCTGTGCTCTTTTAGATGCTGACGTTGAATGGCTTTTTCCCGAAAACCGTAGTCATATCTGTTCTTGCGATATAAAGGCTGAATCGGTAAGAAGAAGTTTGGAAGGCTGTAATAAATTGCCTGATGCGGTTTATGTCACTTCACCTGATTATCTGGGCCATGTTCTAGATATAAAGTCAATTGCAGATGTTTGTAACGAGTTTTCTGTACCGCTTATTGTTGATAATGCCCACGGAGCTTATCTTCATTTTCTCAAAACACCTCAACATCCCATTGATCTTGGTGCTTACATGTGCTGCGATTCAGCACATAAAACCTTTCCGGTACTTACAGGGGGAGCTTATCTTCATTTGTCGGAAAGAGCCGGCAAATTATCTTCCTTTGCTGAGAATATGCTTTCGGTTTTTGCGTCAACAAGCCCGTCTTACTTGATTCTTCAATCTCTTGATGTGTGTAATTCGTATCTTAACAATAATTATCCTTCTATACTCTATGATACCGTTATTCAGATTGATAAAATCAAAAATCAGCTTTCTTCTATGAAGTATTTTATTGAAGAATCCGAACCTTTGAAACTTGTTGTCAATACGGTTAAATCTGAATTGGAACCATCCGCATTCATCAGACATTTAAGAAATAGCGGCATTGAGGTTGAGTTTTATGATGATAACTACATTGTTTTTATGTTTTCCTGTGAGAATACTGAATTTGACTTCAATCTGCTTATAAACGCCTTTTCTGCTTATGACAGAAAACAATTTGTGACGGAATCAAAAGCCATGATTTTGCCGGTTATAAGCGAAAAAAAGCTAAGTATTCGAAATGCTGTTTTTTCACAAAAGGAAACTGTTTCAGTCAGCGATTCGATTGGCAGAATATGCGCATGTCCTACTGTATCCTGTCCACCGGCCGTTCCTATAACTGTCAGTGGTGAAGTTATAACTGAAAGGGCTGTTGAAAGCATGATATTACTTGGGATTAAAGAAATCGAAGTTGTCAAATGAATTTATAAAACGCATTAAAAAAACAGGTGTGTCAACACCTGTTTTTTTATCTATATTTATCTGTTAACTTTCATATAAAACTGTTTCAGCTCATTTTTGAAATCGATTTCATGACTTTTTAGTATCGCAATTAGTTTTTCTTTTGTTTCGTCACTTGAATCGCACAACGGTAAACGGTAGAATGCGTCAATACCGAAAAGATATTCCGCCGCAGCTTTAACAGGAATAGGGTTAATATCGCTGAACAAGCTTTCAACTAAATTCAGAATATTGTTCTGCATATCATATGCCAAATAATTTTTACCGGTTACACCGTATAAGGCTATTTTATGCGTATAAAACGGAAGTATATTTGCCAGCACAGATATTACGCCTTTACACCCTAATGAACATCCTATAGCTATCAGATCGTCATTGCCTATGTAAAAATGCAGTTTATCTTTACAAAGAGCAATTGATTTCTGAAGCTTTACCATGTTTGTATCAGCCTCTTTAACAGCAATAATGTTTTGATGTTCGGCTAGAATTTTATATGTCTCAGGAGCAATGTTTACACCGGTCCTTGAGGGAACATTATATACAATCAACGGCTTTTTGCCGCAGTCCGCAAGGCGGTTGTAGTGCTTTACAATGCCGCTTTGTGAAGCTTTGTTATAATATGGCGTTACTGAAAGATGAGCATCTATTCCGCATTTTTCAGCTTCTTTCATAAGTTCAACAGAAAAAGAAGTGCTATTACTGCCTGTACCACCAATTACAGGCACACGTCCGTTTACCTGTTTAACGGCAAGGGAAAACAGGTTTAATCTTTCATCAACTGTAAGTGTTGAGCCTTCACCTGTTGTCCCACAAACAATAATAGCATCTGTTTTGTTTGCAATTTGGAATTCTATGAGTTTTGAAAACAATTGATAATCGATTTCTCCGTCCTTATTGAAGGGTGTAATTATCGCAACACCGCTTCCTGTAAAGATCGGTCTCAAAGAAAAGCCTCCTTAATCCATATAGCCCTCAGCGCAAAGAAGCTCAGCAAGAAGAACAGCTCCGCCGGCAGCGCCTCTGAGTGTATTGTGTGAAAGACATACAAATTTGTAGTCATACTGTGTATCTTCACGAAGTCTGCCTATTGAAACAGCCATGCCGTTTTCTTCGTTACGGTTAAGCTTTGTCTGAGGCATATTATCCTCAGTGAAATAGTGAAGGAACTTTTTGGGAGCTGAAGGAAGCTCTAATTCCTGTGCTCTACCTGCATAGCTATCCCATACCTTGATGATTTCTTCTTTTGAAGGCTTTTTACCTTCATCAAATCTCATGAAAACTGCACCCATATGACCGTCGGAAACGGGAACTCTGATACACTGAGCTGTGAAAGCAGGGGATGTAGCATTCTTGATTACATCACCTTCAATGGTACCCCAGATTTTAAGAGGCTCCTGTTCGCTCTTTTCTTCTTCACCACCAATGAAAGGAATTACATTGTCAACCATTTCAGGCCAGCTTTCAAACGTTTTTCCGGCGCCTGAAATTGCCTGATAAGTGCAGACAAGAACTTCTTTAACACCGAATTCTTTATCAAGAGGATAAATAGCGGGAACATAGCTCTGAAGAGAACAGTTTGACTTAACTGCAACAAATCCTCTTTTTGTGCCGAGTCTTTTTTTCTGACTGTCAATTACTTTAATGTGGTCTGCATTGATTTCGGGAATTACCATTGGTACATCCGGTGTTCCTCTGTGAGCGCTGTTATTTGAAACAACCGGGCACTCTGCTTTGGCATAAGCTTCTTCGAGTGCTTTTATTTCATCCTTTTTCATATCAACGGCACAAAATACAAAGTCAACCATAGAAGCAATTTCTTCAATATCTTCACTTGCATTTCTTATTATCATATCAGCCATTGATTCGGGCATTTCTTTTGCAATTCTCCATCTGCTTCCAACAGCTTCTTTATATGTTTTACCGGCTGAGCGGCCGCTTGCTGCAAGAACAGTAACATCAAACCAAGGATGTTCATCAAGGATCGTTGCAAATCTCTGTCCAACCATTCCCGTGGCACCAATAATACCAACCTTATACTTTTTCATGTAAAAACACCTCTGTTTTAAATAATTTTTTACTTTTATTTTTGCATAAAGTGTTGATAAATTCAGCATTATGCACTATAATAAGAATAATATTTTATATAATATCACTTATTATATTCTATGTCAATTTAAATCGATGATTTTTTTAAAATTAGTTTTGTTTTTTTCTTGAAAGGACATTGAAATGAATAAATCAGATTTCTATTATGATTTGCCCAAAGAGCTCATAGCTCAGCATCCGGTTGAACCGAGAGATTCATCGAGGCTAATGACGGTTGATAAAATTACAGGGACAATACGTCATAAACATTTTTATGATATCATTGATGAACTCAACGAAGGTGATTGTCTTATTCTTAACAATACACGTGTTTTACCTGCACGAATGTATGGAATAAAAGAAGACACCGGTGCAAAGGTTGAGTTTTTACTTTTGAATAATAAAGGTGATGATATCTGGGAAACCATAACCGGCCCCGGAAAAAGGGCTAAATCCGGTACTGTATTCAGCTTCGGTGACGGTCTTTTACGAGCAGAAATTATTGATGTTCTTGAAGGCGGTAACAGGCTTGCAAAATTCACTTACGACGGCAATTTTTTTGAGGTTCTTGATAAGATTGGTCAGATGCCGCTTCCACCGTATATTACAGAAAGACTTGAAGACGGAGAGAGATATCAAACCGTTTATTCTAAAGAGCTCGGCTCAGCAGCAGCGCCAACAGCCGGTTTGCATTTTACTCAGGAGCTTATGAAAAAAATTGAAGATAAGGGTATCAGAATCGGATATGTTACACTTCATGTCGGACTGGGCACCTTCCGTCCCGTAAAGGCTGATGATATTTCACAACATATTATGCATTCTGAGCATTATTGGTTACCGAAGGAAACCGCCGATCTTATCAATCAAACAAAGAAAAGCGGCAAGAGAGTTATAGCAGTGGGCACAACAAGCTGCAGAACCCTTGAATCTGTCGGTACATTTAACGGAAAAATAGAAGAATGTGAAGGCTGGACTGACATTTTTATTTATCCCGGATATGAGTTCAAGTGCATTGATGCACTGATTACTAATTTTCATTTACCTGAAAGTACTTTAATTATGCTTGTGAGTGCTTTTTGCGGTTATGAAAACACAATGAATTTTTATAAAACAGCCGTTGAAGAAAAGTATAGATTTTTCTCCTTTGGCGATGCTGTATTTTTGAGGTGACTATGTTAAAGTTAATCAAAACAAACGAAAAGGCAAGACGTTGCGAATTTATTACAGTTCATGGCACCGTTCAGACTCCTGCTTTTATGAATGTTGCAACCTGCGGTGCTATCAAGGGTGGACTTTCTGCAGTTGATCTTAAGGAAATCAAGTGTCAGGTGATGCTTTCAAATACTTATCATCTTCATGTAAGGCCCGGTGACTCTCTTATAAGAGAAATGGGCGGTCTGCATAAGTTCACATGTTGGGATAGACCGATTTTAACCGATAGTGGCGGTTTTCAGGTGTTCTCCCTTTCAGGTCTCAGAAAAATAAGCGAAGAAGGTGTAACATTTGCTTCGCATGTTGACGGCAGAAGGATTTTCATGGGTCCTGAGGAAAGTATGCAGATTCAATCTAATCTCGGTTCAACCATAGCAATGGCTTTTGATGAATGTGTTGAAAATCCTGCGAAATATGAATATGCTAAGGATTCATGCGCACGTACCGTCAGATGGCTTAAAAGATGTAAAGCCGAAATGAACAGGCTGAACTCACTTCCTGATACTGTAAATAAAAATCAACTCCTGTTCGGAATTAATCAAGGTTGTACTTTTGACGACCTGAGAGTTGAAAATATGAAGGAAATTGCTGAGCTTGACCTTGACGGTTATGCGATCGGCGGTCTTGCTGTAGGTGAACCGAAGGAAGATATGTATCGCATAATTTCAGCTGTTGAGCCATATATGCCTAAAGATAAGCCAAGATATCTTATGGGTGTCGGCACACCGGGAAATATTATTGAAGGTGTTAGCAGGGGCGTTGACCTTTTTGACTGTGTTATGCCGAGCAGAAACGCCCGTCACGGTCACCTTAATACATGGAATGGTATTATTAATATCAATAATAAGAAATATGAAAAGGATTCATTACCTATTGATATTGAATGCGATTGTCCTACTTGCAGGAATTTTTCAAGGTCATATATCAGGCATCTTTTTAAATGTAAGGAAATTCTTGCAATGAGACTTTGTGTAATTCATAACCTTTATTTTTATAACACACTGATGGAAAAAATAAGAGATGCCATCGATAATGATACTTTCGATGAATTCAAAAGCAAATATGTTGATTTGCTTGATTCGAGAATATAACTAAAATGTAAAAAAATCCAAATTTACTTGATATGTAACAATTTGTGTGATATAATATCATGCAATGTAATTAAAACGGAGGAAAAAATTTATGTTTAATCTTTTAAATCAAACTACAGGTACAACAGGCACAAATCAGTTTATGCCAATTCTCATTATGGTAGGTTTTATGGCTGTCATGTACTTCTTTACAATTCGTCCCCAGAAGAAGAGACAGAAGGAAGAACAGGAAATGCGCAACGCTGTTGAGGTGGGCGATGAAATCACAACAATCGGTGGCATCTGCGGAAGAGTTGTAACAGTTAAAGAAGAAAATCTCATCATTGAAACAGGTGCAGACAGAAACAGAATGACAATCACTCGTTGGGCTGTTCAGCAGAATAATTCCGCTAATGAAAGACTTGCCGCTGAAAGAGCTGCTGCTAAAGAAGCAATGGAAAAAGAAAGAGCTGAAAAGAAAGCTAAAAAATCAAAAAAAGACGAATAAAAGTAATATATAAAATTAACCTCTCATATCATTTATCAGATGATATGAGAGGTGTTTTTATGTCTGAAAAAAACAAAGTTATAAAGAAAACAAAAAATATCTCAAACACAAACATAAGAAAAGTAATTTTACTGGAAACTATTGTTTTTCTCGTGTATTTTACATTGTCTATGTCAATATGTGCTTTGTTTTATTTTGGTAATATTTCGTTGGAAAAGCAGTATTTTATATCTTTGGCAGGTTTCATTTGTGCCGGTATTGTCAGTGGGTATTCTGTAGGCAAAAAAATTAAAGTAAACGGTCTGTTGAATGGAGTTTTATATAATCTACCTGTTATATTTATTATAGTTTTTATTTCGCTTATTTTGAATGACTTTACTTTTGATTACAAGCTCATTGTATCAGCTTTAGCTATGTTGATTACGTCTGCTGTTGGTGGTGTTTTTGCGGTTAACTCAAAACAGAAAAAGCGGTAAAGAGGGGATAGTATTGAAAATTGATGCTGTAATCACACCTGAAATCAGAAGGGGAAGCAAACGCTTGAAGATGTACGAATATAATTCAATAAAAGCTTTTATGCTGTCTGTAGCGGCGGTAATATCCGGAGTTGCCGTTTATACCGCTTTTACTGAGCTTCTCAATGAGAAAATTAACGATGTTTTCATGGAGCATCTTGATTATGTTGAAAATACACTTAAATCAGACATACTATATGGTCTCATATTCAATTGTGTTATATATGTAATATTATTGCTTATGTTTTCAACAAGTGTTATAGGTACCCCTTATATTTACGCCATAACATTTATCAAGATTCTGGGAATAGCTGTAACTGCATCTCATTTGTACTTCAATTATGGTATTAAAGGCATCGAATACAGCATTATAGTTTTTATGCCCGGAAAAATATTTTTAATTATGGCAACACTTATTTTGATAGATTACAGTACATATATCAGCAACAGAATCAGAGCAAAGGAAAACACATTCGATAGCTTGGATGTTAAGAAGCTGTCAGTCTGGTTGATTGTATTGCTATTGATAATGGCTTTATCCGTTGCCGTTGATTTTTTTACAACATCATTTTTCTCAGATCTATTCAACTTCTAATCTTCATCAAATTCCATTGAAAGAGGATTGTTTTTAGCAGCTTCTCTCATTTGTTTGCTGTCAACATGTGTATATATTTCAGTTGTGGCAAGGCTTTCGTGACCAAGTATTTCTTTAAGTATAAGAACATCAACATCGCCATGCTGATACATAAGAGTTGCTGCTGTATGGCGTAATTTATGAACTGAATAATGCTGACCTTCAAGCCCGATTTTTTTAAGGTAACTGTAAACCATAAGTTGTACAGCCTGTCTGCCCATACGTTTATGAAGTCTGCTTATAAACAAGGCTTTTCTGTCATCACCCTTCAATTGATCGGTTGGTCTTATTTTAAGATAATTCTCAAGGGCTATTATGCATGCTTTGTTAAGATAAACAATTCTTTGTTTGCTGCCTTTACCTGTTACGATCATAGTTCCGTTTGTAAGGCTCACATCGGTAACGTTCAGGCTTACCAACTCTGCCAATCTCAGTCCGCAATTTAAAAACAGAGTAAGAATACAGTAATCCCTTATTTTGTTTTCACCGTCAACACTTCTTAAAAGCTCTCTGCTTTGTTCAAGAGTGAGATATTTCGGTAACTTTTTATCTGCTTTTGCAACTTCAAGCAGCGCTACAGGATTTTGATCAATATAATGCATTTTTTCTGAAATATATTTGAAAAAGCCTCTTATTGATGATGCTTTTCTGGCTCTTGTGGTTTTGTTATTAACTCTGTCATTATTACAATATATAAGAAATTCATTAACATCCTTGAGTGTAATGCTGTTCATAAAATCTGTATCAAGATATGAAAGATCGTAATTTTCTTCAAGCTCGTTAGGGGAGGGGATATTGTTATTTTTGCATACAAGAAATCTGAAAAACAACCTCAAGTCAGATATATATTCATTTACTGTGAGCTCTGATCTGCCTTTGACAACAATTAATTCACTGATATATTCATCAACTAACGGCGGCAAAAGCTCTCTGTTAATATAGTTAGACATTTTAAAAATCTCCTTGAAAGTTTTTTTGTCTGCATCTACAACTATACAAAATTTTTGTAATTTGTCAATAGCAATGAATTATTTTGTATAAATAAATATTTACTTTACAAGTAAACAAACACAAAAACCTTCTAAATGATGAGGTCTTCCATTGATTTATTTTAAAAATACAATTCAATTAATCAAAAACGGATAATAATATTATAATATTTTACATTAACTATACTTGTGAAAAATTTCATTTGATCAATTTTTTTAAAATGATGCAGACATCATTAAATAAATTTCTATCAAATGAGTTTTTTAGAAATTAATATGTATATCAATTAAAATACAATAGCAAAGGTTGTAATTCCACATTGGCCTTTACTTATTGATTAGAATTTGATATTTACATGCTACTTATCTACTCACATGAAAACCTTCTTGCACATTTGTTTAATTTGTGTTATTATGTTATGGTATAGTTAATGCTTAATTTGAGTATTGCCTATATCTTCTTTCTTTTTTGAATTTTACTCCCCTATAATATAGAAAATATTTATTTTGTATAGTTCACTGTTGTGTAAAACGCCCTATCAGAGATTATCATAATATTTAATATTATTTAGAAGCTCAGTCATTAAGTCTTTGAAATATCTGTATTCAATTCTTCTTTTTAAGTATGTAAGAATCAAATCAGGCTCATAATCATACTTCCTCATAGCTAATTCAGATTCAGCAAGTAAATTAGACAAACGAGCTTCTTCTACAAAAAATGCCATATAAATAAAATTATATAAATCTCTCATAATAATTCACCGGTATCAGAATCAATTAAAATAAGGTTGCCTTCATCATCAATACGCCTGGGTAATGAGCTACCGTGCGTATCCCACATACGGCTCTTCAGGAACTCTTTGATATAAACTGTACTTTTATCAACGAGAACTCTGAACCAATCTTGACGATGAACCATGCAATACAATGAAAGTTCCGAGAAAGAATATATTTCATTTTCCATGCAGAAGCGCATTATCTCACCTACGGCAACATACTTATCAGATGCAAGACCGATTATATCAAAATAGTCTGCACCAGCAAGACAAATAACGTCTTCACATTTGTACTGAACTTTATCAGGATTGTCAAGGTGACACAAATAACGAGCATAAGAACGGATTGAATTAACTTTTTCTATTCCTACCCCACCGAAAGAAATGAAAAGCTCTTGAACCTGTTCAATAGACTTCTTGCCTTCAAACATAAACATTACATGCCAATGAGGTTTCTTGTCCTCCCCTGTCGGGTTTACATCTTTATCGTGCAGTGGACTGATGAAAGCCGGCACACACAATTCAGAAGCGATTGACAACCAGTTTTCGGGTGCAGAATCAGGGTAAACTACTGTTACAAAGTTCCTCGACCTGGTATCTTTTGTTTTGGCTGCAGCCATAAAAATTCTCCTCTCTTTTTTGCCCAATGACCAACGACCAACTGTGGGGGTGTCGTAGTGCCCCCACAGGCCGCCAAAAAAACGCCTTCGGCGGCAATTAAGGCAGTGTCCGTTATGGATACTGCTATTTTTTTTACTTTTCTACCGGGACACTCTTGCAATTACAGCGGTCCCGTCCGCTGTACCACGGATTGACGCTGCGCGAAACTGTAAGTATGCAAAGTAGGCAGCGCCCAGCTGGCGCTATGGGCGCAGTTGCTGCCTTACTTGATTCCCAACATGGGTATCTTCTTTACTACCCACATGATGAAGTTGTATATATGCTCAAAATTCATTACAACTATTACAATCGGAATACCAAACCGAACTATATCCCAGGGTAAAAACAGGTTAATCAGACTCTTCGAAGACTCGAGCATATCCGTAATTAAGTCAAAAGCATCCTGAAATCCTGTACCGTAATCAGACATATTAGGTAAGTCAATCCATGAAAATAGAGCAAATATAACGTTTTTCAGCATATTTAAAATACTTTCAATAATCATCCTGATGCACCACCTAACACTTTTTCGGACTTTCGTATTATTAGATTAATAAGCAGGAAGATGAAAATTAACCATAAAGCTGAACGATACATGGTATACATTGTTGCTATCGGTCCTTCATCAAGAAAATCAAATCTGACTTCTGTTTCTTCAATCAGAACTACATCAGACCATTCACCGTCTTCAAGAACCGGCATTACAACTTCAGGAAATTTTATATAATAACCTTCCTCATCAGGCTGATAATCAACCAATTGCTGAAATATATCTACAACAGCTCCGGGAAGCTCATACAGAATTCCGAAACGGTCAGCAAAATAATCTTGAAACTCCTGAGTATATGTATCGAAAAATCCTTCATCAGGTATAAACAAACCTTTAAACTTTTCTGCTATCATATCAGGAATAGACTTGATACTTTCCCATATCCCCTTCTGTGTTTCCTGCTCCATTTCTTGAATAGTTGGTGGGTTAAACGTAGAAATATATACATCTGCAAAAAAACCGGATGTAGACCCCCAAAGAACACGACCGTCATTAAAGCCAACCTTATTATTCATTACGCAAGCAACGTTCGCTGAAGATGTTGAAGCAATACTAAAAATACTTGGTGAACCCGATTCATAGTTAAATCTGGCACCATTACCACCGTAAACATATAAATCAACCTTATAATCATCAGCAATAAAAGTCTGAGAAGAATAAGTTAGCACATCACCGGTATCACCCCATACAGTCGGGTTGACTTGATGCCATTTAGTTTTTATAGACAAATTTCTATCAAACACAGCTGAATAACAATAACTAATAAAGTTAGGATAATAACCACCAGCTAAAGTGCAAACCCTTGTATTACCAGTTTTTTCGACAACTCCAAGAAAGCAATTGACACCAACAAAAACAGTTATATTAGACGAATTAACACGTACTGCTACAAAAGGCATTTGATAGGAGTACATATCAACAGTATTAGCTTTATCAATACCCATTGATAATATTTCTTGAACTGCTGTTGGAGCTTCTGACCATGGAATTTGATTAGGGTTAAACGAAGGATACTTAGGGTCAGTCTGAAGCATTATTGAAGGCATATAAGCTTCCGGTGGTAAAATGTTACTAGGAAGACCATATGCACCATTTTCATAAATAAAACCATACTCAAGTAATTCATCATGTGTCATTCCATAAAAGACAGCTTCATCACCAGCGGCGGAAGAGCTTAGTGAAAGCGAAAAAAAGCAAAAACACAGACAAAGTAAAAAGCATAGCGCCTTGCGTTTCATATTGCCCTACCTCCCCTATCGTGTAATCAGGTTGAACCGGAACAAGCTCTGTAAAGGTTGCATTGGTTGAAACAAATTCAAGCTCATCAACCTGCAGCTCCTGGCTAAGTTCAATATCAGACATAGATATTCTCGGACCGGTACTGTTATAACTGGAACCATTGGAAGTACGGATTGAATAAAGCTTACTGTTGTCCGGTATATGATACTTAAGTATATCCGTTGCAAATATTTCTTCTTTTGAAAAGTAAATATACAAGTCTGGATCCGAAGAAGTTGAACGTGTATTATCAGTGATTGCAACATAATAAAGATAACCCTCAGCTCGCATCGGCGCAGCTAAGCCATTTATCATATCAATCTGAGCTTTAGAGAACATTAAAATACATCCTCCTTACCTTGCCAGGCTCGAACCCAATAATTAATCAATCGTGTCATAATTCCAAACACGGTTGCAACAACTGCAGCTTCAGCAAGAAAAGAACAGACTAAAGATAAAATACCTTCCATTATTGTTTTACACCTACTTTCCATTCAGAATTATCAAGTGTTACAACTCGAGGTCTACCGTTCCACTCTTTGTTGTAACGCTTCATTTTTGCATAAGTATCATATCTGTCATACATTTCAAACGTATGGAAATATATACTTCTTTTGTTTACATGTGCTTTAAGCTTACCGTTATCTTCTTTACTCTTAAAACCGTCAATAGATTTATTAAACTGAAGACAACCGAAATAGTTATCACATAGAACAATATCAAATATCTGTTCCCTGAGAGGTTTAGCAAGTCTGAAGTAGACCTGACTTGTACCGATAATCTTTTTGCGCTGCTTTCGTTGCTGTGAAATCTCAATCATGATTTCAATATCAACGTTCTTACTTTCAAGGCTGTTAAGCTCAAGATGCAGCTCATCAATGAAAAATACAACACCGTATTCGTCATTAGATATATACTTCAGGCAGTCAAGACCGTCATACTCAATACAGATATATGTATAATCACGTGCTTTAAGGGCGTTATACTCACCTTTTTCTACATTGCCCAGTATAATTTCTTCCTTAGTCTGAAGGTCATATATTTCAGTTTTTCCTGTTAATTTATTTACACGGTAGCCTGCGTTATATGGATAATCAGTTAGAGCAACATTAGAAACAATTATCATAAGAGGATAAAGGTCTTGCAAATTGTAAATGTAGTTAACAGCTGATAATGTCTTCCCGGCTCCCTGATGCCCACAAAAAATCATGGTACCTATATCACGGAACCAGAACGGATGCTCCTGAGCAAACTTTACTTTATTTTTTACGTACTCAGGAACCCTAGTTATATTTAAATCTTCTCTGAATGCTAATTTATCCATAATTCACCTCAAAAAAACAAGGGCGGTAATAAACCGCCCTGATTTTATACAGACAGCTTACCCTTCTTGAATGCAGCCATAACAGCTCTGATGAGTTTTCTGAGACCCCACCAGAAGAATACAAGAACAATACATGCACCAATAAGAGCAGCAACAACCGTAAGAATATTGCTAATCGACAAAGTACCGGTAACATCCGTCAAAGCTTCTTTCATAGCCGATACTGCAACATCAGCTGTATCAGCCGTACCTTCTGCAGATGCAAAGAACGTTACACCCAGAGTTGCCATCATTGCAACTACACAAAGAATAGCAAACACTTTTTTAAATGTCTTTTTCATTTGATTCACCTCCCCTGCTTTCAGAATATATACGCTCAAGATAACCTAAGTCATCATCAACGCTCTCGTTTCGTTTACGTATAAACGATGCAGCAAGTGTTATTGCCATAACTCCAATGACTATTGGTACAATTAATACCAGCTGCACACAGGATACAAGCATAACAAACATGATTGAAACTCCTTATACAATCAAGGGTACACACGAGCTTAAAATGAATTTCTGTTCATCGGTCATGAAGACCTGCATTTTGTAACCGTTTTCAAATTCAAGTACAAGGACATCATATTCACTACCCTTTTTTGACAGACGTCTTTCAATGTAACATTCAGTAACGGCTTTTTTTACTTCAGGCATTTCTTTTGCTCCTTTCTTGTTATTTATATAGTGCCTGTCTGTTCCAGGCTGCCAACGTACTCAGCTGACGTCCTCTCTGATAGCTTTTGAGCCAGTGTAATCCTATCAGTAATTACAAAGAGCCGGGAAGCTTACCGCAACCCTTTAAATTTTGCTGACACAGCTCAGACTTTCCTGCGGCTAATGATTACTTTCAGCTTCCTGACGTAGTAACCGTACTGTGTACCATAAACAACAGACGCTAATTAATCTGTTAGCACGATGATAACACAAATGTTAGCATATGTCAATAACAAATTAGTTAGCACTATAATAAATAATAGAGGTGATAAAATGATACAAAGAATGATAGACGAAAGAAAAGACCACGACGAAAGTCAACGCGAATTAGCTAAAGCCATTGGATATCACCATGTTCAAATAGCAAGATACGAGAGAGGAACTAATACACCGCCAATTGATTACATAATAAAATTTTGCGAACATTATCACGTATCTGCAGACTACATATTAGGACTACCAAAACATTTAAACTGGCCAAGAGAACTAAAAAAATAAAGGAGAAATAACAATGGAAATCATTGCATTAATAATCATAATCGCTCTAATTGCATACATAGCAATCAATAGAAAGAACACATCAAAGCCGGTTTCAGCTCCTGCAGAACCTGCGCAGGAAGAAAAAATAAAAGTTACACAAAATATGCCATACAAAAAGAAGCTCCTTCTGACTAAAAATGAATGGGCGTTTTATAAGAGCTTAAAACCCGTAGCTGATGAGCTCGGTTACTCCGTTCTGGCAAAGATAAGAGTTGCTGACCTGGTTGAAGTAACATCAAAAGACCGTTCTGAATGGCAAACATATTTTAATAAAATCAATAAAAAGCATGTAGATTTTATCCTGGCTAAACCTGAGAACCTGCAGATAGTTCTTCTGATTGAACTTGACGATAATTCGCATAACGTAGCTCAGCAGCAGCGCGATGAATTTGTTGATGCACTTTACAATCAAACTGGATACAAATTACTGCGTACGCGTGGCAGCAGCGAGCTGAAGGAAAAGATTGAAAATATTCTCAATGAAAATAAACTGGGAGAATCAGATCAGATCCTGCGCCACACCGGGAAAAATGAAAACAGCCAAAACCCCAGTAAAATAGAGGGTTCAGAAGCAATTACAAAACCACCTATTATAGTAAAAAAGTGAAAAAAAGAAAAATAAGAGAGCAAAAGGCCCTCTTATTTAATAAGCAAAAGGAAGTGCTCACATATTAAGCTGTCAGCCAGAACGCAGCTGCGATGCAGGCGGCAATAATGATAACCTTGCTTATCATAAATAAACGAAGAACAATCAGAGCACGTGTATAAACGCCTGTATTTAAAACTGGGGTAAGCAGAACCAAGCATACAATCACCTCTTTGGAAAAAATACATAAAAATTTTAAGCAGCGCTTTTAAAACGATTATTTTGTATAGTTCGTTGTTATAATTTTTACATATATGTTTATTGCTGTTCCCTATTTATAATTTTTAAAAATCAAGGATGATTATAAAATGCAAATTAAAATTACAAACGGAGTTGTTGATTTATCCGGTGAACCGATTTTAAAAAGTGTAAATATTGAAATAAACACTGAAAGTAAAATTGGTATTGTAGGAAGAAACGGATGTGGAAAAACCACTCTTTTAAGATTAATTTCCGGAGAACTTTCTATTTCAAAAGATAATCCTGAAATTAATTCTAATTTTATTGTTTCAGGAAAGCCTGATATCGGAACATTGAATCAGATGGCTTTTACAGATAACTCTGTAACACTTATAAATGAAATCAGAAGTGCTTATTCAGAAATTATTTCAATGCAAGAAAAACTTTCTTTTTTACAAAAAGAAATGGATGAAAAGCCTACATCAGAAAATATATCCGAATATACTGCCCTGCTTGACAGATTTACAAATGCCGGCGGATTTTATTTTGAGAAAGAATATGAGGCTGCTATCAAAAAGTTCGGATTCACGGATGAAGAAAAATGCAAACCATTAAGTGATTTCTCCGGTGGTCAAAGAACAAAGATTGCTTTTTTAAAGCTTCTTTTGTCAAAGCCTGATTTGCTTTTGTTGGATGAACCCACAAACCATCTTGATGTTGAAGCAGTTGGGTGGCTCGAAGATTATTTATCATCGTATAAAAAGGCTGTTGTTATTGTTTCACATGACAGAATGTTCCTTGATAAAACTGTAAGTACCATTTATGAAATTGAGTATGGAAAAACATATAAATATAATGGAAATTACTCATATTTTGTTGAGCAAAAGAAAATCGTAAGAGAACAGCAGGAAAAGGATTATGAAGCACAGCAAAAAGAAATTGCCAGACTCAATGAGCTTATTGAAAGATTCAGGTACAAGGCAACAAAAGCTGCAATGGTTCAATCAAAAATCAAGCAGCTTGAAAAAATGGATATAATTGAACCACCTGAAAAGTATGATTCTAAGCAATTTTTTTCTAACTTTGAACCTGATTTGAGAGCCTCGAAAGATGTTCTTAACGTAAGAAATCTTAAAATAGGCTATGAAAAAACAATATCCGAGGTATCCTTCAACATATCGAGAGGTCAGCATGTTGGTATAATAGGCGGAAACGGTCAAGGCAAATCAACGCTGTTGAAAACAATTGTTGGTGCTATCCCCTCTTTGGGCGGAGAACTTATAATCGGTAACAATGTGAAGATAGGATACTTTGACCAGCAAATGGCTCAATATACAAGCGATAAAACCGTTTTAGATGATTTTATTGATGAATTTCCCGGAATAACTAATTTTGAAGCCAGAAGCGCACTTGGAGCTTTTTTGTTCAGCGGAGATGATGTTTTTAAAAATATCAATATGTTATCCGGCGGTGAAAAAGTTCGTCTCGCTTTATGCAAACTTCTTAAGAAAAAGCCGAATTTTCTCATACTTGATGAACCTACAAATCATATGGATATAGTTGGTAAAGAAACGCTGGAAAGTATGCTGGCGGATTACAACGGTACTCTGATTTTTGTTTCTCATGACAGATATTTTATAAAAAAAGTTGCTGATCACCTTTTATCATTTGAAAACAATAAAGCGGTATGGTATGAGTACGGCTATGATGAGTTTTTAGAAAAAACAGCAGAAAACCAGATTTTTGAGAAAGTAAACAATCGGCTTCTCTCCCCTTCCGAACCTAAGCAGAAAAAAAGTTATACAACTCCCGGTAAGGAGAAAGCTAAGCGCGAAAGAGCTTTGAAAAAGGCAGAAGAATTGATTGCCGCTCTTGAAGAAAAATTAGAAGCACTAAAAAATGAAATTAAAAACGAAGATGTATTTAGTGATTATGTTAAATTAACTGAACTTGAAAAAGAAATATCGTCAACAGAGGAACAATTAACTACTGCTATGGACGAATGGGAAAAATGGGCTTTACTAAGTGAAGAAGCAGAAAATGTATAAAAACCCTGACAAGTGTCAGGGTTTTTTGTGTGTACTTTTTTTAAAAGCCTAAAAGACCAAACAATCCGTAAGATAATGCAGAAATAATTATACCTGCAACAAATACACCTGCGGCAATTGTGGGTAGAGAGTGCTTTATTCTGATATCGAGCAAATCTGCAATCAGAGCTCCGGTCCAACCGCCTGTGCCCGGTAATGGGATTGCAACAAACAAAAACAAACCCCACAACCTGTATTTTTTAACATTGTCAGCTTTACGCAATGATCTTGCCTCAAGTTTATCTATTAACTCTTCAATTTTACTAATTCTTTTGAGTAAATTAAATATTTTTCTAATAAAGAAAAGAATAAAAGGTATAGGTAACATGTTTCCGATAAAACAAATCGAAAATGCTTTAAAAAACTCTATATCCAAAAGCTTTGCTGCAATAAGTCCACCTCTTAGTTCGAGAACAGGAAGCATGGAAATTATGAATACAATTGCCTCGGAAGCAATCTTTCCGTCCAAAGCATTAACCAGATATTCAGCTAATGTTTCAGCCATGGAAGCAAAATCTCCTTTCAACAACAAGGTTTATCTAAAAATTTTTTTGCATCGGAAAGGATTATTTTATCGTTTTCATAGTTAAGCGTTTTTAATGCTTCTGAATAATCAAACCAACCGCATTCTTCAATTTCTTCTTCTTGTAGCTTATAATTTGTTTCACATGTAGAAGCTAAGAAAATAGAAACAGATTTTTCAATTTTTCCTTGAATACTGTATTCTGATTTTTTGACAAAACCCGGTAAGATTTTAATGTTCAAGCCTGTTTCTTCAAGAACTTCTCTCACTGCAGTTTCTTCTTTAGTTTCACCGGGTTCAATATGTCCTTTTGGAAATCCCCAGTGGGCACTTCTTTTGTTTCTAATAAGAAGATATTTTATATTTCCGTTATCATTTCGTGTTACAACAGCGCCACAGGAGCTTTCGTAAAGACATTCAATATTGTAGCCGTTTTTACCTTCTGCAAAATCAATGGCTTGTTTAATATCATTAACTATAAATCTGGTGCTTTTCGGTGCAACAACCCAGGCTATACCTTTACAGCCATGTCTTTTAATAACAGCAATAACCCTACCGTCAAAATTTCTGACAGGATGGTTGATGCCCATAATATAAGCATATTGGGCAGTATTACGACTACTTTTAACATTGTCAATAATGCCGTAATTGAGCTTATATTTAAAGCCGAATCTGTTATTATAAGAATACATTGGGGATGTTACACGCACCTTAACAAATTTTCCTAACATAGGTATCCCCTTTTTACGATATGCGAAAATTCTGCTTAAAGGTTAACCCTTTCCTTTTCGCACAGACTATTTGAATACATTATACTTTACTTTATACAATATTTCAATACATTTTAGTTAAATTAGTAATCAAATTAATATAAAAAAATTCAATTGTGTTTTAATTTTAATTCTATTGTTTATTTTTATTATATGCTGTTGAGTTTTATTATCTGATATGATATAATAAACTGAATAAATTTATACATTGTAAGGATGAAAACATGAAAACCTTGTATCTTTCGGATCTTGATGGTACATTACTGAACGAACAGGCTGAGTTAACCGACAAATCTGCCGAAATTTTAAATTATTTAATTGATAATGGACTGAATTTTTCGGTAGCAACAGCAAGAACAAACGCTACAGTTCTGGATATATTTTCAGCAGTTAATCTCACATTACCCCTTATCCTGATGAACGGCGTTGTAATTTTCAGTATCACAGATAATAAGAACTTAGTGTGTCACAGTATTGATAATACTCATGTTGCTGAAATACTTGATATTTTTAAAAAGCACGGAAAATCACCAATGCTTTACTATCAGCGTGACGGTTTTCTTGAAATAGCATACAGCAAACTGTCAAATGATCATCAAAAGCAGTACGTATCTCAAAGACGTGATATGATAAGAAAAAGATTCGTTCATGTTGATGAGTTTACTGTAAGACCGTCAGATAAATTGATTTATATAGTTGCTTTGGACTATCCAGACGAAATTGTCGGTATTTATAACGATATTATCGCTTCTGATAAGCTTATCTGCGCATTTTACAAAGACAATTATACAGACTGTAATTTTCTTGAATGCATGAACAAGAATGCATCAAAAGCTACAGCTGCCCTTGAATTGAAGAAATTGCTCGGTTTTGACAGAATAGTTGCATTTGGTGATAATCTCAACGATATACCGATGTTCGAAACAGCTGATGAATCATACGCAGTTTCAAATGCCTGTGAGGAACTTAAGTCTGTTGCAACGGGTGTTATCGGTTCCAACAATGATAATGCGGTTGCCGAGTTTCTTCTTGAAAGATATAAAAACAATAAATTATAAAGGATGCATATATGATTAATCTTTATAAAGAATTTTGCAAATCTTATATAGGTTTAAACAAGGATAATTCCTATGGTTATTTGGATACAGTTGAGGATATTCTGTATTCTGACGAGGTTCAGTCAATGTCACAATATGAACAACATCTTGAAATTGACCGTTTACAGCATATTACAAGCGTTTCTTTCATTGCTTATCTTATTTGCAAAGAAAAAGGCTTAAATTATCGTGAAGCAGCCAGAGCGGCTGTAATGCACGATCTGGTTTATTATGACTGGAGAAACGGAGAAACCGGCAAATGGCACAAACTGCACGGGTACCGTCATCCTAATCTTGCTTGTCTTAACGCAAAAGAGCTTTGCAATAATCTTACAAAGCTCGAAGACAGCATAATCAGACGTCACATGTGGCCATTAACAATCGTACCTCCTCAAAATAAAGAGGGTTGGGTTGTGACTTTTGCTGATAAATATTGCGCTACGCTTGAGGTTTTGTATTCAACTAACCCAAAGTACAAAGCAAAATTTTTGAAGGATATAGGTAAATAATTTATGGTGAATCTGATAAAATATATATTATTATTTTTCTTTTATAGCTTTGCCGGATGGTGTTTAGAATCTTTGTATTGCTCCATTGGTGAAAAAAAGCTGATAAACAGAGGTTTTTTAACCGGTCCCCTTTGTCCGATTTACGGAACAGCTGCAATTGTTCTTACTGTTCTTATATATAACCCTTTCAGAGACAACCCGCTTCTTGTATTTGTTCTCGGAATTATTTTATGCGATATTGTTGAGTATCTTACAAGCTTTATAATGGAAAAGCTTTTTGCTGCAAGATGGTGGGACTATACTTATGAATTTCTGAATATCAGAGGTAGAATATGTCTTAAGCATTCCCTTTATTGGGGTATTATTTCTGTGGTTTTTGTTAATGTAATACATCCGTCTGTAGATAAAATGTATGATAAAATTAACGGAAACTACATTAATTATATTCTTGTTGCAGTCCTTATAGTATTTATGCTTGATTTGATTAATGCAGTCAGAAAGGCTCTTGATATCAGAAAACTTCACATAAAACTTAGCGGCTTTATTAATACTTTTTCTAAAGAGCTTGTCAGTATTAAAGGTTCCATTGAAGAAAAATATAATTATATTCAGGAAAAGGTTGTTAAACAAGCTGATAAAATTATTGAAGTCAAATATCAGATTGAAGATCTGTATTCTTCGCTTGAAGAAATGCTAACACCAAAAAGTAAAAATAAATCCGGCAAACAAAATAAAAATCGTCTTGCAAGCAGGATTTTCTATAACAATCCTGAGCTTGAAAGACGTACAAGAAAACAAATGGAAAAACTGAACAGAATTATTGATGATATTAAAGCAAATATTTATGAAGGCGAAGACATGCAATAATTGTTAGGAGAGTATTTATGAAGAAAATTGATATCAGAATTAAAAGAACATATTCTCAATTGATTGCAGCTTTTCTTGAGCTTTTAAAAAGTAAATCATTTGACGAGATTTCCGTGTCAGAGATATGTGAAGCTGCAGATGTTCACAGAGCCACTTTTTATAAGCATTTCAACGATAAATATGAGTTTCTGAATTTCTGTCTCGAATCTCTTTTGGCGGATATTGAATATAACAATGTTATTATTGAACCTTCACCCGAAAACATAAGAGCATGCTGCAAGTCATTTATCAGAGTTATATTCGAATTTATACACGAGTATAAATATGTATTTAAGGCAGTTTTTTCGGATAAGCAGTCAATTGCTTTTAATACGACGCTTAATGAAATAATTACATCCTTTTGTGTTGATAAAATAGGAAAGATTCTTAGAGACACACCTGTATATAAAGTTGAAATTCTATCAAACTTCTATTCAGGAGCTGTTATAGGCGTTGCAAAATGGTATATAACAAATCCTGTGGATTGCCCTCTTGAGGATGTTTATACATTTTTCGACCATAGAATCAGTGAAATCAGTGATTATTACAGAAGATATATTATCAATTATTCTGAATCATAATCATCCAGAAAATTGTATTTATACTCCCCTTTTCTGTATCCGATTACAGTTTCAAGATTTACATTGTGAACGCTTCTGAAAATATTCATTTCTATGTTGGAGTTAATTTTCCTGAATTTGGAAATTAACTCCTTCATTTCTTTTCTTTTTGATTTTAATTCCTGTTCGGACTCATTTTCTGTTTCTTTAGTAAATTTACAGGCACACTGTAAAAAGTGAAGATCATTATATCTTGCCCAGGCAATGATATCAGCTTCTCTTACCATGTATAGCGGTCTGATGAGCTCCATCCCTTCAAAATTGGTACTGTGAAGCTTAGGCATCATAGTTTTGATTTCTGCACCGTAAATCATGCTCAGAAGAATTGTTTCAATCACATCATCAAAATGATGGCCTAAAGCAATTTTATTGCATCCTATAAGTTTAGCATTTTTATAAAGATGTCCCCTGCGCATTCTTGCACACATATAACAGGGTGATTGCTCAATTTCAGTAACATAATCGAATATATTTGCATCAAATATTTCAATTGGTATATCAAGCAGCTTTGCATTTTCTTTTATACGTTCAAGATTCTTTGGAGAATATCCGGGATCAAGAACAAGATATTTTGCCTCAAAAGGAAAGTCACTGTGCTTTTGCAGGTGCTGAATGCATTTTGCAAGAAGCATGGAATCCTTTCCACCGGAAATACAAACCGCTATACTGTCCCCGGGCTTAATCATTTCATATTCGTTAATTCCCGCAATGAATCTTTTCCATATGTCTTTGCGGTATTTTTTTATTATGCTTCTTTCTATTTCAACATGCTTTTCCATAAGTATTCAATCCGTAAATTAAAAGCAGATGGAGAAATCCATCTGCTTTTAAAAGGATCATGTCTCCTTATCTTTAATCTTAAAAATCATTTTTAACAAACCTCTGAGGGCCTTAGGACTTCTTACTACAACCACTTTCATGCGCCGATACCTCCTCACCGTCTCTGACAGGAAATGATACCCAGAATGACAAGCATAAATGCCATTACGTAAAGTATAAACTTATCGGGAAAGCAAGATGAAAGAAGAAATCCTGCACCGAAAGCGGCAAATATCAGCCCTTTTGAACAGCTTACCGGATGTCTCATGCTTATCACCTATAATATTAGTGGCTCATGTCATCAGAGCTCAATAACATTATACGCTGAGTCGAATAAAAGGTTCTGATATTTTAGAGCTGCCACTTCTTTATAGATTTAAATTCATCATATAGTGTTTTGTAGCTTTCATATCTGCTTTTGCTTATAACACCATAGTCAACCATTTCGCAAATTTTGCAACCCTTATCGCCAAGATGAGCACAACCGGTAAATCTGCAAAGACCGATGTATTCATTAAACTCTTTAAATAAAAATTGTAAGTCTTCAGACAAAACAACATCGTTATTCAAAAAATCAATGCTTGAAAAACCTGCAGTGTCAATTACAAGTCCGTCAGCAACATGAAAAATTTCAGCTTGTCTGGTAGTATGGCGACCTCTGCCGAGCTTGTCGCTTATTTCGCCTGTAGCAAGGCTTAAATTGTCATTTAAAGCGTTTATAAGCGTAGACTTACCTACACCTGAATTACCGGTAAAGGCTGTTATACAGCCTTTTAACTCATTTCTGATAAGCTCGATATCAGAAGCTCCGTTTTTATCCGAAAAACAGTATACCTTATATCCGGCACTACGGTAAGTGCGCATTAGGTACTCATGTTCATCGAGATCAGTTTTAGTAATTACTATGATCGGCTCTATGCCGTTTTTTTCAGCAAGAACAGTCATTTTGTCTATTATCAATGTGTTTGGGAAAGGCTTCGCAACGGAAACAGCTATAATAAGCTTATCAATGTTTGCAACAGGCGGTCTAACAAGCCTGTTTTTTCTTTCTTCAATTGAATCGATTGTATTGTCTTCACCTGTACGAAGGGTAATTGTTACCTTATCGCCGACAACAGGGCTGATATTTTTATTTCTGAATTTACCCTTTGCCTTACATTCGAAAATTCCCTGTGCGGTTTCTACATAATAGAAACCGCCTATTCCTTTAATAATTAAGCCGTTTATAGTCATAAATTTTACTGATTTTCTGACTGCTGAGGCTCTGTTGTGGATTCAGTTGGAGGTGCTACAACAGGCTGTGAGCTCGGTTGTGTTGTAGTAGTCGACGAGGGCTGAGTTGCAGATGATGTAGGTTGAGTAGTTGTGGGCTTGGTTGTTGTCGGCTTTGTTGTGGTTGGTTTTGTGGTAGCTTCGGTAGGCTCTGTTGTAACTCTTGCCGTTGTTGGTTTTGTTGTTGTCGGCTTTTTGGTAGTTGTCGGCTTTGTTGTTGTCGGTTTTGTTGTGGTGGTTTTAGTTGTAGTTTCTGCCTTTGTGGTTGTTTCCTCAGTTGTCTCCTCGGTTGTTTCTTCTGTAGTCTCTTCTGTTGCTTCCTTTCCGGTGCTCACAAAAACAATTATTGCTGTGCCGGGTAATGCTTCTTCACCAACACCTTCATAGCCAATAATTGTTCCTTTAGGTTTGGAAGATGAACGATAAGTAATATTATCCTCATCAAGAAGAAGTCCTACCTCTTTAAGAGCCTTTCTGGCCTGTGCAACAGTAAGACCTATAAGATCAGGGATATCAACAGGTTCTACTTCCTCATTGGTAGCAACATAAATAGTAACAAGTGAGCCTTCTTCAGCTTGTTCTCCTGCTTTGGGAGATGTTCTGATAACTTTTCCTATATCAACTGTGTCGCTTTTTTCTTTAACTATTGTTGTATCAAAGCCTGCAGCCTTGAGTTTACTTTCTGCAACATTGTAAAGCATATCGCTTACATCAGGTACTTCACTTTTTGTCTGAGGTCCTGAGATATAAAGTGTAATTACCTCATCTCTTGTAATCATTTTACCGCCACGAGGCTCCTGGCTTACAATAGTGCCTTCGTACTCTGTGCTTTCGTCATCAATAACGGGTTCGAATTTGAAATTTGAGTATTCTATGTTGTTATCAACATCTGAATAGAAATTTTTGCCGATGAGTTCAGGAACTTCAAGTTTGTTTGTACCCGAAGTAAACAGGAACAATAGAGCACCGGCGAAAATAACAAGTGCACTAAGTATTCCTATGAGAACAGCAATTGTCTTTTTCTTGCTTTTATCGTCGATGTCATTATCAAAGTCATCGTAATCATCATCTTCAACGGGATCAATCTCTTCTGGCTCAGGTTCTTTAGCAGGTGCATCTGCTCCGATATATGAAGGAGCGCCAATTTGTTCACCCTCTGCACCGTAAGAATAATCGAATTTAATATTTGGATTCTTTTTGTATGCATCAAGATCCATGAGGATTTCGGAAGCAGACTGATATCTGTCGTTCTGATTTTTCTGCATAGCACGCATAATAATCTGTTCAAGTCCTACAGGAATGTTAGGATTAATTTCTCTGGGCATTACAGGGTCATTCTGAAGCTGCATAAGAGCAACAGATACAGCATTGTCTGACTGGAACGGAAGCGTGCCTGTAAGCATTTCATAAAGCATAACACCAACTGAATATAAATCAGTTTTTGCATCTGTAACACTGCCTTTTGCCTGTTCAGGGCTGATATAATGGACAGAACCGATAGCACCGTCAGTCATTGTTCTTGTTTCACTTCGACTGAATCTGGCAATGCCGAAGTCAGTTACTTTTATTGTGCCGTCAGACTGTAACATAATATTTTGAGGCTTAATATCTCTATGAACTATTCCTTTATCATGTGCATGCTGAAGAGCACGTAAAATCTGTGTAACAAAATAGATTGCTTCTCTCGGATCAACACTTCCCTGCTGATTAACATATTCTTTAAGTGAAATACCATCAACATACTCCATTACTATGTACTGAAGCATATCTCCGTAGCTTACATCAAAGACTTTAACAATGTTCTTATGTGATAAAACAGCAATTGCCTTTGATTCATTTTTAAATCTGCGTTTGAATTCTTCGTTTTCAAGAAATTCATTTTTAAGAATTTTTACTGCAACTATTTTGTGGTCGATGTTATCGAACGCCTTATATACAACAGCCATTCCGCCCACACCGATAATTTCCATAATTTCGTAGCGTCCGTCAAGTCGCTTTCCAACATAATTTTCCATCGTAACACCTTAACCTTTCATAACAACTACCGTTATGTTATCTTTACCGCCTTTTTTATTGGCTTCTTCAATATACCTGTTAGCAAGACCGTCGAATTCGGTTTCAGAATAAATTCTGAGCATTTCCTCTTCTCCGACAAGACCGCTTAATCCGTCTGAACATAAAATTAAAGCATCGCCTTCATTAATGCATACATAATCAAAATCAATATCTATTTCTTCCCCTATTCCCATAGCGCGTGTGATTATGTTCTTTATAGGTATATTATCATATTCTTGTTTGGTTATCTGGCCTTTATCGAGCATTTCCTGAACTAAAGAGTGATCTTTTGTTACCTGGGATATTGAATTTCCGCTAATTATGTACGCTCTGCTGTCACCTACATGAGCAATGCACGCTTCATTGTTTTTAACAACAGCAGCAACTATTGTTGTACCCATACCCTTGAGTTCCTGGTTTGTTGAGCCCCTGTCATAAACAGTAACATTGGCTGTTGTAATTGCTGAAAGAAGTAAATTTTCAAGAGATGAAACAGGCATAAGCTTGTTGTAACATTTTGTAATTTTTTCGCTTACCATATCAATAGCGACAGAACTTGCAATTTTACCACCATGGATACCACCCATGCCGTCGCAAACAACAGCCCATGCAGTACCGTCATCAAAATACCCGAAATTGAAACCGTCTTCATTTTTAGAACGAATTTTACCGATATCTGTATTTCCGACAATATTCATTTTACACGTTCATCTCCTTGAATATATTTATTTTTCACCGCGCCTCAATTGACCGCACGAGGCGTTAATGTCACTACCGAGAGTCCTTCTTACCGTTGTGTTTATACCGTATTTTTCAAGAATTTTTATAAAGCTTTTTATTCTGTTGTCACTGCTTTTTGTATAATCACGCTCTTTTACGGAGTTAACAGGAATGAGATTTACATGGCAGAGCATTCCTTTAAGCTTTCTTCCAAGCTCGTGAGCGCAAACGTCACTGTCATTTACACCGTTTATCATGGCATATTCAAAAGATATACGTCTGGAGGTATGTTCGGTGTAATCTCTGCAGGCTTTAAGAAGTACCTCAACATTCCAACGGTTGTTTACAGGCATTGTTCTGCTTCTTATTGAGTTGTTAGGAGCATGAAGTGAAACAGAAAGCGTAAGCTGCAGCTTTTTTGACATAAGCTCGTAAATGCCACTGACAACACCACATGTAGAAAGGGATATATTTCTCATTCCGATGTTTAACCCTTTCTCATCAGAGATAATAGACAGAAACTTCATAACATTATCAAAATTATCCAAAGGCTCGCCTACACCCATCATAACTATGTGAGAAATTCTGATGTTAAGGTCTCTTTGCGCTGTATAAATCTGTGACAAAATTTCAGACGGCTGAAGATTTCTGATAAATCCTGCGATTCCTGAGGCACAAAATGTACATCCCATTTTACAGCCGACCTGACTTGAAACACAAATTGTGTATCCGTATTTGTATTTCATTACAACGGATTCAATAAGCTCTCCGTCATTTAACCTGAATAAATACTTAACTGTATCATCATACACTGAAACCAACTTTTTTTCAATACTACAATTGTAAATATCATAGCTTTTTTTTAGTTTTTCTCGCAGCTCTTTAGATATATCGGTCATTTCATCAAAGTCGGATGCCCCTTTTTTGTGAAGCCAGGTATATATCTGACCGGCTTTAAAGCTTTTTTCACCTAAAGATTCAATTTCATCTTTAAGTTCAGTATAGTTAAGAGATTTTATATCTTTTTTCATACGATTTATCCTTTTCTTTTGAAAGCGGCTATAAAAAATCCGTCTCCGCCTGATTCGTGCGGCATGAGTGTGATGAACTTTTCGTCGGAAATCTCAGGTAATGGTATCAACGCTTCAAAATTGCTGTTATTTTTTAAAAAATCCATGCATACATGCTCGTTTTCGTCTTTTGACAAGGTACAGGTCGAATAAACCAATATACCTCCTTTTTTAACATATCGGGATCCGTTTTTTAATATTTTAAGCTGAATTTCAGGTAGACTATCAAGCTCGTCTTTATTTTTATATTTTATTTCCGGTTTTCTTCTGATAATACCGAGACCTGAACACGGAACATCGCATAACACACGGTCTGCCGACCCAATCTCTTCGTTGAAAACAGAAGCATCTGATACTGCACCTTTAATCGAGGTAAGTCCTAATCGTTTAGCTCCGTTATTTATAAGATCAACTCTGTTTTTATGAATGTCAAAGCAAAAAACTTGACCTGAATCTTGCATTGTTTCTGCAATTGTGTATGCTTTGCCACCGGGTGCTGAGCACAGATCAAATACTGTTTGTCCTTGCTGTACCCTGAGCGCTTTCACACATAGCTGACATGATAAATCCTGAACATGAAACAATCCTTTTTTAAAAGAATTGAGCTGTTCAATATCCTTACCCTTTAGTTCTATTGTTAAAGTATTTTCGTAGTCTGTTCTGTTACATATTATTCCTTCTTCATAAAACAAGGAAATAAGGTCTTGCTCAGTTGTTTTTACATTGTTAACTCTGATAAAGCATTCAGGAGAACCTAATGAGGCAGACAAAAGACCTTCGGCACATTCATGACCGTATTCGGTTATCCATTTTTCAACAAGCCACTGAGGACATGAATACCTTACACTGAGATATTCAGCTGAATCCGTATTTTCAGGCAATTGCAGACCGGCCTTGTCAACTTTTCTGAGCACTGCGTTTATAAGACCGGCAGCATAGGCGCAACCATTCTTCTTTGCAAGAGATACAGTCTCATTGACTGCTGCAGAAGTTGGAACTTTATCCATGAAAAGTATCTGATAAGCACCTATTCTGAGCATCAACAGCACGTCAGGTTTAAGCTTTTTTAAAGGTTTTGTCAAGTATTTTTGCAATTGATAGTCAATTGTCAGCTTTCTTTCGATAACACCATAAAACAAAGCAGACACAAAAGATTTGTCTCTTGTGTCAAGCTTTGTTTTTGAAAGTACGCTATCAAGAATTATATTAGAATAAGCACCTTGTTTTTCGGTTTTTAATAAAATATCGTAAGCAACCTGTCTTGCATTAACCATTTTTCTAGAATCCTTTGTAATTATTTTCTTCTGCTGGTTCTTAAAATAAGTCTTAATAACGACATTATTGATACCAATAACGACGCAACATAAGTCATTGCCGCTGCTGTGAGAACTTTTTTTGCTTTTGGTAACTCATCTTCATAAAGAAGTCCTTTTTCTGCAATGAGCTTCATAGCTCTACTACTAGCATTAAACTCAACAGGCAATGTAACAAGCTGAAAAAGAACAACAGCAGAAAAAAGAATAATACCTATATTAACTATCGGCTGATAACCAAGAAAATATCCTATAATAGCAATAAATACACCGGCGCTTGAACCAAAATTTGCGAATGGTAAAATAGCATTTCTAATTTTTATAGGTGTATATGCCTGTGCGTGCTGCAAAGCGTGACCTGCTTCATGACATGCAACACCAATACTTGCTATTGAAGTACCGTTATATACACTGTTTGAAAGTCTGATTACATTTGCCTTTGGGTCATAGTGATCTGAAAGATTACCCCCGATACATTCAATTCTGACAGTGCTTCCGAGACCGGCATGAGAAAGAACACTCATTGCCGCCTGTGCACCTGTAATATTACGTCTGTTTTGAACAGCAGACATTTTTTTATAGGTGCTTTTAACATTTGCCTGTGCAATCAATGATAAAACTATTGCAGGCAAAACGAGAATAATATAATAATAGTCGTAAAACCAATACATATAAACTCTCCTTACTTTCCGAGTATTATTCCTTTAATATCGTTATATCCGTTCAAAAATGCATCTGAAGACATTCGCTTTTTACCTTCAAGCTGTACTTCTTTAAGTTCAATGCAATTGTTGTCACCGCAGCAAACAATAAAACTACCGTTACATTCAATTATCTCACCTGGATTATTATATCCTTTTTTGTCGCTGATAACACTGGAATGAATTTTCAAATTTTTGCCGTTCAAAGATGTGAAAGTGCCCGGCCAGGAATAGAGACCTCTAATTTTATTATGTATTTCTTTTGCAGGCATACTCCAGTCAATTCTACTCATCTCCTTTGTGAGAAGACCGACATGACTTGCCTGCGCTTCATTCTGTTTAACAGGATGAAGCTTGCCGTTTTCAATAAGCTCTATTGTTTCAAGCATTGCTTGTGCACCAAGAGGAGCCAGAACTTCATACATATATTCAGTGGTGTCATTAATACCGATTTCACATTTTTTTATGTTTAATATATCACCGGTATCTATGCCCTCATCCATCTGCTGAACAGTGACTCCGGTTATATCATCGCCGTTAAGAACTGCATAATGAATCGGTGAAGCACCACGGTATTTCGGCAGAATTGAAGCGTGTACATTGATACATCCGTATTTAGGATAAGAAAGGAAATCACAAGGAAGAATCTTTCCGTAAGCTACAACAACTACTAAATCAGGATTAAGCTGCTTTAATATTTCAACGCCAATACCGTTTTTGAGGCTGTTGGGTTGAAATATATTAAGTCCGTGTTTTAAAGCTTCAACTTTAACATCCGGCGGCGTCAGAATTTGCTTTCTGCCGACAGGCTTGTCCGGTTGACAAAAAACACCTACAACATCATGTTCGGATTCTACAAGAGCTTTCAGACAGGGTACGGAAAAATCCGGAGTTCCCATAAAAGCTATACGCATATTATCAGTCCTTTCAGTTATTTCCCTTCTTTAAGAACGCGAAACTCTTCCGCAGTGATATCCTTAAGCACTTTATCAGTGTAAAGAATTCCGTCAAGGTGGTCAATTTCATGACAAAAGCATCTGGCTTTAAGTCCCGTACCTTCATATCTTCTCCAAACACCGTTACGGTTCTGAGCTTTGATTTTAACATAGTCAGGTCTTACGGTAACACCCTGTTTACCGGGCAATGAAAGACAGCCTTCAATATCTTTGTTTTCGCCGGAAGCTTCTATGATTTCGGGATTAATCAGTTCCATAAATCCGTCACCAACATCAATAACTACAACTCTTTTGAGAATTCCAACCTGAACAGCAGCAAGGCCGACACCTTCGGATTTATACATTGTTTCCTTCATATCATCAAGAAGGTTCCAAAGCTTTTCATTGAAATTTTCAACTTTTCGGCTTGTTTTTCTTAAAATATTATCCTCTTCAGTAACTACTTTTCTTATCGCCATAGTAATAATACCTCCGTTATATAAGATTTACAGGGTTCATATCCGCTGTTAAAGTGACTTTATTAAATTTTCTGTCTTTTCCGTATTCGCTTAACAATTCTGAAATCATCTTTCTGAAGTTTTTACTATTTTTACATTTTATTATGATGCGATAACGGAATTTATTGTTGATTTTTGAAACCCTTGGCGGCATAGGGCCAAGAACGATTATTTTTTCATTTGCATATTTACTCTTATTTTTTTCGGCTAATGAAGACAAAAACATCCTGGAACAGTTTAAAGCTTCAACTTCCTTTTCTGATATAAACTGAATACTGCATAAATCGCAAAAAGGAGGATATATCAGAGCTTTTCTGATAATTATTTCGTTTTTATAGAAGCTGTCATAGTCCTGCTTTTGTGAAAGCTGGATTATGCGGTTCTCAGGAGTAATTGTCTGAATGACTGCGACTCCCCTGTTTTTACCTCTTCCTGAGCGTCCGACAACCTGTGTGAGAAGATCAAAGGTTCTTTCCTGACTTCTGAAATCATCGTTATTCAGCTGTTGATCGGCATTAACAACACCTACAAGTGTCACATTCTCGAAATTGAGCCCTTTTGCAACCATCTGAGTGCCAAGCATAATATCATATTCACCATTTTCAAAATCTATAAGTCCTTTTTCAAATGAGTGTTTTGAAGATACAGAGTCAGTGTCCATTCTTAATACCCTGGCATCAGGCAGAAGCTGCTCAAGCTCCTTTTCAATACGCTGTGTTCCGTAACCGGCATAACGTACATCGTCTTTACCGCATTCAGGACAGGTTTTGGTAAAAGGGGTTGAATATCCGCAATAATGGCACATAAGCCTGTTGTTAGCGCTGTGATAAGTCAGTGAGATGCTGCAGGATGGACAGTTAATTACGCTACCGCAACTGTCGCAGGCTGCAAAAGTATTGTATCCCCTTCTGTTGATAAGAAGAATAGACTGTTTTTTTTCTTCAAGATTATCAGCAAGCATTTCAATCAGTTCAGAACTTATGTTATACTTATTGCCGGATTTTCTGTCTTGCTTCATATCGACAACACTTACGTCCGGTAACACAGCATCACCGTAACGTTGCGTTAATCTGTGTAGCTTATATTTTCCGTTTAATGCTTTGGAGTAGCTCTCTATTGATGGAGTTGCAGATGAAAGTAAAACCAAAGCTTTGTGTCTTAAAGCTCTGAATTTAGCCACATCAACCGTTGAATACCTTGGTGATGATTCTGACTTGTAAGTGTGCTCCTGTTCCTCGTCGATAACAATGAGACCTAGATTATCAAAAGGTGCAAATACAGCAGAACGTGTGCCGACTACAATTTTAACCAGCCCGTCTCTTACCCTTTTATATTCATCACGTCTTTCGCCAACGGAGAGTGCACTGTGAAAAATTGCAACTTCAGTACCGTATCTGCCTTTAAATACAGCCATCATCTGTGGCGTTAGTGATATCTCAGGAACCATGACTATCGCTTGTTTTCCATCCTTAATAACCTCATCAATTAAGGATAAAAAAACAGATGTCTTGCCGCTGCCGGTTATTCCATACAGAAGACTTACTCCGCCACCGGTTTTATAATTATCATAAATACCGTCAAAAGCTTCTTTTTGTTCCTGTGTGAGTTCGATGTTTTTCAATGATGTATCTGACAAAATATTTTCAGGAATACGGTAAAAAGGTTTATCGTAAATTTCAATAAGCCCTTTTTTCACCAAAGCATTAAAAACAGAGGTTGTTACTCCGGTGAAGTAACACATTTCCTTTAATGAACATGATCCGATATCCTTCAACGTTTCAATAACACTTTTTTGTTTTGGCGTCAGTTTGAATTCAGAAATATCAGAAAAATCTACGCTTTCAGAAAGAGAAATATATTTATTCGTAGCGTCTCCGATTTTCTTAACAGCATCAAATGTTTTAACTACAAAACCTTTTTTGCAAAGTTTATCAATAATATCACTGTCAGTATTGAAACCCAGAGTTGAATAAATCTGTTTAGCAGCTTCAGGCATATCTATGCTTAGCATGAACTCGTATATTTGTTTTTCATCGGCAGTGAGCTTGTCAGAATAATCCCTGCTGACGGCAAAATACTTTGCTGTTGTTTTGTAATTCATACCTGAAGGTATCTGTACTTTTACGGCTTCATAATAAGCGCAGAATGTTCTGTCTTTAAGAAAAACGGCAACAGAGAGCATTTCTTCGCTGATTAACGGTTTATCATCAATAACGGATAAAATGCTTTTATAGCCTGTTTTTTCACAAGTTACAGACGTTTCAAATATAACACCCTGACGTTTTGCCGATTTACTTTTGCCGAAAGGCACCATAACCCTCGAGCCTTTTACAGCTATGTTCTTTAATTCTTCAGGTACGATATAACCGTATAAAATGTCAAAATGATATGCAACATTTTCAACAGCTACCAAAGCCAGAACCTGTTCCATATCATTTCACTTCCCTTGTATACTTATATGTTTTGGATTTCCTCCGGCTCACTTATAATAAGTTTGCCTGAAAGGAATTCGTCGAGCGCATAAGAAACAGATTTTTCTGTTCCGCATTTCTCGTTAAGCTCAGGAGTCTCAGAAACCACTCTGGCTCTTTTAGCAACAGCAGTTACAAGTGAGTAACGGCTGGTCTTGTCTTTAAGTAATTCTCTCAAATCCGGATTAAGCATTGTTCATTACCTCTTTTATCTTATTTTTCATATTGTCTATTTTAAGCTGTTCGGCTCTGATTATTGAAAGAACATCTTCAACAGCCTTATTTAAGTTATTGTTTTCAACAATATAATCGTATTCACACGCACGCATGAGCTCATTTTTTGCTATTGCAAGTCTGTTTTCAATAGCTTCATCTGTATCAGTGCCGCGTGAACGAAGTCTATTTTCTAATTCAGTCATTGAAGGTGGCACAATGAAAATCTTTTTGGCGTCAGGAAAGTATTTTTTTACATTTTCGCCGCCTTCAACTTCGATAATTAGTATTACGATTTTTCCCTGTTCAAGCTGCGCTTTAACCGGTTTAATTGGCGTACCGTAATAATTAGAACCGTAATTTGTATACTCCAGTATGTCACCGTCTTCTATATGTTGAAAGAACTGTTCAACTGATACATAATAATAATTGACGCCTTCCTGTTCACCGTCACGGATTGCTCTTGTAGTCATCGACACGGAAAGAGTTGCCTCGCCGTTCATTTTCTTAAGAACCTCTGAAATAACGGTATCTTTTCCACAGCCTGAGGGAGCAGAAACAACCACAACAAAACCATTGTTATTCATTATCGCAGTCCTCCGTATTGATGTCATTCTGTTCGGATTCAAGTCTGTTTGCAACAGTTTCACACTGCAAATATGTAAGAATCACATGATCGCTGTCCATGATTATAACGGCTCTTGTACGTCGGCCCTGAGTGGCATCTATGAGAGTTCCTCTCTCTTTGCACTCCTGAATAATTCTTTTTATCGGAGCAGAATCGGGACTTACAATAGCAATCAGTCGCTGGGCGTTTATCATGTTACCGAAACCGATATTTATTAACTTCATTTTGTTCACCTGAATTTATTTATTCAATATTTTGTATCTGTTCCCTGATTTTTTCAATCTCAGCCTTGATGTCAATTACCTTACGGGCTATTTCAACATCCTGTGCCTTTGAGCCTATTGTGTTGGCTTCTCTGTTGAATTCCTGAACAAGAAAATCCATCTTACGTCCGATGGCAACCTCACTGTCCATAAACTCATGCATCTGACTGATGTGACTTCTTAATCGTACAGTTTCTTCTGCAACAGCAATTTTATCGGCATAAATTGCCGCCTCTGTAAGAAGACGCTGTTCATCCACCTGAACATCTTCAAGAACAGTACGCATTCTTTCGAGAAGCTTTGCATTATATTCAATAACAGTCTGAGGTGAACGTTCTTCAATAAACTGTACATTCTCAAGTATTGTATCGCATCTTGAAAGAATATCCTTTTTAAGCTTTTCGCCTTCTTTTTCTCTCATTGCTATAAAGTTTTTAAGAGCTGTATAAGTTACCTCTTTTACAGCATTCCATATACGCTCTTCGTCCGCTTCGTTCTTATGAACGGAAAAAATGTCGTGGTATCTTGATACGGAGGAAACGGTTATATCGTTTCTTAAACCGTATTTTTCACCAATTTCATTAAGTGCATTAATATATCCGCCGGCAAGAGAATGATTAACGGAAACAATGCAATCAGCTTCTTCAAGTTCTTCAATCTGAACATAGCATTCCATCTTGCCTCTTGAAACATGTGACTGAATATATGTTTTAAGCTTTTCATCGAGAAAACCGTAAGTTCTGGGAACTCTTGATGAAAAATCGAAATACCTGTGATTAACACTTTTCATTTCAACAGAAATACTCATACCGTCAACAATCATCTGACTTCTGCCGAAACCTGTCATGCTTCTGATCATGTTTATAATTCCTCCGATATTTGGTAAAAAACATCTGCTTGATTTGATGACTATTAAGATATTATATATCGTTTTGCTTGTTTTGTCAAACAAAATCAAGCATTATTTATACAGTTTCCGCAACTTCCCTGAAGAATTGTAGGTATATCATTTTCATAACCACTCGGAGTCTTTTCAAAATTAAGTTTCCGAAGTAAAAAATCAATACTCTCGTCAGTACAAATTCCCCAAAAAACGCCACGAAGACCTGCATAATAAAAAGCCGCTTTAAGCAAGCCTTCAACAACAAAAACTGAGCTTTTTTCATATGTTACGTCTGAAACTAAAGCATTGGTATTGATATTTAGTTTACACTTACCTAAAACCTTACCGTCTTCAATTGCTTCAAAAATTACTTTGTTTTCGTCTATTACTGTATGTTCAAAAAATACCATAATTATTTTTTCTTTCTATCCATACCGGCTGCAATCATAAGCTTTCTTACTTCGTCATCGTTAAGATGTCTCCATGCACCTTGCTTAAGCATGCCGAGTTTTATTGACCCGATTGCTGTTCTTTTAAGTCTTGCAACCTCAAGGCCTACTTCTTCACACATTTTTCTTATTTGTCTGTTTCTGCCTTCATAAAGAATAATCTCCAGAACTACGCGGTTTTCTTCTTTGGTAACAACTCTTACTTCAGCAGGTGCTGTTTTTCTGTCATCTATTATAACCCCTGTTGTCAGAGCTGTAAGCTGGTCTTCAGTTATTGAAGGTCTTACAGTTACGCGATATGTCTTTGGAACATGCTTTGTAGGATGGGTCATGGCATTTGCAAACTCACCGTCATTTGTAAAAAGAAGCATACCCTCTGAATCTCTGTCAAGTCTGCCCACAGGGAAAACTCTGCCCGGTACATCTTTGATGAGCTGAGCAACACATTTTCTGTCCATCTCATCACTCATAGTAGTAATAAAACCTCTTGGCTTGTGAAGCATAACATAAGTCAACTCTTTTTGTTTTATTACTTTTTTTCCGTTAACAGTTACAGTATCTCTTTTCGGGTTAACTTTATCACCGATTGATGCAGATCTTCCGTTCACCTTTACCTTTCCTGCTTCAATAAGCTCTTCACTTTTTCTTCTTGATGCAATCCCGCATTCAGCGAGGAATTTTTGCAGCCTGACTTTTCCGTCTGTCATTTTGTTTTCCTTTCTCAGTTTTTGAAAAACTGCTTAAACTTATATAAAAAGCTGAATTCGGGTTCAGCATCTGAATTGTACGGTTCTGCTGACTCGCACGCGAATATGCTGTCGGATTTTACTAATTTGCCGTCAACATGGAAATCAATACATCCGATAATTTCGTTTTCTTTAACAGGTGCATATACAAAATCCTTTAATCTGACTGAAACATCAACAGTTTCTTTGTCAAATGTAATGCCTTCAGTATTGTTACACTTTAAAGAAATTTCTTTTTTATCTGATCCGTATATTTTAATTTTGTTTGGAAATTCAATTTTAAATTCATTTTTCTTGACCGTCGAATATCCATAATCATAAAGCTTTTTATGGTCATTCCAATCATCAGGAGCATTGAGCGTCACAGCAATCAAGGTAATACCGTCCCGCTCACATGCACTGACAAGGCAGCGTCCGCTCTTTTTTGTAAAGCCTGTTTTTACACCAAAAACACCTTCACAGTTACCCAGGAGCCTGTTGTGATTGCTGTAAGTAAAACTCACAGCGGGCTTGATTTGCTTTGCTGTATAAGATTTTGTAGAACAAATTTTTTTGAACTCAGGATTCTTGATGGCATAAGATGTAAGTATTGCCATGTCATATGCAGTTGTGTAATGCTCATCACTATCTAAACCGGAGGCCGTAACAAAATTAGTTGATAACATTCCAATATCCTCGGCTTTTTTATTCATTAAAACCGAGAAAGCCTCTTCACTTCCTGCCAGATATTCAGCAGTAAGAACAGCAGCATCATTTCCTGATTCCAACAACATGGCATATACCAATGTTTCAAGTGTGAAGCTGTCTCCTTTTTTAATTCCAACGGCTGTTCCTTCAATACTTAAATCTTTTTGTGAAGTGACAACGCAATGTAGTTTTCCGGATTCAACTGCAAGAAGACTTGTCATAATCTTAGTCGTACTTGCCATAGACAGCTTTAAATCCGAATTTTTAGATGAAACAGTTTCATTTGTTTGAGCGTTAATCAAAATATAACCTTTTGCGCTGATATGCTCTGAAAAAGCCGACTGAGCATTGAATACAAAAAAAACAAGCAAAAATAAGCATACAGATATTTTTTTAATTAACAAAGCAACCACCTGCCATTTATATAATATGCAGGCGGTTGTGTTAAAATTAAAAATACTTATTTTTGCTCCTCAACAGCAGCATCAACTGCATCTGCAGCAGGAACGTCCTTTTTAGTTTTGTTCATAAGTCCTGTAACCTTATCGAACATTTCGGGAACAAGGTTAACTACTCTTTCAGCAGCATTATCATAAGCAGTAATGTGCTTGAGAGTTACTTCGCCGTTATTGATAACAAGAAAAGCAACAGGTGTTATTGTAACACCGGCGCCACCACCGCCACCAAAAAGTTCCTTTGTACCCTTTGAGGGGAAATCTGCACCGCCTGAAGCAAAGCCGTATGTAACCTTTGACACAGGGATAATTGTTGTTCCGCCTTCAGCGTAAATTGCTTCTCCGATTATAGTACTTGTATCAACAAGCTCACGGATTTTTTCGATTGTTGATGTGAGAATTGCGCCTGCACTTTTTTCTGACATAATATTTCATCCTTTCATTTGCTGTTAGGTTTTATTTCGTTTTATTACTCTCGTTGTTTGCACCGTCTTTTTTCTTTTGCGCGCCGGTAATGAATTTAATTACAACACCGAAAAGAAGCTTAAAGACCATTGAAATTGTTGCATTTGAAATTTTTCTCAAACATAAGCTTATATCACAGTAGAACTCACCTTCGCTTCTGTTTGCCAAAAAATCAGGTTCAACAAGGATATCGTACTTTTTAACAAGATAGTTTGAGCAGATGAAGCCCATAACAGGGAAAACCTTCTGGCAGGTTTCACCGTATTTTATAGCAGTTGCTGCAGAATCACCGGTGCCTACTGAAATATGTAAATCTAATCTGTCGAACTTAACACTTTTAAAAACTTTTCCGCCGTAGGAGCCGAGAATTTTGCCGAGGTTGTTTATAACAACCATCATACCGTCATAACCGTTGGCCTTTAACATTTCGATCAGAGGATTCGGTTTTTTGGGCTTATCTTCAGTTTTTGTCTCGGTTTTTTTCTCTTTTTCTGGCTTCTTTTGCTTTGGTTTTTTCTCTTTTTTCTTTTTAGGGGGAAGAGGTAAAACGTTGACTTTGACGAATAAATATTTGACAGATAATCTTATTTTATCATCATAGCCTATCGATAATTTAACAGGAATTGAAAGAATGAGAACGAAAAAAGCAATAATTCCTGCAACGATACACAGAAAAATCTGAAATCCTGTCACTCTTTCACCTCCGATTTAATATATCATAGTATATGTTACCCTAAATTTTCATTTTCGTCAACAGTTATAGTTAAATCTGTTGTAAGATTTTCATTATTTTCTTCATTATTATTGCTATCAGGTAATTCAGGCAGCTCGTCAAGAGAAGAAATACAGAAGCAGCGAAGAAATTCAGGTGTAGTACCGTATATCAGCGGTCTGCCCGGAAGTTCGAGTCTGCCCTTCTCTTCAATAAGAGACTTGAGGCAAAGATTTGAAATAACAGCAGAGCAATCTACGCCTCTGATTTGTTCAATAAATGCTTTTGTAACAGGCTGATTGTATGCAACAATCGCAAGCACTTCAAGTGCCGCCTGTGATAAAGGAGCATTCTTTTTAACCTCGATTACGCTTCTGATGCTATCTGCAAACTGTTGCTTTGTGCAAAGCTGATATTTATCATCCAGCTTAAGCAAACAAAGTCCGGAACTTTCATCATCGTACTTATCTTTTAATATTTCGAGTGCTTCTCCCAAAGACACAATATCAATATCAAGTGCATTGGAAAGCTTTGAAATTTCAATGGGTTCTCCAACGGCAAAAAGCACAGCTTCAAGCATTGGGAGTAAATTTTGATTATTCATCATAATTTTCACCACCTGAACTTAAAATTATTTCATCCGGATTTACTGCGTCTCCTGTTTGTGTAACCAATGAATCCTCATCACTGCCGCTTACACTTATTTTATTTGCTTTGATAAGCTCAAGTATTGCCAGAAAAGTTGCAACCATCTCCGAACGTGACCGTGAATCTTGGAAAAACTCACCAAAACGGCTGGCAACACCAATTTTCAATTTCCTGAAAATACCGGAAATTCTTGAGCCAACAGAAACTATTTTTTTTGTTACAATCGCAGAAAATGCGTCAATTGGCGGAGGTAATTTGCGTTTGCCTTTACCAACAGCAGCAAGATAATAGCCGGATAATTCACCACTGTCATGTGTTCTTTTATATTTATTATCCGATTTTATCTCCATTGTCTGTCGATGAAAATAATCAAAACCGTTGGCAGTATGTGATAATTTCTCTGCCATAATTTTGCAGTCTCTGTATTCAAGCAGCTCACCTGTGAGCACTTTTTTCAGTTCGTCAGCTTCATCGTGAACAGGCAAAAGTGATACTGATTTAATATATACAAGTCTTGCTGCCATTTCAAGGAAATCGCTTGCAATTTCCATGTCAGCTTCTTCCATTTGTCGAACGTAATCAATATACTGCTCAACAAGTTCAAAAATAGGTATATCGTTAATATTCAATTTATGTTTTGTTATCAGATGTAAAAGAAGATCCATTGGTCCTTCAAAAACATCAAGTTTATATTGTATTTTTTCCATGATTCACCTTTTTGATAAATTTAGATTATCAGAATAACAATTCAAAGGGTAATGAAGTGATTTTATCAAGTATGTCATACAATGCACTCGACAGTAGAGATATAGGTGTACTGAGGACCCTGGTGAAAATCAATGCATAGATAATCAAAACAATATATCTTTCATATTGCATCAGCTTATAGTAATATTTATCAGGCAGAACAGCACTCAATATTCTTGAGCCGTCAAGCGGCGGAATCGGTAAAAGATTGAACACGGCAAGTGAAATATTGATTATTGCCGTATAAGAGAAAAACGAGCAAATGTAGTATTGAAATGAATCTTCATAAATAGCCGGAGAAAGATAAAATACGCAATTCATAAGGAACATGAAAATTGTTGCCATTAAAATATTGGAGATAGGTCCTGCAAGAGAAACAACAGCCATATGCTGCTTTCTTTTACCGGTTTTAAAATTCCTTATGTTAACAGGCACCGGTTTGGCATAACCGAATCCTGCAAGCAGAATCATCAACGCACCAATGGGGTCAATATGAGCCAAGGGGTTTGCAGTCATTCTGCCGGATAATCTTGCTGTATCGTCCCCAAATTTATGCGCTGTGTAAGCATGGGCAAATTCATGAATGGGAAGTATACAAATAATGATGAATATGCGTGACAGAAAATTAATAACAAGATCAATGGAGAATCCATCAGATAATAAATCAAAAATCATAGTTCATTCTCCTTCCGATTACAAATCTTTTTATATGATTATAGTCTTCAGTGATACTGCTGTCAAATTTATTCTTAATAAAAATCTCAGCAATATCTTCAGCCTGACTTTCACCGCATTCAAATGCGATGATACCGTCTTTTTTTAAAAATACAGACCAATTTTTAATTATAGCTCTGTAAAAATCAAGTCCATCTTTACCGCCGTCGAGTGCCATGGAAGGCTCATGCTGAACTTCTTTTTGCAAAGTGGGAAGCTCTTCAGTTTTTATGTAAGGCGGATTGCTGACAATTACATCAGCTAAAGGAAAATCAGTAAATGAATCCACATCGAAAACATCACCGTTTACTGTTGTAAGAGCAGAGTTTTCGCAAATATTTTTTACATTCTCTGTAAGATAATGTAATGCCTCTTTGCTTTTTTCAACTAAATATACATCTGCGTCAGGTTTTAATTTTTTTACGGAAATACCGATACATCCCGAACCGGAGCATAAATCAAATACGACCGGTTTATCTATGTGTTTAATTGTATCAACAACAAGTTCGCAAAGAAGTTCGGTTTCGGGGCGTGGTATCAAAACACCTTCCCCTACCTTAAATGTGTAACCCATGAAATCCCATTCACCGATTACATACTGCAGCGGTTTTCCGTTAATTCTTTCGTTTACAGCGTTATAAATCAAACTCTCTGTTTCTTTGTCGATGTCTTTAAAATCTGAAATTCGCACCTGAGAAACGGAAATACCTGTGAAAAAGCTGATTATTACAGCAGCTTCAAAGGCGGCATCTTCTATACCGTTTTCAGAAAGAATGTCATTTACTTTTCGGTAAAAATCAGTTTGAATCAATTACATCATCCTTCGGTATATCATCAACGACAGCTTTAAAAGCGGTTAAAGCAACCTCTATCATGCTCTCATCAGGCTCTTTGGTAGTAAGCTTCTGCATCCACAAACCGGGAGCTGCCAGAATTCTGACAAGCAGATTATCATGTTTTCCTGCATATCTGATAAATTCATAGCTCAGACCTGTTACCACAGGCAGGATAAGCAGTTTTATCGCCATCCATATAATGGTTTGGTCCCTGAGCTCAGGAAAAGCAACAGATACCGCCGAGGAAATGATAACACTGATAATAATAATTACAAAAATGAAGCTTGTACCGCATCTGGGGTGAAATCTCGATTGTTTTTTTACATTTTCAACAGTGAGTTCAAGCCCGTTTTCATAACAGAAAATAGTTTTATGTTCTGCACCGTGATACATAAATGTACGTTTTATATCCTTCATAAGGGACACGAGCGCAATATATGCTACAAAAATTACCATTCTGATTATTCCTTCAAACAGGGCTCTGAAGTTATCAAGACTTCCGCCTGCAAGCTTATTGATAAAATCAACAGCAAGTGTAGGAAGATAGAAAAACAGTAAAAATGCAAGCCCTACACCTATAACGGATGCAATTGCTGTTAAAACAGCCATAACCTTTTTATTTATATGGTCATTGAGCCATTTGTCAAGCTTTGACATGTTTTCTTCGGACTCTTCAAGATCCTCAAGACCTGATTTTTCTGCAGAAATCATCAGACATTTATAGCCGAACATCATGGATTCGATATAATTTACAATACCTCTTATCATAGGCCAACCAAGAAATCTGAATTTATCCTTGATATGTTTAACCTTAATGATTTCTGTATCTATGCTTCCGTCAGGACATCTTACAGAAACAGCAGCATTTCCGTTTGGGTTCTGCATCATGATGCCTTCTATAAGAGCCTGACCTCCGATTGAAGTTTTACGGCAACAAGAATTATTATCCTTATTCATAAATAACTCCTTTACTTATCCAAAAATTTAGTGATTGGTGATAAATCAAGTTTATGAAGCTCCTTAAGAAATTCGTATAACTCGGCTGCAATCAATCTCGCTCCACCCACAACATCACTTTCAATGTTTAATGGCATTATAGGGTCATGAACACTAAGTCGCAGTAAAAACCAACCTTTTTTATCACTGTCATCAAAGTATATTCTTATTCCCTCACGGTTGTCATCAGCTATTCGCCAACCGAAACGGTTTATAGCGTATTCTTCAAGCTCTGATATAACTTTATTTCCGTAATCCCTGAAGTTTTCATCGGTTATTCTGAAGCGCATTTCTTTTTCTTCAACAGGGTCCTGAAGTGATTCAATAAGTGAATCCAGTTTTTTACCTTCTTTACCCAACTGCGCCATTTTGATTATTATCTTAGTGATAAGATAAGCTCCGTCATCAAGATAATAATTTTCAGCGAAAGCAGCATGTCCGGAGGTTTCAATTGCGAGCGGACAATTTATTCCATCTTTCTGCAATCTCAACTGTTCATTTATAACATTTCTGTAACCTCTTTTAAATCTGTAATGAACACCGCCCAGGGTATCATTTATGAACTTAGTAAGTCCGATTGATGTTACGCTGTCTGTTACAATTGTGCCACCCTCATTACCTTCAAGGGCAATAAGTGATGCTAAAGCAACAAGTCGGTTACGGTTGATTTCTTTACCGTTTTCGTCAACACAACCTGCTCTGTCAACATCTGTATCAAAAATTATTCCTAAATCAGCTTCTGCATCAACTGTTGCTTTACAAACAGATGCCATTGCCTCTTTATTTTCAGGATTAGGGGCATGATTTGGAAACATTCCGTCTTTTTCAAGATAACAGCTTCCGGAAATATCAGCACCTAAAGGCTCAAGGATATCAGTTGCATAAAAGCCTCCAACACCGTTTCCCGCATCTACAATTATTTTATAGCCTTTAAGCGGTTTTTCATAATCCGCAGCATTAACACCGCGGCAAATCATGTCACGAAGCCTTTTTGCATAAACGGACATGAAATCGATTTCTTTTACCTGTGCACAAGAGTTGCTTTGAATATAAGATTCATCGGCATACTCGATTATTTTATCAATATCTGAAGAATCAAGTCCGCCGTCAGCAGTAAAAAATTTCAGACCGTTTTTGTTGAAAGGATGATGACTTGCTGTAATTTGTACAGCTGCAACACAATCAAGGCCAACTGTAGTCATGAACATTGCAGGAGTTGAAGCGTAAGAACAGTCATACACTTCGTACCCAAAATCACAAAGCGCACTTATAACCTGCTTTTTAATTCTATCAGCAGAGATTCTGGAATCATGTCCTACTGAAACTTTATCACCGTTTGTAAAATTCTTATCTTTCAGCCACTTACAGAATCCTGTTGTTAGAGAATAAACAGCTTCGTCGGTAAGCTGAATTACTTCACCATCTACTCCGTCGGTTGCTGTACCTCTTATATCAGTGCCACTTTTTAATGCTGAATAACGGTATTTTTTCTGCATTACAAATCACCTTTCTCGTACATTTTTTCTGTAACCTTAAGCAAAAACTGATACATCGGTGCAAAAGCTCGGTAAGCATAAATGAGTTCTTCTTTTACGCTTGCATCGATGAGTTTGCTTATATCATGATTATAGCAAATAAAAGCAAAATTTTTGCAGTTGTAATACATTTGCAGATCCTTTTGAATTTCTTCGGTTCCGACCTTTGTTTTCTTGAAGCATTCAATGTTAAGCTCTGCGCCTGTCAGTTCAATAAACTTCAAAGCTTTTTTAAATAGAGCCTGGTTATCTTTCAGTGTTTCTCGGAAGCACTCAAGATACGCTGCATCTGTTCTGAACATACCAACGCCGTAGCTGTAGCATTCGGGAAAAAATTCAAACCACATGCAAGGTTGATAGTTCCACTGATGCTTATCTCTCATGAACATACACCATACGTTGGCGCGGTAAAGATCTTTATTTTTTGAAAAACGGGTGTCACGTCTGATTCTTGAAACCATTTTAGTGGGAATCAGATTCATTTTATCATCAATCTTTATCATTTCCTCACTAAGATCACCGGCAAGAAGACGCATGGGAACAATAGCTTTTTGTTTTATATCCTCTTTAACAGATTCATAAAAGTCTTTGCTGTCATTGAATTTATTAAGCTCTAACAGCATAAAAGCATCTTTATCAAAGCCTTTAAACATAAAAGTTATTTTCCTTCTTTATCAATGATTTTTAAAACTTCCTGAGCTGCAAACATAACTGCAACCTTACTGCTGTGAAAATTAAGTCCGCCCTGTAACCATACAGCATAAGGCTCACGCAATGGTGCATCTGCCGAAAGCTCGATTGAAGAGCCAAGTGTAAATGCACCGGCTGCCATGATAACTTCATTATCGTAGCCGGGCATTGCCCACGGCTCCGGAGTAACAAATGAATCAACAGGAGCACCTTTTTGAAGTCCTTGACAAAAAGCGATAAGAAGCTTTTCATTGCCGAGCTTGACAGCTTCAATGATATCATGACGGGTTTCATGTACGGAAGGTGTGGATTCAAAACCCATTTCTTTCATGATTGCACTTGTAAATACAGCTGTTTTGAGTGCTTCACCAACAACATGAGGAGCAGAAAATATGCCTAAAAACAAATCTCTGCTCTGACCAAGCGTTGCACCAACCTCCTTACCGAGTCCAGGTGTTGTCATTCGATAGGAGCACAGCTCAACAAATTCCTTTTTTCCCGCAATATAACCGCCTGTTTTAGCAATTCCGCCACCGGGGTTCTTAATTAATGATCCGGCAATAAGATCAGCGCCTACATCAGTAGGCTCAGTTTTTTCGGCCCACTCACCGTAACAGTTGTCCACCATTACCATTGTTCCCTTAAACTTATGAGCTATTTCAACAACTTTTCTTATTTCATCCACAGAAATAGTGGGTCTTAAACTGTAGCCTCTTGAACGCTGCAAATAAACCATTTTAACAGCACCATTTTCAAGACGCTTTTCAATAGCATCAAAATCAAGTCTACCTTCACTGTTAAGTGAAATCTCTTCATAATTGATGCCGTAATTTTTAAGCGAGCCCATATTTTCATTTTCTGTTGACCCGACGCCGATTACGGGTAAAATTGTATCATAGGGTCTGCCGGAGACAGAAAGCATAGTGTCACCGGGTCTTAAAACACCGAATAACGCGACAGTAAGAGTGTGAGTTCCGCAAGTAAAGTTATGTCTTACGATAGCATCTTCAGCACCTACAGCCTGTGCAAACACGCGGTCAATAATTTCACGGCCTCTGTCATTGTAACCGTATCCGGTGCTTTCAGCAAAAATATTTTCGGAAACACCGTTATCAATAAAAGCTTTCAGCATTTTTCTTTGATTGAATTCAGTTATATCATCAATTATATCAAATTCACTTTTTGCTTCCGTTAAAGCTTTTTTTGAATATTCCTCTATTCTTTGATCAAAATTAAACATTTTTATACCTTTCTGTCAATAAAAGCAATCTTTTCAACTTCTTTAAAGCCGATATGCTCATAAAAGCCTTCTGCAGATTCATTAAGGGCAATTATAAATACATCTTTATTTTCTTTTATCATTTTGTCGGCAAGACTCAGAACAACCTTTTTGCCGAGTCCAGACTTTCTGAATTTTTCATCACATGCAACACCGCTGATAAGTGCACTGTCGTTACTCTGAGCAGCTGTCATAGCGCAAGCAACAACATTTTCACCTTCGCGTATACAAACAGCATTTGCGTATCCTTTGTAAAATCTGAATGTGTAATCGGACAAAAACTCAAGATAAGCTTCTTTAGTATCCGAAAATGAATTCGGGATAGATTTTGAAACAAGACTGTATATTTGCTTAAAATCGCCTTCTGATGCTGCTTCGCATTGATGTTCAGCAAATTCTTTCGTTTCGAATTTGTACCCCTTTTTGACGATATATTTATCAAAATTCATCAATCGGGCATTGTGAGCACCGGTTGTAAGTGTTTTATAACCGAGCATTGTTGTAAATTCAGAAACTTCGTTTAAATCAGAAGCATTGCTTGTTATAACGGTAACATCGTCATAGAATTTTGCAATTACTGTATTTAAACCCTCGGTACCGTTGGAGCCCCAGAACATAAGAAAATTTCTTTCAAACCCATAACATAAAGCATAGCAAGATATCCTGGTGCCTAAAATACTGTTTTTGCAAAAATCCAGAATATCGGACAAATTCTCTTCGTTCAGTAATTTAAGCATCAGCGTATTCCTCGGCAAGAACACGGGCAAGCTGTAAGCAGGATTCCATATCACGGATATCTGCAACTGATGTTCCGGAATGAATGTATCTGCATGGTAATGACACAGCCATTGTATAAACACCTTCACAGCTTTTATGGATAGTTCCTGCGTCGTTTCCGCCGGCAACTGTTGTTTTTGCCTGAATATTAATACCATGTTTTTTAGCTGTAATAAAAGCTTGCTTGAACATGTTGTAATTATAAACAGTGCTTCTGTCCATAAAGGATACAACAGCACCTTTATTGTGGAAGCATACTGAATTCTCTTCACTTACACCTGCAATATCACCGGCTGTAGTTGCTTCAATAACAATTGAATAATCAGGTCTTAATGAAAATACCGCAGGACCTGCTCCTCTGCAACCTACTTCTTCCTGAACAAGGAAAGCAAAATATGTGTCATATTTTAAATCTGATTCAATCATTTCTATCATGACTGCACAACCAAAACGGTCGTCAATTGCTTTAGCTTTAATTTTATCGTTTCCGAACATGACAAAATCAGAATTGAAATAAACTGCATCACCGATGCTTACGAGCTCTTCAGCTTCTTTTTTTGATTTGGCACCGATATCAATGTACATGCTGCTGAGCTTCGGAGCAGTTTTATCCTCATCGCCTTCAGTAAGATGTAAAGCTTTATTACCGATTACACCGGTAATTTCTTTTTCTCCTACAATAACGGTTCTACCGGAAATAACCTTGCTGTCAATACCACCTACTGAAGTAAATTTTAAAAATCCGTTATCACAAATATATGTTACAATAAAACCGACTTCATCCATATGAGCGGACAGCATAACTTTATTTTTAGGTTCAATCTTACCTTTTTTGAAAGCAAGAATATTTCCCATAGGATCAATTTTATATTCACATTTGCCGTCTATTCTTGAAGTAATATAATCTCTGACTTTTTCTTCGCGGCCGGAAGTACCGTTTAAAAGGCATAAATCTTTAAGTGTTTCAAGCATTTGACTCTGCCTCCTTCTTTAAAAGAAATTCAGCGATAAGCTTTGCTGTGTTTTCAATATCATCGAGATTTACAATTTCGTTTGCAGTATGCATATAGCGTAAAGGCACTGACAATAAAGCAGTTTTTACACCGGGGCCTGTAATGTTAATGGAATCAGCATTTGTGCCTGTTCTACCACCCATAACATCATGCTGATAGGGAATGCTTTTCTCTTTAGCAATTTCAACAAGCTGCAATGTTGTTTCTCTGTCAAGTGTCGGACTGATACCGATTGACGGCCCTTTGCCAAGCTCGATTGTCTGAGATTTATCTGTATAAGGGTCATCGCCGAAACCGACGTCAACAACAACAGCGCAGTCAGGCAATGCCTGAAATGCACCTGTTGTTGCACCGCTTCCGCCTGTTTCCTCCTGAGCTGAAAACAAAACAGTGATTTTTATATTATTAAGTTTACCTTCAGTCAATTCCAAAGCACGTAAAATCGCAGCAACGGAAGCTCTGTTATCAAATGACGATGAAGAAATATTATTATTAAGAAGTTCGTGCTGTGAATTACGGAATGTGATCCTGTCCCCTATTGCTACAAAACTATCTGCTTCTTCTTTTGAATAACCGATATCAACAGCCATTGATTTAAAATCAAGCTTTTCATCATTCTTATCACCGGATTGTAAATGCGGAGGCACTGAACAAACAACACCGAAAAGGTCTTTTTTACCGTGAACTGTAACCTCACATCCGGTCAGAACTCTGAGATCCATCCCGCCGACCTTATCTATAAGAATAAAGCCCTTTTCATCTACACCGCGTACAACAAGACCTATCTGGTCAATGTGAGCATCAAGAAGTATGTGAAACTCACCGTTTCCTCTTGTACCTATAAGGTTACCAAGTCTGTCTGTTTCACAAGGCATAAATTTATCAAGATATTCTTTAATCTTATGAGTTACTGCTGTTTCATAGCCGCTTGTAGATGGTACTTCTGCAAGCTCAAAGCACATTTTTTTTAAACTCATAACCTTACCTCCGTGGCTTGTTCATTTATCACAATATTATATCGCAAATATTAAAAAAAATCAATACATCAATTAAGCACTGCAAAGAAACTCTTCGCAGTGCCGATTTTATAATTCCGTTTTCATTTTACCTTCGTTTGTTAAAATATAACTATATTTGAATCCAAAGCTTTTGCAGTACTCACAAGCTTTTTCAAATGCAAAATCAATCGCCTCGGTACAGTGGGCATCTGATGTTATTGTAATATCGGCGCCGTTTTCATATAAATATTTCATGATAAACGGTGCAGGATAAGGTTTGCTGTTACCTTTGCGGTACATAGCACCGGTATTCACTTCAAAAAGTATGTTTTTGTTATATTGGAGTATTTTATCAATTGCCATGATTGCGCTTTTTTTGTACTCCGGATCTGATTCATCAATTATCGCTGACTGTTCATTGAACTTTGTAATGAGATCAAAATGACCTACAACATCAAAGTTGTTCGATGTAATAAAATCGGCCAAAAGCTTAAAATAGCATTTGCACATTTCCAGAACATTTCCACCAAACAAATCATCTATGCAATCTTGTAATCTTTCTGCAGAATAGTCAATCTCATATACAGCTTCTCCATCAATAAACTGATGAACTGAGCCTATTGCAAAATCAAAGTCGTCAAGGTTGACATCGCAGAAATCCCTGTCAACCTCAATTCCGCAAAGGATATCGATTTTGTCCTTGTATTCATATTTTAGGTTGCGGATTTCATTAATATAATCAATTATACTTTCTTTTTTTATTGCCCAGTCATTTTCATAAGTCATCGGACTGTGGCAGGAAAAACCAAGGCTGAAAAAATCTTTTTCAATTGCAGATTCTATCATTTCTCTTGCAGTGTTTTTTCCGTCGCAATATAAAGTGTGAGTATGACAATTAGATTTTAACATGATTTCCTCCGTAAAAAGCCCCTGCATGTTTTTGCAGGGACTTTAACATAATTAAGATTTGTTGGGAGTTTTCTTTTCAAGTATTTTGTGTCTTCTGTATGCTCTCTTTTCTTTAGCTGACATCTTGTAATCAAATTTACGCTCTTTAATTCTGTCATAAAGTGCAGAATTAAGTCTGATAAAGGATTTGTCATTGCTCTGGCTTGCAGCAAGAATAATAAGACCGTTATCATCAGGCAATGTTACTGTATTACTGCCGCTAACATTGATTTCATACATAAAGAAATATAATTGACTTGCAGCATTATCTTTATCAGATGAATGAGTATGAGTACATTCCCAGGCTAATTTATCTGTTTTGATGTTTGCTGTTTCGGCAAGGTCATAAAGATCCCACTTGCCGATTCTTTCATTGATTGACTGAACCGAAACAGGTACACAATTTTCACCAACCGTGAAATTATAAACTTTGTCTCCGTAAAGGCTTGCTGCCACAATGTAAAGCTTTTCACCACTCACAGGTACAGTCTGTCCGTTACAGATGAGAGCATTGTTACCTTCTCCCCAAATATCACCTGTTTTAAAATTAATACCGCAACAATCAATTTCTTTAGGGAAGATTTCACCGGGAATTGAAACATTAATTGTAGGAATAGCGGCAGAATTACGGTTATGATTGAAGGTGACAACATCAGCATTGAATGGAAGTTCAACAGAGGATATGACTTCTTTATCTGCAACCTTGCAGTCAGCAAGAGTGAGAGCAAAAGTTTTAACCTCATAAGGTGCAATATCGAATGTAAGCTTGCCTTCACTTACAACAGCAGGGCCGATTTCATCTTCCATTGCATTTACTTCACGTGCACTGACAATACCGTTTCCTAAATAGAATTCAACAACTTTGGAATCTGTGTAGTTGCCTTCGTTGAATCTTACAATAATTTCGTCAGTGTTTTCTGCTTTCTTAATAGCTCTTACAATGACATTCTTATGGCTGATTGCACCGAATGAATATTCTGAACCGAGAGTGCCTTTATGCTTGTCTGAAATAAAAGCAGCAGAAGGACGGTCGAAGAAACGGGCATTAAGCTGAGTGTCGGTTCCGACAATGCCTTTATGTGAATAAATAGCATAACCGTATCTGTTATGACCAAATTCAAGCATACCCTGAACACTGTCATCTCTGTACCAGTTCTTAGGTGAGTGAATGACAGTAAGACGAAGAGTTTTTTCGTCCTTCATAATCCAACCGTATTTTGAATCGCTGAAAACAGAAACACCGTAGCTGCCGTCACTGTTGGTGATATCTGCCCACTTCTGTGCGGGAACGCTGTAAAGTTTTTTGTTAGCGACTCCTCTTTTTATGGTACCAAGACCCAAATCAAAGGTTGCCGCTGAATTTTTACATGTGAACGAAAATCCGTTGTGAAGTGCACGTTGGAATTCTCTCCACTCAATTTCATTATATACACCTACCCATGGGCAACCGGCTGCAAGGCTTACATAATATGTAAATGTTGATTTATGACACTTCTGAACTACTTTAAGAGTTACTCTGACGGGACCTGATTCTTCAATTGTACAAACACCTTTTTCGGCAAATTCCCAAGGATATTTGCTGATTTCGTTGTATCTGAGTTCCCATGCTGCATATTCCTTTGCGCCCTTATACTTATTGAGTTCAAAGCAGATAGGCTTGTTGAGAAGTTCAGTATCACCAAGAGTTTTATCAATAATTGAAGAAATATTTCCGTTTTTGTCAACAGAAACGATATATTTGAAGTTTTCAATTACGTTAGAACCAATTCTGAGACCTGTATTTATTGAGCAGGATTCGTTGCTGTATAAAACATCAACGACCTTATAGCCTAAGGAAGGTACATATGCAGCAACAGATATCTTCATTATACGTGAATCTACATAGTTAACCTGAGAAGGAAGCTCTTTTCCGTTAGCATCAAAGACTCTTACGTTTGTATATCCGTTTGACGGAATCTCAATATCAACAATTGACATTCTGGGCTGTTCGATTGTGTTATTAATAACAACAGGAACACCCTTAACCCATGAAGTATCAAGCTGCTTGATTATTTCGGCTGTTGAACCCTCATAAGCGTTAGAAAGCTGATTTGAACTGAGAATATAATCGTTCCATGAACGCTGATAAACTCTCTGAACAGAGGTTCCGGTTATATCATCATGGAAAGTATGTGCAATTGTACGTTTCCAGCCCTTATCAATTTCTGTTTTGGGATATTCGGCGCCGGTAAGTGACATTGCAGCAACTGATGCTCTTTCAGCCATATCTGCAATCTCTTCATTACGTCTGTTGCATCTTTTGCTGAATGCTCTTGAAATATATGAACCAACACCGTGGTCAGTCATTACAAGCTCATTGTTCCATGTAGGCAGCTTTGCAATTTCCTCAGCTGAAAGCTTTGAAAGATCATCAAAAAACTCAGTGGGAGAAGCAGAAAGAACCTTGATGTCAGATGAATCGTTTGTCGCAATTTCACTGCAAACAGTTTTTACCGATTCTTCCTTCGGAGCACCACCTACATCACCTACACCGTGATAAGCATAGGTCCAAGGCAGATTGTGTTCTTTAATATTATTATCAAGTTTTGAGACAAGATCTTTCTTTTCTCTTACCTTTTTAAAGGTTGTGCAATAAGATTTTGAATCAAGTGAAGCAAAAATTGCTTTTCCGTTTGAACCGTACCAAAGACCGATATCAAAAGGAATGCCATATGCACTGCCCCATGACAGCTTCTGTGTTGAAAATCCTTTAAGACCTGCATGTTCTGCAATTGCAGGCAAACTCCAACCGAAACCGAAGCAGTCAGGAAGGAAAATATCATTACTTCTTTTTCCGAACTTCTTTTCAAAATACAAGTTACCGTAAAGCATGTTTCTGAAAAGATTTTCAGGTGAAGGAACATTAACGTCACCGTTTTCGTATCCGCTGCCGGTAACATTCCATCTGCCTTGTTCAACATATTTTCTGATCTGTTCAAATTTTTCGGGATAGTATTCTTCAAAAAGTTCATATCTGTATGCACCTTCAAAATTAAAACGGTAATCAGGATATTTTTCAAACAAAGCAAAATTCTGTTCGATTGTATCCTTGAGACAAACGTTAATTACATGTTCAAAATCCCAGTTCCAAACAGTATCAAGATGGGCAGTTGCAATTGTATAAATTTTTTTGTCCTTGAAGTTCATGATGCACCTCTTTTTTTATTAGTGGTTAAGCTTTTGCCTTAGCAGTACTGAATTTAACAGACAGAACTGATATCAATGCAAATAAAAATTGTAAAATAACATTCGCAAGAATAAACTTGCTGTAAGTGTGCCATACAGTATCGTTAATAGGTGCAGTAAAGCCTAATTTAAACTGAGAAACAACAAACATAACAGAAAAAACAGTGCTTACAAGTACAAAAATACTCAACAGAGCGAATTCTGAAATATATAACACTTTAAATTTCTGTTGAATCATATGTTTGAAATTAATTATAAAAGTCACAAGTAAGAGTACCAGTGAAACGAAAGCACACACAGGTGATGAAATTAAAATATACACTGCATCCATACCCGAATGTTCCACACTGTTAGCGATATCAGAAACAGGAACGGTTGTATAAATCAGGTATGAAGCAAACAGGAATATAAACGAGAGTAAATAAGGCACAACTATCTTTTTATTAATTTTAATGTCAGCCACAGTTTTACCTCCTTAAATGTCGGAATTATTCAACAACGAACTTGTTGAACACTTTCTTACCTTTTTTAACAATTACGTGACCCTTTGAAAAAGCATCAAGTGATACTGTATCTGTAAAGTTCTTTGCTTTTTCATCATCAACGGTAACGCCACCTTGCTCAATAAGTCTTCTGCCCTCACCTCTTGATTTGATGATTCCTGCTTTTAAAAGCATATCAATCAGGGAAATGCTTCCGTCAGTGAATTCATCACTTGTGAGAACAGTTGTCGGCATATTTTCAGTGTTAACACCGCCACCAAAAAGAGCCTTGGCAGCATCATCAGCTTTCTTTGCTTCTTCTTCTCCGTGTACAAGCTTTGTAAGCTCATAAGCAAGAATTTCCTTTGCCTTGTTAAGCTGACTGCCTTCCCAATCGTTCATTTTTTCGATTTCTTCCATAGGAAGGAAGGTGAGCATTCGGATACACTTGAGTACGTCGGCGTCCGCAACATTTCTCCAGTACTGGTAAAATTCATAAGGACTTGTTTTTTCAGGATCAAGCCATACTGCACCGCTCTGAGTTTTACCCATCTTTTTACCTTCTGAGTTAAGAAGAAGGGTGATTGTCATTGCGCCAGCATCCTTACCGAGCTTTCTTCTGATGAGTTCTGTACCGCCAAGCATATTGCTCCACTGGTCATCGCCGCCAAACTGAAGATTACAGCCGTATTTCTGATAAAGCATATAGAAATCATAGCTCTGCATAATCATGTAGTTGAATTCAAGGAAAGAGAGTCCTTTTTCCATTCTTTGCTTATAGCACTCAGCAGAAAGCATACGGTTAACGGAGAAGCAAGCACCTACCTCGCGAAGCACATCAACATAATTAAGGTCAAGAAGCCAGTCTGCATTGTTTACCATAAGTGCTTTTCCTTCGGAAAAGTCAATAAATTTGCTCATCTGCTTTTTAAAGCACTCACAGTTATGTTGGATTGTTTCAACTGTCATCATCTGACGCATATCACTTCTGCCAGAGGGATCACCGATCATTGCGGTACCGCCACCGATTAGCGCTATCGGCTTATTACCGGCCATTTGTAATCTTTTCATAAGACAAAGCGCCATAAAGTGACCAACATGTAATGAATCAGCAGTGGGGTCAAAGCCGATATAAAATACAGCCTTTCCGTTATTAACAAGTTCTCTGATTCCATCTTCATCTGTAACCTGTGCAATAAGTCCTCTTGCGACAAGCTCTTCATATATTTTCATATGTATCAATCCTTTCAAAAAATTCCTATATATTCTACCGATTTATTGCTTTAAAGTCAAGATATAGACCGGTATATTTTAAATAATTTCGTTATTTGCAAAACTTATAAGCTCTTTAGCTGACTGTACTGTATTTTCTGTTATAACATCACCGCCGATAATGCGTGCGATTTCACGAACTCGGCTTGCATCATCCAAAGAGACCACTTCGGTAAATGTAGCGCCATTATAAACATTCTTTTCAATGTAAAGATGATTATCGGCATAAGCAGCGATCTGTGCAAGGTGAGTAACACAAAGAACCTGCTTGTTTTTTGACAGGTTACTCATTTTATAAGCAATTTTGTGTGCTGCTCTGCCGCTGACACCTGTATCAATTTCATCAAATATCATAGTGTCAAGAGTATCTCTGTCACTCAATACACATCGTATTGCAAGCATAACTCTTGAAAGCTCACCACCGGAAGCAATCTTCTGCAGTGGCTTCGGTTCCTGACCAAAGTTTGAAGAAAACAAAAACTCAACCTCATCAAAACCGTTTTCACCGGCGTTAGCTTCTTTAAAATCAACCTTGAACTGAGCGTTTGGCATATCCAAATAAATTAATTCATTTTTTACGTTAATTTCGAAGTCAGCAGCCGCTTTTTTTCTGCAGTCAGAAAGACAAGTTGCTTTAGCAATCAATTCATCTTCCAATAAGCTTATTTCATTATAAAGCTTTTCACATCTTTCTTCACCTGATAAAAGATTTTCGTATTCTTGTGAAATGTTATTGAGATGTTCAAGCATTTCTTCTTCGGTGTTTCCGTACTTTTTAGAAAGCCTGTAAAGCAGGTCAAGACGCTGTTCTATTGAGTCGATATCGCTGTAGGAATCATCACTGTTATTGATTTTTCCCGATATTTCTGAGCTCAAGTCTTCAAGTGAATAGAGCATATCCCTGAGTGAATCGTTAAAAACAGAAAATTTAGTATCATATTCTGAAACGATATCAACACAATCAATAAGACCGTGCACCGATTCAGAAATTCCACGATTCATGTCATCGCCGTTGAGTAACAGTTGAGCACCGTTAAGGGCTGCCACTATCTTTTCTTTAGCTTGTATTTTTTTCTTTTCACGGATAAGTGTGTCTTTTTCACCGCATTTTAACTCAGCACTCGCAAGCTCATCGATCTGGTACTTTAAAAATTCAAGGCGCCTTTCTTTTTCGTCTTCATTCTTTAAGAGCATCCTTAATTCTTTATTTGCTTGTTTAAGCTTAAAGAAGGTTTCTTTATAATCAGAAAGCTGTTCTTCAGTGTTTGCAATATTATCAATAAAAGACAGATGATGTTCCTTTAAAAGCAAAAACTGACTGTCGTGCTGACCACATATAGTTATAAGATTTCTGCCGATATCCTTAAGCATTGAAACTGTAACAGGACTACCGTTAACCTTGCAGCTTCCCCTACCGTCAGATGAAATTATCCTGGTAATAATTACATTTCTATCATCACAGTCGATATCAGAATCGTTAAGCAATGATATTACCCTATCAGATACATTATCAAAACAAGCTGTAACTTTTGCTCTTTCGCAACCGTTTCTAACAATATCCCGTGACGTTCTTTCTCCCAGTATTGCATTAATGGCATCAATGACTATTGATTTACCGGCACCTGTTTCACCTGTAAGTATGTTCAGTCCGTGATCAAAAAGGATCTCAGCACGTTCAATTACAGCTATATTTTCAATCAACAAACTTGATAACATGTGCTAAGCTCCTTTCCTTGTGTTCCTTTAATAATATTACTTATTCTCACTGATAATTTTTTCAAGCTTACCCTTAAGCCCAAAGGCACTACCTTCATCCTTGCAAAGAACAAAAATTGTATCGTCACCTGCTAATGTGCCGACTATGTTGTCAATATCAAGGTTATCCATTGCTGCACATGCAGCCTGTGCCATACCTGAAAAGCATTTGATTACAGCCATATTGCCCGCATAATTTACATTGGTTACAGAATGTGAAAGTATTGAATAATACTTTACAGAATAATCCTGCGAATCGTTCTGAACGAAAGAATATTTGTACTGACCGCTTCTTACGGGGGTTTTTATAAGCTTAAGGCTTTTGATATCTCTGGATACAGTAGCTTGTGTAACCTTAAAACCAAGCTCGTTAAGCTTTTGCATCAATTCTTCCTGTGTTCCTATATCCTCTTTTTCAATCAGATTAATTATGGCTTCATGTCTGTTCTTCTTCATTTTCATTCTCCTTGCATATGTCCATATCTTTCAATTAATTTATGAGATAAAATATCTGTAAAGCTGTCTGATTTGATTCTTATGATTTTTGAATATCTTTCAGCTCTTGAAATCACAAGCTTGCTGTTCCCGCTCATTTGTATGCCTTCTTCACCGTCACAACTAAAAACCGGTGAACTGTTTTCATGATTTTTAACCGTAAGCTCAATAACGGAATCGGGCTTAAAAATCATTGAACGGGAAAAAAGCGAGTGGTTGCAGATTGGTGTAAGGATCAGGCTTTCAATACCTGTATCAACTACGGGCCCACCCGATGATAACGAATATGCCGTTGAGCCTGTTGGTGTTGCGATTATCAAGCCATCAGCCAAGTAATCAAAAATAAGCTTACCGTTGTTTTTTGCTTCAATTTCGCATAATCTCAGGGTAGTTCCTCTTGCAAGAACAACATCGTTAAGGCAGGAGTATTCACCCTTAAGAATGTCATTTTCGTAATATTTAACACAAAGTCTCATTCTGTTGTCAACTGTATAATTGCGGTTAATAAGGCTTTCCAACAGTTCAAGCTCTTCATTTTCCAATCCGGCAAGAAAACCGAGTCTGCCGGCATTAATGCCTAAAACAGGCTTGTCAAATTCAACTGCTTCAAAAGCAGAGTGAATTATGGTGCCGTCACCGCCGATGGAAATAAGGATATCACAATCCTTTACACACTGTGTGGTAGGAAGAAAATTAATGTAATCAATATCAAAAAACTCTTTAAGTTCATATGGCATCAGAATGTCGATATTCAACCTTTTCAGTTGTTGACACACATTCAATGTTACCTCATGAGCATTTTTTCTTGTAATATTTACATGAACGGCAACAATCATTTTTGTTCACCTCGATTGAGAATTTCATGGGAATCGTAAACTATTTCCTCTAAACTTCTGCTAAGATGAGATGTCTGTTCATTATTCTTTTCAATAAAAATAAGATATTCAATATTCCCCTGCGGGCCTTTTATAGGTGAAAAATCAAGATTCAACACTGAAAATCCGTTACTAAGTACAAAATCATATATTGATTTTACAACTTCGGTATGAGTGCTCAATTCACGGACAACACCGTTTTTTCCAACCTTATCTCGCCCTGCTTCAAATTGAGGCTTTATCAAGCAAACAGCCTTTCCGCCTTCTTTTAGTAATTCTCTCATAGGCGGAATAATAAGCTTGAGTGAAATAAAGGAGACATCGACACTCGCAAAATCAATTTCTTCAGGAATCTGCTCACGAGTTACATATCTGAAATTTGTACGTTCCATGTTAACAACTCTTGAATCCTGTCGGAGCTTCCAGGCAAGCTGACCGTAACCGACATCGATTGAATATACCTTATCGGCACCGTTTATCAGCATACAATCAGTAAAACCACCTGTTGAAGCACCGATATCCATACAGATACAATTATTGAGTTCTAATCCGAACTCGTCAACCGCTTTTGCAAGCTTATAACCGCCTCTGCTTACATAAGGCATTTTTTCACCGCGTAATTCAATACAATCGTCAGCTTTAACGGACATACCTGCTTTAATTTGCTTGTTGCCGTTAACATAAACAAGACCGGCCATAATTAATGCCTTTGCCTTTTCCCGGCTGTCTACAAATCCACGCTCATGTAAAGCTACATCAAGTCTGATTTTTTCTGTCACTTACTTTTCCCCGCTTATTATACTTATAATTTTATCTTTACTGAGGTTATATATACTCAGTAGCTCATTAACTTGCGCCTGTTCAACAAACTTATCATTTACGGCAGTGAGCTTGAATTCCCCCTTGAATCTTTTTTCTAAAAGAGTTGATGCAAGCTTTTCACCAACACCACCGCTTCGCTGACCCTCTTCAAAAAACCATACAGTCTTACTTTTTTGTAAAATTCTGTTTATAAAACCTTCCGGAATAGGCTTTATCTGATTTAGTGAAATCAATGATAATTCAATGCCTTTTAACTTTAAAGCATCAACAGCATCAATTGCTTCGCTTGTAATTTTTCCGTAAGTCACAATTACATTTTCAAAGTTTTCGCTACCGTATTCCGAAAATTCAATGGTGTCATATCGGAGCTTTGAAACATTTTCTGCAGGCTTACCTCGCGGATACCGTATTGCAACAGAATACTCATCAGCATAAAGTGCATTATTAATATCTGCACATAAAGAACGGTAACAGCAAGGTGAATAGATTTTAAGTTCAGGCACGGTATTTAAAAATGACACGTCAAAAATACCGTGATGTGTTTCACCGTCTTCACCAACAAAGCCCGCTCTGTCAATGGCAAAAATAATTTTAAGCTTCTGAAGTGATATATCGTGAATAATCTGGTCATAGCATCTTTGTAAGAAAGTTGAATAAACAGCATATATAGGCTTCATGCCATTTTTGGCAAGGCCCGAAGCAAATGTTACAGCATGCTCTTCAGCAATACCTACATCAAAGAATCTTTCAGGAAACTCTTCACTGAACCTATGCAAGCCCGTACCGAGCTTCATGGCAGCAGTTATTGCACAAATACTGTCGTCCTTTTCGGCATGTAAACAAAGGTATTCACCGAATTTTTCGGAAAAGCTGTCTGAACCTGAATAAGATTCACCGGTATCAACATCAAATTTTGAAATACCGTGAAAAATACTCGGAAACTTTTCGGCATACTCGTAACCTTTACCCTTAACTGTTATAACATGAAGAAGAACGGGAGCATTGATTTTTTTTGCACTTTCAAAAGCATTGCAAAGCTGCTCTATATCGTGTCCGTCTATGGGCCCCATATAGCGATATCCCAAATCCTCAAAAAATGTACTTTGAGTATATAGTTTATTCTTAATCTCAGTTTTAATTTTATATAATTCAACAGCAATTTTTTTACCAAATGGAATTTTACCCAAAGCTGTTTCAGTTTTTGATTTAAATGTAAGATATTCGGGTTTTGCTCTGATTTCGGCAAGATATTTTGCAAAAGACCCGACATTTTCTGAAATGGACATTTTATTATCATTTAAAACTACAATATGACGCACCTTACTTCTGCCGCCATTATTGAGCGCTTCGTATACCATTCCACCGGTAAAAGAACCGTCACCGATAACTGACACAACATGATGGTTATCGTCATTAATTGTTTTAGCGGCAGCAAGACCAAGGCCGGCAGAAACTGAGGTTCCGCTGTGACCTGAATAGAAAATATCGTGCTCACTTTCACTTGGTCTGCAAAAGCCGGAAATTCCGCCTTTAGTCCTGATAGTATCAAAGCAGTTATACCTGCCGGTAAGAAGCTTATGAGTATAGCACTGGTGACCGACATCAAAAACAATCTGATCTTCAGGAGAATTAAAAACCCTGTGCATTGCAATAGTCAACTCAACAGCACCAAGATTTGAAGCAAGGTGACCGCCGTTTTTTGAAACGGTTTCAATCAGCTTTATTCTTATTTCCTCAGACAACTTTTCAAGTGAAAATATATCAAGCTTTTTTAAATCATCGGGACACTGAATCCTTGAAAGAAGTTCATAATTCATTGTTATCTTCTCTTTCAGTTATTTCTTTCTATTAATTCATAAGCCAAATTTTTAAGGAAAGAGCTCTCCTCACCAAAAGCATCAAGTGAATTCACTGCTTCTTGTGTAAGCTTCTTGGCGTATAGCTTTGATTCTTCCAGTCCAAGCAAAGAAACATATGTTGATTTGCCGCTTTCTTTGTCACTGCCAATTGGTTTACCAAGGTTCTCAACATCGCCAACAACATCAAGAATATCATCGACAATCTGAAATGCGTGGCCGATTTTAGAAGCGTATGTGTCTGCTGCTTTTATAAGTTTATCTTCAGCACCTGCACATAAAGCACCGAGGTATGCGGCGCATCTGATTAAGGCGCCTGTTTTAAGTGAATCCATTGTTTCAAGAGTATCAATTGTTGCATTCTTGTTTTCGTTTATAAGATCAACAACCTGACCGCCGATCATGCCGTTAACACCGGACAGACGGGAAAGTGCACTGACAGCCTTGATTGCAACAGCAGGGTTTTCTTCTGCGATAGCCGAATCAGCAATAATACCGAAGGCTCTTGTAAGAAGCCCGTCTCCTGCAAGAAGCGCATACTCTTCACCGTATTTAATGTGGCAGGAAGGTACTCCCCTTCTCATGTCATCATTATCCATACAAGGAAGGTCATCGTGAATAAGTGAATAGGTATGAATCATCTCGAGTGCAACGGCAAAAGGAAGAGCTTTTTTTACATCGCCATTACAAATGCGACAAAATTCAAGAACAAGAACCGGTCGTATTCTTTTTCCGCCGACAGAAAGGCTGTATTTCATAGCATTGTGAACAATATCTTCGCCAAAATCACATTCAGGAATATATTCATTGATTGAACTGTTGATAAGTTCAATGTATTCAGACATTGTATAACCCTTATTCATTTATATCATCCTCTGTTGTAAGTTCAGATAATTCAGTGATTTTTTGTTTTGCAACAGAAAGTGTTTTATTACAGAAAGCAACTATTCTGACACCTTCTTCATATAGCTTCATCGACATTTCAAGATCGTATTCACCGCTTTCCAAAGCCTCGGAAATTTCCTTAAGTCTTATCATTGCGGTATCAAGAGTATACATTTCCATGGTATTTCCTTTCAATGTTAAACATCAGATAATAAAGTGTTTTCATTTTTAATTTCGTTTACAGTGCAAAGCATCTCACCGTCATGCAGCTTAACTTTAATGCTGTCATCAACCGTTAATCCGCAGATGCTTTTTACAGGCATTGATAAATCGTTTTCAATTATTGCATATCCCCTTAAAAGAACCTTTAAAGGATTAGTAGCTTCAATTGAAGCGGCATAATGCGTAAGTGCATTCTGATAAAAATCAACCTTACTTTTCATAGTGCTTCTGATTTTATTATCACATGCATCAATACATTGCGAGTATAACATAAGAGTTTTAAGAGGGCCACAGCTTATAATCTTCTTTTCATAGCCGGAAAGCTTAATCAAGTAAGAATTAATAATTCGTTCAACGCTGTCATAAGCAGAATCGAGAGTTTTATCAGCTGCATAAAGAACCTCACGGTAATCGGGAACAGCAATTTCAGCAGCAGCCGAAGGTGTAGGTGCTCTCATATCTGCAACATAGTCGGCAATAGTGAAATCTGTTTCGTGACCTACAGCTGAGATGACAGGAATTTTACTGTTGTATATTGCTCTTGCAACTATTTCTTCGTTGAAAGCCCACAAATCCTCAATTGAACCGCCGCCTCTGCCAACAATCAGCACGTCTGCCGCATTCTTTTTATTGAATTCATTTATAGCATCACTTATCTGTGCTGCGGCAGAATCACCCTGCACCTGTACAGGTGCCAGAATCAACTCGGCAGAAGGGTATCTTCTTGAAGTTACATTGATTATATCCTGTAAAGCGGCACCCGTTGGTGAAGTTACAACACCTATTCTCGTAGGATATTGGGGTAAGGGCTTTTTATTTTCAGTATCAAAAAGACCTTCCTTTGAAAGCTTTTCTTTAAGCTGCTCATAAGCAACGGTCAATTCACCGATTCCGTCAGGCTGCATATCCTCACAGTAAAGCTGATATGTTCCGTCACGCTCGTATACAGACAAACTGCATCTTATCAGAACTTTCATTCCGTTCTGTGGCTCAAAACGAAGTCTTGATGCAGCATTTCTGAACATCACTGCTTTGATTGCACCTAACTCATCCTTAAGTGTAAAATAAAAATGTCCGGTGCGATAATGATTGGTAAAGTTTGATATCTCGCCAATTACATATATATTTTTTAAATTCGGATCGCCGTCAATTAAAGATTTGATATATGTATTTATTTGTGAAACTTTTAAAACAGATGACATTTAGATTTAAAACTCCTTCGCGACCAAAACATTATCCATACAACACATCAAGGAGCAGCTGAAATCAGTTGCTCCGTAAATCATTTATATTTTTTTGCAACAGAACCGAGCACACCGTTTATATAAGATGCATCTTCAGTGGTTCCGTATTTTTTTGCAATTTCGACTGCTTCATTGATTGCTACACCAACAGGCATGCCTTCACTGTAGAGAAGCTCACAAACTGAAAGTCTTAAAATAGCCCTGCTGACCTTAGAAATTCTTTTAGCAGACCAGCCAACAAGATTTTCATCAATTGTTTTATCTATTACATCAAGATTTTCATATACTTTTCGTGCAAGCTCTTCTGCAAAAGCATTCTGCGGAAACAGTTCCAACTCAAGAGCATTTTCAATAAGCTCAATTATTGTTGCATCTTCCTGAAAGCTTTTTTCAAAAATTAGTATAAAAGCCATTTCTCTTGATTCATGTCTTGTCATTTTTATTTTCCTTCCCATATCCGTAACCGAATAAACATAGTTACCGATTCTATTCACATTTATGTATATTATATCACAAATTTTAAATCCTACAACTATTTTGACTCAATTATTGTTAAATTTTCTGCAAAAATATTTGTATTTTTTTGAATTATTTCCGTAATTTGCAGAATAACTGCATCATTGAGTGAATTTTTTTGCACAATTACCTGACATGAGCCGTCATTAATTATTACAACACAATCTCTGCCTGTTTTGGCTTTAATGAGATTTTCCGCATCTGTTGTGGTTTTAATTATGTTTATATATTCTTCAAGGTGTTTATTAATGTCTGCCTTGTCTTTTTCGGTCAGCTTATCACTGCTAAGGATTTCATCAATATAATCCTTTATCTTGTCTTCTGAATTAGTTCTTGTTATTTTTGCATCTGCAAAAATTTTTTCTGTTGAAGCGTCGTAATTATCGGTTGAAGAATCAGAAACAGTACCCGCTACCAGCATTGAATCACCGAGATTTCCTGTTACAGATTCATTCTGTGATGTTTCATTCTGTGAATTCAAGGTATCAGGGTTGTTATAATACCAGTTTACAGTAACTGCTGCCAGAAGTGCAATTACAAGTGTTGCTGTCAGAATTTGTCTTTTTTTAACCATCATAAAATCTCCTCCAATTAAACCATTGATGCAACGCTTATGTCATTATAACTTATATCAAACAAAGCAGACAACAATGAATATACTCTTTCTTTAACTATAGGATCGTCACCACCCTCACATATTACGGCAACTCCCCTGACCTTCGGGTAAAGAATTTTAACAGTTAAACCCGATTCTGCTTTATCATTCTCGGTTATTATATGTTCCTTTTTAATCTGATTATTCTCATTGTTGCTTTTTTCTTCGGTATCCGTTGCATAAACGGTTTCTTCTGAAGATTCATAAGTTATCAAAACTTTTGTTTTCCCGGCGCCGTTTATTGATTTTATCAGCTCTTCTATATCATCAGTAATGTTATATGTATACGATGAATCATAAATGATATCATTTTTATCAATGTTATTTTCATCTTCTTTCTCACTGCTTCCTGAAAAAAGTATTAACAACATTCCGGAAATACCAAGAATAAGAATAAGTAAGCTCTTTTTATCTTTTTTTAGTTTTTCAACAATATTTTTAATTTTATCTGAATATTGTGCATTATCTTTACCGCTCATATAATCACCCGATAAACTCAATGTTTATTTCATTTTTCGCATACGATTCTATCTTATTAACAATATCTTGTTTTTCGCTTTCACTGTATTTTCCGTAAACAATGATTTTATTAAGCTGCGCTCCGTTACTGCCGGTATTTTCAATTTGAGGATTACATTCAAAATCAGGATAATCTGTTTTCATCAGCTCCTCAATATTTTTCTTCATTATATTTTCTGCTTCTTCAACTAAAATATCAACCGGTGCCGTTGCGAGTTCGTCTTTGTTATATGTATGGTTATATATATTTGATTCAATATCAAAATCAACCGTAGAAAAAGAAGTGATTATCGAATATATCAGAAGAATAACTGACAGTGCTTTCAAGGATGATGATAATTTATTCTTAGGTGTTATGTACATAAGAATTCCCGCTGCTATTGACACAACACAAACCGATTTACACATTGCTTCCACTTGTTGCATTATAAACCACCCTTCAGAGTAAGCATTATACCCGTTGAAATTACAAGTATGAATATCTCGAAAATATTCATCAGCAATAAGGTTCTTAAACCTGAATGAAATATTCTTAGTGTTAAAGAAATATTACTGCAGTTAAGCACCTGAGCTACATCTGACAGTATTGAAAAGGATATGCAATAAAGAAACCCTTCAACTATTGCCGGAAAGCTTATAATCAATACAACAAGTATCCCTACTATTGCAACTGAACCTTTGATTAGATTTATACTTCCGACAAGGGATGAATAGGCGTCGCTTATTGCGGAGCCGACGATTGGTATCAGACTACTTAGCAAAAATCTTATCCCTTTAACCGAAACAGAATCAATAGCAACAGATGTAATACTTTTTATTGAAAGAATTGCTGCGAAAATACTTGAAAGAAATCCAAGAATGAACCCAACGGTTCGGTTTGCAGAGTTAATGAACCGATTTAGGTTTACGGTAGGATTAACAGAAAATGAAATCGATAAAGAAAAAAATGCACCAATTAATCCGGTTGCAAAATTATTGATGAATATTGAAATCCCTTCAGAAAAAATCAATGTTAATGTGTTATATGTAATTCCTGCAGATGGGCTGCCGCTTAAGGCAATAAGTAAGGTAAAAACAGGTATATATGCCAGCATGAAGCTACCGTTTGTTTTCATTGTGCTTAAAATCGTGTTTATCAAAGGATTGATTTTGTATGTAACAATTATAGTAGTGAGTATAGTACTTATTAAACCGAAAAAATTATCATTGTTACTAATATTAAATACAGAGTTGGCTGTTGATACAATTAATATTATACACAACAACATTGATACATCTGCTACACAACCTCCGAATATGCTTTTTAGATCTTCAGAAAAATAATTAACAATCTCAGCAAAGGATACTGAATAAATTTGATTTATGTCCAAGTTGTCTATGCCAAAATCTTCAAGTACTTCCGCAGTATCATTGTCTATATTTGAAAAAATACTTTCTTCAAAATGTTTTTCGTCATATATTTCTTCTGCAGAAACAAAAAAGACAAAACAATGAAAACTTAAAAGAACTACAAGTACAATAATAATTTTCTTCATTTTAATCTATAAACGACATTGCAATTTCAAATATTTTGGTAATATACGGTACAGTTATAATAAACAGCATTATTCTTCCTCCGAACTCAACAATATCCTCAAGAAATATATTTCCGCTTTCACGGCAAACATCACCGCAAAGCTTTGTAGTAATTGAAATAACAGCACCTTTAATCAGAGTATTGATAATTGGTCTTTCTTCGGTAAAAATATCTATATCATTAAAAAAATCTTTTAGATAAGCAGAAGCATCATTAATAAGAAACAGTATAATTAATGCTCCGCCGCAAAGCTTAAAAATCAAATCATACTCTTTGATGTTATTTTTTAAAAAAACGCTTATAAGGGATAAAATAACAGCTAAAAGAAAAATCCTGTACATAATTAAAACTCAATAAAATCCTTAACAACATCAAAAAGCTCTTTTATTTGCGGAATAATCATCAGAAACACAATTACAATGCCGGTCAAAGTAATTACCATTGCATATTCACTTTTATCAGAACGGGCAAGCACCTGATTAAGAATGGCTGTAACAATTCCGACTCCTGCAATTTTGAATATCACGTCAATGTCCATGTTAATTCCTCCGCTATAACAATAATATAAATAATGCGAATCCGCTTAAAAAGCAAACCGTTACGGCAGCTGATGAATATTTATTGTCTTCGCACTTAGCTTTTTCATCCAAATCACAGAAATAGTCATAATATATTTTTATTACGCCTTTCTGACCCTCCGGGTCAGTTTTGCCTATGCAACTTCCAAAACTGATCAGTTTTTGTTTTTCGCTTTTTTTTAAAGGCATTTTTGCACTGTTAATAGCCGAAGACCACGCTTCGGGAAAGTCTTCACCATTCATCAATAAATCGGAGCAAATTGAAATAAACGGAAGATTATATAATCCTGTGTTTCTGTTCAGTTCATAAACTATTTCATTTGTCGGTTTCATGAGATAATTAATATCAGATGAAAAGCTTTCAATCATTAATAAAATGCCCTGTAACAAATTAATTCTGTTTTTAAACTGTGAGAACATCTTCACTCCAATCAACATAAGGCTCACCCAAATTAATCCTGCACCTAATAATTTCATCTCTTAGCTCCCTTATATCGAATATTCCTGAGATTTTTCCCGGTGAATCAGGACCCATCAATAAAACTAATTTATCAAACGCTCCCGTATTGATCAAAGCTTCAGTTTGCGGTTTATTCAGAATTTCATTATAGCTTGAAGCATGGACTGTCACGATAAGCTTAACTCCGCAATTAGCCGCCGTCGATATTGCTTCTATTTCTCCCCTTTTCACAACCTCATCAATTGCGATTACTTGAGGTGACATTGTTCTGAGAGCAATATTCAACGATTCGGTTTTTGGATAACCCACAAAAATGTCTGAATTATAGCCAAGATTAAATGAATTTACTGCGTCTGACTGACAGGACAATTCATGACGCTCATCAATAACACTTACTTTAATTCCCGAATCTGAAATCTTTCGTATCAGGTCACGTAAAACGGTTGTTTTGCCACATGCAGGCGGACCGGCTATAATTATGCTTTGCATTTTATTTTTAAACAGCTTTAAGTACATTTCTGAACTGCAGTCAAGAATTTCTCTGGCAATTCTTATATTAAGTGATGTTATGTTTCTGACAGAAATAATTTCACCGTTTTTATTGGTAGCAGCAGTGCCGACAATACCAACCCTGTGTCCGCCGCTTAAGCTTATAAATCCGTTTACAACATCTGATAAATGTGCGTGGACAGAATAATTACACATTCTTGAAAAGGTATCGGATATTATGTCATATGTACAAATATAAAAGTCATCAGCAACGTCATCAACTGTTCCGTCGGGATGCAAAAAAAGATTTTTGTTTTTACACACTAAAATTATCGGTTTGCCCATACGAAGTCTTATTTCGCTGCACTCAACTTTTATGCTATGCTTCACTGCAGAAAGTACTATTTTCAGTTTTTGCGACACCTGACTTATTGCATCAGAATAATTTTTGTCTGTTAAGTATTTTTCCATGCCTAACTCCTGTTCAAAGCTTTTTATTATAGTTTATGTTATTGAAATCAAAAAAAGTACTTTCATTTACACCAAAGCAATTGAAAAAACAGTAACCTTGTGATACAATACATATGAAATGAAATCAAAAAGGTGAAAATGATGAAACAAAAAATTATTGATAATAAAAAATATTCAAAGCAATGTTCAAACTGTTTTTTTGGCAGAACCCCAAAGGATAAGGATTCTGTTTTATGCGAAAAAAAGGGTATTGTTGAACCGGATTCAAAATGCAGACACTATAAATACGATCCCTTAAAGCGTGTTCCCGATAAAATTGTTTTAAGAGCTGAATATAACGAGGATGACTTCAAGCTGTAAGTTAAAAACCCTTCCGTTTTCATACGGAGGGGTTTGAATTTATTTGTTTTGATATTTAAATTTAATATGACTTCTGTAAAGCAAGCCTTTAAGGGCTTTTTTATCAAACGGGATCAAGGGATAAAGATAGGTATAACCGTCAAGCGTTTTTGTCAAAGCAATTACAGTAAGAACTAAAACCAGACCGGCTATAAATCCCCATATCTTAAATAAACCACACAAAATCAGAATTAATGTTCTGAAAATTTTAATGGCATAACCTAATTCAAAGCTTGGCTGAGTAAAGTTTGATATTGCGACAAAAGCCATAAACAATACGACCTCTGAAACAAACCATCCGGACCTGACGGCGAATTCACCCAAGACCAATGCACCGACAACACTGAAGGAGCTGCTCAGGGCACTTGGTGTGTTCAAAGACGCAAGACGCAATGTATCTATTACAAATTCAACAATGAGAAGCTGAGCGATTATCGGAACTGAATTAGGCTCTTCAATAAGCATGAATTTCAAGAAATCAGGAAGATGAACGTGATATTCCGTTATAAGATACCAAATTGGAATCAATATCAGTGACAAAGCGAATACTGTTGTTCTGATTATTCGCAAAAATGAACCGATAATCGGAGGAAAATAAAAATCATTTATATCCTGAATAAAATCAAATATTCCTGTTGGTATTATCATTGCTGATGGTGAACCGTCGGTCAGAACAATGATGTTTCCGTCATAAACACAAGCAGCTGCAGCATCAGGTCTTTCAGTGTATCTTACCCTGGGGAATGGATTCCATGATTGACCCGGAATAAGACATTCTTTAAGGCTTTCTTGCCCCATTGACAAGCTTTTTACATCTATAGATGTAAGCTTTTTTGTAAGTATATCCAGTCGTTTACGGTCAACCGCGTCCTCAAGATAACATACAACAATATCTGTCTTCGACTCACTGCCTATCTGATAAGACTTCATTGTAAGAAGCGGATTACGTATCTTTCTTCTTATTAGTGCCGTGTTAAAAATTACAGTTTCAACAAAACCCTCATGCGAGCCTCTCAAAACCTTGTCTGATTCAGGCTCCTGAACATTTCTTGCAGGATAAGTTCTGCAGTCAATTATAATTGCTTTTGAAAAACCGTCAACAATCAGTCCTACTGCACCTGAAAGAATAAATGTTGTAAATTTATCAAGATCGTTTTCAGTGCTTGATTCAATATAAGTTATATAATTATCCGTAAACTCATCAGCGTCATTGATGTTTTTCATATCACTTTGTGTGATTTTTGTAAGGTATTCCATTAATTTTTCTAACATTTCATCTTTAACAAACCCATCAATGCAATATAATGTTGCTTGTCTTTGGGCAACCTTTAAACGCTTTACAATTATATCAAAGCTTTCTCCCAAACGTAACTTTGTATTAATTTTATGCAAATTCTCTCCGTAATTTCCGTTAAAGTTATTCATATACTAATCACCTGTATTAAGTATTTGAGAAATACAGACAAATATACAAATAACAGTCGATGAAGTTCATCGACTGTTATTTGTATCGCTTAATTATTATATGTGTTCTTCCTTTTTTGCTGAGACCTGCAATTTTATCTAAAACTACTTTTCCTTTGCCGCGCAAAACAACCTTATCTTTTTCGCTAACCTGTAAATCTGGCTTGTATACTTTGACAGAATTGACATATACAATACCTTTATTTATCGCTTCAAAAGCATCTGAGCGGGATAAATTAAAGGCGCCGGATACAATATTATCCAGTCTTAAAGATGCAATTGAAAGAAAAATTTCATCAAAATTATCTTTATATTCTGATAAGTCGAAATCCTCACTTATATAGCACTCAACGGCTCCTCTACCAACTTTTGTAAGGTTTTTGCAGATATATTCCGCTATGCTTTTTAAGCAAAAAATATAACAGCCGTCTTCAAGCGGCAGAATATCACCTAAAACATCACGTTTTATACCAAGTCCCATAAGAGAACCGAGGTAGTCCCTATGCGACAACGATGAAAATCTGTCTTTTTTCAGCCGAAGAAGGGCAACAGGGTTATCATCTTTATATGTATTAAAAAACTCACTCAAACCAACACCAGTCTCATAAAATGAAGGTATAAAAACAGCAGCTGTTCTTTCTGCATTCTCATATCCGCCAAAATAAAATGTACGCACGGAAGATGCAAGCTCTTTTTCAAGATGAACAATTTCGGTGCGCTCATCCATAGATAAAAACCTGGTGTTTGTTATCATTGAATTATCATATGCACTTTGCTTTTTGTCAAGAGCATAAGATATCAGTATTTCCTTTTCAGTCATATTAATCACCATTAAATAAAGAGTGTACAAGACACTCTTTATTTCTGAACATAATTATGAGATTGATTCAGCATCATATCTTTAATTTTCATGAGTCTTGTTGTTGTGCTTCTTTCATTTTCATCAAGCTTCATGGTTATATACTTAATAGTATCTTCGTAATCGGGAATCATAACATGCTCAAGAGCATTGACTCTTCTGCGTGTTTTTTCAATTTCGGCAGAAAGAATCTGACATGTTTTTTCAACCTCTGCCAATCTGAGTAAATATGGCATAACATCAGAGAATGACTTAACTGCATCGTCAAGATCACTTGAAGTAAACGCAAGACCGTAAGAATAAATTGCATCATCAAGTGCACTTTTGTTTTTCGGAATAAATTCAGGCACGTCAACACCCATTATATTTTTTTGTTTGACTTCCAGGTTCATTTTCTGACCGGGTAACATAAGTGCAACAGATATACTTTCATCGCTCATTGAGCTGCATGCAAGGGACATATGCTTGTTTGCTTTTGTAATACCCTGCTCAACCCTTTCTCTGAGCTCTTTATTTTCTCTGACCAGCTCAAGAAAACGCCGCATTAATTCATCACGTTTATCTTTCAGAAGCTTGTGACCGCGTCTGGCCGTAATAAGCTTTCTTTTAAGATTTGTCAGTTCCATTCGGGTTGGATTTACATTTATTACAGCCATCGTGCACTCACCTACTTTTCAATATAATATTCATTAAGGAACTTATCTGAAATTCTCTTCAGTTCACCTCTTGGCAGAAGTGACAAAAGCTCCCAACCAATGTTAAGGGTTTGCTCAATACTTCTTTCTGTCTCGTTGCCTTGTGAAACATATTTTTCTTCAAAGCTTTCAGCGAATTTTGCGTACAATTTATCGGTTTCGGTAAGAGCAGATTCACCGAGAATAACCATCAGCTCCTTAGCATCTTTACCCCTTGCATAAGCTGAGAACAACTGATTCATTGTATCAGAATGATCGGCTCTTGTATTACCTTCGCCAATACCTTTATCCTTCAAACGTGAAAGAGACGGCAGAACATCAATTGGCGGAGATATGCCTTTTCTGTGCAACTCTCTTGAAAGAATTATCTGACCTTCGGTTATATATCCGGTAAGGTCGGGAATGGGATGTGTCTTATCGTCCTCAGGCATAGTAAGAATCGGTATAAGTGTAATTGAACCGTTTTTACCAACCTGTCGACCTGCTCTTTCATATATTGATGCGAGATCTGTATACATGTATCCGGGATAACCTCTTCTGCCGGGTACTTCTTTTCTTGCAGCTGAAACCTCTCTGAGAGCATCAGCATAGTTGGTGATATCAGTTAATACAACAAGCACATGCATACCCTTGTCAAATGCAAGGTACTCAGCAGCTGTCATTGCCATTTTAGGCGTAGCAATACGTTCGATAGCAGGATCATTTGCAAGATTTGAAAACATAACAGTTCTGTCAATTGCACCTGTAGCTTTAAATGATTTGACAAAATAATCAGATTCTTCAAATGTAATACCCATAGCAGCAAAGACAACAGCAAAATTTTCATCACTGCCAAGAACCTTTGCCTGTCGTGCTATCTGTGCAGCAAGCTCAGCGTGTGGTAAACCTGAAGCTGAAAATATGGGAAGCTTTTGTCCGCGGACAAGTGTATTCAGCCCATCTATTGCAGATATTCCGGTTTGAATAAATTCCTTGGGATATCTTCTTGCAGCGGGATTCATAGGTGTGCCGTTAACATCGAGACGTTTTTCGGGAATAATTGACGGTCCGCCGTCAATGGGTCTGCCAAGTCCGTCGAAAACCCGGCCGAGCATGTCTTCTGAAACAGCAAGCTCCATTTGTCTGCCGAGAAACTTAACCTTGCTGTTACTTAAGTTAATTCCGGCAGATGATTCAAAAAGTTGAACAAGAACATCGGTGCCGTTAATTTCAAGAACACGGCAACGTCTTTTTTCACCGTTGCTTAGTTCAATTTCACCAAGCTCATTGTAAGCAACATTGTCAACACCTTTAACAAGAACGAGAGGACCCGCAATTTCACTTATTGTTCTGTATTCCTTAGGCATCAGTCGTCCTCTCCTTTCCTGCAAGCTTCAAGCTGTTCACTAAGCTGCTGCTGAATAAATTCAAAATTTTCTTCAATCTCGTCTTCGGGGATATATTTAAATCTGCCTATGCTCTCTCTTACAGGCATGGCAACAATAGCTTCAATGTCAGCACCATCATTAAGTGCGTCAAGAGCTTTGTCATAAAAATCACAAACAAGCTTCATCATAAGAAGCTGTTTTGCGGCTGATGTATAGGTATCAACATCATGAAAAGCCAACTGGTGAAGGAAATCTTCTCTTATAGATCTGGAAGCTTCCATTTTCAATCTATCTGCAGGTGAAAGTGCATCCATGCCGATAAGCTTCACCATTTCCTCAAGCTCAGCTTCTTCTGAAAGTAAACGGATGATCTTTCCGCGCAGAGCAGTCCACTCGTTTCCGATGTTATCATTAAACCAATTTCCAAGAGAATTAGCATAAAGAGAATAACTGGTAAGCCAATTAATCGCAGGGAAATGTCGTTTATACGCCAAGGCTGAATCAAGCCCCCAGAATACTTTTACAATTCTTAAAGTAGCCTGACTTACAGGTTCTGAAATGTCACCGCCTGCCGGAGATACAGCGCCGATAACGGAAAGTGTGCCTTCACGTTCTTCCCTACCCATTGAAAGAACACGGCCTGCTCTTTCATAAAACTGGGCAAGTCTGCTGCCGAGATATGCAGGATATCCTTCTTCGCCAGGCATTTCTTCTAGTCTTCCCGACATTTCACGCAGAGCTTCCGCCCAACGGGATGTGGAATCCGCCATAAGTGCAACATTATAGCCCATATCACGAAAATATTCCGCAATAGTAATACCGGTATAAATTGATGCTTCACGTGCGGCAACAGGCATGTCAGATGTGTTTGCAATAAGAACTGTACGTTCCATAAGAGACTTACCTGTATGCGGGTCTATTAATTCAGGAAATTCATTAAGAACGTCCGTCATTTCATTTCCTCTTTCACCGCAACCGATATAAACAACTATATCAGCATCAGCCCATTTTGCAAGCTGGTGCTGTGTCACGGTTTTACCACTGCCGAATGGTCCTGGAATCGCTGCTACACCGCCTTTAGCAATCGGGAAGAGTGAATCAACAACCCTTTGACCTGTCAAAAGAGGGATATCAGGTGACAGCTTCTTTTTATAGGGTCTCGGGCGTCTTACAGGCCATTTCTGCATTATACCTATGCCATGCTCCTGACCTTTTTCATCCAGTACAATTGCAACAACATCATCAACTGTGCAGGTGCCGCCCGTAATTTCTTTAACTATACCGCCAAGGTTTACCGGTAACATAATTTTATGTGTTACCACATCGGTTTCCTGTACAGTGCCGATAACATCGCCACCATAAATTCTTTCACCAACACTTACGCAGGGTTCAAATTTCCAGTGTTTTTCTCTGTCAAGAGAAGGTACCTCAACACCTCTTGTAAGATTATTTCCGCACTGTTGCATAATTTTATAAAGAGGTCTTTGTATACCGTCAAAAATGCTTCCGATAAGACCAGGGCCAAGCTCAACGCTCAGGGGTTCACCTGTTGAAGCAACCGCTTCACCTGTTTTAAGACCTGATGTTTCTTCATAAACCTGAATTGAAGCTCTGTCACCATGCATTTCTATTATTTCGCCGATGAGTCTTTGATCACTTACTCTGACAACATCAAACATGTTAGCATCCTTCATACCGGATGCTACAACAAGCGGTCCGGAAATTTTTGTAATTGTTCCCTCGTTCATAATATCACCTATTTCTTAAAACTCAACTATCAAAGGCTTTCAGATTATTTGCGAGCCGACTGCTCTTTCAATACTACGGTTTACCGCTGTCATTCCTTCGCCCGTATTACCTGTAACACCGGGAATCAGCACAACTGACGGTATTACATTATCTTTAAATTTCAGAATTTCTTCACTTATTTCTGCTGCAAGAGCTTCTGTAATAAAAATAACAGCATATCCGTCCTGAGCCAATGACTTTAACTTAGCGGCAGCAATTGCTTTATCGTTAATTTCAAATGTATCAAGACCTATTGAAGCAAAGCCGACAATGCTCTCTCTGTCTCCGATTACAGCAATTTTATACATAAAGCATCCTTAACCTTTCTCTGATATCCTGAGTGCTGATCCCCGAAAAAAGCGATGCAAGAATAATACGAACATTTTTAATTTCGGTAGTTTTAGCATAATAGTAGGCGCAGACAGGACCGAATCCGAAAGCAGTATACTTCGCATCCTTTACTATTTCGATAATACTGTCATCGCACCACTTTTCAAAGGAAGACGGACTTTCCTTATAAAGCCTTACACCATCTGAATATCTGCTGTTAAACAAATATGAATACAATTCATCAATGTCTGAAACAGCGTATGAAACAAGTTTATCTCTGTCAATAAATATACACTCTGAAACTGCACTTCTGACAAAATCAGAATTTTTTGAAGTAGCTGCACAACGTAAAGCTATTTTTATATTGGTTGTGTCTGTAATAAATGAACAGACAGCTGAAAAGATTTTATTTTTAGATTTCTTTGAATATTCTTTTAATGCTTCAAGTGCAGCTTTATCGATAATTATATCAGCCAACTGCCCATTTTCAGTTTTATTGGCAATATCATATGCCTTACCGGCGCAGTCAGAAAGAACAGCAGGTAATCTTGAAAAATCAAGTGTGTTAACATATTCTGTAACTTCAGCTAAATCAAGAGTTGTTGGATAAACATAGAAATTAACAGCATCAGCGCCTGAAAGCGAGCACTTTACAGCAGTTTTTATATTAAAATAATCATTAAGAACACAAAGAGAGTTCAGAGCATTTTTATTAGGGACACACTCACTTAAAAGCTGCCACAAATCACGGCTTTGATGCGATACAGCATCGGAATACGTCATTTCAGAACTCATCCAGCCTTTTTCACAAAGCATACGAACTGCTTCTTTATAATCAACAGTATCAACAAGCCTGTTTATAAAATCCTCGGACAGTAACTCTGTTTCCTTAGCTCTGATTCGAGCAACACAAAAAGCATAATCAGTATCTTTCATATTATCCTCCTGTGTATCATCTTAAAACAAAACACTGTTAAGCATATCCTTGAGTCTGTCCATTGCTTCATCAAAAACAGCCTTTAAAACACAGTTAACTTCAAAACCATCATACCTGAGTATAAAACCGTTTTCAATTTCAACCGTTTCGTCGGAAATATGAACAGCACCTTTTTCATAAACAAGTGCGTTAAGCTCATCTTCAAAACTCTCAGGCATTCTTCCAAGGTCATAGCCGCCAAAGTGTAAAGTACACTCACCGGGTTGTATGTGTTTTACGCAAAGCTTTTTAATAAAATCAAAGTATTCTTCATCGGAAAACTTTTCAATTTTAAGATATGAAGCGGATATAACGTCATTCAGAATAGCGTTTCTTATTTCGAGATATCTGTTCCTGCTTATTGATTCGGCAGTGCTTTTAGCTACCGCATTTTTTCTTTCTGATTCAAGCTCAGCTTTTTCAATGATTTCACGTGATTTTATATTTGCCTCAGCACGTGCTGCTGAAAGTATCTCTTTAACCTTTAAAGAAGCATCCTCAATTATTCTGTCACAGTTTTCCTGTGATTCAAGCAAAATCTTTTCTGTTATTCGTTCGAGACCTGTCATTGATATATCTCCTTTTGACACAGAGTTAACATTATCTATAAAAATCAGCCAACTGATATGTTAAACACTGCAAGGAAAGAAACAAGAAGTGTGAGAATAGCATACAATTCAACGATTGAAGCAAGTGTCATGCTTTTACCAAGCATTGTGGGCTGTTTTGCAATAAGAGAAATGCCTGCAGCTGCGACCTTGCCCTGATAAATAGCAGAAAAGAAGCCTGTAACTGCAATGGGAAGACAAGCGGCAAAAAGGGTAAGACCTTGCTGAAGTGAAACAGAAACAACATCACCGCTGAAAAGACCAATCTTGTTAAGAAGAATAAGGGCAATAATAAAACCGTAAAGGCCCTGTGTTCCGGGAAGGATCTGAAGTGTAAGCACCTTACCGAACATATCTGTTTTTTCAGAAAGCAAGCCGGCCGCAGCCTCACCGGTGAGACCAACGCCCTTCGCTGAACCGATACCCGCAAGACCTACAGCAAGTGCTGCACCTAAAATTGCAAAGAAAAGACCTAAATTACTCATAATTTTTTTCCTCCTTGATAGTGTAATATTTTGCATTTAATTTAAAGGGACTGAAAGCTTTTCCTGAGCCTTCATAAAATTTTGAAAAGAATTCAACATACTGTAACCTGTTTGTGTGTACATAGGTTCCTAAAATGTTAATGGCAATGTTCATCGTATGTCCAATTACAAAAATTACAGCGAATATAACAGGATTTCCCGGCATAGCCGCCAGAAGATTTACGGCACTTGCCACAACGCCCGTGACAAGGCTCAATGCAAGCAATCTGGAATATGATAATATATCACCTACATATCCGGTGGTTGTATTATAAAGAGCGTACAAACCACCTCCGAGCTTTCCGATAATACTTCGTGAGCTTCTTCCACCGGTAAGAATTATCATTAAAGCTCCCGCAGCAAGTAAAGGTACTCCGAATTCAGAGATTGAAGCAGGAAGCTGCACGATAAGACCTGCGCCCAGAATTGCAAAGCCTGTTACAAAAACAATTATCGGAAATGTATCAAAAACAGCTGCAAAATACTCTTTATTTTTGAAAAGCATAAACGCTCTTATTAACAGCCCTGTGAAAAGTTGGATAATACCAAACCCAAGACAATACAAAAGCAGATTCATGCTGTTGCCAATGGGATCCATCCATATAGCAAGATCGGGGCCTTTTTCCAACCCTAAAAACTCAGTGGAAATCACCGGAATAAGATCACCGAACCATCCGCCGAACATAGCGCCCCAGAATACTGTTGATATTCCGCAAAAAAACACCATGTTAAGAAATTTCAATCTGTTACCGCTAACGTGAAGCTTAGCCTTTGCAACCAAAGCAAAAATTATCATGAGTATGCCGTAACCTGCATCGGAAAGCATAAACCCGAAAAACAGATAATAGAAAAATGCCATGATGGGGTTTGGATCAATGTCATTGTTCGACGGCACAGAATACATATCAGTAATACTTTCAACGCCACCACCGAACATGCCGTTTTCAATAAGAACAGGAACATCTTCGTTTTCATAATCCGGCTCAGTGAATTCAACCTGACAAGTGAATTTTTGCTCCAAAGCAAATTTTATTTCTTCTGATATTCTTTCTGGCAAATATCCGCTAAGAACAAAAGCAGTTTCAGTTGAGGCGGTTTTTTCAACTGTTTCATATTTTACTTTCTGAGACAAATAAAAATCGTGAAGAAACCTCAGATTGTCATATTCGGAAATATATCCTCTTATTTCGCTTTTGATATTGTCAATATCTTTTTCAAGTTCTGCAACACGCTTTTTAATTTCTTCAGAACTTTTAGATGGCATAAGAGGAGAGCATTTATCAGGTATAACAAAACCCAACTGACGAAGTACATTTTCAGTCTTTTTGAAGTGAGAATGGTGGCACATAATTACTGCGCAGGTAAACATTTTTTGCTTACTTATCACTTCCACTGCAACATCGTCAAGCTCCGAATCAATATTTAATATTTCGTTTAAAATGTCTTCTTCGGAAAACTCTCTGTTAAAATTACCTATAAAAATATTTGTAGACATCGTTCGCTTTGATGCCATTGGTATATCAAGATCAAGCCATGAAGACAAATAAGAAAGTGCTGTCTGTTGTTCGCTGATTTCACTTTTGATTTTCTCTGTTTCAGCTTCAAGTGAAATTATTTTGTCACACACTGAAGAAATTTTATCAGCCTTGTCACATAATAGTTTGTACTCATTATAATCAAGTTCCTGATAATCAGCAAAGCTGTTAATAAAGGAGGTTTTGATATTACAATAGCTTTGCAAAACTGAAATAGCTTTTGCCGCTTTCTGAATCTTATTGTCATATTGACGTACAATAGCACTTGTATCATACTTTGTAAGCTCATCGCTGTAAGTATCAATTATTTCAGTTTTACCGACCTTCTGCAAAAAATCAACAATACGTTTGCTTTCACTTAAAAGAGATACAATCTCAAAATATACAATTTTCACTTTTGCCAAACAGCAACACCTCCTTTAATGAAAATTCACAAAAATTATTTAACAAGTTCTTCAAAAACAAGTTTCATAGCCGCCTCATACTGCTTTTCGGTATCAGTGATTGATTTTTTCTCACGAAGCTCAGCAAGCTTTTCGGCTTGCTTGATTATACCGTCAGCCGAATATTCAGCTTCCGTAAGAATGATATTAGCCTGACTTTCAGCCTGAGCAACGGATGATTTAATAATAATCTCAGCCTGAATTTCTGCATCTTTAATCATTTTTTCGGCAGTTTTCATTGCCTGTGCTTCAAGCTCACGACCCTTGGCCTCTGCCTTCATAACTGTTTTAACCATTTGTGATGCCATAGCTTACACACCTCCGGCAAACATATAAATTGAATAAAGATTATAAATAAGAGCTGTTACAGGCTCATCTGAATTGCTTTCAGAATTCAAAACGGCAGAAACGATAAACAAAATCACCATCAGAACAGCAACAATTGCGAGAATAAGTAGTTTTTTTATCGAATCGTTTTTGTTCTTTGAAACAGGCTTTTTGATTTCGGGTAATTTTTCATATCTGTTAATTCTCTTTTTCCCTGTAATTTTTTTCTTATATGCAGGTACAATTTCAGGGATCTGAATTTCTTCTTTAATGGATAGTGAAGGTGTTATATTCTCTGTTTTATTTTGAGCATCCTCAATTTCCGGAATAACAACATTTTCATCATCATTATCGTTTACACTTTTTGAATATATCTCATCATATACCGGTTCTTCAAAAGGCTTATTCATTAATGCGTTTTTTAAATCTGACAACATCTGGTCAGGTGAAAAATACCTCTTGTTAGGATTATAATCACAAGCCTTCTTAATAATTCTCCACAAATCATCACCGGCAAATACAGGTTTTTCCATTTCTTCGCCGCTTAATCTTTTTTCAACGGAATTATTAAGAGAATTTATTGTAACTTTTTCGGGGTAAGGCTCAGTAAAAGGTAACCTGCCTCTGTTTGTAAGCATATAAAGAATAAGACCGAGTGAGTAAGTGTCTGCAGTACAGTTTATATTACCTGTTTTTATAAATTCAGGTGCCATATAATATTGCGTGCGTTTATAAGCAACTGAGGTTTTTGCAGGTTCAAGGCAACTGAATGTACCAAAATCTCCAAGTTTGCATCGGCCTTCGACATCGAAGAGAATATTCTCCGGCTTAAGATTGGGATAAATATATCCGAAAGAGCGGCATTTCACAAGAGATGAACATATATTTATACCCAGACGAAGTGCTTCGTCGTAGGTAAAAGAAAATTCCTTCAGAAGCTCAGCTAATGATTTGGCATTTTCAAGTCTTATAAGAATAAGTCTTCCCTTACCGTCACTGGCTTTTCTGAGTTCAACATCTTCATATCTGATGAAATGTTTGCCGTTATCAGCCTTTTTGACACTGTCAATATTGTCAGTTATATTTTTAATAATTTTATCGTAATATTCTTCTTCAGTGGCAGCATCGACAGTTTCAGATGAAAAAACCTTTCTCTCATTTCTGTTTTCGCCGAGTCTTATAATTTTTAAAACAGAAGTATCTCTGCTTCCGTCATAATTCTCTTTATAAATTGAGAAAACCTTTCCATCGGTACCGTTGCCGTACTGTTTATCGGTATACCATTGACCGAAAACGGGATTCAATGAATTTGACATAACCTTTCTCCTTAAACAGATTGTACAAGTATATATTGATTAAAAGCAGTAATAATATTTACAGATATTTTATTATATCACATATGGCTATCAAATGCCAACATTTTTTTACAGTTTTTTCAAATTATTATTTCTATTCTTTTATTGACAATTGTGTAATAAATTATTACAATATTGTTGAGATAATAATTATGAAAGGAAAAGCAGTAACAAAGCTGCTGAAAACAAAATGAACGACGAACTTAACATGGATATGGACATTGTCAGCGTTGTTGACGATGACGGTGTTGAACACCTTTTTGAAGAACTTGACAGAATTGAAACAGATAACGGTAACAGATATGTTGCTCTTATCCCAATATACGATGATGAAGTTGAAATTCTTGATGATGACGGAGATGTTCTCATTCTGAAAGTAATTGAAGAGGATGGAGAAACATATCTGGTACAAATTGAAGACGAAAAAGAATTTAACGAAATCGGCAATATTTTTGAAGATAGGCTCATTGAAAAATATGAAGCTGAGGATTCAATAACCGAATAATTGATTTTAGCCTGCTGTGTGCGATAACTATGATCGTTATAACCCAACAAGTTATTAAACGGAGAGACGCTTTGCCGGCGGATTGCAGACCTCCCGCCTTTTGGCGGACGAAGGGAGCGTGAACCCGGCTCGCAATCACCATCCTGCCTAAGAGCAGGTTATACACATCATGAACGGCACGGCGGGTTTAATTAAAAAGCAAGAGTTCATCACGGTTTATTCCAGCGATGAACTCTTTTCTTTTAATTTTTGTAGTGATTTATAAGTCTTTCGTATTCTTCATCTGTAATTTCAAGCACATTACCGTGTTTGAAGCCATAAGGGAAGGAAAACTTATCCTTACACATTTTAAAATCGGCATCCCCCGGCTTTTCACTGATAAAGGGTACATATCCCATTTCAGATCTGTCACACCCGAAAAAGTCAAGCATAAGGCACCATTTACCGTCAGGAAGAATGTAAGTTGTTGCCGCTTCATAGCTTCCCGGTTTTTCCAGTTCTGACATCAGCTTTTCAAATTCTACATCATGTATGTATGGCCCGTACAGGTTATCTGACACAGCGTGCATATTCATGCTCGGACAGTGTGCGTTTTTGTAAAACAGATGATATTTATTGTCAATCTTTTTTATATGGGTATCGAGTATTTCGTTAGCTTTGGTAAAGAAAAGCCTCGGTTTAGTGAAGGTTACAAAATCTTTTGTATTGCAATAGTAAATTGACATATGCTTATAATTATCCTGTGCTACTGTTGAGCCCCAATGAATAAGGTACTCCCCTTCTATTTCATCATAAAACACCTCAGGAGCCCACATACAGCCGAAATCTTCTCTTCCGAGAGGTAGAATCGACTGTTCGGAGAAGTTGATTAAATCATCTGTTCTCCAAAAACAAAATCCTTTGCTGCCTGTTTTGTTAACTATGCTCCAATCGACCTTATAGTTTTCATCAAGTCTGTATGAAATAGATTCATCGGTTGTAAGTATGACAAAACCACCGCTTTTGAGTCTTACAAGCTCAATATCTCGGCATCCTTTCATGCTTTTTGTGCTTTGAAGTATCGGCTGACCGCCATTGAGCATTTCCCAGTTATATCCGTCTTTACTGACAGAAAAATAAACCTGTTCACCGTCAGGAGTAATTTTTTCTTTAAAATGTGCGAAAATATAAGGCATATACAACTTCCTTTACATTGTGATAATGCAATTATATCATTATTCAACTCATTTATCAATATCTTTTCTCTATTGACAAAGGATAGTTTTTTTGATAAAATACAAAAGCTCAAACATACGGAGAGTTGTCCGAGTGGTCGAAGGTGCAGCACTCGAAATGCTGTGTGGGGAAACTCACCTAGGGTTCGAATCCCTAACTCTCCGCCAGAAAAATGCCTCTGCTTGATATCAACGCAGAGGCATTTTTAGTGCTATTACAGCACTAGTAGGTTTAATATTGTTTTTCAATGTAAAATCTTGTTTAAAAGTTTAAAACCGGCAATACATTAGTATTACCGGTTTTTATTATTTTACATCTTCATTAACAACTTTTCTCTCACCGAAAAGCAGTGAAATGCACCAGATGGCACCCAAGGCAACAAGGGTATAGATAATACGGGAAACAATTGCACTCTGTCCTCCGAAAATCCAAGCAACCAGGTCAAATTGAAAAATTCCGATAAGTCCCCAGTTGATGCCGCCGATGATGGTGAGAATTAAAGCAATTTTATCAAGCATCTTAAGTCAACTCCTTTTGTGATTATTATGGACCGACTCAAGTGCTTTATTCACACAATCAGACTTCTTTTGCCATCAAATAATTTCCAAAGAAATTCATAATCTTATTAAATTTATTTTTCTGATAAAATTTGATTGCACCTGTATTACCCATTCCGCAGGAAAGCATAAGACCATGCACACCGTTCTGAGAAAGGTGCTCGCTGAGTGCATTAACAAGCCTTGTACCAACTCCTTGTCCCTGGCACACATCGAGAATATCAATGTGAAGGTGAGCAGGATATTTTTTCTTAAGAAGCTTATGCACGAAAATCTCCCCTGCTGCCATTGTGTAAAAATTGAATCCGAGCTCTTTGATTTCGGGCATATAGAAATTCTTGAAATTTCTTTCATATGTATTAAAATCTTTTGCACACAGTATGTAGCCAACCGCTTCATCATCTTCGTTAACAGCAACAAAGCAGCAATCAGGTTCAGTTTCCGTATAATAATCGTTAAACATCAGTTCAAGAAATTTTCTTTGTTTTTCAGTCTCAAGGGGTAATGAGGATGTTTCATAAAGAATTTTTATAAGGTTTGCTTTATCCTTATTTTCATATTTTCTGATATTAATCATAATTTCATCTCCCATATTGCTTTTGATGAAGTTGAAACACCGAGCGCACCGCTTTCGATTGCATTTTTAACTTCATCTTTTTCACTTATAAGTCCGCCTACAATAACAGGCACATCAAGGCTTGAACTGAGTTTTTCAGTTATCCTGGGCATGATTCCGGGCATTATTTCAATTGCATCCGGGTTAATCATCTGCGAAGCCTTGACTGCAGTACTAATGGACAGTGAGTCAATAATAAAAACTCGCTGAACAGTAAGCATACCTAAACTCTTAGCGGTTTTTAAAAGACTGTTTTTGGTTGAAATTACACCGTCAGGCTTGATTTCATCACAGATATATTTGAGAGCGGTTGCATCCTTTGAAAATCCGTCGACAAGATCAATATGAATGAAAATAATTTTGTTTTTCTCTTTTGCCTTCAGAACAAAATCCTTAAGGTTAAATATAGTTCCGCAAAGCAGAAAAATAATTTCGCAATCAGAATTCAATGCAACTTCAAAATTATTTTCATCCTTAACTCCTGCGATAATAGGGTTGCTTTTCATTTTTTCCAAAAAAGTATTTTTCATAACAACACCTCAGGATTCTACAGCTTTTGAAATTAAGCTTCTCAGCTCATCCACACCCTCGCCTTTTGTTGCTGAAAACGGCACAACACTTATATTTCCGTATTTGGTAAGTACACCGCAAATTTCTTCAAGCTGCTTAAGACGCTCACCTTTATTAAGCTTATCGCATTTCGTTAAAGCAACTACAAAGGGTATTTCGTTAGCTGTCATGTATTCAATCATATCAATATCCTGTTTTGACGGAGAATGACGCATATCAATAAGCTGAACCACAAGGCGCAAATCACGTCCTGATGAAAAATAAGTTTCCATAAGCTCAGCCCAACGGATTTTTTCGTCATGAGAAACCTTGGCATAGCCGTATCCGGGCAAATCAACAAAGCGGCAAGAATCAAGCTTGAAAAAATTTATAGTAACAGTCTTTCCCGGCATTGAGCTTACTCTTGCAAGAGATTTTCTGCCAAGAAGACGGTTAAGCAGCGAGCTTTTACCGACATTTGACCTGCCTGAAAATGCAACCTCAGGCAGATCAGATTTTTTTAGCTGTCCGGAGGTGCCGAAAGAGGTTTCAAAAATTGCATTATCGAATTTCATCTTTCTTCCTCCTGTCTTTTATTATTAAATCATGTGGAGCAAATTTTACAGATGTCTGAGTTGCCTTACTGATTTCAATACATTCTTTTAAAGCAATATCAAACACTTCATTCAGTTCTGAAACAGGTATAAACTGAACATGCTCCTTAACAACATCATCAATTTCCCACAAGTCACTGTAATTATCGTGAGGTATAATAATTTTTTTGATTCCTGACTTATAAGCAGCCATTGATTTTTCCTTAAGACCGCCTATAGGGAGCACTCTGCCTGTGAGAGTAATTTCACCGGTCATTGCAACACACCTGTCAACCTTTCTGCCGGTAAGAACAGATATAAGAGCTGTTGAAATTGTTACACCGGCAGAGGGACCGTCCTTAGGAACTGCCCCCTGAGGAACGTGGATATGAATGTTCTTTTTCGTAAACATATCATTATCAATGCCGTAGTATTCGCTTCGGCTTCTTATATAGCTGAGTGCCGCCTTTGCAGATTCCTTCATAACATCGCCAAGGCTACCTGTAAGTTCAAGCTTGCCGTCGCCGTTCATGGTTACTGCTTCAACCTGAAGAATTTCACCGCCAACGCTTGTCCACGCAAGACCGTTTACAACACCTATGCTGTCTGCTGAAAGAAGCTCTTCTTTTTTATGTTTTACAGGTCCGAGCAATTCCTTTACAAGAGATTTTGTAACAGTAATCCTTTTAACGTTATTATCGGAAAGCTTTACAACGCATTTTCGGCAAACAGCACCAATTGTCTGTTCAAGTCGTCTCACTCCGGCCTCTTTTGTATATGACTCAATAATAAATCTGATTGCATCATCATTAAATCTGAGATTTGAGCCGTTGAGACCGTGCATTTTAATCTGTTTTTTAACAAGATGTTTTTTTGCAATGTTAAACTTCTCTTCCGGAGTATAGCTCGTGAGTTCAATAACCTCCATACGGTCGAACAAAGGTCCCGGTATGGTAGAAACATCATTTGCTGTTGTTATAAACAAAACCTTACTGATATCAATGGGAATTTCGATATAATTATCTCTGAAGGAGTTGTTCTGCTCAGGGTCAAGAACCTCAAGAAGCGCAGAAGCAGGGTCTCCCTTATAATCCTTACCGAGCTTATCAATTTCGTCAAGAAGTATTATGGGATTAAATGTTTTTGCCTGAACAAGTGCATTTACAATTCTGCCGGGCATTGCACCGATGTAGGTTTTTCTGTGACCTCTGATTTCGGATTCATCACTGACGCCGCCAAGGGACATACGGACATATTTACGGCCCATAGCCTCAGCAACAGAACGGACAATTGATGTTTTGCCTATACCGGGAGGCCCCACAAGGCAAATTATTTGTCCTTTGACATCATTTGTTCTGGCTTTTACTGCAAGCATTTCTATAAAGCGTTCTTTAACATTTTTAAGTCCGTAATGGTCTTTTTCAAGAATTTTTCTTGCTGAATCTATTTCAAATCTGTCGACTGTATAAGCTCCGAACGGTAAAGACAATGCGGCATCAAGGTATGCTCTCGTTATCGCAGCATCTGCTGAGTTTCCTGCCATTTTTGTAAGCTTATCACATTCCGATGAAAGCTTTTTTCTGATTTCGTCCGTGCATTCAAGCTCACTGATTTTTGTTCTGTATCGTTGAACTTCACTGAGCATATCTTCACCTTCGCCCAGTTCATCAGCAATAGCCCGTATTTTTTCTTTAAGGTAATACTCTTTTTGATTTTTTTCCATCTGAGCATTCACCTTAGATTCAATTTTACCCTCGATGCGTAAAATTTCATTTTCTTTCACAAGCAAAGAATATAACTTTTCCAATCTTGCCACTGAATTCAATTCTTCAAGAAGCATCTGTCGGTCTTCATAATTGAGAATTGTAGCAGAAGCAACGGTATCTGCAACAGTATCTGCCGAATCTGAAAAGAATATTCTTGCAGCATCGTCAAAGTCCCCTGATGAAAGATGGATAAATTCATCAAAAGAATCCTTTACCTTCCTTATAAGAGCATTAATATAGGATTCATCATAGCTGCCTGGTGTAGAAGACTTTCTCTCTTTAACATCACAAATAAAATATGGTGTTGACTGCAGAATTTCACCAATCTGTGCTCTGCATTCGCCCTCAACAACAACACGCATATAATCAGCATCAGGTGATTTTATGACCTGCTTTATTGATGCAACAATGCCAAAGTTGAATAAATCATCGGAATCGGGATTTTCAATGCTGACATCCTTTTGTGTGACAAGAAAAAGCTTCTGATTATCATTCATTGCCGCTTTAATTGCCGCAACTGATTTTTTTCTTCCTACATCAAAGTGGAACCTGACACCCGGAAAAATAACCATCCCTCTGAGTGCCACCGTAGGTATTGCTTTATATATAAGATTAACTGCCATAATATCATTCCTTTGATAACTAAACAAATTATTTTGTAATTATACAACATCAAGAAAATTAAATCAACATATTAAAAGTAAATAAAGCAAATATATTGAGTATAAGCCCTCAACAGTTCAACTGAAAAAATGCAGATATATCAAAATAATCTAAATTGATACACCTGCAATTTTCTGTTTATTAAAGTTAATACAATGCTTTTTTCAGTGCGTTATAATTTCGCATCATAAGACTTATATATGTTTCACCGTTATTTAAATCATCTAAAGAAACCGTATGGCACGAATATAAAGTTTCTATCGCAGCCCCTGTCTCAGCAGATATTGTCTTTGCAATCTCTCCTTTACTCATATCAACCTTAAAAACAACGGAGATATCATCTCTTTTTACCCTGTTGCACAAATCAGATACAGTTACCGGATTTGCTTCAGCCTGTGCCGAACAACCGGGAAAAGCTGAATAATAGCCAATGTTATATCGTTGAGTAAAATATCTTAAAGGAAACCTGTCTCCAACGATAATATAATTGTGCTTTTTATGCTCTGTAAGCTTTATAAAATCACTGTCGAGCTGTTCAAGCATTAAAATATATTCAGCAGTGTTCTTTTTGTAATAATCAGCATGTACGTTATCCACTTCGCATACTGCATCACAAATTGCTTGCGAAATTAAAACTGCATTGTGGGGAGAAGTCCACACATGCTCATCATACTCGTGCTCGTGTTCATGTTCATGTGCATGCCCATCATCATGAATAACATTTTCAATAACATCAACAGCACTCATCATTTTTACTGTTCTGATATCCTCATCAACGGAATCCAGAACGGTATCAATCCAAGCATCGGATTCTCCTCCTCCGTAAATAAAAACATCACATTCTCTTATTTTCAGTATGTCTTCAGGTGTCGGCTCATAAGTGTGGCTCTCTTCACCGGGCGAAAGAAGCATAATAACATCAGCGTGCTCACCTACAATCTGTCTTGCAAAATCATACTGAGCAAAAGCAGTGGCAACGATGCTGATTTTTTCGTTTTTATATTGAGTAAAATCACCAGAAAATAATGCAAATATAAATGTAGATGAGGATAATAATATAACCGTTAATGTAAGTAATCTCTTAATTGCAAAAAATTTGCTTTTTACCGTAATACGTTGTATAACCTGTAAAAGTGAAAATAAAAGCAACATCAATATATTCACAATTACAACACTTGCACCTGTAGGAGCTTCGAACTTAATTGAAAGAACCAAACCTGATATAAAACAGAAAACAGATATAAATACAGAACACACAACAACTTTTTTATAGCTTTTACAAAGTCTCATTGAGGTTACCGTCGGAAAAATAAGAAGTGATGAAATCAACAGAGCACCCATCATTCTCATACCGATAACAATGGTAACAGCAGTCAAAGCAGCAATCAGCATATTATAAAGTGAAACACGAGTGCCCGTAGCTTTTGCAAAGCTCTCATCGAAGGTTACGCAGAAAATTTCATGATAAAAAACCGTAAACAATGTGATTACAACAACGGAAACAATACAAGTAACAACAGTATCACTGTTATCCATCGTAAGTATACTACCGAACATATAGTTATAAATATCAATGTTCATTCCGGTCGTCATTGAGGTTGCCATAACCCCAACAGCCAAAGCACCTGTTGAAATAAGTGCAATGGCGGCATCACCTTTGATTTTTGCCGATTCATTCAATCTGAGAAGCATGAAGGCTGCAATAATAACAATCGGCAGTGAAAAATACAGCGGTGCAATTCCTGCAGCGGTTGCAATAGCCATGGTGCCGAAAGAGACGTGTGAAAGTCCGTCTCCAATCATAGAAAAGCGCTTAAGCACAAGGCTGACTCCCAATAGTGACGTGCAAAGAGAAATGAGAATACCGACAACCAGTGCTCTTATCAGAAACTGTTGTGAAAAAAGTAAGGTTAAGGTATCAGTCATTATCACAGCCTCCTATATATTTGCTGTAAGTGTCACTTAAAAGGTATTCCTCTTTTGTGCCGAAAAAGCTTGAAGTCTTTTTTAGATGTAAAATATGTGTAGCAAACTCAATGCTGGCATGCATATCATGAGAAACCATTACAACAGTAACAGAAAATTCTTTATTTACTTTTCTTATTAAATTGTAAAATTCACTTGTTATAACAGGATCCAAACCGGTAACAGGCTCATCAAGAATAAGAATTTTTTTACCGGCGCAAAGTGCCCTTGCAAGAAGAACCCGTTGCTGCTGACCGCCCGAAAGCTCACGGTAACACTTGTTTTTTAAATCGGTGATATCAAGCTTATCCATATTTTTCAGTGCAATCGCTTTGCTTTTTTTCGAAAAAAATATACCCTTTTTTTCGCTTATGCAGCCTGAAAGAACAACCTCAAACACACTGGCAGGGAAATCCTTTTGTGCAGATGTCTGCTGCGGAAGATATCCAATGTCTCCAAACCCAAGACCGTCACCGAAGTGTAAATGACCTGATGATGTCTGCTTAAGTCCGAGTATTGCTTTTATAAGTGTGCTTTTGCCGCTGCCGTTTTCACCAACAATACAAAGATAATCACCGGCACTCACAGAAAAATTCAAATCTTCAACAACACTGTTGTTTTCATAACTTAAATATACATTTTTACAACTGATCAATGACATATGGCACCTCTGTTTATTTACAGTTCTCACATTGACCGTAAATAACTGTTTTTGAATTATCGATAGTAAATTTATGATGTTGTTGTATATGGTCGCCAACACTGTTCATGAAATCACAACCAAGATGAAAAAGTTTTCCGCACTCAGTACATCGCATATGTAAATGCTTCTCACAGTTCTGTTTCTTATCAATAATCTGATACACAGTACACCTTGATTTAGGATCAGTTGACTTTCTTACTTCCCCTTTTTCAAACAGAGTTTCAAGAAAACGGTAAACTGTAGTTTTGCCAACAGGCGTCCCTTCTGCCTTAAGAATATATGATATTTCATCACATGTAAGAAGATTTTCACTGTTCTCATTTAACAGTTCTCTTATAAGTCTTTTTTGTCTGGTATCGTAAGTTGCAGTAGACACAATAACACCTCAATATGAAATTGATTTCCAATTTCATATTATAATTTAACTTCAGGAACATGTCAAGGGCAAGTTTTATTTTATAATTGCAATCAACGGCAACTTATGATAAAATTAGGATAAGGGAGGTATTAATATGCAAAACTTTTTCACTCTGTTAACAACCGGCATTGCTGAAACAACACAAGCAATCACTGATGCCACAACAACAAGCAATATTTTTCTTGACGAGAACGGTCAGTTTCTTGAACCGTCTGATGCTTATCAAAGCGTTACAAATTGGTGGGAAGAGCTTGATCTTATAACAAAAATCACTGAAAAAATACCGACACTCATAATAGCTGCAGTTATTATAGTTCTTGGATTTTTGTTTTCTTCTTTAGTTTCAAAACTGCTTGTTAAAGCTATGAAGGCAAAAAACGTTGATCCTACTGTTTATAATTTTATAAGAAGAATTGTGTCTGCCTTTATAAAAGTTTTTGTTATAATTACTGCTATTTCTATGTTCTTTGATTTAAGCTCCTTTGTTGCAGCAATTGGTGGTGCCGGTCTCGCCGCAGGTCTTGGATTACAATCCAGCGTCTCTCAATTTGCAAGCGGAATTCAGATTTTATTAAACAGACCTTTTAAAACCGGTGACTTTGTTGAGGTAAACGGTGTTTCGGGTAATGTAGCCGATATTAGGTTTATGGACACTGTAATCACAACTGTTGACAATAAACGAATTATCATCCCTAACTCACACATAACATCAAATCATATCATTAATTACTCAGCTGAAGAAAAACGAATGGTAAAGCTTATATATTCAATCAGCTATACCGACGACATATCAAAAGCTAAAAAAGTAATTCTCGATGTAATTAATAAGAATGAGCTTGTGCTTAAAGATCCAGCACCCGGTGTGTTTGTAGACTCTCATGAAGCGAGCTCCGTAAATCTCGTTACTAAAATATGGTGTGACGTTAATTCTTATTGGGATGTATATTACATGATGCAGGAAAGCGTTAAAATTGCGTTTGATGAAAACGGAATATCAATTCCTTACAATCAGCTGGATGTTCATATTCACAATTAATTTAACAATTAACACACTTACAACAAATTGAAAAAGTACTTTTTATACATAATGTTACATCAATTGTTAAAGTGCACAAAATATAGTGTAAAATATAGCAAATAATTCTATCATAGTTTTACCGAAAACATATTGAAAAGTTTGTAGAAAACAGTAAAATATAGGTAAAGAGATTTATAACATATAAGTTTAAAGCATGGAGGTAAACATAATGCCAAATCAGACTTCATTAACAGAGTACCTTGACACTATTCCTCAGGGTCGCCTTGGAATCATTGCAATGAGAGGTTGCGAAGAACTTGCTAAAAAAGTAAGCGACCAGATTGTAGAATGCCGTGAAAAATTTGAAAAAGAACACAGCAATCTTCACCTTAAAGGATATCACAGGGATTCATATATTCTTGATGCTACATTTCCCAGATTCTCAACAGGTGAAGGCAAAGGCGTTATCAATGAATCCATCAGAGGCTACGATTTGTTCATTATCTCCGATTGCTTTAATTACAGTGTAACATATAAAATGTACGATCTTAAGGATGCTGACGGAAAACCACTGCAGGTTCCCATGAGTCCTGATGATCATTTTGCAGATCTTAAAAGAGTGATTTCAGCCTGTGCAGGTAAGGCAAAAAGAATTACCGTTATAATGCCTATGCTGTACGAAGGCAGACAGCACAGAAGAACAACAAGAGAATCCCTTGACTGTGCCCTTGCATTACAGGAGCTTGAAAATATGGGTGTAAGCAACATCATTACCTTTGATGCACACGACCCCAGAATTCAGAACGCAATTAAAATCGGTTTTGAAAGCGTTTCACCTAATTATCAGATGATTAAGGCTATTGCTAAAAGCCTTAATAATGACATTAAGTTTACTCCCGAAAACACCATGATAATTTCACCTGACGAAGGCGGCATGGGTAGATGTGTTTATTATTCACAGGTTCTTGGTGTTCAGCTTGGTATGTTCTATAAGCGCAGAGACTATTCAAAGGTTGTAGACGGAAGAAATCCGATTATGTCACATGAGTTCCTCGGAACAAATGTCGAAGGCAAAGATGTTATCGTTGTTGACGATATGATTTCCAGCGGTGATTCAATGCTCGACGTTTGCCGTCAGTTGAAAAAGCTTAAGGCAAAGAGAATTTTTGTTTTCTCCTCATTCGGTCTTTTCTCATCAGGACTTGATCGCTTTGACGAAGCATATAAGGAAGGCATATTCAATAAGATTTTCACAACAAATCTTATTTATCAGACTCCTGCTCTTCTCACTAAGGAATGGTATTATTCAGTAGATATGTCTAAGTATGTTGCACTTATCATCGACACACTTAACCATGACAGATCAGTAAGCCCCTTCCTTAATCCCATTCAGAAAATCAACGCTTACATTGAGCAGTATAATCTTAAATAATTTTAAAAGGGACTGTAATACAGTCCCTTAAATATTTTGTAAATTAAAAGACATCCGTAAGAAATAGGATGTCTTTATTGCTTTATTCAATAATTTTCAAAACCGAAGGAAAAAGCTCTAGGCTGCGTTTCAGAATGCCGTGCATTTGCGCAATAGCAACACCGTAATTCACAATCGGCACATCTGAAGAAATACATTTATCAATCCTGCTGTTCATTTCTTTTTCATTAAGCATACAACCACCACAATGCACAACAAGACTGTACTGTGATAAATCATCAGGAAATTCTCCGCCGCTTGTGAAAGAAAACTCAGGTTTTACTCCCGAAAAGCTTTCAATCCAACCGGGTAATTTAACTGTTCCTATGTCGTTACACTGACGGTGATGAGTGCAACCCTCACTTATAAGGACCTTATCCCCATCACTAAGACGGGATAGCATTGCAGCACCTTTAACAAGTTCAACAAGATTACCCTTATACCTAGCCATCAGAATTGAAAAAGATGTAAGCGGAATATTATCAGCTACAATATCAGAAACTTTACCAAAAACCTGCGAATCTGTAATAACCATCTTGGGTGCTGTTTTCAAACTATTCAAGGTGCCCGCCAGCTCGGATTCCTTGCATGTAACAGCAACAGCACCGGAATCAAGAATATCACGGATTGTCATTTGCTGAGGAAGAATAAGTCTGCCTTTTGGTGCAGCTGAGTCAATAGGTGTCACAAGGACAACTATATCACCGCTTTTCAGCAAATCACCGACAACTCTTTTGTTCTCATTCTGCACTTTGACAGCATTTGCAATTCTGTTTTTCAGTTCATTAATATTGGTGCCGTTTTTAGCACTAACAAGAACTGTATTATCGTCTAATTGAGCATTTTCCATGAATAAATCTGACTTATTATATGCCACAACAAAAGGAATTTTCTTTTTGTCAAAAAGAGTAAGCATTTCTCTGTCGATTTGTTGCAATCCCAATGTAGCATCCACAACAAGAACAGCAATATCAATATAATTCAGCACTTGTTTTGTCTTTTTGACACGCATTTCACCAAGAGTTCCTTCGTCGTCAATACCGGGAGTATCA